>JANQHI010000044.1 GCA_028282705.1 Prolixibacteraceae bacterium | reverse complement strand
GTTGTGGTGTAAATCTTTTCTTCTTCATCTTTTAACAGTTCAAAATTAACGTTTATTTGTCTACTTTTAAACTGTCCTGTTTTTAGGGAAGCTTACATTGTCAAAAGCTAAATTGAAAAACTGCTAGTAACATTTTGATTACAATAGACTTCAACTAATTTCCCTTCCATAGCTTTAGTTATGTAAGAAAAATGGAGATTCGCTACTGATAATCAATATGTTACTTCCATAATTCCCCTTCAAGCCAATGCTTAAACTGTTTAACTTTTTCGCGTGCAACCAGGAAGCCATCATCAACAGGATATGAAACCTTTAGTTTTAACCTTGAATTACTGTAAGATATAACATCTTTTATGCTATCTAATTTGACCAGGTATTTCCTGTTTATCCTGAAAAACTCAGAAGGGTTAACCATCTCTTCCAACAGTTCCAAGCTGTAATCCAGCAGGTACTCCTTGCCATCATTTAGTTTGGTATAAGTCCCCTTTTGATAGCTATAAAAATAGAGTACCTCAGTGGCTTCAATAATTTTTATGCGCACCCCGACTTTTACAAGGAACCTGTTTTTATATTTTTTTTGCTGAAGTGAGGTTACAATTTCTTTTAATGTTTCCACAGTAAAATTGGGTAATGTAGGGGCACTAATATTTTCAAATTTTATCAAAGCCTTTTCCAGTTCTGCCCTGTCAATAGGTTTCAGTAGGTAATCAATGCTATTCACTTTAAAAGCTTTGATTGCATATTGGTCAAAAGCTGTGGTAAAAATTACTGGGGTGCTAAATTCAACTTTGTCAAAGATTTCAAAACTTAACCCATCTCCCAGCTGGATATCAAAAAAAGCCAGGTCAGGTATTTCATTATCCTGAAACCAAGCCATAGCAGATTTAACTGTGTCACAAACACCCAATATTTGTGCCTCAGTCCTTAAAGCTGAGAGGTGTGCAGCAAGTTGTGCAGCTGCTAATGGTTCATCCTCAACAATCAGTATCTTCATATTATTTCTCTAACATAATTAGTGGTAATATTACCCTGAAATAGTTAGCATGTTTAGCAATATCAACCTTCCTTCCTGTAAGGAACTCATATCTGCCAGCCAGGTTTTTTAGCCCAGTTTTACTGCTAGGTTCAAGTACTTGTTTAGGCTGTAAATTATTTTCAACAATCAATTCCTGGTTTTCAGTAACACCAATTACAATTTTAAGAGGGTTAGCCACTGATATCTCATTGTGCTTTATGGCATTTTCAACCAATACTTGTAATGATAGGGGGATTACTTTTCCATCTGTTTCCTTATTGGCAATAATTTCAACCTGAAGGGCTTCACCAAACCTGATTTGTTGTAAATAAATATATTTCTTTACAAATTCAACTTCTTCTTTTAAGGAGATAATATCCTGGTCTTTAAAATGCAGTACATCACGATAAAACAATGATAATTCACGTGTATATTCTTTTGCTTGTGGTACATCCACGTCAATTAATGAGCCTAATGTATTCAGGCTGTTAAAAAGGAAATGTGGGTTTACCTGGTTTTGCAACACTTGGTACCTGAGTGACAAAGCCTGGCTTTTCAGCTTTTCAGTTTCCCGGACTTCTATCCTCCATGCTTTAAAAAAGGAGATGGCATAAATAATGGATGCAACCACAATAAAAATGATATACTCGCTTAAAATAATTCCTTTGTTGTATTTCCAAAAGCTTTCCCATTCTAAGTCCAGCACAACAATAAACCATACCCAGTTTACCACCCATATCACAATGCTTGAGTATATAAGGTGCATGGTGATTGCACGAAAAACACTTCTTGCTGGCTTTTTTACCCAGTCAATATACCTTTCTGCAAACCAGCCAAATAAATAGCTATTAGCAAATAAGGGGATCCCAAGGCAAAGGGAATAGCCCATATTCCATAAATAAGTACTAAGAGGCCTTTTCAATGTGCCACTGAACATTACCATCATGGTTATGCCAATCAAAATGGAAAGGATGGCTGCAATAAGCCATTGTATTGGTGTCCTTTTTACTTTTATCATAACTTATTGAAAGATACTGCTTGCATGCTAAATACCAAAAAACACGCCCACTTTATTTTATCATAAATAGAAGCCCGTTGCATTCCTGTTTTATTCTTTTTCTGCTAAACATTGTTTTAACAGCTCATTGTTATGGTGGGATCCCCATGTTGGGGCAAGCCTGTTAACAGCTTTTTGTGTTTCAAAAATGTCAGCAGCTTTTTGGAGCAGGGGTTTTGCTTTTTCTTTTCCCCCTCCAAACATTTTTGGGGTATGAAAAGTGTTGCTACCTCTTAAGTAATATATCCTAGGGTTATCAGCATCCAGTTTTTCAGCTTTGGTAAGTGCTTCATTTGAAAGTTTTGAGTATTTGTAGCCTTTGGTGGGATCTGTAATCCTGAGCTGGTAAACCAATGCTTGGAGTATATACACTTCTGGCTCTTTTTTTGCCATTTGAAAAAGGGCATCAATTTGTTTTTGAGCCTGGTCAAGTTGTTTGTGTGTTTCTTTTGAGCTTAATTTTGCAAAGAAGATAACCCTTACATGGCAGTAGGCAGTGTAATAAACAGGCTCCCATTTGTCTTTCTCAACATTGGCAATCCTTTGAAACTGGTTGGCAAGGTTGGTTAATTCCTGGGCAGTTGTTGACTGGTACATCTTTTCAATATTGGCAGCCATTACCTCTTCATATTCAGAAGGGAAAGCATTGCTGGTTAAAGCTGCCAAAAACAAGGATAATAATAAATATTTCATGGTCTCAAATTTTAGTTTGACAATTTGAATTTCTTATGAATTTATATTAAATGAAAATTTTTATTGATGAACTGTTAAATATGCTAGATCAATTGTAAAAGTTTAAAAACTAAGGAATAACCCAATAAATACCATCCTTTTTAAATCCCTTTTTACAGGGATTAGTTGGTAATCCCCTTGTGCATCTGCTATACTTGATGGCCTGTATGTTAGTTCATTATCATTCCCAAGCACATTGTTTATAGATAGGTATAAAACTGAGTACTGGTTTCCGAGGTAAAAAACATGGCTCAGGTTTAGGCTTAGGTCTGAATAAGGGTTGGTTATTTTATCCATAAATTCCTTTGTGTTTGGGTCATTGTATGGCCTGCCATTTGCAGTAGTATAAGCAAACCCCAACTGTGTACTTATTTTATTCACCCAGTATTTACCAACAACTGAAAAATTATGGTTTGAGATAAAATGTGGGGTGGCTTTTTCAGGAAAATCCTGGTATTTGCGTTTTGTGTCAATAAATGAATAGGTTACCCAATAATCAAAGCCTTTGATACTTTTCCTGTCACGCCAAAATAGGTCAATGCCATTGGCATAGCCATCACCATTATTTTGCAAATTGGCTGGAAGCCCCAATTCCCCAAATTGGTATGTAATCAGGTTGTGGTAGGTTTTATAATAAGCTTCTGCCCTAAACAAACGCGTGGTAACTTCACCTGCCTGGTAGCTGGCTACATAGTGGATTGCCTTTTCAAAAGCAAGGTTATCCTCCAGTTTTAAATAATCAGGCTGGGGTGTTTGGTGGTAGAGCCCAAAGGCTCCTGAAAGTTGGGATACTTCTCCTGTCTTCAGTGCCAAAGCAAACCTGGGGGCAAGGTTCCATTTATTAATTACAGATGCATATTCAGCCCTAAGTCCTGGCCTTATGGCTATGTTTTTGCTGAATTTGACTTCTCCTTCAATAAACCCACCAACCAGGTTGTCAGTAAAGTCTAGGGAATAGGTTTGCCCTTCATCATCAATATACTCCTGGTTGTATTTATTGTAAGTATCATTGAAACCCCAAGTTAGCTTAACCCCATCTGATACATCATGGACAACTGCAAACCTGGTTTCAATATTTAATTCTTTTGTGTCAATATCATCTGCATTTAATCCAATGTTGTTTTCTTGGTATGTAGATGAAATACCCACCCTGTAACAGGTTTTTTCTGAAAAGCAATCACGAAATGAAAAGTTGGAATAAACAGTTGATCCTGTATTAGATACCTTCAATCCTTGCTCATTTACCCCATTTGGTGTAAGGTATGACAGGTCACCCCAATCAGCAGTTACATAACCTTTAAATAACCCATTTGATTTGGTTTTGTATCTGTAAACAACTGTTCCATTTATTGCCTCCACAGGTTTTTCCCAGTTAATGTTGCTATTAAAAATTTTTTGGTATGGTGAAAAATTCATATAACCCCCTGAAAGGCTTAATGAAGAATTTTCCCAACGTTTTGTTTGGTTCATTTCTCCACCAATTGACATGAGTGATATGCCAGTAACATCTTCAGTAGCAATGTCATTTGAGTTTAAGATCAATACTGAGGAGAGGGCTTGCCCATATTCAGCTGAGTAGCCTCCAGAATTAAACATAACCCCACTAAACAAAGAAGGGGCAAACCTTCCCCTTGTTGCTACATCTGGTGTTTTTGAATAATAAGGCTTTGCAGCTACCAACCCATCAATATAGGTTTGGGTTTCATAAGCATCACCACCCCTGACCAGCAGCCTGCCATCATCAGTGGCTGCTTGTGTGCCAGGCATGGTTCTCATGGCTGCCATCACATCACCATTGGCACTGGCTGTGGTATAAATATCCAAAGGTTGCATAATAGAAGCCCTGCTTTCATCAGCTGCTGCAAAACTGCCTGCTGTAATGGTAACAGCATCAAGGGTGTTTATAGTTTCTTCCAGGATAATTTCTACATTGGCAGGAGGGGCATCAAGGTTGATCTCTTTTTGCCAGGTTTTATACCCAATAAAAGTGGCAGTGAGCATTTGGATGCCAGCTTTTGAAGTTGAAAATCGAAAAATCCCATCACTATCTGAACTAGCTCCATCATAGGTGCCTTCAAGGTAAATATTCACTCCAGGGATGGGATTTCCAGATGTGGTAACTACTTTGCCACCAATAGTTACTTGTGCAGTAGCTAATGATGACAGAAATAAAAGTGCTATTATTAAAACTGATTTCATGGCTTTGATTTTTTGCGTCAAAATTCAGTATTTCTCCATTACCTGGATTGTCATTTCTTGCGATTTTTCTGGGAATAAAGTTCAGGATACAATTAGTTCAATAAAAAAGAAACCTACCCAATTGTAGTATTTTAGGGATGAGTTGTAGGCATACTTATGGTAGGTAGTTATAACAGGCTTTACATTTTACACTGTCCTTTAGGGCAGGGTTAAAAATATTTTGTGTAGAGTTTAAATTATTTACTTTTCTCTTTTTCAGGGAATATTAAACTAAAAACAACTGCCATAACAAAGGCCAAAAGGTAACTTGAAAGCCTTTCTGATATCCCTGTTGGTGCCACAAGGAATGTTTTCCAGATGATAGCTGTTAATGTCCCCGTGACCAGGCTGGCATACACCCCAGCCCTTGAAAATTTCTTCCAGAAAAGCAATAAAACCACAGCAGGTCCAAATGATGCACCAATACCACTCCATGCATAAGATACCAACCCATAAACAGTATCTTCCATAATAATAGCCATAAAGAACCCAAGTAACCCAACCCCTAAAGTTATTATCTTATTCAGGGATAGCATGCGTTTTTCCTTGATCTGCTTTTTGGTTACCTGTTGGTAAAAATCTTCAGTCATTGATGATGATACAACCATGAGCTGGGAAGATGCAGTTGACATCATGGCAGAAACTGCACCAGATAAAAGTATTCCTGCCAATATTGGGTTCAAAAGGGTCATCACCATTATAGGCATTATCTTTTCAGAATCATTGGCAACCACAGAGGCAGCTTCACCTAGTGCACCAGCCTGCACCAGCTTATACCCAATAATCCCAATCATAAATGCACCAATATATGCCAAAAGGGTCCAGGCCACAGCAACCCACCTTGATTGCCTTGTTTCTTTTTTATTCCTCATGGCCATCATCCTTGAAAGAAGCTGGGGTTGCCCTGTATAACCAAAAGCCCAGCTCATGCCATTCAAAATCAATAACCCGCCAGTTGCCTGTTTTACAGTGTCAGCATTCAATGGAATGGTATAGTTGGCCTGGGTAATTGTTTCAGCAATGTTGATGTTATAGGTAGCTGCAATTCCCAGTGCTATAATGGGTAGGAAAACACAGGTTACCACCATCAATACAGCCTGGAAAGCATCAGTGGCAACTACTGTAATAAACCCTCCTAACATAGTGTAAAGGGTTACCAGGGCAGAGCCAATAACCATCCCCCACAAGGGGTCAATCTTGAAAGTATCATTAAAAATTTTTCCAGCGCCACTGAATTGGGCAGCTATATAAAGGATAAAAAAGAAAATAATAATTATAGAAGATAGAATGCCAAAACTCCTGCTTGTCCCCTGGAATTTTCCTGAGAATAACCCTGGAACGGTCAGTGCACCTGTTTTGGCAGTTAGTTTTTGCAAAGGCTCAGCCAGGAAAGTCCATAAAAAGAGTATACCAGTTACACACCCCAGTGCTATCCAAATAGCTGCCATCCCTTCTGCATAGGCATGGCCTGTTAGCCCAAGCAATAACCAGGCAGACTCACCTGTGGCACGTTCAGATAATGCTAAAGAAAAGCCTGATATCTTTTTTCCACCAAGTACAAAATCACTGTTGGTTTTTGACCTTCTGGCAGAGTAAGTTACTATGATGATTAATACAACTATGTAAAGGATAAAAACAGGTATCATAATGTTAGGACTTAGGTGAAAACCAAAAATAGGAAATAAATTGATAGTTCTGTAATATGCCAGTGCGTTGGCAAAATCAATAAGTGCTTTATTGAGCAATTTAAATCTATTTACTGTTATTATTGGTATATTATAATGCAATAAGTTGAAAATTTATGGATATACCTTCATTAGACTTGACATATAATGGGCAGCAGGTTGGTTTTGCCCTTAAAAAAATGGAAGAAATCTACCTTCAAACCAAAGGGGAAAAGGGGGTACCACACAGGCATAATTATTATACTGTTTTGTGGGCAAGGAATGCTTGTGGAAAACATCAGATTGACTATAAAGAATACCTTATCAAACCCAATATAGTTTTTTTTGTAAGCCCTGGGCAAGTACACAATGTTATTACCAAACCATATCCTCAAGGTTGGGTGATCTTATTTACCAGAGGGTTCCTTCAGCAAAACTATATTAGTGAGGATTTTATCAAAAACATTGGTTTATTTTCTGATATCACTGATACCCCCCCTTTGGTTATAAATGAAGAAACAGAAAAACGCCTGGTTGAAATTGCCCAACATTTAGGTAATACATTCAAAGAAGACAATCCTTTTAAACTGGATGTGATTGCTTCATACCTCAAACTATTCTTGGTTGAATGCAACAGGTTGGCTGATGAAAAAACAAGCCAAAGTAACCATACTTTACAGGCTGGCAGGTTGATCTTAAAAAATTTCAAAGAACTATTGGATAAAAAATTCAGTGAATGGCACAGGGTATCCTACTTTGCTGAGGCATTATCTATTTCTCCGGATTACCTGAATAATGTGGTGAAAAGCTCTACTGGGAAGACAGCCAAAGGGTTTATCCAGGAGAGGATATTGCTGGAAGCCAAAAGATTGGGGCTGCATACTGAAATGTCATCAAAGCAAATTGCTTACCAACTGGGGTTTGACGACCCTTCCTATTTTAGTAAGTTTTATAAAAACATTGAAGGTAGATCTTTTAGGGATTTCAGGTTACAGCTGAATAAGGAAATCTTATCAATATAGGATAATTACATCTTTATTTCTGATTATTGCATTGCCTACCTATAACCTCTCCCATATTTTTGTGTATAGAATTTTAGGCCATGAAAACAATTATACATAAAGCAGATTCAAGAGGTTTTTTTGACCATGGCTGGTTAAAAGCCAAACATTCATTTAGCTTTGGAAGGTGGTATGACCCTGAACGTGTAAATTTTGGGGCATTGCGTGTATTGAATGATGATATAATCCAGCCTTCAACAGGTTTTGGTATGCATCCTCACGATAATATGGAAATTATTTCTGTTATACTTGAGGGGGCTATCCAGCATGAAGATTCAATGGGGCATAAACAAGTGATCAGGGAAAATGAGGTGCAGGTAATGAGTGCAGGCACAGGCATTTTCCATTCTGAGCATAATGCAAGCAAAACAAGCCCCCTTAATTTATTACAGATATGGATTTTCCCCAAAGAAAAAAATATCAAGCCAGTATATAACCAACATTTATTTGGGAAAGAAGAAGCTCAAAACAAATGGCAGAGGTTGGTTTCCAATGGAAGTGATGGAGGGTTGGAAATAAACCAGGATGCCTTTATTTCAAGGGCATTTGTAGATGCAGGTAAAGAGGTATTATATACCCCTGGAAAAAGCAGCTTTGGGACTTATCTGTTTGTTGTTGAGGGGTATGTGATTGCAGGAGAAGATGAACTTTTCAGCAGGGATGCTGTTGGTTTGGTAGGTGCTGATAAATTTTCAGTAAAAGCCAAGAGTGATGCTTATGTTTTGGCGATTGAAGTACCAGATATTAACTTAAAATAAAGAGTAATGAAAACAATGAAAGTTTTTTTAACAATGGTTTTGGCAGTTGCAGTGACTGCATCTTTTGGGAAGAGTGTAACAGTTGATGTTGAAAAATCAACTGTAAAATGGACAGGCAAAAAAGTGGCCGGAGAACATTTTGGGAATATTGATTTCAAAAAAGGGAGTTTTAAGGTTAGTGATGGAAAAATTGTAGAAGGTGAATTTCATATTGATATGAATTCTATTACATGTACTGATATAGAATCAGACGAGTGGAACAAAAAATTGGTTGGGCACCTTAAATCTGATGATTTTTTTGGGGTAGAGCAATTTCCAGTGGCTAAGCTGAAAGTTGTAGAAAGCAGCCAGTTTGTAGATGGGGTAGCAAAAGTAAAAGCACACCTAACTATAAAAGGGGTTACTGAACCTGTTTCATTCAAGGTGAAAATGGTTGATGAAGGGTTTGCCTCTTCCTTAAAAGTGGACAGGACAAAATACAATGTAAAATATGGATCAGGTAAATTCTTTGATAACCTGGGTGATAATATGATCAATGATGAGTTTAAACTGGAAGTAAACATTGTTGCCTTATAAAATATTAGCTAGGAATAGGAAAATGATCAATTCATTTTAGAAGGAGGGAAATTTATTCCCCTTTTTTTGTGCCACGCCACAAAAGGGGTATTTCAGAAGGATAGGATATTTATAGAAGTTCATTCGCCTAAATTTTTTCTAAAAACCCTGGTTGTAAAAACCTTTCCATATATGGTATTTGCTGGGTTTGAGCCCCTTCTTGTTCAGGTATCTTATCCATAGCATATTCAGCCAATGCTGTAATGGTAAAACTGGGGTTCACCCCTGGGTTGCCTTGTACAACAGAGCCATCCAGTATATACATATTAGGGTAGCCATGTACACTGAAATCAGGGGCAATTACACCATCATCAACAGATTTCCCCATTTTGCATCCTCCCAGGATATGGGCAGTTGAAGGGACATCCATAAAAATCTCAGCAGTTGAGTTCTGTGAAACACCCCCTACCTCTTTGGCATACCTGTGCATTACTTCCTGCCCAATGGGTATGTAAGCTTTAACTTTTTCATTGCCATCATTTTTTATGGTCAGCTTTTTCCTGAAAGGCCACTTTTTCAGCACAAGCCTCATATTGCTATTATGGCTCTGCATCACCAGGAAGATTATGGTATTCTCTGACCATTTTGTGTTGAACACCATCTTGATAAACCTTTTGGGATGTTTAGCTATATTTCCAAAAAAATGGAACACACGTTTCAGGTTTGATCCTTTTTTGTCAGTTGCCAATGTAAGTAAAGCCCTCATCAGGTTTGATTTGTCAGGGTACTTTACAATTTCAATTGAGGTGTTTTGGTCAGGATGGAAAATTGAACTTATTGCCACCCCATTATTTAATTTCTTATTTGCTAAAGTAGCTGTGCAAAGTGTTTCAGAATTGGTTCTTAAGCATTCACCTAGCCTGCTTGAAAGGTGGGGCAATGTTTTATAAAGGTATTTTTGTGCCAGCAGTAGTTTAATTGTACCCAATACCCCTCCTGAAACAACAAGCCCCTTGGCTTTGAATACCTGTTTTTTACCTGCCAGCCCTGTTACTTTTTTTGTATACACCAGGTATTCCCTATTTTGGTATTCAATTTTCCAGGCTTCAGTTTCAGGCAATATTTCAGCACCATATTTTTCAGCAAAATAAAGGTAGTTTTTATCCAGGGTATTTTTTGCATTGTCCCTGCATCCCACCATACATCCTGCACATTTAGTGCATGGGGTCCTTAGTGGCCCATGCCCATTGAAATAAGGGTCTTTTTTGGGGGTGTCATCATTAAAATAAACAGCAATTTTGGTACTACTAAAAGTATGGCCAGCTCCCAGGCTTTTAGCCACTTTCCTAAGGATATTATCTTCAATAAATAACTCCTCATTTTCAACCCTTCCCAGCATAAAACCTGCTTTGCCATAATAAGGTTTTAATGCTTGTTGCCAATCATTATAGGCATTCCATTGGTTGTTGGCGAAAAATTCGGGCAAAGGCATCATTAGGGTATTGGCATAAACCAGGCTTCCCCCTCCCACACCTGTGCCACTCAATATGAAAGCATGTTTGTATAAATCTAGTTTCTGGAAGCCGTAAAACCCCAGCTTGGGCATCCACAAATATTTCCTTAGGTTCCAATTGCTTTTCGGGAAATCAGGAGTATTGTACTTTTTCCCTTTTTCAAGGGTCAATACAGAATACCCTTTTTCTGCCAGGCGCAATGAAGAAACACTGCCCCCAAACCCTGACCCAATTACTATGTAATCATAGGTTTTCATTGAGAATCCTAAATGTAGTGATTTTCAGCAAGAAAATAAAGCAAAGCCTTGTTCTCTAATAATTAAAAGACAGGCCTATATGGTTTTAAAAAAACTCTACATTACAATCTAAATTATGGAATTTGCACTGACATCCATTTAGCCAAATAATATTTTACATGAAGCTTATTTATCAGCTACCTTCACATTGCACATACAATATGGAAGGAGTAAGCCTGGTAAAATGTCTAAAATGGTAAATTCTTCTGATGTTAAAGCATTTCCCTCCATATCAGTTATTTTCTCAAGCCCTTCATAGGGTATTGCATAATTGAACCAGGGCTTTTCATTTGAGAAATGGCTACCATCTTTTATATGTGGGTGAGCAGAAAACATAGCTGCTTTCATCATACTTAGGTCAATAACAATATCATGGTCTTTTACAAAATTCTCTTCAGTAAGGTCATAAAATGTAATGCTTCCCTTTCTATGCCCTGAGTCAGTCCATGGTGGTGGGTTGTTTATCCATTCAATGTCAGTGTAATTATCAGCTCCAAAGACAATTACATTCTTCTTCCCTTTGTTTAAGTTATGGAAATTGATGCATGCAACTGTACTTGTAGGCCTTTCTTTGTGTAGCTTCCTGCCATCTACAACCACCCACTTAAATGTATTGTCAGATGGGTCAAGGTATAGGATATCTCCTTCTTTTGCACTTGTTTCAGAATCATCTTTATAATAACACCTAAGGGTACTTTTAACTCCTTTAAACTGGAGGTCAATGTCAAGATATGAAACATAAAATATAAGGCTGCTCAAATGCCCTTCTTCATCTAATTCTGATTGGTCTGTTTCCAGTAGTTCTTGTATATCTTTTAAGTTGAAATCAATGTTTTCATCTTTAAACAATTTCCAGCTGCCTCTTCCTTGCCCTTCACCCATCAGGTTTATCCCATGAAGCAACCCCCTGATGCCTGTTACTTTTGTGTGGACGCATGCAAAAGGATTAGAGGTATCTTCTCCCTGGTCCCATATAAAATCTGTTTCATCAAGGAATGCTGATTTGTTTGGGTCATTAAATGCTGTTGATACTACAAAAATTTTTGATTTACCACTTTTGAGTTTATCAGGTTCTTCTGGTTGATTAGTGGGTTGTCCGTTTTCTTCACTGCATGAGGCTAAAATTAAAACCAACAAGAAAGTCATCAGGGGAAAAAATTTCATAAAGCCAGTTGTTTTTTAGTGTTTTGGTAAAATAGTTACATCATTTTTGATAAATGTCAAGATAAAGATAATGTTTTTACATAAAAAAGATTCCACCTTTCAAAAAAAATGGAACCTAATAAACATATATTATGTTTAGCCAGATATTATCTTTAGTTACACAAAGAAAAACCTTCCTGTTAGTTAAGAATGCTTATATATCTTAAAAATTTTTAGCATAGATTGGGATTTTTGACCTCTCCTTTTTTAGAAACAGGGAAATATTTTTTCTGAAACCTTAAAGCTACATTTACCAAAGCTATCAGCACAGGCACTTCAACCAAAGGACCGATCACTGCTGCAAAAGCTTCACCAGAATTGATCCCAAATACTGCTACTGCCACTGCAATGGCCAATTCAAAATTGTTGCTGGCTGCTGTAAAAGCAATGGAAGTGGTTTTTGAATAATCTGCCCCCACTTTTTTCCCCATGAAAAATGAAACCAGGAACATCACAATAAAATAAATTACTAGAGGAATAGCAATCCTGACCACATCAAAGGGGATTTTTACAATGTATTCTCCTTTCAGTGAAAACATTACAAAAATGGTAAACAAAAGTGCAACCAAAGTAAGAGGGCTTATTTTTGGGATAAATTTTTGGTGGTACCACTCTTTATTTTTCACCCTGATCAATATAAAACGTGTAAGGAATCCTGCTATAAAAGGTATGCCAAGGTAAATAAAAACACTTTTGGCAATTTCGCCCATGGTAATATTAACACTGAATGACTGAATGCCTAACCAACCAGGCAGAACAGTAAGGAATACCCAGGCATAAACAGAAAAGAAAAGTACCTGGAAAATGGAGTTAAAAGCCACCAGCCCTGCTGCATACTCAGTGTCTCCTTTGGCCAGTTCGTTCCATACAATTACCATAGCAATGCAACGAGCAAGCCCTATCAATATAAGGCCTGCCATATAGTGTGGGTAGTCTTGTAAAAACAGGATGGCTAGGGCAAACATTAGCAAAGGCCCAATAATCCAGTTTTGCGCAAAAGACAAGCTTAATATTTTAATGTTCCTGAATACATCCCACAAATCTTCATACCTCACTTTTGCTAAAGGAGGGTACATCATTACAATCAGTCCAATAGCAATGGGTATATTGGTTGTCCCTGTTTGGAACTGATCCCAAAACTTGCTGATCTCAGGCATAAAGTATCCTATCAATACACCTGCACCCATCACTATGAATATCCAAACTGTCAGGTACCTATCAGCAAATGACAGTTTCTTACTTAAACTTTCTTTCATAATGAAGGCTCTATTTTTTCTTTGTAAAGTTTGAGAAAGGCCTTTTTAATTTCATCGCGCACACGATAAAACTCATCCATGATAAATTCTTCAGTCCCCACAGCTTCTGAAGGGTCATCAAAGCCAATATGAAGCCTTGTTTCAACTTTCCCAATAAAGGTAGGGCAGGTTTCATTGGCACCACCACAAACTGTAATTACATAATCCCACTCATCATCTAAATATTTGCCCACCTGGTCTGAAGTATGGTGGCTGATATCAATACCAATTTCACCCATTACTTTTACAGCCTTTTGTGAAAGCTTCCCTGAAGCATTGGTGCCTGCAGAAAATACCTTCAGTTCATGATTGAAAGATTTTAAAAACCCATGAGCCATCTGGCTGCGGCAACTGTTGCCTGTACAAAGAATTAAAATTTTCATTGCTATAAATAGTTTATAAGATTTAAAACATATTGTAAATCCTTATTTCTTATTTAGTGCTGTTATTTACAATGCTTTTTATCCCTTGCCTGCACCTCTTTAAAAAAGAAATAAGTGAGTTTGTGTAAAGCATTGATGTTTTCAATATTCAGGCAATAATTTACCCTGGTGCCTTCAATTTCTCCTTGTATCAAACCAACTTTTTTTAATTCTGCCAGGTGCTGGTTCACTGTTGTCCTACTTAGCGGGAGCTCATCAGAAATATTTCCGGATATGCAGGTTTTTGTTTCAGCCAGGTGTTTAATAATGGCTAACCTTGCAGGGTGGGAGAGTGCTTTAAACAGAAGGGCAGCTTCCTGTAATTCTTTTTCAAATAGTTCAGTTTTTGCAGTTACCATAATCATTATTTTTATGACGTAAAGTTACGTTATTTTTCTTTTATTGACGTATTTTTACGTTAATTATTTTTAAAATAATGGTTAACCTATTTTATAGGGTGTTATATGAAAATAAGGTAATTAAATACAATGCCAACAATAACAATACCTGTGGCTACCACGCCAACAAAAAGTGCAATCAATTGCCATTTTAATACCTTTTTCAGGATTATGATTTCAGGTAATGAGAGCCCTATAACAGACATCATAAAAGCCAGGGCTGTGCCTAATGAAACCCCTTTTTCAATCAATACACTTATTACAGGGATAATCCCAACAGCATTAGAATAAAGAGGTATCCCTGTTAGGATAGCCAGTGGGATGGCATACCAATTCCCTTTGCCAAGCAACTGGGACATATAATCATCAGGTACATAGCCATGGGCTGCTGCGCCAACTGCTATTCCCAAAAAGATGTAAAGCCATATTTTGCCAACAATTTCTTTAACTGATGTTAATCCGGCATCAACCCTCTGGTTAAATGTTGGTTTTGATTCAACTGCCTGGTTATGTTGTGCTTGCATATTGAATACCCAATCAGCCACATACTTTTGGAGCTTTAATTTTTCAAGGATAAACCCTGCTAAAATAGCAATTAAAAGCCCAGTTGAAACATAAATAGCAGCTACTTTCCAGCCAAATAGGCTTACTAGTAAAACCAGTGCCACTTCATTGATCATTGGGGCAGCAATCAGGAACGAAAAAGTTACCCCAATGGGAATACCTGCTTCAACAAAACCCAGGAATAATGGAATGGCAGAGCACGAACAAAATGGTGTTACAATCCCCAACGTAGCTGCCATAGTATTTCCTGCCAGCAATGGTTTCCCTTCTAAAACTTTTCTGGTTTTTTCCGGAGAGAACCAAGAACGAATGATGCCCACTATAAAAACAATAATTACCAATAATAATAAGACCTTGGGTACTTCATATATGAAAAAGAGGATAGATTCTGTAAAATGTGTACCTTCTTCTAAACCAAATAATTTATAAATAATAAACTCTGATACTTCAGTAAGGTTATTATAAATAAGGATCCATATTACACCAAGTAATAAGATAAGTAGGTATTTTTTATTTAATCTTTGCATTTTCAAAATGGCTATGTTCGTTAAATTACGAACTGTTTTAATAAAATTTTTATAAATAGATTATGATGATGTAATAAATCCCAACCCCAATAAAAAGGATTGAAATTACCTTGCGAAACCAGGTTTCAAATGTTTTAATTTTATTGTATAATTTTCCTACACTTGATACTGCTGTAGCAATAAGCCATGCAAATAATATGACTGGTATGCTGGTAGCAAATGCAAATATCAGGGGTAACAACAACCCATAACTGCTAGAAACAGTTAAAGGTATTAGCATCCCAAAATAAAGTACGCCACTGTATGGGCAAAATGCCAATGAAAACACAATCCCAAGTAATAAAATACTAAAAAATGATTGCTGTTGCCTTTTTTCAAAACGCTTGGCAAGGCTTGAAAAACCTGGCAAATTCAAGGGGATTATATCCAACATCAAGATTCCAATTATCAATAAAAATGGCCCCAGTATTTTTTCTCCATGAACCTGGAAAAAACCAGCTATTTTTAGTTGGTCTGCACTCAAATATAAAATGGCAGCCAAGCCAGTATAACCAACTCCACGCCCAAGTGTATAAATCAATCCATTTAACATTACAGCCTTGCTTTTCGCCAAGTCTTTGCTTATAAAGCCTATGGCAGTAATGTTTGTAGCCATTGGGCAGGGGCTAATGGCTGTCATTAAGCCCAACAGGAAAGCAGATAAAAGAGGGAAACTGGTATTTTCAAAAAGGGTTTGTAAAAATTCCATAGCCTTTATAGCATCTCCTCAATTACCCCTTTTATTTTTGATTTTAGCTTTTCAGGCTTGTTTACAGCATTCATAAAACCTGCTGTAGTTAAATCTACTTTTTTATCTCCTGAAACCACCAATAGGGCTTGGCCTGATACATCCAGTTTATTTGCCATATCTTTTCCTTCTTTTTCTTCAATATTCAATGATTGGAAAGTTATAATGCCATTACCCATTTCTTTTGCAAACCCACTTTTTACAGCTTCTTTTGCCACTTTCTCAACTGTATTGCAAGTGAAGCACCTCCTCGTGTTATGGAAATAATAAACCTTAACCTTTTCATCCCCTTCTTTTGCATTAGCAGCCATGGCTTTATTTAGTGGGGCAGTTAGGCAAAACAACACACAAATTGCTAATAATGATTTGAATATCTTCATGATTTTTGGTTTTTATGGTTAACTATTTGATGATAACAATTCTTTTAATTCTTTCCTAGATGGTAAGGATCCAGAATGGACAACTTTTTCATTTATAACCAAGCCTGGAGTGCCCATTACTCCATATTGCATAATTTTGAACATGTCTTCTTCTTTGGTAACTGTAGCTTCAATGCCCAACTCTTCAACCATTTTTGAAGTTAATTTCTCAAGCATTTTGCATTTCTGGCATCCTGTGCCAAGTATTTTGATATCCATTTGATTAATTTCTAATAATTAAGTAATTCTTTAAATAAGATTTGTGCTTCTGCCCAATTGGTTTTGTTTATACAGTACTTAATCCTTGGAGGGTCTGTTTCGCCTTGTATTAGCCCAGCATCTTTTAGTTCTTTTAAATGTTGTGATAAGGTAGATTTAGCAATGGGCAATATCTCTGAAAGGTCACCTGAATAACAGCAACTTTGTTTTGATAATGTTTCAAGGACATATATCCTAACAGGGTGGCCTAAGGCTTTCGCATACCTGGCCAGGCGTTGTTGCTTTTCATTTAAAATTGCATCTTTCATTTCGTATTTCGTAAAATTACGAACAAAGGTATAAGAAATTTTTAATAGATGAAAGTTTTTTAAATTTGCATCAGGCATGATCGGGGTATAGCGCAGCCAGGTAGCGCGCTACGTTCGGGACGTAGAGGCCGGGAGTTCGAATCTCCCTGCCCCGACAACTGGCTTTAATCCAGTGGGTTATTTTATTAAAATTATAAACAGACAATAAATTCTAAGCTCAGTTTACCCTGTTGGCAAGAGGAATTTTTTTTCTGGGGAAATAATAATTCCTAACAGAAATAAGTTAAACATTACTGGAAGCTTTGATGGACAAATGCTTTTTTTTAAAGTAGGAATTTCCTGAGATAGGCTATAAAAACGTTAATAAGTTACCAATCAATAAAACCATAGCAATGAAAAAACCAATGTTAACTGAATTTGAAGGTGTGATAAATGGGTATGATATTGATTTTGCTGGCATAGTAAGCAATATTGTGTATGTAAGGTGGTTTGAAGATATACGCATGAATATGTTAAGAAAATATTTCCCTCTTACCACAATGCTTAAAACAGGCAAAGCCCCTATTGTTGTAAAAACAGAAATAGCTTATAAAACTCCTTTGACCATTTATGATACACCAATTTTGCGTGGCTGGGTGCCAGAAATGGGAAGGACAAAATGGGAAATAGAATTTGAAATAGCCACTGGGAAAGGTATGCATTGTACAGGAAAACAGATGGGGTGCTATTTTGACCTGGAAAAAAACAGGGTAGCTTCAATTCCTAAAGAACTTCTTGAGGTTTTTTATAGTGAGCAATAAATGTTCTTTGTGGCTAAGACAGGAAAAGTACAATTCAGGATACATGCAAAGATTAGCAACTGGTAGAGGTATGAAATAAACAAAAAGTGGTGTGGTTAATAATAAGTTGGTTGCCATTTATTAAGGTTGCAGTTTTACTGGCCAATAGCTTCACTTCGCTGATTTTGTGCAATACTGATCAGGAGCCTTAGCCTAAATTTGATAAATTCAAATACAAAAAAATAAAGCCACATGGAAAAAATATTAGTAGCAGGGGCTACTGGGTACCTTGGGAGATACCTTGTTAAAGCTTTTAAAGAAAAAGGTTATTATGTAAGGGCTTTGGTCAGAAATGAAAAAAAGCTGGAGGATATTAAGGAGTATATTGATGATATATTTATTGGTGAAGTAACAAATAAGGAATCAATAAAAGGGGTTCATTGGGCTGGTAGTTTCATCTGTAGGGATAACCAAACAAAAAGATGGTTGTACATATATGGATGTTGATTATCAGGGAAATAAGAATTTACTTGAAGAAGCACAAAAAGGGCAAGTTTCAAAGTTTATATATTTTTCAGTCTTGAATGCCAGCCAATTGCAGCACCTTAAAGTTGTAGAAGCAAAAGAGTTATTTGTGCAAGAACTAAAACAATCAGGCATAAATTTTATGGTTATCAGGCCAAATGGCTTTTTTTCTGATATGTCTGAATTTTTCCATATGGCTCAAAAAGGCAAAGCCTACCTGTTTGGAAAAGGAGGTTTCCTGGCAAACCCGATCCATGGGCATGACTTAGCTAATTTTTGTTTAGAAAACATTGATAAAGGAGATGTAGAACTGGACATTGGTGGCCCTCAGCTTCTCCAACAAAACGAAATTGCCAAGCAGGCATTTGAAGTACTAGGTAAAAAACCTAAAATAGGTTATATCCCAATCTGGGTAAAGGATTTTTTGCTATGGCCAGTTAGGTTAACCATGCCTTCAAAAAAATACGGAGCAATAGAGTTCTTTATGACTGTGATGGCTATGGATATGGTAGCCCCTAAATATGGTATCCATACAATTTTAGGGCACTTTGAATCTTTAAATAAAACCAACTGAAACGAGTCCCGAGCACTCGTGACAAGTTCCATGAGTTACCATAAAAATAAATGATTATAAACGAATGAAATCAATTCTATGTTTTCTGTTCCCTTAGAACTTATGCCTTAGCATGTGTTGACAAAATAAAATTGGCTGTACCCAAAAAGATACAGCCAATACTCAAAAACTAGCAATTTATTAGTAACTATCTATTATAAAAAATCCTTTAATTGTAAGATATTGTCAAGTAACCCATCATTTGGTTCTTTTTGCAATTGCTCTCTTGTGTGTGTCCCATTTGTAACTCCCAGGGAATAGAGGCATTGTGCATTTTTCCCAGATTCAAGGTCTGAAGGGGTATCTCCAATATTTACTACCTGTTTTGTTATGTGTATGCTTAAAGATGACATTGCTTTTAATATCATATCAGGGGCAGGCCTTCCATTTTTCACTTCATCACTCGTAATGGACACATCAATTAGCCCACTGCCATTGCCAATGTAATTTTCGTTCAGCCCTTTATCCCAGCCAAGTTGCTTTAGGATGATATCTGTAACACCCCTGTAAAACCCAGTTGTTAAGGCAATTTTTATCCCCTTTGATTTTAGCAATTCAAATAACTCCATGGTTCCTTCAGTGGGTAGCACAGCATTGCTCCTATAATGGTTTTCAATCACTGTTTTAAATGCCTGGTAAGAGGTTTCTATTTTTTCATTGATTACATGGTCAGAAAAACCATTCCTATTTTGTTCCCATAGTGTTTTAAAAACCAAACGTTTTGGCCATCCCATCATTGAAACTATCTGGTCTTTGTCATATTCAAGTCCAGTGCTGTTGGCTGCTTCAATAAAACATTTTTCTACTTCTTGTTGATCTTTAACTGTTGTTCCTGCCATGTCAAAAACAACCATTTTAATGTTGCCCATTGTTAATTTTTTGAAATTAAAAAGTATATTACTAGAATTTTTGCTTTTTTGCCAAAGGGGTTTTGTTTTACATGGGGTATCCTCCCGTCAAAAAACAAGGTGTCTCCTTGTTCCATTTTTATGGTGTCTTTGTCCAGTACATATTTAATATTGCCTTCAATCAGGTAGATGAGTTCAAAACCATCTGTTGTAACCAAATCCCTTTTTGCATTGGGCTCAAGTTCCAGGTATGCAGCCTGCATGGTAGTATCCTCAAATGTGTAATTAAATATGGAAAAATAGTGGTATCCTTGTGCATCCTCTTTATGGATTGGCTTGTATTCATCAGCCTTTACCAATATATATTTATTGCTTAATGAGGAAGTGTCCATTGAATCAAAAAAATCAGATAAGTTAACCTCCAGGGCATTGATGATTTGGAACATTACAGGCAATGAAGGGATGGTACGCCCATTTTCTATTTTAGAAAGCAACCCTTTACTTACCCCTGCCAGGTTGGCAACTTCAACCAATTTTTTGCTTTTTCCCAACCTCACTTCTTTGATCTTTTTCCCAATAATTAAATATAGGTTTTCTTTCATTTTGTTTACAAATAATAAACTTTTCAAATATATCTATTTAATCTGATTCATGGTGTGTGAAAACAAAAATTAACAAATACTTCATTAATGGTCTCATAATCCACAAATTATTAAATGTAAGTTAATGTTTTTTTTACATTCTTCTGTTTTTTGTGAGGTAGCTTTGTTTTAGTAAAATTTCATATTTATAAACTTTATTAAGTAGCAAAGAATGCATGTTGGAATAAAAAATATTCTAAAGAAACAACCTGGTATTGTATTCATTATATATGCATCATTGGCTTCTTTTTTAACTTATTCTTGTATGTATGCTTTCCGTAAGCCATTCACTGCAGCTACTTATGGAGAGATACATTTTTTAGGGGTTCACTTAAAAATATGGTTGATTTTTGCCCAGGTATTAGGGTACACAGTTTCCAAATTTATTGGGATAAAGTTTGTTTCAGGTATAAATGAAAAAAAACGTGCCATATCTATCTTGTTATTAATAGGTATAGCAGAATTAAGTTTATTCTTTTTTGCTATTACCCCAATCCCATATAAAATCATTTTCCTGTTCTTTAATGGGTTACCTTTAGGGATTATTTGGGGCTTGGTTTTTTCTTACCTTGAAGGCAGGAGGTATACAGAGTTGTTGGGGGCTGTATTAAGTGCAAGTTTTATCTTTTCATCAGGCTTTGTAAAAACTATAGGTTCAGGGCTGATGGTTTATTTTCATGTGGGCGAATTTTGGATGCCTTTTGTTACAGGGCTGATTTTTGCATTACCGTTGGTTTTATTTGTATGGTTGCTAAACCAGGTACCTGGGCCATCTGCCCATGATGTGAGCTTACGTACAAAACGTGTCCCTATGAATAACCATGCCAGGAAAGTATTCTTTAACAAATTTGCATTTGTTATTGTTATCCTTACCAGTGCCTATATTTTATTAACTGTTTTCAGGGAAATGCGCGATAATTATGCAGCAGAAATCTGGGCATCACTAGGCAAAGGAGGGAATCCTGAAATTTTTACATTATCAGAAATACCTGTGGGCATAACTGTATTGGTGGTTATGGCAATGGTATCTCTTATAAAAAATAACCAAAAAGCACTTGGGACCATCCTTTTTATGGTAATGATAGGTTTTGTGGTTATAGGCTTGTCATCATTGTTTTTCAGTTATGGGAAGATTAGTGGGGGAGCCTGGGTGGTATTAACAGGGCTGGGGCTGTACATGGGTTATGTACCTTTTAATGCCTTGCTTTTTGAGCGCATGATAGCAGCTTTTTCAATGGTCAGCAATATTGGTTTTGTAATGTATATAGCTGATTCATTTGGATACCTGGGAAGTATTATGGCATTTATTGTCAAAAACTTTTTTTCCCCTGAATTATCCTGGATAGACTTTTTTGTGCAGAGTTCTTATTTCCTGGCTGTTGCAGGTGTTGTATTCACTATGGCCGCTATTTGGTGGTTTCGAATTAATTTAATCAAAAATAAATATTAATGAATTTTAAAGACATTCCTGAAAATCCTTATTTGCTATTAACTCCAGGTCCACTATCTACATCAAAATCAGTGAAAGCAGCAATGCTAAAAGATTGGTGTACCTGGGATGATGATTATAATAATATTGTTCAGGAAATTAGGGCAAGGTTGCTTGAGGTAGCAGGTGTAAACGAACAAAAATATACAGTAGTTTTGATGCAGGGAAGTGGTACT
This sequence comes from Prolixibacteraceae bacterium, assembly GCA_028282705.1. Taxonomy (GTDB): domain Bacteria; phylum Bacteroidota; class Bacteroidia; order Bacteroidales; family Prolixibacteraceae; genus JABMQB01. Next base: position 22,182 of record JANQHI010000044.1, on the reverse strand, counting down.
TTCTCTATTGAGTCAGTAGTTGGGTCAGTGGTATCACAAGATGGAAAGCTTTTGGTTTTAACCAATGGTGCCTATGGTGAAAGGATTGTAACCATAGCCAACTATTTAGGGATCAATGTGGAAGCCCTTGATGCAGGAGAGAAGGCCAGGCCAAGCCTTGAGGCTTTGGATCAAAAGTTAGCTACTGATGCTATTATTACCCATGTAGCTGTAGTACATTGTGAAACAACCACTGGGATGTTAAATCCTATCAATGGAATTGGGAAAGTAGTTAAAAAATATGGGAAAGAATATATAGTAGATGCCATGAGTAGTTTTGGTGGCATTCCAATCAGCATGGATGAAATTCAAATAGATTACCTGGTGAGCAGTGCAAATAAATGCTTGCAAGGAGTACCTGGGTTTGGGTTTACTATTGCCAAAAGGGCTAAGTTGGAGAAAACCAAAGGCATTGCACGTTCACTGTCATTAGATTTGTATGGTCAGTGGGAGACCATGGAAAAAAACAATGGGAAATGGAGGTTTACTTCTCCCACCCATACAGTTCGCGCATTTCGCCAGGCACTGGATGAGCTGGAAGAAGAAGGAGGTGTTGATACCAGGTATCTAAGGTATTATGAAAATCAAAAGCTTTTGGTAGAAGGGATGGATAGCCTTGGATTAGCTGCATTTTTACCCAGGGAATTGCAGTCACCCATCATTACAACATTTATTTCTCCTGAAGAAGATGAGTATGATTTTACGAGGTTCTATAATGAGCTAAAAAGCAGGGGGTTTGTAATTTACCCTGGTAAAGTAACTGATATGCAGTGTTTCAGGATTGGCAATATTGGGGAAGTTTACAAAGATGATGTTGAAGCTTTGTTAAAGGCAATTGAGGATTCAATGTATTGGAAAAGATAAGGTAAACAAGGTAGCTGGGATTAAAATCCTGATTAGCTAATAAAAAAATAAAATTAGCAAGCTTATTTTAACAGTTGTTTAACTGATTATAAAATTTAAGGACAAATTAAAACTATAAATTTGGTACGCGGACAATACAAAAAAGCAACAACATGGAAAGGCGTGATTTTCTGAAATATATTGCAATAACAGGGTTGGCTTCTTCTGCATTGCCTTCATATGGAAGTAACCATAAAAAGCCAGGTAGGCCTTTGCGCATTGCACACATAACTGATATGCATATTTTTCCTGGTAAGGTACCCCAAAAAGGTATTGAAAACTTGTTGCAAGAAATCCATTCCCTTGATGATAAACCTGATTTTGTAATTAATACAGGTGATAACATAATGGATGCCCTTAGGGCAACTAAAGAAGAAACCAAATTACAGTGGCAAGCTTGGGAGGAATATTTCAAATCAAAACTTCAGTACAAGTTATACAATTGTATTGGCAACCATGATATTTGGGGTTGGGGGCTTGATGGGCAAACGGTTAAAGAAGACCCATTGTATGGCAAGAACTGGGCTTTAAACCAGTTAGGCCTGAAAAGCAGGTATTATACCTTAGACAACAATGGTTGGCGTTTTGTTTTCCTTGATAGTTCAGCTTTTGCAGGTATTGAAGATGCTTACACTGCCAGGCTTGATGATGAACAGTTTTTGTGGTTGGAAAAAACACTTAAAAATACATCACCCAAATTGCATGTTTGTATTGTTTCGCATATCCCTATCCTTTCAGCTTCTGTGTTTTTTGATGGGGAAAATGAAAAGAGTGGGGACTGGGACGTTCCAGGTGCCTGGATGCATATTGACGCACGTAAAATAAAAGACTTGTTAAAACAATACCCAAATGTAAAACTGGCAATCAGTGGGCATATACACCTTGCTGATAAAACAGAATACCTTGGGATTACATATGCCTGCAATGGAGCTGCCTGTGGAGCTTGGTGGAAAGGAAACTACCAGGAATTTCCGCCTGCATATGCAATGATTGACCTATATGATGATGGCTCATTCAGGACACAATTAATCGAGTATAACTGGAAGTAAAACAATGAGTTAAATGAAAACAATTTTAACATTTTTAATAATATTTATTTTTGGGGCATCAATTTTTGGGCAAGATGACTCTTATGCAAACAACCCAAAAGGTATTTCTCTGGAAGAAAATAAGAGTAGTAATGAAGGCAATATATACAGGCATGAATTTACTGTTTATACTGATGATGGAGAATGGAAGTCAATTCCTGATAATGTTGCAGGCAACCATTTCCTGGGAAAGGAAATTGCAAAAAAATCCTGGTTAATGGAAAGCATGTATACTTATCGTACGCCTGTGGGGCCTGGAAACCCTGGGGTAAAGACTGTTATACAAAAACCTCTGATCTATAATGCTATCCATAGGATTAATAAGTATTATAAAAAACAGGTCAGGGAAGGCATTTTAAGTGAAATGCAGGCAGGTGAAAAGTATAGCCATTATTTGAGCATTTCAATTGCTGCATTTTCGCAAAACACTGTTGATTTTGAAAAAGAACTTAAAGAAGTAGGGAAAAAGGCTGAAAAGATAATTCCAGTCTTTAATTCTGTAAAATTGATCTCTATGTAATAAAGTTCTGATATTCAGTTAGATAGGCAAAAATAGTTTTGCTTAAATGGGATAACTATGTGCAAAAAACAAACCATTAATTATTAAACATTTAGCTATTATGAGAAAATTTTTCCTTGTTTTAACAGCTTTGTTTGTGTGTTTTCAAATAAATGCACAGGAGCTAACCATTTCCGGTAAAGTTACTGGTGATGATGGAATAGGTATTCCAGGGGTCAATGTTAGTGTAAAAGGCACTGTGGTTGGTGTTATAACTAACATTGAAGGGGAATATACTATCAAATCAGAAGCAAGCCAAACGCTTGTATTTTCTTTTATTGGTTATGAATCTCAGGAGATTCCTGTGGATGGGAAAAACCTTATTGATGTAGTTTTAAAAGTTAAAGCTGAAAAAATTGATGAGGTAGTTGTTACAGCCCTTGGATTGAAAAGGGAGAACAAAGTGTTAGGTTATTCTGTACAACAACAGGATGGTTCAGAATTAACTGAGGCACGTGATGCAAACATTGTAAACTCGTTGGCAGGAAAAGTGGCAGGTGTAAACATTACACAAAGTGCCAACGGGCCTGGAGGTTCTTCAAGGATTGTAATTCGTGGGGAATCCTCATTGTCAGGGACAAACCAACCTCTTTTTGTGGTTGATGGTATCCCTATCAGGAATAATACTGACAACAGGAGTAATTCAGGTATTGCTGATAATATGAAGATTGACTTTGGGAATGGTGCTGCAGAGATCAACCCTGAAGACATAGAATCAGTTACAGTTTTGAAAGGTGCAGCAGCAGCAGCTTTGTATGGATCGCGTGCAGGTAATGGCGTGATCCTGATCACTACCAAATCAGGAAAAACCAAAAAAGGTATTGGTGTTTCATTTAACACTACAACTACTTTTGAAACCATCCTGGCAGCTCCAAAATATCAAACCCAGTATGGGCAAGGGAAAAACTTTGAGTTTGGGTTTGTTGATGGTTATGGAAGTGGGCTATTTGATGGTGTTGACGAAAGCTGGGGCCCTAAATTGGATGGAAGGCTGATTGCTCAACATGATTCTCCTACCTCAACAGGCCTAAGGGGCGGTGATGTACATGGTACAGGGCGTATCTTGGGAAAACAAGGGTTAGATCTTGCAAGGCGTGGTGACATTACACCTACTCCATGGGTTAGCTATGGCAGTGTTATTGACCAGTTTTTTGAAACAGGTTTTACCACTACAAACAGCCTGGCTTTTTATGGCTCAAATGAAAAAGGTAACTTCAGGTTATCTTTAACCAATTTCCATAATGATTACATTGCACCTAACATGGGCATTGACAGGAACACCTTTACATTCAATGGCTCATATAAACTTACTGATAGGTTGAATGTGAAAGCTTCTGTTAGCTATATCAACTCATACAGTGATAACCGCCCGGTAAATGGTTATGGTACAGAAAGTTTGATGTACTTATGGACATGGTGGGGGCAGCAAATCAATGTGAAAGGCCTTAAAGATTACTGGCAAAAAGGTAATGAAGGCTTCCAACAGTACAACTATAACTACAACTACCATGATAACCCATATTTCAATGTGTATGAAAATACCAATGGGTTGGATAAAAACAGGCTGATGGGGAACTTTATTATCAACTACCAGATTACCAATGAGCTTGCTTTAATGTTGCGTTCAGGTGTTGATTATTTCAATGAACTGAGGACATGGAAAAGGGCTTTCAGTACCCAGCGTTTCCCAAAAGGGCAATATCGTGAAGACAACATCATATTCCGTGAAGTAAACTCTGATTTCCTGCTTTCATATAACAAAGCATTTACAAATGTTCAGCTTAATGCTTACCTGGGAGGAAACATAATGAACCAGAAAGACCACTACAACGCACTAAGTGCTAACCAATTGGTAATTCCTGGTGTATACAACTTCTCAAACACTGATGTGCCTTTAGCATCAGACATGAGAAGGTATGAAAAGGAAATTAGGAGTTTATATGGTTCAGTTTCTTTATCATTCAATGAGAAAATTTTTGTTGACATTACTGCACGAAATGACTGGTCAAGCACATTGCCAAAAGACAACAACTCTTATTTCTACCCATCAGTTACTGTAAGTGGTATTTTATCTGATATGGTTGAACTTCCTGAGTTCATCTCTTTTACAAAAATCAGGGGAGGCTTTGCCCAGGTGGGTAATGACACTGAAGCCTACAATTTAAATGATGTATATTCATTTGACACTCCTTGGGGTGATAACCTGATTGCCCATGAGTCATCTTCAATTTCAAATGCCAACCTGAAACCTGAGTTGGCAACATCTTACGAAATTGGGGTTGATATGTATTTAATGAAAAACAGGGTAAGGCTCGACTTCACCTACTATTATAACCTGAATAAAAACCAGATCATTGCTACTGACCTTCCAAATTCAACAGGATACCCAAGTAAGTGGATCAATGCTGGTGAAATTTCAAGTAAAGGTGTTGAAGCATTGCTTGCATATGATGTGATAAAGCAAAAAAGCTTTAGCTGGATCACAAGCCTTAACTTCTCAACAAATAAAACTGTTGTTGAAAAATTAACAAAAGGGATTGATTCTTACACCATTGCTGGCAACAGGATTACCATTATGGCACGTGAAGGTGAAGAAATGGGGGCTATGTATGGTACAGGCCATGTGAAACACACTGATGGCAGGTTGATCTTAACTGATGGGTTACCTGTACAAGATGGCCAGTTGAGGTACCTGGGTAATTACAACCCTGATTTCAAACTTGGGTTCATCAATGAAATTAAATTCAAGAACTTTTCTGTTAGTGCACTCCTTGATTGGAGCCAGGGTGGTTCATTGTTCTCATCAACAAGGTTGATTGCTGCCACAGCAGGTAACATTGAAGAAACCCTTTGGGGTCGTGACCAAAAGAATGGTGGGGCACACCCAGGTATTAAGGACAGTGGCCTGCCTCGCCAGGCAACAACATCTACTGGTGCTTCAGTAACCTACTATGATGGGCTGATTGCTGATGGTTGGATGCGCGATGCAAATGATAACCTGGTTGAAAATAATGTGATGGTACAAGCTTCATCATACCACAATAAAAGGTATAAAAGGAAAAATGAAGAAGAAGGGATGTATGATGCAACTTATTTAAAATTGCGTGAAGTAAAAATTGGCTACACTTTGCCTGCCAGCTTCCTGAAAAATACACCTGTTGAATCAGCCAAAGTTTCATTAATTGGGCGTAACCTGTTCTTATGGACTGAATTCCCTCATGGCGATCCTGAAACATTTGGCATGAGTGGAAAATACCTGATCCCTGGTGTTGAAGATTATAACCTTCCTTCACTGAGGAGTATTGGTGTAAACCTGAATGTAACCTTTTAATACAAAAAAATAAATACAATTGACCATGAAAAAGATATATAAATTAGTTGCTTTAATAGTTGTTTTGGCTATTAGCTCATGTGACGATTTTGGTGATATGAACGAGAACCCAAATGCTCCAACTGAGATCAACAACAACCCTGAATTACTTTTAACAGGTATCTGTAAAGATATGGTTAACAGGATGGTAAATGATGGTTGGGGTGAAGGGAATGTGATGGCCCAATATTCTGCAAAAATTGTTTTTACTGCATTTGACCAATTTGAATGGGGAACCAACACTGGTACATGGAATACCATTTATTCTTCAGCTCGCGAAATACAAAACCTGGTAACAATTGCTGAAACTACGCAAAATGATAGTTATAAAGCAGTTGGGCTTATTTTACATTCCTGGATGTTCCAGATACTGACTGACATGTGGGGAGATATCCCATTCAGCGAGGCATTAAAGGCCAAAACTGATGAGATCAATACACCTGTATATGATAAGCAGCAAGATGTGTATGTAGCCCTTTTAGCTGACCTAAAAGAAGCAAACTCATTGTTGGCATCCAACACAACAACCATAAAAGGTGACATCATATTCAATGGAGACCTTGCTAAATGGAGGAAGTTTGCCAACTCATTGCGTTTAAGGGTATTAATGCGTTTGGCAAATGTTGATGGAGGTTCAATTAACCTGGTATCAGAAATAAAAAGTGTTATTGAAAACCCTTCAACTAACCCTATAATGGTTAGTAATGCTGATAATGCTGCATTGACTTACACTACCTCATTCCCTAATGTACATCCAAGGTCTGAAGCTTCAGGGTTCAGGATTGGTTCATTTGATGAGTACAGGATGAGTGAAACTATTGAGCAAGTATTGGAAGCCACCAATGACCCACGCCAAATTGCGTTATTTGCACCAACAGAAACCTCTGTGGCAGCAGGCAACCCAGATTATTCAGGGATGATTAATGGGATGGTAGATGGAGCAGCTTATGAATACAAAGGTGGTCCTTCAAACCTTTCTAACATAAACCCACAAAGGTTCTATTACAGTGCTAATGCAGCCCAGGGCTTATTAATGACAGCTTCTGAAGTGCAATTTATTATTGCTGAAGCTGCTCAAAGGTATACTGAGGTTGCTGGTGTAGCAAATGCTAAAACATATTATGAAAATGGTATCAAGCTTAACTTTGAATATTGGGGTGTTGATATCCCTGCTGATTTCTTCACAAGGACTTCTCAGAGTGCTGGTTTCAATGTCCCAATTGCCTATGATGGCAAACTTGAAACAATCATAACCCAAAAGTGGATAGCTTTATTTTATACAGACTATCAGGGGTTTATTGAGTATAAACGCACTGGGTTTCCAAGCATTATTGCTCCCGGGCCAGATGCCCAAAGAGATATTTATCCAAGCAGGTTTTTATATCCTGATGATGAACAATCACTGAATCCTGAAAATTACAGCACAGCTGTAAATAACCAGGCTGGAAGTATTGCAAATTATTCATTCTGGACACCAGTATGGTGGGAAGGTAAATAAGCCTTTTGTAGAGTTAACCATCCCTGGAAAAACTAGGGATGGTTTTTATTTTGATATTTATGCTCTTTTTAACTTAAAAGAAATTTTAAAGAATATGTATGAAAAATGTATGTTTAAATTTTAAATTACAAAAAATGGATAAGAGGATTATAGTTCTAGCATTATTGGCAGTTATTGTATGGGGATTGTTTTTAATTGCAGGTGAGAGGAAAACCAACCCTGGTATTAAGCATGTAGTAATAATTGGTGTTGATGGCATGTCTGTACAAGGGACTATTGAGGCACAGACACCAACTTTTGATGAAATAAAAGGAAATGGTGCATATTCATACCAGGCAAGGAATGTTTTCCCTACTTCAAGTTCCCCAAACTGGAATGCAATGCTCACCAGTGCCACAGCTTCAATGACTGGTGTTTCTTCAAATGAATGGCGCCATGACAAATACAGTTTGCCTCCTATGCTCGCAAATGAAAATGGATGGTTCCCTGATGTTTTTTATGCCATAAAAAAACAGGAGCCAACTTTTAAAACTGCTGCTGTTTACCATTGGAGTGGCTTCAAAAATTTATATGATCCTTCATTTGTTGATATTGATATAGACAGTAAAGATGAAAGAACAACTGCCACTGATGCAGTAAAAGTAATTAAAGAAGAAAAGCCTAATTTCTTGTTTATACAGTTGGATCATGTTGACCACTGGGGGCACACTGCAGGGCACATGACCCCAAGGTACCTCCAATCAGTTGAAAAGGCAGATTCTTTGGCTGGAGAAATTATAACTGCATTGAAAGAAGCAGGTATTTTTGAAACCAGCCTGCTTATTGTAAATGCTGACCATGGGGGCAAAGGGTTTGGCCATGGGCATGAAACAGTGGAAGGCAATACTGTACCTTACTTTTTTTATGGGAAGGAAGTAAAAAAAACTTATGAAGTATCTGCCTCTGTAACACATTTTGATTTAGCTCCACTAAGCTTGTATGCACTTGGGCTTGATGTCCCTGAAGTGTGGCTGGGGAAAAGCCTTGAGAGCATATTCAAAGGCAACAAAGAGCCCCAAAATATCATGGGGGCATTTTTAGCACCTTCCATGTATGTTCCTGAAATATTGCCCAAATCAGAAAATGGGGTTTCAGGTGGGCTTTTTATTGATGAAAAACCAAAAGTGCAGATCAATGCACATTCAATTGAAGGTAGTATTTTTTATACCTTGGATGGGAGCGAGCCAACTGCACAGTCTCAAAAGTATTCAAGCCCTTTTGAATTAAGCACTTCCTGCTGGATGAAGGCCGTGTTTATTTCAGAAAATGGGGGGAAAAGCCCAATGGCTGAAGCTTTTTTTAGGATTGCCAGCACTGAAAAAAAAGTAGGATATAAAATGTATAAAGGACAAGGATGGGATAAACTTCCTGATTTTAAAAATGAAAAATTGATTGAAAGTGGGATGGTTCATGAATTTTCATCAGAGGAATTGAAAGAAAAAATCAATGGGCACACAGGGGTTGTTTTTACCTCTAACCTCATTGTTAAAGAAGAAGGGGAATATAGCTTTTATACACGTTCTGATGATGGCAGTAAACTTTATGTAGATGGGCAAATGGTTGTTGATAATGATGGTGGCCATGGAATTCAGGAAAGGGCTGGAAATATTCTGCTGGAGGAAGGCATCCATAAAGTAGAAGTGCATTTTTTTAATGGGGGAGGTGGCTTTTTCCTTTCAACTTTGGTTGAAGGACCAGGCATTACAAAACAAGTGCTTTCTCCTGAATACCTTAGCCTAACAGAATAAATAAATGGGAAAGAAATATTTAGTTGTATTAATCACAGGAATTATTTCCTCTACAGGACTTGCACAGGATAGGTTTGCCAAAGGAAGTATCCCTTTTATCCACTCTCATAATGATTATTACAGGGAGGCTCCACTTTTAGATGCCATAAGGGCAGGGGCAAAATCCATTGAGGTTGATGTATTCCTGCATGAAGGAGATTTGTATGTAGCACACACCAAAGCTGAAATAAGCAAGGGAAATTTATTTGAAGACCTCTATATCCTTCCTTTAATTGATTACCTCCAAAAACCTAAAGAAATGCCATCATTCCACTTTATGGTGGATATAAAAAGTAAAGCAGCCCCCACATTATATGCTATCCAGGAATGTATAGCCAAATACCCTGATGTGTTTAATAGCTCACAACAAGGCATCCAGTTGGTTATTTCAGGTAACAGGCCAAAGGTGCAAGATTACCCAAATTATAAGGGTTACATTTGGTTTGATGGCAGAAGCCCTAGAGATGCCAATGAACGTGTGGCTTTGGTTAGCAGGAACTTTAAAGATTTTTCAGGCTGGGATGGAAATGGCTTTATCCCTGGACAGGATTCCATAAAACTAGCTGCATTTGTTGCCCAGTGCCATGCCAATAACCTGCCTGTCAGGTTTTGGAATACCCCAGATACCTATAAGATGTATAAATTGCTGTATTCAATTGGGGTAGGTTATATCAATACTGATGAACCCCAAAAAGTACAAGGATATTTAAGAAACCATTTAAAAAGGCAGCAATTTCCTGCATGGGAAGAAGGCTACCTTGACATACACCACATCAACACTGGGAGGGGTGATGCCTCCTTTATGGTATTCCCTGATGGAACCACCATGTTGGTTGATATGGGGGACATGTCAGAAAAACATCCAAGGACACTTTCTCCAAGGAATACACCAGCATTGCCCAATAATTCAAAAACACCAGCCCAATGGGTGGCTGATTACATTTTTCAGTTCCATCCTGAAAAAAGGGGGGCTACTATTGATATAGCACTTATAACCCACTACCATGATGACCATTTTGGGGAGGTTGACCCATCCAGGAAAGAACATAAAAAAGGGGGATATAAACTCACTGGTATTACAGAATTGGGCTCAATCATCCCAATCAGAAAATTGGTTGACAGGGGATATGCTTATCCCATAAACCTAAAAGACAAAGAAATACAACAGGAGTTTGGGTTAATTAATGACCCCTATTCAATGATACAAACATTGGAAGAATACTGGAAATTTATTGAATACCAAAAGGTTGAAAACCAGCTGGAATATGAAGAGTTCAAAGTAGGGTCAACAAACCAGTTAGGGCTGTTAAAAGCAAAAAACAGATACCAGGATTTTAAAGTACATAACCTTTTTGCCAATGGCAAAGTTGCCAGTGGTTGGGGGCATGGTGTTTCCGAAAGTTTTAAAAAAGGTACTTATCCTGGCGAAAATAACCTGAGTATAGGCATCAGGGTTTCTTATGGGGTATTTGATTACTATACAGGTGCTGATATCAGTGGGATTGATAAGTATGGCCAAGTAGCTGTAAATAGTATGGAATCAAAAGTGGCATCAGTAATTGGCCCTGTTGATGTGGCCACCCTAAACCACCACGGTAATCGTGACTCACAAAACCCTTATTATATCAGCACAATCAGGCCAAGGGTGTGGGTGCAACAAAGCTGGTCTTCTGACCATCCGGGTGAAGATGTGCTTAGAAGGTTAATTTCCAGGGAATTGTATCCTGGTGAGCGTGACCTGTTCTCAACTTCAATATTAGAGCCTAACAAGCTTGTGATTGGGGATAGGGTGGGGAGGTCATACAAAACAACATCTGGGCATATTGTAATCAGGGTATACCCTGGTGGCAATTTGTATGAAGTTTTTGTCCTGAATGATAAGGATAAAAACAGGGGAATTGTAAAAATGTATAGCTATCAATCAAGGTAGGTTTTATTAAGTTGTAGCCAAATTTTAGGGCATTGAACTTTAAAATAAACAAGAAAGCATATAAATACACTATAAATCAAATAAGATGAAAATAAGGATAAGATTAATTTTTGTACTATTCCTATTCATAGGAATACAGGGATTTTCACAAAGCATAAGCAATGTACAATTGGGGCACATGCATAAACCTTCTGTAAGGAAAGAAATAAAGATTCCTGATATACAGGGCTATAAAACATTAAAATGTGATTTTCATATGCATACCATTTTCTCTGATGGAATTGTATGGCCAACATATAGGGTTATTGAAGCCTGGGAAGAAGGGCTGGATGCCATTGCCATAACTGACCATATTGAAAACCAGCCATCTAAAAAATATGTTGGGGGGGACCACAATGCTTCTTATGAGATTGCATTGCCAGCAGCAAAAGAAAAAGGGATTATCCTGATCAGGGCAGGAGAGATCACACGTTCAATGCCCCCTGGGCATCTCAATGCAATCTTCTTAGAAGATGTGAACCACTTGGATACCCCTGACCCACTTGATGCCATAAAAGCTGCTAAAAGCCAGGGGGCATTTATCATGTGGAATCACCCGGGCTGGAAAGCACAACAGCCTGACACATGCCTGTGGATGCCTATGCACCAGCAATTATATGAGCAAGGAATGATCCATGGAATTGAGGTTTTTAATGAAAAGGAATGGTATCCAATAGTATTGGACTGGTGTATTGAAAAGGAGCTGGCAGTGATTGGTAATTCAGATATCCATGATGTAAATGCCCACTATTATGATGTGGAAAACGGGCACAGGCCCATGACATTGGTTTTTGCCATTGAAAGAAGCCGGGAAGCCATTAAAAAAGCCATGTTTGAAAAACGCACAGTTGCTTTTTTTGATGATAAGCTGGCAGGTAAAAAAGAATTGCTTAAAGCAATTTTTAATGCTTCTGTTAAGGTTGAAAAAACAAGCCAAAAAAATAGGAGGGATAAAGCAATATACAATGTTTCTAATAGTTCAACCATCCCATTTGAGGTGGAAAGTGCAAATGGGGAAACATTTGTAATCCCTTCAGAAGCATCTGTTTTAATGCCCTTTGATGAAGAAGGGCTGAATGGGGTTACCATTAAAAACCTGTATGTTGGGGCACGTGAAAGCCTGAAGCTAAATATTGAACCTAAATAAACAAACCAAATGAAAGATGCTCATTTATTAACAGAGGGTGATATTAACCAGTCAACTGAAAGGGAAAAGTGGCAGGAAAGTATCACAGATACCAAAACAAAACAACTGCTTGAAGAAGATGCCAGGTACTTTTTCCACCAATACATGTCAACCCCATGCCTTGATGTATTGGATGAATGTGAAGGGGCTACTTTGTATACAACCAGGGGGCATGAGATTTTTGACTTTCATGGCAACAGTGTACACCAGGTAGGGTTCAGGAACCAAACTGTGATTGAGAAAATAAAGGCACAACTGGATATCCTTCCTTTCTCAACCAGGAGGTTTACCAATGAGCCTGCCATCAATCTGGCAAAAAAGCTGGTAAGCTTGATGCCCAACCAGGATTACAGGGTGTTATTTGCCCCAGGAGGTACATCAGCAGTGGGTATGGCTTTAAAGCTGGCCAGGGCTGTAACAGGAAGCCATAAAGTGGTTTCCTTATGGGATTCATTCCATGGTGCTTCACTTGATTCTATTTCTGCTGGGGGTGAAGCAGTTTTCCGCCAGGGGATGGGACCAATGATGCCTGGTGTAATGAGGATTCCCCCACCCATGTCATATCGTGGGTTTTTTGAAGGAGAGGATGGCCAGTTGAAATATGCTGACTACCTGGAATATGTTATTGAGAAAGAGGGGAATGTTGGTGCTTTTATTTCAGAAACCATAAGGAATACTGATGTAAACATCCCCACAAAAAAATATTGGAAGAGGGTACGCGAAATTTGTGACAATTATGAAGTGGTACTCATCCTGGATGAAATACCAATTGGGATGGGGCGCACAGGGAAACTGTTTGCTTTTGAACATTATGGGATTGAACCTGATATCCTGTGTTTGGGGAAAAGCCTTGGAGGAGGTGTTTTCCCTATGGCAGCCATGATCGCCAGGAGTAATTACAATGTAGCTCCTGAAGTTTCATTGGGGCATTATACCCATGAGAAAAACCCTGTAGGGTGCACAGCTTCACTGGCAGCACTAGAGTTTATTGAAAGCCAGGGATTGTTTGAAAAAGTAACTTATGATGCTGGATACATCAGGCAAAGGTTGGAGGATATGAAGGCTAAATACCCCATTATTGGTGATTTGCGCGGGGTTGGTTTCCTGTGGGCTATTGAATTGGTTACCAACTATGAAACAAAAGAAAAAGCCAGTGTACAGGCGGAAAGAATTATGTATGAGTGCCTTACAAATGGATTAAGTTTCAAAGTTTCACAAGGTAATGTGTTGCAGCTTTCTCCACCATTAACCATTTCTAGGGAAGAATTAGGTAAAGCATTAAATATACTGGAGGATGCAATAGGTAATGCCTGATTAGCAGTTTTATAGGATTGAGTTTTAGGATGCCATCCATGAAGGGTGGCATCCTCTTTTTGCAATATTATTGCATAATATCTTTCCTGCCTATGCTATAGTAACTAAACCCCAGGTCATTAAGTTCCTGCATATCATAGATGTTCCTACCATCAAAAACCACTTTTTCTTTTAGTAGTTTTTCAAGTACTTTAAAATTAGGTATCCTGAATTCTGGCCATTCAGTAACTACTATCAACCCATCAGCCTCTATGCAGGCTTCATATTCATCTTTGGCAAAAATAATTTTATCACCCAATATCCTTTTGGCCTCTTTCATGGCCACAGGGTCATAAGCAACAATAGTTGCCCCAGCTTCTAGCAGCAGGTCAATGATAACCAATGATGGTGCTTCGCGCATATCATCAGTTTTAGGTTTAAAAGCCAACCCCCATATAGCAAACTTTTTTCCTTTCAGGTCGCCATTAAAATGCTTCTTGATTTTTGCTACTAAGACAGTTTTTTGCTTGTAATTTACTGATTCAACTGCTTTCAGTATGTCCATAGAATATCCCAGTTCATCAGCTGTACGAATAAGTGCCTGCACATCTTTTGGGAAGCATGAGCCACCATAGCCAGTTCCCGGGTAGATAAATTTGTTCCCAATCCTTGGGTCTGAACCAATACCTTTACGCACAGCACCAACATCAGCCCCCACCATTTCACAAAGGTTTGCAATGGCATTCATAAAGCTGATCTTTGTTGCTAGCATTGAGTTGGCAGCATATTTTGTCATTTCAGAAGAAGCAATGTCCATAAAAAGGATAGGATGCCCATTCAGTACAAAAGGCTTGTATAACCTGGCCAGCACCTTTTGTGCTTTTACAGATTCAGTCCCAACCACAATCCTGTCAGGTTTAAGGAAATCCTGCACTGCACTTCCTTCTTTCAGGAATTCAGGGTTTGAAGCCACATCAAAAGGGATATCAGCCCCTCTTTTTTCCAGTTCAGCCTGGATGGTGTTTTTTACCTTTGCAGAAGTACCAACAGGGACAGTACTTTTTGTAACCACAACCATATAATGGTCAATGTTTTTACCTATTTCAGCTGCTACCCCCAATACATATTTAAGGTCAGCACTGCCATCTTCATCAGGAGGTGTGCCCACTGCAATAAAGATAACTTCAGAATCAACCAGGCTTTCTTTTAGGTCTGAAGTAAAAGACAACCTTCTTTTAGCCACATTCCTTTTATAAATATCTTCAAGCCCTGGTTCATAAATTGGAATTTGCCCATTATTGAGCATGTCAATTTTCTTTTCATCAACATCTACACATACCACATTAACACCAGTTTCAGCAATGCATGTGCCCGAAACCAGCCCAACATATCCTGTTCCTATAACTGCTATCTTCATATGATTTTTTTATTTAAAAGCCATTTGGGTTTTTAATATTTTTTTCAAACTCCAAAAATAATAATATCCCACTAATTTAGCTTTTGGATATTAAAAAAATAATGAACCTGATAAATTACAGGTTTTATAGGAAGGTTTTGATTGCATTTTTCAAGTTTTATTGTTGCCTGGTAATATAGAAAAATGCCAGGTATCAAAAAATTTCACCTGCCAGTTTTTTAATAAACCCTGCATCAATCCAGTAAATATCAGCTTTGCCACGTTTCCTGCTGGTAAAAAAGAATATCTTCCCATCTGCTGAAACCACAGGGCAAATTTCTGAAGAAAATGAATTTATTTCACTTCCCATATTAACAGATTTTTGCCAGTTCCCATTTTCACTTTTAAATGAAATATATAGGTCTTGCCCACCATGTGTGTCTTTCCTGTTTTGTGAACTAAAGATTATGTATGACTCATCAGGGGAAACAAAGGCATCCCAGTCATTTTTTACACTGTTAATAGATTTTGGGAGCAACACTGGTGTTTGGTATGTTCCATTTTTTAATTCAGATACATATATATCACTTCCTCCTAAGCCTTCTTTCCTGTTTGAGAAAAAATAGATGGAACCATTTTCCACGCAACAAGGGTAGTTTTCATTTGCGGGTGTATTTATTTCAGGGCAGATGCTTTCTGGGGGTGACCATTCGTATTCTGAAACCCTTTTGCTTACATAAATATCAAGCCCTTGTTTGTTTTGCCCATTCCTGTCAGTGCCAAAATAAATGTAGTTTTGGTTTGGGGAAAAGGTAAAATCCCTATCAGTTTGGTTTGGTGAAGTAAAATTAATAGGCTGGGGAGTACTCCAATTTCCACCTATCCATTCAGAATAATGGATAGCCCAATTACCTTCCTTCAATTCATTAAAAAAGAATTTTTGCCCATTGTCTAATAAAGCTGCACACATTTGTGCAGATCCTTTTTTAGAGATTATATTATCCATAAATACCTCAGCTTTATGCTTTGGGGGTATAAGAGAAGGTGCCCTTTTTTCCTGTTTGCCTTCACTGGTAAACTGGCAATATAAAGCTAATACAATGGCAAATACTAATTGGTTCATAATAATTATTTTATCATTAGTTGTAGCAAAAGCATTTAATTTACTACTAATAGTTGTAATAACCATATTAAAAGCCAAAATGAAACTAATAATCCTTCCCCAGTTATTTGTACTATTTGTTTGTTTGGTTTTTGGGCAACCTGATCAGGATGAGATACAGGTAAAAACCATTGAAATTTCTGATAAAATCCTTGTCCTGCAATTTGGTGAAGTATATCCAGACCAAATGATTGCTATAAGATCTGATAGTGGGATAGTGCTTATTGATGCTGGTATCTCTCCTACAATTACAAGTAGGTTCAGGGAGGAAATTGCAGCTTATTTCAATTGCAATACATTCCTGTATTTGATCAATACACACAGCCATTTTGACCACACAAATGGAAACCAGGTATTTAATGATGCTGTAATTGTTGCCCATGAAGATTGCCCTGGAGATATGGCAAAGTCATTTAGCAACATTGAGGATTTTATCAATAGAAGGCATGAAAGGATAAAAAGGAGGCAAGAGGCTGCAGCATCTTTACCTGATACAAGTAAGCTGTATAAACGTTATAAAGATTTAAGGGAAATGTCACAATATATGATTTCTGATTACAAGAGTGGGTACAAATTAACTTTACCTGAAGTGACTTTTAGGGATTACCTGAAAATAACTTTACCGGGCCTTACTTTAAACTTGTTTTATATAGGAAAAGGTTTTCATTCAGATAATGATGTGATTGTTTCAATCCCTGAACTAAAAACTGTGGTTATTGGAGATATTATTGCTGATTACCCAACATACCCCAACATCTGGTCAGGTTCAGATAATAACAGGCTAAATAATATCCTAGATACCATTTTGCATGAAAATAGAGCAGAATATATACTTACCTCCCATGCTGGGATTTTACCCAAAAGTGGCTTAAAGAATTTTCATAGAGCTATCAAAAAAGTATTAGTTGCTTCATCAAATAAAAAGCCAGGGGTAGCTTACATCAGAGAATATTTGAAAACAAACAATGCAGAAGATGTTTTTAGGGCTGTTTCTGATACCTCAAAATATTATTTGGTAGAGGGAGATATATTAAAACTTATTGAAGGATATGGAGAAGGTGAAATAGGAGGGGCAATAAATATCCTTGAAAATGCATTGCAACTTTTTCCTAAATCTATTGAAATGAAAATTTGGTTGGGAGATTTGTATCAGGCAAATAAAAATTATCCAAAAGCTCATGATATGTATATAAAAGTTATGGAAGAATATCCTTTGAGTACCTACACATTTGAAAAACTATATTTCCTGGAAAAAGATTACCAGTCCATCCTTGATTAATATAGGCTTTATCAGTGCAGGGGTGATTTTTCAATATAAATTATCCTATTTAAATAATTCAAACTTATGAAAGAATTCCTTTAAATATCATATTATGCTGTGCTTAAAGTTTAGCTAAACTTGTGAATATTAAATAAAGTTTAATGGAATTAGTTATATCCAAGGCAGTTAATGCCAGGATAAAAGATAAAGATTTGTTTGTTTTTAATACCATGCAGTAACTAATTAAGAGGTGTCTATTTAAAGGATCACAATGGTGTAGTTTTTAAATTTATAAGATTAGGAAGGAGGTTATTTTTATATTTTTAGGGAAAGAATAATTATATAACATAAAATGATATGAAAAGAATTACGGCAATATTTTTATTGGTGCTTTTGTCAACAACAGCTGTTTTAGCACAGCATGTGAATGTTATTCCCCAGCCACTAAAGGTGCAACAGGGTAAAGGCGAATTTATTATCAATCCAGGAACGTTAATTATTGCTGATAGGTTAAGCCAGGATAATGCAGCATATTTGCAGGAAATCCTTGAAGGTGTTTGCGGTCAAAGATTATCAATAAAAACAAAAGGTCCCAAAGGCATTATTTTGAAAATAGATAAAAGCCTGGAAAAGGAACTGGGGAATGAAGGATATTTATTTGAAGCTAAAAAGGAAGCCATAAAAATAATAGCCCCATACCAAGCTGGTATTTTTTATGGGATACAGACCCTGAGGCAATTGATGGCAGGGAAAGATAAAAATTGGCGTGTTTTGGGGGTTAAAATTGAAGACAAGCCACGTTTCAAGTGGAGGGCCTATATGCTGGATGAATCAAGGTATTTCCATGGTGAAGCCTTTGTGAAACAAATGCTGGACCAGATGGCCTTGCTTAAAATGAATGTTTTTCACTGGCATTTAACTGATGATGCTGGGTGGAGGATGGAAATAAAAAAATACCCTTTGCTTACTGAAATAGGTGCATACAGGAGTGATTCTGAAGTAGGGAATTGGGGAAGTGGAAAAACTTCTGGGGTCCCACATGGTGGGTTTTATACCCAGGGACAAATAAAGGATATAGTTGCATATGCTGCTGAAAGAAACATTGTTGTTGTCCCTGAATTTGAGATGCCAGGGCATTCAAGTGCAGCAATTGCAGCATACACCTGGCTGGGAACTGCAGGGGAAGACATTGATGTACCTGTGAAATTTGGTAGGCATTATGATAATTATGATGTGACAAAACCAAAAGTGGAACAATTCATTAAAGATGTACTTATGGAAATGTTTGAGTTGTTCCCATCTAAGGTAATCCATATTGGAGGTGATGAGGTAGGCTACAAGGTTTGGGAAGAAACCCCACATGTGCAGGAATACATGAAAGAACGCAATATCAACACCCCTGCTGATTTGCAAATAAGTTTCACAAATAAAATTTCAAGGTTTATAGAGCAAAATGGCCGTAGGATGATGGGATGGAATGAAATTATGGGAAAGAATATCCATAAAGGCTTTGAAGAAAAGAAACAGGACAAAGATGCTGAAACTGAGCTGGCAAAAAATGTTGTGGTGCATTTTTGGAAAGGGGATGTTAATTTGGCAACAGAAGCAGCCCAAAGGGGATACAGTATTGTTAATTCACTCCATACCAACACTTATCTTGATTATGGCTATGATTATACCCCACTTGAAAAAGCATATGCTTTTAACCCAATTCCTGAGGGGCTTGATAAGCAATACCATAAAAATGTATATGGCCTTGGTTGCCAAATGTGGAGCGAGTGGACACCTACCAATAAAGATGTGGAAAGGCAAACATTCCCCAGGATTGCAGCTTATGCAGAGGTTGGCTGGACAGCCCTAGACAGAAAAAATTACAATATATTCAGGGAAAACCTGAACCCAATCCTTAAACAGTGGAAAGGGCTTGGTATTGGATATTCACCTAAATTTGAAAAAAAGGATTTTCCTGAGAAAAAATGAAATGTGTGCTTTTCTAACAAGCATATGGTTATTCAATCCCATTTAACTGAAATGTTATAAGCCACCGCCTTAGACGGAGGTAATGCAATTTAGGCTTAGCCGTTTTTTGTTAGTTGTATCTGTGGTTTAATTAAAGGCTAAAGCCATCCGGTAACGGAACTTGCCCAACTCACCCAGCTGAAGCAGGATGTAAAAACTGAGGGGTAGGTATTTTTTTCACCGAGGCTTCAGCCCGGTGGTTAAGGGTAGATAGGCTTTAGCCGTTAACCATATCACTCTTTTAGAGGGCTCTGATATGGAAGCCACCGTCTCTGACGGTGGTCATTCACTATACTCCGCATCTGTCAATCAATAATGTGAGCGTTGTTATTTATATACTCCTGCTCCCAAATTTCCTGGGTAAGTTCATTCAACCTTAAATCATAACTTAACAGCCGGTTGGTATAATCGCTATTGCATTTTATGTATTCAGCTGTTTCATCAATACCCTGTACATCAACTGTAATTATTTCATCTTTAAATGCTTTAAAGTGGTCCCTGATTGAGCAAGGCATCAATCCATTATGCTCTTCACTGCTCTTTCCTGATTCATAGTTGTCTTGCCATTTTCTTCCTTTTTTAAAGAAATTATGGTTAAGTGCATCACCCAGTTTTTGCCCCCTTTTATATAATTCGGAAATAGTATCAACATAGAAAGGAACAAAGACACATGGTGTTATTTTGCCGTCCCAATCAATATAAATATATCCTCCCTGCCTGCCATAAGCAATGCACCCGTTTGTAAGCATCCCGCTGTTCCAAAAATCAGCCACGCAATATCCTTTTTTTTCCAATAACCTTTCCCAAACCCTGAATAACTGAACCCTTGTTTCCGGTCTCGGCATCAGATTAAACACGCCATTGCCCCTTCCAATTGGCATTAGCTGAAACTGCCACATGTAAGATGCCCCTATGACATCAAAGTAGTATTCGTAAAATTCGTCACTGAGTAAAATTTCTTTGTTCTTTTCAGTTGCTGTAACTGAAATACAAAATGGTAACCCGTATTCTTTTAGCACATCAAAAGCACCCTGTATTTTTTTGAAAGTACCGTTACCTCTTCTTTTATCTGTTTCATTTTCATACCCTTCTACTGAAATACACGGCACGGCATTTCCTGCTTTCAATAAACGTTTTACCACCTCACTGTTAATCAGTGTGCCATTGGTGTAAAACATAAAGAATACATCATTGTATTTCTCAAATATGTCCAAGAGTGTCCTTCCTTTATCGTTATAACAAAGGGGTTCGCCACCACTTATTACGATAAACCTCCCGTGGCATTCGGAATAAAAATCATCTATTGTTTTTTCAAGTAAATCAAAAGATAAATACTCCATAGTTTTATGGTTACTGTTTGCATAACAACCATAACAATTCAGGTTACAGGCTTTTGTTGGTGAGATCACCAAAAAACTTGGAGGCTTAATCCCATACCGATTGTTGTAATTTAAAACCGCCTCTTCATAGTTTTTTCTATTTGCCTGGAAGGCGCCTTCAATGATCACTTTGCTTAACTTTAAAAAACTTTCCTTTGCGATAATCCCCTCATCATAGTTTTTTAGTACTGTCCGAATTAAATTTCGGGACCATTGGAATTTTCTTATTTTGATATTATCCAATGGTTTATCGTTATTTCCCAGCAAGTTCTGAAAAATCTTTTTCTCAATTTGCGATGCAATAACTTTCCGTACTCCTTTATTGCTTACCAAAAGTTTTAAAAATAATTGTTGATTTACAGTCATTGTTTATTGTTTTAAACAGACAAGTCTGTCTGTAATTATGTAAAAAAATTATTTAATCAATCTTATCAGTTGCTCAATAGCTTTAATGCACTCTTCTTCAGCCTTATAAATATCATTAAAAATGGTTAGGGTATCTACAATTGAACCATCTATCAGCATACTGATATGAGAACTCAGGATTTTTGTGTCGATACTGCCCTTTATCTCGCCGGCTTGCTGGGATTGTTCCATTATTTCCCTAAGTTTTTTTATAAACAGGTTCAAATGTTCCTGGCTTTTTTGTCTCAGGATATCATTTTTCGGATATTCTGAGAGCACCCCCAAATAATTGAATTGCTCACCTTCTTTAAATACATCCTTTAACTTTTTCACAGGCGTAAATACCAATTTGACAAGCTTTAAAATTTTCTCTTCAAAATCTAAATTTGGTTTGTCAAGGAAACTAAGGTTATCCAGGAAACCAAAGAAATATTCATCAATGGTTTCCTGGAATAGTTGTTCCTTACTTTTAAAATGATGGTAGAATGCACCTTTGGAAGTATTGGCTTGTTCTATAATCTCATTGATCCCAACATTGTAACCTTTTGTTAAAAAAAGCTTTAACGCTACATTTTGAATGTTTTCTTTGCTGTTCATAAAAAAGTTTTGCTTACAAATATATATAAATAAATACAAGTAGACAAACCGGTCTGTTTTATTTATTCATCTTGTCATATTTGTATTATAACATTGGTAATATTTTTCATATGTTTAAAATTTTTGTTTTTTGTTAAAATGAAAACAAAAATTTCCGCACCTATGTAACCGCTTCGCTTTCGCAAAAATTTTAATCATCCACGGTTGGTATATTTTAGGATGCTGAAAATTT
>JANQHI010000064.1 GCA_028282705.1 Prolixibacteraceae bacterium | reverse complement strand
AAAGATAAAGCTAAATACTGATAGTCAGAAATTTACAGCTGTAGGTGATTTATTGATTTTTATCATTTCAACGTTTATGTATGATTACGGATATTCAATTATTTTATTTTCAGAGGCGACTTTGTGGTCAAGTTGGTATTAGAAAGGAATTTTCAGCATTATGTATTTACTTGTTTCTTTTAAGAAAACCCATGAACAGGATAAGCAGATTGATCAAGTAGGAACAGATAATAATGCCATTTCCCCAGATATCATCCAGGTAAATATTTATTAGCTTTCCTGATAAAGCAATGATGCCACCAATTAGCATGGCAATAACAACATAAGGTTTGCGCACTTTTATTTGAAACAACCCTGCTATTGTGGGCACAATAAATGCCCCTGAAAAAAAAGCCAGTGCCATTAGCAGCATTTGGATAATGGATGTTACGTAAAGAGCAATTACCATGCTTAAAACACCTAGCATTACAATGAGCATTTTCGTGGTACCATAACCAGGCCAGGTATTAAGGTCATTATTAATCACATTACTGCCGATCATTGATGCTGTAAGCAGGGTAGTATCAGCTGATGACATTACTGCAGATAACAAGGCAGCAATCAGTAAACCATAAGCCCATTCAGGCAGGTACTCATTACCCGTAGTTAATATACCAATTTCTGTGGCTGAAACCTGGTTTGCAGTTGATAACCCCACTGAGGTAAGCACAAATGCTAAAGGAACCAGGAGTATGGCTGTCAGTAATACACTTTTTGAAGCTGACTTTTCAGATTTTGCACAAAATATCCTGGAATAAATATCTGGACCAACAATAAAGGTAGTGGAGTAGGTGAGGAACAATATGATCAAATCTAGTACTGAAAAGCCTTCGTGGAATAAACCAAGTGGTTTTATTTCCTGAGGCTCTATGGGTGTTTTATTAACCTGCATTACAATAAACAGGAACCCAATGCCCATAAAAATCAGGACAGATTGGAGCAGGTCCGTTTTCAAAATGCTTTTCTGCCCACCAACCAGGGTGTAGGCAATAAAAACAACAGCAGAAATTATGGCAGCCTGTTGGTATTCCAGCAGCCCAATGCTATCCAGTATTTTTGCTGATCCAATTATTTGTGCTGCTATAATACCTAACCATGCAACTGTAATGATCAAAGAAGAAATTAGTTGGGCATTTTTCCCATAAAATGTGCCTAATAATTCAGGTAAAGTGTATTGCCCAAACCTGCTCACATATTTTGAAAGGGGTGCAAGGATAAACAACCCTGCTGAGGCACATAGCAAAAACCACATGGCTGCCCAGCCATTTTGCTGGCTAAGCTCAAGTGTTCCCAGTATAGCAGACCCTCCAAGTATGGTAGCAAGCAGGCTTCCCGACACTTGCATAACCCCTCCTTTTTTCCCTGCTATGTAAAAATCAGCAGGAGTTTTAATCTGGAACCTTGAATAAATGCCTATCCCAACAATTAAGATAAAATATGAAATAATTATATAAACCATAGCTTAGTAGCACTTCAGCTTCTTCAACTTAATCTGCCTGATAAATATCGCAATTTATCTATTATGTTTTGTAATTTAGGGCTAAACAAAAAATACAAACTTATGAGGACAAATTTAATTTTAAAATTGTTGCCAGTATTCTTAATTTTGGCAGCTTGTAATACTAAAAGTGATATAATGCCTCCTAAAGCAAAAAAAGTGGTAAAAGAATTATCCATCCATGGAGACACCAGGATTGATAATTATTATTGGCTGAATGAACGTGAAAACCCTGAAGTAATAGCTTATCTTACTGAAGAGAATGCTTATAAAACAGCAGTGTTAAAGCATACAGAAAAATTACAGGATAAGCTGTATGATGAGATAAAGTCAAAGATCAAAGAAGAGGATGAGTCAGTACCCTACCTGGACAATGGGTATTATTATTACAACAGGACTATCCCTGGTACTGAATACTACCTGCTTTGCCGTAAAAAAGGAAACCTTGATGCTGAGGAAGAAATTTACCTTGACGTGAATAAAATGGCTGATGGCTTTGAGTTTTACCAACTTGGAGGGGCAAATATTAGTGAGGATAATAAAATTGTTGCCTATGGAGTGGATACTTTGAGCAGGAGGAAATATACCATCTATTTTAAAAACCTGGAAACAGGTGAATTGTATGAAGATAAAATCCCACTTACCACTGGAAGGGTAACCTGGGCAAATGATAACAAAACAGTTTATTATACTTTAAAAGATGAAGTTACTTTACGTTCTGAAAGGATAATGAAACATGTATTGGGGACTCCAGTGGAAGATGATGTGGAGGTTTATTTTGAAGAGGATGAAACATTTTCTGTGTTTACCTATAAAACTAAGTCAAAGGAATATTTGATGATTGGTTCTCAAAGTACCCTCACCACTGAGTATCGTTTTTTGGATGCATATAACCCAGGTGGCAAATTTAAAATTGTCCAACCAAGGATAAGGGGGCTGGAGTATTCAGTTGACCATTTTGGAGGTCATTTCTATATCCGCACAAACCTTGAGGCACAAAACTTCAGGCTGATGAAAACCCCTGTGGGCAAAACAGGAATTGAAAACTGGGTTGAAGTGATCCCACACAGGGAAGATACATATTTTTCAAATTTTGAAATATTTTCAGAATATCTTGTTGCAGGTGAAAGGGTAGAGGGGATAAATCTTATGAGGATAATTTCATGGGATGGCAAAACGGATTATTATATCCCTTTTGAAGAGAAAGTCAACGCTGTTTCATTTGATGTAAACCTTGAGTTTGATACTAAAATTTTCAGGTTTGGGTATACATCCATGACCACTCCGTTTTCTGTATTTGATTTTAACATGGAAACCCAGGAAAAGAAGTTGTTAAAGCAAGATGAAGTGTTAGGAGGGTTTGATAAGGATAATTATGAATCAACCAGGGTTTATGCCACAGCTGATGATGGAGAAAAGATCCCAATTTCATTGGTTTATAAGAAAGGCTTAGAGCTAAATGGTGAAAACCCTGCAATGATCTATGGTTATGGTTCTTATGGGCATACCATAAACCCATCATTCAGGTTGTCAGTACTGCCTTTATTGGACAGGGGTTTTGTTTATGCCATTGCACATATAAGGGGGAGCCAGATTTATGGGCGCAGGTGGTATGAAGATGGCAAGCTCCTGAAAAAGATAAACACTTTCACTGATTTTAATACATGTGCCCAGTACCTTATTGACCAGAAATACACCTCTCCTGAAAAATTATTTGCCAAAGGGGGCAGTGCAGGTGGGTTGTTAATGGGAGCTTGTGTGAATTTAAATCCAGGCCTTTATAAAGGGGTAGTGGCCCATGTACCTTTTGTTGATGTGGTTACCACTATGCTGGATGAAAACATACCATTGACTACCAGTGAGTTTGATGAGTGGGGGAATCCCAAAAACAAGGAATATTATGATTACATGCTGTCTTACTCACCATATGACCAGGTTGAAGCCAAAGATTACCCTGCCATGTTGGTAACCACTGGGTTGCATGACTCACAGGTGCAGTACTGGGAACCAGCCAAATGGGTTGCCAAATTGCGTGAGATGAAAACTGACGACAACCTGCTGGTTTTCCATATCAATATGGATTATGGCCATGGTGGGGCATCAGGTAGGTTCCAATGGATAAAAGATACTGCCCTTGAATATGCATTTGTATTAGGCCAGCTTAAGATAAAGGATTAAATATAAAGATGGATGATTAAAGGAGCCTCTGGGTTATCCAGGGGCTTTTTTATTCTGTCAGCACCAGCTCAAAAGAAAGGTCTGTTTTATTGATCCCATCTACCCTGTAAAGGGCTTTGAAATTCTCTGGGTCTAATTTGCCCAGGTGGTTTTCAGAAAGCTGTTGCATATGTTCCAGGTTAGTAAATTGCCTTACAATGGAAATATTCCCAATGTCCCTGGTTGACAGGAAGAAAAGGAAATGGTTGTCGTTATACCCTTTCGTGAAAATAGCCAATGCATAATCATTCTGGTTGAAACTATCATTGCCAGGTTTATATGTTACAGCATCAGGTTTTCCTGAAGTAATGAATTTTTTTCCTGCATTGGAAATCTCAAAATTGTAATCTAACCCTTTTATAATGGTTTCAAAAATGCCTGTATTTTTATAATTCCCAATAAAAATGATATTATATTCTTTCAGGTCATCTGGTTGCATATCTGATGATAATTTAACCTCCAGGTTCCCCTGGTTTTGTGCAAAAACTTTCATGATCTCATTTTGGCAAAAAACTGACATTTTTGATAAGTAGGTGAGGTTTGATTTGTCAATTTCACGTGCCAGCTCAGGTTGTTTGTCCAAGAGGTGTTCATATTCTGCCTCTGAATTTATCTCAAAATCCCTGAAAATCCCCAGTTTTCCTGAAGGCAATATCCCTTCAAACACAAAATAATCACCAAACACAAGCATTGTTTTTTTATCACTGCCTGTAAATTTTTGCCATACTGGAAGTTTATCCCATGCGTTTGTATTCCCTTTTTTTGTGAGCAGGAATGCTGCCAAGGTAGAAATAAGTATGGCAAGGCTAATTAAAAAATGGGTAAAGTAGGTTGGCCTATGTTTGGCTCTGTACTCTTTTTTTGAAATAAAAAGTACATTGTATTTCCCTTTTTCAATTTCAAAAATAACCTGGTCATTGCGCCCTTCATCAGCATAATAATCCTTTAGTTTTTTCCTAAGGTTATGGATGTAAACCCTGATGTTGGCATCCTGTTTTTTATCAGGGCCATACTTCCTTCCAAACAAATCAATGCCAATTGTGTATTCTTTTGGGTTTTTCCCTTCAAGTGAAGCTTCAACCAAGTATTTCAACAGGTCACAGCTGATTTTTGATTTATTGAGATGCCTGCTCTTTAAAGATTTATCTAAATGTCTATATATTAGTGTTTTATCTGACACCATTTTTTCAATAACAATAAACTTATAACTGTTATAAAACCAGTTTGAGTAAAACAAATATACCTTATTTTTCTGAATTTTATATATTCGTTATCGTTCACGATATTAAATGTGGATATGAAGGCTTATACTAATACAAAACAATAAAGCGAGTTATAATGAAACGACCATGAATTTTAGCGTTCTAAAATACACATACGAGAATGATTAAATTCATAAGGAGTTCCATCTTATACCTTTGAAAAATAAAACATTTAATAAGATGAAATCAAAAAAAACTAAACTTTTATCAAGTATTGCTGTTTTCTTACTTATCTGTTCTGCTGCAACTGCAAAAGGCACAGGTGAAGGTTGGCAACCCCTTTATAATGGGAAGGATTTGAAAGGTTGGAAACAGTTAAATGGTGAAGCTGTCTTTAAAGCTGAAGGAAATGTGATTACCGGAACCACTGTGCATGGTACGCCCAATTCATTTTTGGCAACTGAAAAGGATTATGGGGATTTTATCCTGGAGTTGGAATTATTGATGGATGACCCAATGAATTCTGGCATCCAGTTTAGGAGTTTAAGCATCCCAGGATACAATAATGGGCGTGTACATGGCTACCAGTGTGAGGTTGACCCCTCTGATAGGGCATGGAGTGGTGGTATTTATGATGAAGCAAGGAGGGGGTGGCTATACCCTGTTGGCCTGAACCCTGCAGCTAAGCCACTTTTTAAACTGGGTGAATGGAATAAATACAGGATTGAATGCATTGGCAACTCAATGAGGACCTGGTTAAATGGCAAGCCAGTGGCATATTTAATTGATGACATGACTGCAAAAGGGTTTATTGCTTTACAAGTGCATTCTATAAGAGATAAAGGGCATGAAGGAAGAACTATTAAATGGAGGAATATCAGGATAAAAACAGGAAATTTAAAACCTTCACCATCAGAAGGTGTTTTTGTGGTTAACCTGCTGCCAAACAACCTGTCAGAAACTGAAAAAACAAACGGCTGGAAATTATTATTTGATGGGGTATCAACCAAAGGTTGGAAGGGGGTAAATTCTGAACAATTCCCTAAAAAAGGATGGAAGGTGGAAAATGGGGTACTTTCTGTACTTTCAAGTGCTACTGATTCTTCTGCAAAAGGAGGCGATATCCATACTATTAAAAAATATTCATCATTTGACCTTCAATTTGAATTTAATTTGACCAAAGGTGCAAACAGTGGGGTTAAATATTTTACATTGGAAGACAGGCCCTCATTGGGATTGGAATACCAAATTCTGGACAAACACCACAAAGATGCAGAAAAAGGGGCTGCTGGAAACAGGAAAATAGCTTCTTTATATGACCTTATCCCATCAGAAGCTGGGGATAGGTTTGTTAAAAAAGCAGGGGAATGGAACAGGGGAAGGCTGGTTGTTTTTCCTGATGGGAAAGTCCAACATTGGCTAAATGGCATTAAAGTTATTGAATACCAAAAAGACAACAATATTTTTAGGGCACTGGTTGCCAGGAGCAAGTATGCCAGATATGAAGGTTTTGCAAGTTCAAAAGAATTCAGGATTTTGTTGCAAGACCATAATGATACTGTACATTTCAGGAGTATAAAGATCAAAGAAATTAAGGAATGAAACGACCATGAATTTTAGCATTCTAAGTTACACAAACGAGAATGGTTAAAATTCATCGGGAGTTCCATCTGTTACGATAGTAAATAATAAATTTAAACAGATGAAAAGGTTGGTAAAGTTATTTTCCATTTTTGTTATCCTGGTTTTTTTATTGGTATCATGTAATTGTGAAAAACCCCAGGAGAAAGTGCAACCTAAAGAGGTTAAATTTGAGTTTGGGGTTGCATCTTATTCGTTAAGGAAATTTTCAGCAGAAAAGGCATTGGCATTCACTAAAAAACTGGGCATTGAAAATATTGCTTTTAAAAGTTTCCATTTAAAACTTGATGCAGCAGATGGTGAAATAGCTGAAGTTGTGCAGATGTGCAAAGATGCAGGGGTCAATCTATATGCAGGTGGGGTCATATATATGAATACAGAAGCTGAAGTAGTCCAGGCTTTTGAATATGCCCAAAAAGCTGGGATGAAGGTGATAGTAGGTGTTCCCAAACATGAATTGCTCCCTTATGTAGAGCAGAAAGTAAAAGATTATAATATTAAATTAGCAATCCATAACCATGGTCCGGGAGATAAGCTGTACCCAAGTGCAGAAATTGCATATAATTTAATTAAAGATATGAATGCCAGGATGGGGCTTTGCCTTGATATTGGCCATACCACCAGGATTGGGCGTGACCCATCTGAAGACCTGGTAAGCTTTTTTGGCAGGGTGCATGATATCCATATCAAAGATGTTACTGCAGCTAGCCATGAAGGAAATACATGTGAAATTGGCAGGGGGATAATTGATATTGAAAAGTTCCTTAAAACGCTCCTTGATATGGAATATGATGGGATGGTTTCATTTGAATATGAAAAAGATGGTGACAACCCATTTGCAGGAATGGCTGAGTCAGTTGGTTATGTGAGGGGGATGCTTAAAATCTTAAAACAAAACTAAAATCAATAAAATGGCAACAAACAGAAGGGAATTTTTAAAAAAAGCAGCAGTTGGAGCTGTAGGAGTTACAGTAGGTGGCATTGCTCAGGGGATGTCAGCAAAAAGTTATTCAAAGATTATTGGGGCTAATGACAGGCTCCAGGTAGCTATTATGGGCCTGGGAAGAAGGCTAGGGGCATTTGTAGAACCCATTGCACAAAAGCAAAATAATGTGGAACTGGCATATTTATGTGATGTAATGGAAAGCCAGAGGGATAGAGCTGCTGCCAGGTTTGCAAAAGCCTGTGATGATAAGCCAATCTTGGAGAATGACATCAGGAAGGTAATTGATGACCCAAAAGTGGATGCAATAATCAATGCCACACCTGACCATTGGCATGCACCAGGTTCAATTATGGCAATTAAAGGTGGCAAGCATGTGTATGTGGAAAAACCTTGCAGCCATAATATGCATGAAAATGAACTATTGGTTGAAGCACAAAAGAAATATGGGAAAGTAGTGCAAATGGGCAACCAGCAACGTTCATCTTTGCACAGCATTGAAATAATGGATGATATACACAATGGGGTTATTGGGACACCTTATAAGGCAGTTGCTTTTTACACCAACAGGAGGGGCAAAGTACCTGTGCAGAAAAAAGTGCCAGTACCTCAAGGGTTGGACTGGGAGTTGTTCCAAGGGCCTGCAAAAAGGAGGGAATATACACAGGAAACATGGAACTATAACTGGCATTGGTATGGTTGGGACTATGGTACAGCAGAAACAGGGAATAATGCAACCCATGAACTGGATATTGCCAGGTGGGCACTCCAGGTTGGTATCCCTGAAAGGTGTGATGTAGAGGCAGCAAAAAGGCATTTCCTGGATGATGGGTGGGAAATGTATGATACCATGGATGCCACATTTAAATTTGCCGGAAATAAAATAATTAAATGGGACGGCAAAAGCAGGAATGCATATGACACCTATGGTGGGGGAAGAGGTACCATTATTTATGGAAGTGAGGGCTCTGTGTTTGTTGACAGGGATAAATACATCCTTTATGACAGGGATGGAAAAGAGGTGAAAAATAACACATCTGCATCTAAAGAAGCTGGCACTGCACTTGGCGGAGGTGGTGATATGTCAACAACCCATGTAGTAAACTTTTTTGATGCAATCAGGGGGAAAGGAAAACTAAATTCACATATTGTTGAAGGTGCAATAAGTATGGCTATGGTGCATTATGCCAATATAGCTTACAGGATTGACAAAGGTTTTGATATTGATGGTGATGTGGGCAAAATATATGACCGCGAAGCCATGAAATTGTGGGGTAGGGAATATGAGCCAGGATGGGAACCTACACTATAAGGTAGTTAATAGGTTTTAGTAGTAAGTATATTCAAACCTCACTCCTGAAAAGGGGTGGGGTTTGTTAAAAGAGGTTAAAAATCTCCTGTGGTAATTATTTTCTTATTCCTTAAAACATTAATAATGGTGTCAACTATCTGGTCATCAAGCATAGTTGAATAGTTAAAGATCAGGTCAAAATCATCATTAGTGGGGTTCCTTCCACTTATTTCTTTAATAAAATTGCACCTCTGTAAATCATACTCTTTAATGTAATCCTGGGCTTCAGCAAGGCTTATGTTTTGCATTTGCATTATCCTGTTGACCCTCCATTCTTCTGGAGCTTCAAGTTTGACGCTCAATTTATTGGGTAAATCTTTTAAAATGATATTTGAAGCCCTGCCTACTATAATATACCTACCATCTACAGCCAATTTGCAGATGACATTTTTAATGGTTTCAATTATTTTGGGGTCGTTAATATCTCCCACTGATTCATTAGAAAAAGCTCTAGTTACCTCTTTCAGGTGTTTTTTTAATTGTTCATTATCCCCTGCATCAACTTTTGTAATTTCTTCATCCATTTCTTTAATGGCATTTTTAACAATCTCCTTATTGACCCATTTCCACTCTACTTCTGTTTTAGTATCTGACCTGTAACTGTAACCAGTAAGTATTTTGCTTAGTTTAATGGCAATGCGCCTTGCAGAACAGCCTGCTTTACGCGAAATTGTTACAATTGGCCCAGGAAAATCACCAGTTTCAAGGTGGCTTACTGTAGAATAATTAAGGTAGTTGTTAATGAAAGTCTTCATAAAAAAAGAAATTTATTTTCTCTAAAGTACAATCAAAATATGGGAATTAGAATAAAAAATGTTGCACAATAGCTTATTGGTTGGATGTTATTCAGCAATCTTTTAAAACATACTGTATATTTACATTAATACATAATAAAATGTATTTTGCCACTGCAATGTTTTAACCTTTTAATAGATGATTAGTATGATTAAGAAAATTAATGTAGCATTGGCTTCATTTGGACTGTCTGGGCAGGTTTTCCATGGGCCATACCTTAAATTGAATAAAGGTTTTGAAGTAGTAAAAATCCTGGAGAGGACAAAAGGATTGTCAAAAGAGCTATTCCCAAATGCACAGATTGCAAGGGCATATGAAGAGATATTAAAGGATAACTCCATTGAATTGGTTATTGTCAATACCCCAGATAAGTTCCATTACAAAATGGCTAAAGAAGCCTTGCTGGCAGGGAAGCATGTGGTAGTTGAAAAACCATTTACAAAGACATTGGATGAAGCTAAGGAGCTGTCCTCACTGGCCCAATCAAAAGGGCTGCTTGTTACAGTATACCAAAATAGAAGGTTAGATAGTGATTTCCTGACAGTGCAAGAGCTTGTAAAAAGTGGAAAGCTTGGGCGCATAGTTGAGTTTGAAAGCCATTATGACAGGTACAGGAATTTTATCCCTGAAAATACCTGGAAAGAAGAGGAAGATAATTACACAGGCTCATTGTTCAATTTGGGTTCTCATATGGTTGACCAGGCAATGGTTTTGTTTGGTAAGCCAGTTTCTGTTACTGCCCACCTGGATAAATTAAGGAAAGGAAGCAGGATTTTTGATTATTATGATTTACGCCTGCAATATGAAGGTTTTGCTGCTTTACTGAAATGTTCTTTGCTGGTAAAAAAACATGGACCGCGATACATTATACATGGTACTGATGGCACTTTCCTTAAATATGGTCTTGACCCACAGGAGGAACTGCTTAAAAAAGGGGCTATGCCTGATTCTGCCAACTGGGGGCATGAAGATGAAAACTATTGGGGAGAGCTATACCTTGAAAAAGATGGGGTTGACCATTCTGAAAAAATTGTATCAATACCAGGGAATTATGGGCTTTTTTATGAAAATATCTTTAATGCTTTGCGTGGCAAGGAAACAGTGTTGGTAAAAAATAATGAAATGCTTTTGTTAATGGAGATATTGGAGGCATGTATTAAAAGCAATAACCTGAAAAAAACAATATTCCTTTAACTGTTAATAATAATTATGTATAAGCTCCTGTCCTTCAGGTCGAAAATGAACTGTTTGCCCTGGTAGGCTTTTATTGGAGGTGAATAGATTTTTGAGGAAATAGTCGTTTATTTTTGTACCATTACTATTTTTGTATTGATTCTGCTGGTTTTTAATACTAGGAAATATTGTATAAATATGTAAAATATATTGCACTCTTTTTGGTTATAAGCTGTGCTTTTACTTTCACCATAGCTGCACAGCAATTCCATAATGTAACAACAGCTGATAACCTGTCAAACAGGATTGTATATACAGTTGTGCAAGACAATTATGGTTTTGTTTGGATAGGTACCAGTGGTGGGCTAAACCTTTTTGATGGGAATAGTTTCACCTATTACAACTATGAAAGCAATAATCCAAATTCGATCCCAGGGAATAACATTTCATCCTTGGTAATATGTGGAGATACACTTTGGATAGGAACAAGGTCAGGCCTCTGTTTTATGGATGTAAAAGACAGAGCAATAAAACGCGTGGATTTAGGGGAAGTAACAGATATTAGGGTTGTTTACAAAGAGGAGGGCTGCAATACCTTATGGGTTGGGGCAAACCAAGGGTTATTAAAGCTTAACCTGGAAGACTTTTCATACAAAACCTATAGTACAGAAAATTCAAACCTGAGCCATGATGT
Source organism: Prolixibacteraceae bacterium (assembly GCA_028282705.1). GTDB lineage: Bacteria > Bacteroidota > Bacteroidia > Bacteroidales > Prolixibacteraceae > JABMQB01. The sequence continues at coordinate 25,064 of JANQHI010000064.1, read as the reverse complement.
AGTAAGGGCCCTGTATATGGATGCTGAAGGCTATTTATGGGTAGGGACATTTGATGGGATTAATGTTTTGCCACACAATTCTGATGTTTTTACAACACTGGACCTAAAAGGTGATTTTAAACCATCAATAAAAAATGACCTGATCCTGGATATAAAACCAACTTTTAATGATGACACGAATTTATGGATAGGAAGCCAGACAGCCCTGTATTTAATGAACAGGAAAACCAGGGATTATAAAGTATTCAGGGAAGATAATTCTGGCTTAAGCAATAGCTCTGTCAAAGCTATATACCCTGGTTCAGATGGCTTGACATGGGTGGCAACTGATTTTGGCTTAAATGTAATTGATGCAAACCATAAGTTTACCTCTAAGTATTTCCATAGCCCATTTGATGATAAATCATTGGTAAATAATGTGGTTTGGAGTATTTCCAAAGATGATTCAGGAATGCTATGGTTTGGTACAGACAATGGAATAAGCATTTTAAGTAGCAGTAACAAAAGGTTTGAGTTCTTTCCTATTTTTTTCCGTTCAGAGGGCGCGATTGTAGGAAACCAGGTTGTACACATAAATGTAGATTCCAAAAACAATTATTGGCTTTCAACCTATGATGGTGCAATAAAATTAGATATTTCAACAAGAGAAAAAGAGACTTTTACAAATACTGCTGGGGGGCAAAAAAGTATATTGCTAAGTAAAGTATCAAAAACCCTTGAAGACCAATATGGCAGGATATGGATTGGCAACTCAGGAGGGATTAACATTTGGGACCCAGCAAAAGAAAAAATGTATGCTATCCCAACTGGGGCGCAGGTTGAAAATGGGTTAAGGTCAAGGTATATAAATGGTTTTTTTGAAGCCCCAGATGGAACTTTTTGGGTTACTGATGTACATAGCAGGTTACATAGAGTTAGAGGTAGTTATTTTGATGTGGAAAACCTTTATTTTGACCTGATTGGTACAAGTTGCCAGAATTTGATTATTGGGGGAAATGCCTTGTGGTTTTCACGCCTGAAGGGGATTTACAAAATTGATCTAGCTTCATTGGAAATTATTAAAGTTGATGAGTTGGAAATAAATTCTAATATTACTTCATTGATGTGGGGAAATAATAATTTGCTTTGGGTTGGAGCCAATAATGAATTAGTGAGTTACAATATTCGAGACAAGTTTGAACAGGCTTTTTTACTGAACTCTGACCGTAACCATAACATATACAACCTGGTCGAAGATACCATTGGGAACATTTGGGGGGTTTCAAATTCAGCATTAATAAAATTTTCAAAAAGCAAAGAGGTTTTTGATGTATTCCCAGTAGGAGATGAGATACCTGTAAAAGGTTTCCTTGGTGGTGTGGTAAGAATGGCTAGTGATGGCAGCCTTTCATTTGGTGGGGGAGATGGCTTTATTAGGTTCTTCCCTCAGAATGTAGTAAAAAGCGAGGTTACTCCTCCTGTAATGATTACCAAGTTAAAAATACTGAACCAGGAAGTTGTGCCAGGCATAAAATATGATGGGAGGTTGGTGCTTGAAAAACCAATCACTTTTACTGATGAATTTACCATAACCTATGGGCAACGTTCATTTTCCCTTGAGTTTTCATCTATGCAGTTCCAGGGAAGGGAGCGCATGCAATATATGTACAGGCTTGAAGGGGAAGATATTGATTGGAATTATGTTTCGGGAGATAAAAGTTTTGCAAATTATTCTAACCTTTCATCAGGCAAATATACGTTTAGGTTGAAGGGGACAAATAATGATGGTATTTGGAACGAGGAAGAGACAACCATAAAAATAACTGTTAAACCACCTGTATGGGCAAGCCCTGCATTGGTTGCCTTATATATTTTCTTGTTGGTAGTTTTCAGCTTTGGCATTATTTATTACTTCACCAACAGGTTAAGAATGCAAAATGAACTTAAATTTGTAAAACTGGAAAAAGAGCATACAGAGAATATGGCCCGGGCCAGGCAGCAATTCTTTACCAATATCTCGCATGAATTCAAAACCCCATTAAGCTTGATAATAGGTCCTGCCGAAAAACTAGGGAAAAATGCTGGGCTTGACTCAGGCGGCAAGAATTTTGTGAGGCTGATTGAGAATAATGCAAGGAGGCTATTGTGGTTAAACAACCAACTAATGGATTTCCGCCAACTGGAAAGGAAATCATTAAAGATGAGGGTCACCAACTTTGATATAGTAGAATTTTCAAAGAATATCTTCTCTCTTTTTATTGACAAAGCTGAACGTAAAAATATCAATTATACATTCGATTCAGAATTTGAAGAACTTGAAGTTTGGATGGATTTAAGGAAAATTGAGACAGTAATGTTTAACCTGCTTTCAAATGCCTTTAAATTTACCCCTGAAGATGGGCAGATTATGGTGTCACTGAAATCATGTACATTAGGTAATGAGAAAGAAGGTGGGAGCAAGCTTTGTATTTCTGTGAAAGATTCAGGGATAGGCATACCCTATCCTGACCAAAAAAAGGTATTTGAACGTTTTTACCAAGCAGAGGAAGCAGTTAAAATGGAAAGGGGTTCGGGTATTGGGCTCACGTTGGTTAATGAGTATGTTAAGCTGCACCATGGGCAAATAAACCTTGAAAGCACCCCTGGTAAAGGTGCAGACTTCCAGGTGCTGCTACCATTAGGGAAAGATTACCAGGGTGATATACCTGTTTTAGTTAAAGGTGAAGAAATCAAGCCTCTTTTAAAATCTGTAAAAGAAAGTGGTGATGCAGAAGGGGATAACCTGGTTTCTAACCTTTCGGGTGACCCTGTTGTCCTTTTAGTTGAGGATGAAAAAGAAGTCAGTGATTTTATCAGGGTTAGTTTAAAAGGCAAATACAATGTAAAGGTGGCCGAGAATGGCAAGGTAGCCCTTGAGGTAATTTCAAAGCAATTGCCAAACCTGGTCATCAGCGATGTGGTTATGCCCGAAATGGATGGTATTGAACTGGTAAAAAGAATTAAAAACAATGCCAGGACAGCCCATATCCCCGTGATCCTGCTCACAGGGCAATCAGAAAAAGAAAAGCAACTGGAAGGGTTGAAAAGTGGAGCAGATGCTTATGTGGTGAAACCTTTTGAAATTGAACTGCTTGAGGTTAGGATTGAAAATTTCCTGAAAAGGGAAATAAAACTTTCTGAATACCTTAAAGTTGAAAAACTGACCAACCCAAATGAAACTGAGATCACCTCATATGATGAAAAGATACTTGAAAAAGTAGTAAATACAGTTGAAAACCAACTATCAAACCCCGACCTTACCATTGAACTGCTTTGCAAAGAAATTGGTTTAAGCCATTCTGTCCTTTACAGGAAAATTAAAAACCTGACAGGGCAAACTACCAATGAACTGATCAGGTCCATAAGGTTAAAACGAGCTGAACAATTGTTGAAAACCAAGAAATTTTCAGTTGCTGAAGTAATGGATGAAACAGGTTTCTCAAACCATTCTTACTTTTCCAAATGTTTCAAAAAAGTATATAAAGTAACCCCACGTGAATACATTGAGAGGTCGTGATTGTTTTGAATCCCAAATCAATTTCATTGGACAAAACTTCTTTTTAGGAAAGATCCTTAATGGCTTTTCCTGAAATATTTTCATAATGCTAATGTGCTATAATCTAGTTACATGGTTCTCTGTTAAGTAGAATTTGTTGCCATATATAATTGATTTGTGTTAGTAATTCAGCAATAATTTGCCAAATCCGAAAAATATCGTCTTGCCATAATTAATACCCGGGCCTACTTTTATCCAAACGAACAATAGCACTGAAACAGGTATGGCCAAAATGACACAAACCAAATACAGGGTAATAATGGCGCTTTTAGTGGCAATGTTCATATTGGTGTGTATACTGCTTGTTAAATCAATTCTTGTAATGACCTAACTAAAAAAATATTCTATGACAAAATCAAATCACAAAAAAGAAACTTAGTATTAATGAATGGATGGCATACATATTATCTCAACTTGCTCATCTTAAGGCTATAAAAGCCTTCAAAAACAATGCGAAATTTTAAAATCATTCTATTAATTTTTTAACTGCTAATTAAGCAACAACGTAATTTAAACATGTTATTTATGAAAAAATTAAAGAGTATTCTTGTGTTAAGTTTGGTATTGATATTTTCTATCAGTACCTACGCCCAAAACATCCAGGTTACAGGAAAGGTAACCGATAAGGATGGAGGAGAGTTGCCAGGGGTCAATGTAGTTATTAAAGGGACTACCCAGGGAACTATCACCAATGTAGATGGCGTTTATTCACTAACAGGTGTCAGCTCTGATGCTACTTTATTATTCTCATTTATTGGATTCCGCCAATTAGAAGTGCCTGTTGATGGCCAAACTACAATCAATGCCACACTTGAAGAAGATGTGATTGGCATTGAGGAAGTAGTTGCAATTGGATATGGGACAATGAAAAAAAGTGATTTAACAGGTGCTATTGCATCAGTAAGTAATGATGTATTAGAACAAAAACCAACTACTTCAATTGAGTCGGCATTACAAGGAAGGGTTGCTGGTGTCCAGGTTCGTACAAGATCAGCATCTCCTGGTGGCGGTTCTTCAATCTTGATAAGAGGTGGGAACTCAATAAAAAGTTCTGTTGTACCATTATATGTAGTTGATGGTTTTCCTATGGAACCTGGAGAGGCTAGCTTAATAAGCCCCCAAGATATCCAGTCAATTGAGATATTAAAGGATGGGTCATCAACAGCTATCTATGGTTCAAGAGGTGCCAATGGAGTGGTTTTAATAACCACTAAAAAAGGGCAAAAGGGTGATGCTAAAGTTACTTACTCTGCCTACACACGTTTTGAGGTTCCTTATAATACATATGACCTGACCACTGGGGAGGAAATGGCTACCCTTTATGATGAGGCACAGGTAAATAAAGGTTCTGCTCCTTATTTTACAGGTGAAGACCCTAAATACCCTATACCACCAACAATTGGGGAAGGAACATATTGGTTTGATGAGCTTACCAGGAATGGGTTTGCACATAGCCACCAATTATCTGTAAATGGAGGTACTGAAAAATCATCATATCGTTTTTCTGCCAACTACTTCACTCAGGATGGAATAATGATTGATGATGACTTTACCCGTGGTTCATTGTCCGCGGCAATTGACTCTGAAATTAATAGTTGGCTGAAGGCTGGATTAAGCCTGACAGGTTATAAACACGAACGGAATATTCGTTCAAGCACCTCATATATTTTTAACATGTTTTCATTTATCCCTGTATATGATGATGAAGGGAATTATAATTTCAATTACTTCCCTGATAACCAGATGAATGATGAATACCCTTTGATATATGCTAATGAAAGGACTAATTTGAATGTTTCTGAAAGGATGACAGGAAATTTCTATTTGGAAATTGAGCCCATTACAGGTTTAAAAATTAGGAGTACTGTTGGAGGTTATATTAAAAATGATGAGGGGTATAAATATGTACCAACAACAACCCAGGCAGGGGCAAAAGTTGGAGGTTCAGCGAGCCTTAGCAACAACAGCACAAACTCGTTCCTGAATGAGAATATCGTGACTTATGATAAACAATTGGGAGAAGACCACAAACTTAACTTGATGGCTGCTTATACCAGGCAGTACCGCACAAATATTTCATCGGGCATGAGTGGTACAGGATTTACTTCTGATAAATATACATATAATAACATAGATGCTGCTGCTGTTCCTGGGATACCAAGTTCTAACAGGTCAAAATGGCAATTGGCATCATACCTTGGAAGGGTAAATTATGTATTCAAAGATAAGTACCTGTTCTCAGCAACAGGAAGGGCTGATGGTAGCTCAAAATTCGGTGCAGATAATAGGTGGGCATTTTTCCCATCAGCAGCTTTTGCATGGCGTACTTCTGAAGAAGGGTTTATGAAATCTATTGATGATATTAGTTACCTGAAACTCCGCGTCAGTTATGGTGAAACTGGTAACTCAGATATAGGTTTATACCAATCACAAGGGCTTTTAGGTACGGCAGGATATGTGTATGGAAATGAGCGTGTTGTTGGCGTAGCTGCAACGCGTGTTGTAAACCCTGACCTGAAATGGGAAACCACCAAACAATTTGATGTTGGTTTTGACCTTGGTTTATTTAATAACCGTTTATTTATTACAACTGATTTTTACCACAAAAATACAACTGACCTGCTGCTTGATGTAAATATCAATGCAACCTCAGGTTATGTAAGTGCACTTAAAAATGTTGGTTCATTACAAAACCAAGGATTTGAATTTTCGGCTGATGTGAAAATCCTTGATGGGAATTTTAAATGGAATGTACTTGGTAACTTCTCTATGAACAGGAATGAAATTACCAAATTAACTGATGGTGGCGATATTATTGTAGCAGCTGGAGGTGATAAAGATGTTCAGGTTATCCTTTCAGAAGGGAAACCAGTTGGGCAGTTTATTGGGTTAAACATTTTAGGGATATTTAATGATGAAGCTGAAATAAATGCTTATACAAATGCTGAAGGTGGGCTTATACAGCCAACTGCCCAGCCTGGCGATATAAAATATGAGGACACGAATGGTGACGGGATGATTGGAGGTGATGATGTTGGTGTGATAGGAGATTCAAACCCTGATTTTATATACTCTATTAACAGTTCAATGTCTTGGAAAAATTTCACACTTGATTTGTTCTTTAATGGTGTGTATGGAAATGACCTTTGGAATGTAACCAAATACCATGCTATCCAAACTGACAACCCACGCCGAACTTTATTAAAAGAAGTTATGGATAGGTGGACTCCTGAAAATACAGATGGGACATATCCAAGGATGGGGGCGCCTGATAGGATGTGGGCCATTGAAGATGGTAGCTATTTCAAGCTAAGCAATGTGAAACTGAATTATAATGTTCCCGGAGGATTGTTTGGCGTGATCAAAAACTTAAATGTCTATTTATCTATGCAGAATGTATTTATAATTACTGATTATTCAGGTTTTGACCCTGATATAAATACTGTTGGCAATAGTAGTGTGAACTTTGGTACTGACTCAAATGCTTACCCTAACCCAAGGAGCTACACATTTGGCGTAAATGTAACATTTTAAGAATCTTAAAATTTAGCAAAAATGAAAAATATATTTAATATTGTAATTGCAGTTTTCTTATTGCTTTCTTTCAATTCTTGCCATGAGAATTTTTTGGAAGAGCAAGTTTTCAGCAGCCTCAATACTGACGGTTTTTTTACTACTGAAGCAGATTTGGAAGCTGGCCTGATTGGTGTTTATTCCGCTTTCCAGGGGAATAATTATTATGGTCAATCAGTGATTTATATGGCTGATTTCCCCACTGAATATATGCGTGGGTATTGGTCGCCACCAATGGATGTATATAATGTAACATCTGCATTATCTGACGACAAAAATCAACGTGCTGTATCAAACCTATGGCAACAAACATGGATAGTTAATAATCGCAGCAATATGGTTATTGGCAGGGCTACTGATGTGGAAATGGACGAAAATGCAAAAACAAAAATTGTTGCAGAAGCACGATTTTTACGCGCTATAAATAGGTTCTTGCAAGTTCAATTTTATGGGACAGGTATCCCTTTAATTGATTCAGAAACTACCAGTTTAAATGAGCTCGGCGTTATGCCATCAAATAAGGATGAATTGTATAATTCTATTATTGCTGACTTAGAATTTGCAGAGGTTAACCTTCCTGCAACAAGTGCAGAAGGAAGGGCTACAAGTTGGTCGGCTACTGCCTTCCTGGCTAAAGTATACCTTAAAATGGCCGGATATTCCGAGAATCCTCAATCAGGGGAAATGGAAAAAGGTGATGCAGCAAATTACCAAAAAGCCAAAACATCCTTAGATAAAATTGTAAACCAAGGTCCCTTTGCTTTAATGCCAAAACCCATAGATGTGTGGGGAGGCAGGAGAAATGAGACTGAAGCTAATGCTGAAGTTATTTATGCCATAAAATATGAGACTGGAGGCTTAGGTGAAGGAAATGTATGGAACAACCGTTTTGTGGGAAAAGGAAATGGGTGGTCAGCCTACTCCTGGAAAACAATCTCTACAACCTGGGAATTTTATAACTCATTTGAAGATGGAGACTTAAGGGCTACTAATGATATGTTAAAAGTAAGGTATCAAGATAAAAAGAAGAGATGGAAAAAAGATGATTTTCCACACTGTTGGAAATATGTAAGTGACTATGATTCAACTTTCTCTAAGGATTGGTTGGTTACTGCTGGTAATGATTATGGTGATGATGTTGTTTTAATAAGGTATGCAGATATATTATTAATGCATTCGGAAGTAGAAAATGAAATTAATGGGTTGTCTGGCAATGCCCTGATGGGGATAAATATGGTTAGGGAAAGAGCTGGTGTCCCCACATATACTACTGCAAGCGTATCTGCAATGACCGAAATTAACCAAGAAACTCCAGGTTCTGACAAAGATAAACTTCGTGAGCTAATTATTGTTGAAAGGAAAAAAGAGCTAATGTGTGAGGGGCATGGATGGTTTGATTATGTAAGGCATAATATTCTGATGAGGGAGATGACAAAATATTATGAATTTGGGCCTTTCAATGCTGCTGCAAATAAAAAATACAATCTGTATCCTATTTACATAGTTGATATTCAGCTGAATGAAAACCTTTCCCAAAATTGGGGCTGGTAAATAGTTTGTTTAGTTAGATTCTTTTTAGGGTAGGGGGCAAATTCCCCTCTACCCTTTTTCCCTGAACTGGTTGATAAACAGGATTCTTATCATCATGCACATGGTATGGTTTAAAATTCAAAAAAGAAAGTTTTAAAGAGATGTTATGAGAAATATATCCATGTACTTATTCTGTTTTTGTGTGGCCTTTACAATAAGCAGCAAAAGCATTTCAGCGCAAAAAATAAAAACACCAAATATTTTATTCTTATTATCTGATGACCACAGTATGCCTTATCTTGGTTGCTATGGAAACAAAGACCTACAAACCCCAAACCTGGATAAATTAGCAGAAGAAGGTATATGTTTTAATCATGCCTATACAACTGCCTCTCAGTGTGTCCCTTCAAGGTCATCATTGCTAACAGGGAGGAATGTGCTAGATGTGCAAATGCTTAGGTTTTCTGCCCCTCTTGATAAAAATATTATTACATTCCCTGAACTGTTGCGTGAGGCAGGATATTATACTGGTATATGTGGGCGAGGCTACCACCTTGATGGTTCTCATAGGGCACCATTAGAAACACAGAAGGTTTTTGAAGAATTTCATATGCGTACATTTAAAAACAGGGTTGATTACCTGAACAGGGGTATTGGTGATTTGGTATTGATACAAATAAAAGAGTTCCTTGACCAGTTACCTGAAGGGAGGCCTTTTTTTATGTGGGCAAATTACAGTGACCCACACAGGGGGTTTACAGCTCACGATTATGCTCCTGACCCTGATAGTATTTGTATTCCTGGAAGCATGCCAGATACTAAGCTGGTAAGAAAGGACTTAGCAGCACATTATGGTGAAATAAACAGGCTGGACCACAGGATAGGGCAGGTATTTGAAGAACTGAAAAAAAGGGGGTTATATGAGAATACCCTGATTATTTTTATGGGTGATAATGGGGCTGCTTTATTAAGAGGCAAAGGCACACTATATGACTGTGGGTTGCATGTGCCCTTTATTGCGCGTTATCCTGAAATAATTAAACCAGGCTCAGTTTCAGATGTGTTAATTTCAGGAAGTGACCTGGCACCAACCATCCTTGATGTGGTTGGGGTTAAACCTGATGGTAAAATGACAGGCAAAAGTTTTAAAAAAGCCTTACAGGGTGATAAAGGAGAAATCCATGAATTTATCTTTGCTGTGCGTGGTTCCCATGCTTCAGGACTTCCAGGCACATCTTCATCATTTGACTTGTCAAGGGCTATCTTCAATAAAAAATATAAATTAATCTATAACCCACTTTTCCATTTACCTTACCGCCCTGTTGATTTTGCAAACAGTGCCATGTGGAAAGATTTGAACTCTCTGAATGATGAAGGTAAACTTGATAAAAAATATTCAGGTACCATTCTGTTTAAAGATGAAAGGCCTATGTTTGAGTTTTTTGACCTGGAAAATGACCCTCATGAGTTTATCAATGTTTCAGGTGCAGAAGAATATGTAGAGCAGGAGCACGAGTTAATGTCCCAGCTTCAGCGCTGGATGATCATCTATCGTGATGTGGTACCATTGCCCATACCCCCTGGCAGGTAAAATGGTAAGCTTTTAGCAATTAAGGTAATTTAAAACTATTTTGAAAAAGATATAATGAATATACTGAAGTATTTAGCACTGTCCGTTTTTATTATTTCAGGTTGCGTTAACAAGCCTGGCAATGCATTCAAAACTGAAAATATTGATGATGGCTGGCAGTTTCACCTGGGTGATGTTGAAAATGGGGAAAAACCTGGAGTGAATACTTCTTCATGGCGGGATGTAAGCCTCCCTCATGATTGGAGCATTGAAGGTGAATATTCGCAAGATCATGGTACTGACTGGCAGTCAGGCTACCTGCCTACAGGGATAGGATGGTATCGCAAAGTCTTTAATTGGGAACCTGGTTGGAAAGGGAAAAATATAAAAATACATTTTGAAGGAATTTATTTAAATAGTGATGTTTGGATAAATGGGCACCATTTAGGCCATCGCCCCAATGGATATATTGGGTTTGAATACGACCTGACTAAATACCTGAAAGATGGTGAAAATATACTGGCTGTGAGGGTTGACCATTCAAAGCCATTAACAGGGCGTTGGTACACAGGTTCAGGGATTTACAGGCATGTGTGGTTAAAAGTGAGGAGCCCATTGCATATTAGTAACTGGGGTGTATGTTTCAGGTCTCCTGAAGTAGATGCACAAAAATCAACTTTTGAAGTACAGGTTTCAATAGAAAACCAATATGCTGGCCCAAAAACTTTCCAGGTAAAAAGTAGGTTGCTGGATAAGTCAGGTTTTGAGGTAGCCACAGTTTATAAAATTATGGAACTAGGGAAAGAGGCAGAGGATACAATTATGCTTAAAGGTATTGTTCCCAACCCTTGCTTGTGGAGCCCTGATAGCCCAAATTTATATACATTGGAAACATCCATCATTCATGATGGTGAATTGGTTGACCAGGATATGCAGAAAGTAGGTTTCAGGAAGCTGGAGTTCAGCTCTGAGTTTGGTTTCAAAATCAATGGTGTTGTAACTAAAATGAAAGGTGTTTGTGACCACCATACAGCAGGCTCAGTGGGAGCTGCAGTACCTGATGATGTGTGGGTTTACCGTTTAAAATTATTGAAAAAGATGGGCTGCAATGCTATCAGGACAGCACACAACCCTTTTTCACCATCATTCTATGATATGTGTGATAGCCTGGGGATAATGGTTATGAATGAATTTTTAGATGGTTGGGATACAGAGAAAGCTGATCATGACTATGGGCTCTATTTTGAAGAGTGGTGGGAAAAAGATGGTGAGGATTTTATTAAACGTGACAGGAACCACCCTTCTGTGGTGATGTGGAGCCTCGGAAATGAAGTGAAGAAGCCAACACGTGAAGTACAAATGCAACTGATCGACCTGTTCCATAAACATGACCCAACGCGCCCTGTAACCCAGGGGGGGCATGACCCAACCCGTGGGATGAAAGGTAACCATATGCCTTCTTTACTAGATATTAAAGGGTTTAATGGTGATGGTGAAGAAAAAAATGTATTGGAAAGGTTTCATGCCAGGGAGCCTGATATACCCATGGTTTGTACAGAAGTACCCCACACTTACCAAACCAGGGGGGTTTATCGCACTGAAACACATTGGAGGAGGCGTGATTTTCCTGCTCCCTGGGAACTTGGTAAATGGAATGGCAGTTTAAGAGGGTTAGAAAAACGCCTTTTTGAAATACCTGACCTGGCAAAACCTGAAGTTTTTAGTGAAGAGACCAGCACAACCTATTACAAAAATGGGGAAGAATTCCTTATTGAATTTGAGGAAACCTACCAACCCTATTTGTATTACCAGTCATCCTATGATAATGCTTCAGTAAGGAGCAGTGCACGAATGGCATGGCAAAGGACTCGAGACCTACCCTATGTGATGGGACAATTTCGTTGGGGGAGCTTCGATTATCTGGGCGAAACCAATAAATGGCCAAGCCGTTTTGCCAATTTTGGGATCATTGATATCTGTGGCTTCCCTAAAGACCATTATTACTTGTATCAGAGCATGTGGGACGATAAACCAATGGTCCACCTGTTGCCACATTGGACACATCCTGGGAAAGAAGGGGTGAAAATACCCGTGGTTGCTTATACAAACTGTGATGAGGTTGAACTTTTTTTAAATGGGAAATTTATAGGTAAACAAAAATATAAAGATGAACAGCTGGTATGGATGGTTCCATATGAAAAGGGAACCATTAAAGCCATTGCAAAAAATGGTGGGAAAATTGTTGCCCAACACAGCCATACAACTTCAGGGAAACCTGCAAAGGCCAGGCTTAACCCAGACAAGGTTATAATAAATGCCAATAAAACAGATGTGGTCCATTTAGCTGTAGATATAGTTGATGAAAACGGAGTTTTTTGCCCCAAAGCAAACAATGTTGTTACATTTGAAATAAATGGCCCTGGGAAAATAATTGGAATTGATAATGGAGACCCTCTTGATTTGTCATTTTATAAAACAAATACAAGAAGGGCTTTTCGTGGGAAAATTATGGTATTGGTACAAGCTGGCGATGCAAAAGGAGAAATAAATATTAAAGCTATTTCTGAAGGTTTACAAGGACAAGTTTTAAGTATTTTAGTACAATAAATAGAGGCTGCTATAAATTATTAACTAAAATTGTTTAAAGTTAGATACTAAAAATGTTTGTAATAACCTGATATACTGCATTTGATTATTAAAGAAGTGTGACATTTTTCATATATTGACCCACCCTAATTGAGACTATGGCACAATCATCCCTCTCAACTTGTAGAGAGGGAGATCTGCCGGCAGGAGAGGGAGAGTCGGAAAAATTATTTTTATCGGCATATTATCATTTTTATAATTTAACTTTTGACAATTTTTTTATTATGATGAAACGAGTCCCGAGGATTCGGGACGAGTTACATGAGTTACCATTGAAAATTAATAATATAAGCGAATGAAAAATATTAGGCAAACAATACATATAATTATTGTTGTAATATTAGTGGGTGGATTTTCCTGTAAAAGCAATATTGAAAAAAAAGCAGAAGCAGAAAAACCAAATATCCTATTTATAGCAATTGATGACATGAATGACTGGGTTGGGGTATTAGGAGGCCATCCACAAGCAAAAACCCCTAATATTGATAAACTGGCTCAACAAGGTGTGCTTTTTACCAATGCCCACACTCCTGCACCAGCCTGTTCTCCTTGCAGGAATGCCCTCCTTTATGGTATGCAGCCACACAATTCAGGGCTTTACCCATTTTATAGCAGGGAAAAAATGAGTATTGGCTTCTTTGAGAAATATAAAAGCCTGATGGAAATTTTCAGGGATAATGGATATAACACATATGGAGCAGGGAAAATCCACCATGGGTCAATGGGTGAAGGTTCCATAACAATGTTTGATTCACTTGAATACACTGAAAGCATTAACAATGAACTTAACCAACTGCCTGACCCTATAGTAGACCCTAATGAAGGTACTGGTAAAACAACATTTGGGAAAATGTGTGCCAGGCCATCCCTGTCACCACTTGAGGATCATGTGGATTATAATATTTCTTTGTATGGGGTAGATGTATTAAAACGCCATCATGATAAGCCTTTTTTCCTGGCAGTAGGGTTTATAAAACCCCATTTGCCATTTGTTGCCCCCAAAAAATATTTTGATATGTTCCCAAGGGAAACTATCCAAAAAACAGCTATAAAAGACCACGATCTTGCTGATTTACCTTGGGTAGCACGCAGCAATGCTAAACTAAAAGATGATTATAATTACAGGACAAAAGATACATGGGAAGATTGGATCAGGGCTTACCTGGCTTGCAATGCCTACACTGATGAAAATATAGGTAGGGTAGTAGAAGCACTAAACCATAGTGAATATAGGGATAATACCATCATAGTACTTTGGTCTGACCATGGTTACCATTTTGGCGAAAAACGCAGCCATAGGAAATTTTCCCTCTGGGAAGAAGCTACACGTGTCCCATTTATTATTTATGACCCACGTTACAGGATGTCTAATGGCAAACAATGTGCTGCCCCTGTTTCATTAATTGATATTTACCCTACTTTGCTGAATAGTGCAGGGATTGAAATCCCTGGATACAGTGATGGGCTTGATTTGTCTAATTTATTGGCAAACCCTGAAGCGCAAAGGGAAGTGCCAGCTTTAACAACATGGGGCAGGGGGAATTATTCATTGCGCTCGTCAAAATGGCGTTATACTGTTTATTTTGATGGTTCAGAAGAATTATATGACCATGAAAATGACCCTAATGAGTGGGATAACCTGGCAGGTAAAGAAGAGTATGTTCATGTAAAAGACAGGTTGAAAAAATACCTACCTGCAAATGAATCCCCACTTGTGCTACAAGGAAAGACATTACACAATATTGTTGATGCAGACCAGCCTTCTTTAGAAGGGTTTAAAAAGATTTGGGCAGAAATGCAAAAAAAAGGCATGAACCTGGAGTGATTGGAGTAATATTTAAGCCTTAATTTGAACCGCTTGTTTTTGTGTTTACTTTAGGTGCTAGTGCTTTGTGGCTATTTTTATATAAATGCACTAAAGCATGATTTTCAAATACAAATATTTTGGTTGATATGCTCAAAACATTATAATACATAGAAAATAAACAATTTTAAACATGAAGATATATAATATTATTTTAACTGCTATTCTTACATTAACTATATTAACCTCGTGTAATAGCACTAAAAAAACAGGTGAAAAACCCAATGTATTGGTTATAGTAGCTGATGACCTGGGGTACTCTGACCTAAGTTTCTTGCCACAAGCATCAGAAGATGTGCAGACACCAAATATTGACAGGATTGCTGAGAGGGGTATCTATTTTTCTAATGCATACTCCACTGCCCCAATTTGCAGCCCTGCAAGGGTAGGCTTGCTAACAGGCAGGTACCAACAGCGCTGGGGGAATTACTGGTATGGCGAAGGAGGCCTGCCTGCCAATGAGGCAACCCTTCCACAACTTTTGAAAAAGCAAGGGTATTATAATGTTAAAATTGGTAAAACCCATTTAAATGGAGGACCAGTGCAACACCCCCTTGACCATGGTTTTGATGAATTCCTGGGATTTATTGACCACACCTGGGATTATTTAAGATTAAGCCAGGATGATGTGGATGAGTATGGCACAGATAATGCACGCAGGGCACACATAGGTTCATTGCTTGATGGGCGTGAAAAAAGGTCTTACAAAAACAAGTTTACCACTGATATTTTTACTGATAAAGCCCTTGATGCCATCCAAAATAAAGAAGGAAAGCCACTCTACATTGAATTAGAGTACAATGCAGTACACCATCCTACCTATGTCTGCCACCCTGGGTATTTGGAAAAATATGGGATTGAACAATTTCCTTTTTGGGACCCAAAAGTGGAAAGTTACCAGAAATGGCACCGCAAATGGGGGCACCTGGGCGAAGTTGACCCTGATGGCAGGAAAAGATATTTATTGCAATTGGAAGTAATGGATGATGGCATTGGTAAAATATTGGATGCTTTAGAAAAAATAGGAGAGTTAGATAATACCATTGTTGTTTTCCTTTCTGATAATGGGGGAACTATTAATACATATGCACAAAACTATCCCCTGAATGGGTTTAAATATATGTTTGGTGAGGGGGGGATCAGGATTCCTTTGATGATCTCTTATCCTGAAAAAATAAAACCTGGAAGCATATCAAATGCTGTGGTTTCAGGCATAGATATTATGCCCACTATTTTAGAAGCAGTAGGTGCTGAAACACCTGAAAACCTGGATGGTAAAAGTGTTTTTGCAGCCATTGAAGAAGGGCAAAAGTTGCATGAAGAGCTGTTTTGGTCAAATGGGCGTGACAGTTGGGTTGTACGCAAAGGGAAGTGGAAACTTGCCCACAATATAGGTTGGGTACATAATACCTATGAATTGGAAGGAGGGGTAGCAAAACCTGTTAATGAAAAATATACATACCCTGATGGTATCCTTTTATTTGACCTGGATAAAGATATTGCTGAAACTACAAACCTGGCAGGGCAATACCCTGAAATTGTGGATGAACTGGAACACGCATACCAAAAATGGCGTAATGAAATGTCGGAACCCAGGAAAGGAAATGGGGAACTCAAAAAGATACCAAACCCTGGTAAATTTGTTGGGAATTCTTTGATTGAAATGAAAGCCACTGTTTCTTCTGATGGGGCAGAAACCAATAACTACAATTCTATGGTAATTGATGGTTATGACAAAACCTTTTGGAAATTCCCTGGAGGCGACAATGGCAGGCCTTTGCCTCATTTTGTATCTATAGATTTAAAAAGGATAGTGGATTTTTCTTCAGTAAGATACATTCCTGCTCCTGATAAGGTAAGAGGTAGGGTTGCTGCTTTTAATATCTATATTTCTGAAGATGGTTTATATAATGAAAACCCTGTGGTTTCAGGTGTTTTGCCTGATTCACCAACACCCATGAAAATTAATTTTGGGAAACAAGCCTCAGGGCGTTACCTGAAATTTGAAGTTATAAAAGTGCATGATAGCAGCCAGGAAGCTGCCATTGCTGAAATTGATATTGAATAGCCCTTGAATTTAGTTTACCTCTAATTTTTGGGAAATAAAAAAATGCCCTGGGATATATTTCCCAAGGCATTTTACTTTGGCTATTAACCTTTATTTCTTTTTATTAAGTCCTTTTGCTGTCCTGTCTTCCAGAGGTGGGGCAGGGGTCATTTTGTGTTTACCTTCTTTTACCAGTTTCATAACTTCTTCCACCACTTTTTCAATTTGTGGGTCACGCCCTTGTACCATTATATTAGGGTCATCCCACACCTCAAAGTCAGGTGCTACCCCTTCACCTTCCCAAAACCAATGGTGGTCATTATCATACAGCCTTGCCCCTGGTACTGTAATGTAGCCACCATCAATCAAAGAGTGGCCTGTTGCAGGTCCAACTAAAATACCCAATGTGCGTTCGCCTACAATAGGGCCTGCTTTTAGTTCTTGGAATGCCCATGGTAGCCCATCACCTCCTGAGCCTGCCCAGCCATTAATAAGCATACCCACAGGACCTGTATTGGTTTTCCTTGGGTTAGTATGGTCTTTTCCATGCCTCCAGTGTAGGTTGTATGTTACCGGGCGTTGCAGCAGTTCAAGGAAACGGTCAGCCAATTGGCCTCCACCATTAAAGCGTTCATCAAGGATAAACCCTTTTTTATCTAATTGCCCATAAAACATTTGGACAAGCTCTTTCTGCCCTTGACCACTTGTATTTGACATGTAGATATACCCTAGCTGCCCACCTGAAAGCTTGTCTACCATTTTGCGGTTATTTTCAATCCATTCCAGGTAACGCAGATTGGTTTCTTGCCTGGTTGTCAGACATTTTACCACATGGTATTTGATGTCATCTTTTTTTCCTGTTTTGCTTACACCCAGTGAAACTGTTTTCCCTGATAACCCTTCAAATGCAGCATATGGGTCTTTAGCTGGATCAAGGGCAACACCATTTACTGAGAGTATATAATCTCCAACATTAATATCAACCCCTGGCTTGTCAAATGGCGAACGCACATCAGTATCCCATTGGGCTGGCTTTACAATTCGTTTGATTTTGTAGTGGTTGCCATCTTTGCCCCAGTCAATACCCAGGAACCCATTCTGCCTGGATGGGGCATTTTCCATATCACCACCACCAGAATAGGTGTGCCCTGCACTTAATTCAGATACAAGGTTTAACTGGATATTTGTTACATCCCAACGCGTGCGTGCATCTTCAATAAGGGCCCCATAGCGTTCGTACATTTCATCCCAGTCAACCTGGTGCATATTAGGGTCATAGAAGAAGTCGCGATGCCTGCGCCATGTGTCATTGAATATTTGCCTCCACTCTTCTTTAGGGACCAGGTCCATCACTAACCCATTGGTTGGGATTGGCTTATCAAGTTTTTGCCCAGGGGCTGGCTTAATGATCCCATATTTCCCTTTGCTACCTACCAGCATTGACTTCCCATCAGCAGTTGGAACCACACTGCTAACACCAGAGATAATGGTTTTTTCTTCTTTCTTTTCCAGGTCATAAAAAATCAAGGATGATGACCTTTCGCCAGAACCAGTATTTGGCCTTCTTAAAAATACCAGTTTCCCTTTAAATGGGATTAAAGTGCTGATGTTACCAGCTTTAACTGGCAGCAAGGTTAAGCGTGATTCAAAATTGTTAAAATCAATTTCAACTTTTACCCCATTTGATCCTTTATCCTTATCCTTTTCACCATTTTTACCTTCTTTGCTTTCCTTGCTTTTTTCCTTTTTTCCGTCCTTCTCAGTTTCCTCTTTTTTATTGGGTTTCTTATCTTTTTCCTTTTCTTCTTTTTTTACCTCATCATTTTTTGGTTTTAATAGTGAAGGTATTTTGTCAGTAAGGCTAATAGAAGCAATTTTTGTTGCATTAGGATATACCCATGTCCCATCCCCCATATCAGAATAGGTGGCAGTCATGCTCCTGTCAGTCAGGTAGAACAGGTATTTCCCATCATTGCTAAATACAGGGTGTGAATCCTGGAAAAAACCAGAAGTGGCTTGTTTCAGCTCTTTATTTTCTACATTATAAATATAAACTGCACTGTTTGAATTATCTAGCCCCAATGTGAAGGTAATCCACTTTGAATCAGGAGACCAGGAAATAGGGAAGCCAAACCTGCCTCCATGCCCCACATTCCATAGTGTATGCCCTACAAAAGTGGTTTCTCCATTTTCTGCATCCACTAAATAAATCTTATTTGTTTCATCAATAAAAGCGATCATTTTACTGTCGGGCGACCAGAATAATTTATAGCCAAAACCTTTTCCACGGCTTGTTAATTTTCGTGGCTCGTCCAAGCCGTCACTTTCCTGGATGTAAATTTCATATTCACCTGATTTGTCGCTCCAATATGCAATGGATTTGCCATCAGGAGACCATGCAGGGTTTTGGTCAAATGCCCCACTTGATTTGGTCATATTTATTACATACCCCTCTTTTGCAGGGACATTAAAAAGCTCGCCGCGTGCTTCAAAAACAACCCTTTTCCCTTCAGGGGAGGCTGTCATCCTGCTGATCCTTTTACTTACATCTTTTGAAGTTGGCATTTCAACAGATAAGTCACTAACCACTTTTACTTCCAATGATTTGTATTCATGGGTAGCCAGGTCCATTAAATAAAGGATACCACCAGCTTCAAATACTAGGTCGCTCTTGCTTGCTGACATAAAAGAAATGTCAAAGTCTTTTATTTGGGTAACCTGGCTTGCTGTTTTTGATTTGGTATTATATACCCAGATATTCATCCTCATGTTTTCATCCTGGTCAGATAAAAAATAAACATTATCTCCAACCCATGCAGGTTTGCCATCAGTAGCATGGTTGTTTGTTATGTTTTCTGCTGAATTGGTTTCCAGGTCATAAATGATAATGTCTGATGCTAACCCACCCCTATACCTTTTAAAGGGGTAGTTTTCAGTAATTTTTGTGATGTAAGCTAATTTGCTCCCATCAGGTGAGTAGCTGGCAAGTTCGCCATATGGTATCTTTAATTTTTCAGGGAAGCCCCCATCTTTACCAACAAGGTAAAACTGGCGGAATGATTGGCGCCCACTTTCACGTGCTGAAGCAAATAAGATATGCTTCCCATCAGGATGCCAGTCAACCATCCTGTCCATATGGGCTTGGTAAGTAACCCTTTTAGGTATCCCTCCTGTAACGGGCATTACAAAAATATCAGGGTTACCATTATACCTAGCCGTAAAAGCAATTGATTTCCCATCTGGCGAAAAACGTGGCCAGGATTCTTCCCCTGGTGAATGGGTAACCTGTATGGCTGTGCCACCAGTTTTGGGCATAACCCAAATATCACCTCCATAAACAAATGTGACCTGGCTATCAGAAACATCCATGTAGCGCATTAATTTTGCACTGATTTGGCCTTGTGCACTGCTGATAGCAAATGATAATAGAAATAAAAAGAATAGCTGTTTCATGTGTTAATTATTTAATTTTTTCATTTAAGGATTTTGTTTAAAGTAATTGGTAACCATAACCTGGAAATAATTACTGAAAAGCAATGAATTATAAGCTGTGAAGGGCAAGTGTTTCATATTATCGGCAAGTTTACTATAAGTTAGCCTAATCTCATTTATTCTTCAACCCATAATGAATGTTGAAAATCCTACAACAGGAGTACCATCATGCAAAATACCTTCTCAGCTATTATTTTGGGATAACTCATTGTTTGGCTCAATTGAGTTTTTTCTAATACCGATTTAATCTAATCGATTGCAATACGACATTATTCAGTTAGATTGGTATAATAGGCTGGTTTAAAGATTTTTAAATATTTTACTGGTAATATTAATCTGGTAAAATACTATATTTTTTAGAGAACTCTCACATAATAAAGTGTTATATATGTGTTGATAACCAAAAGTAACAACAGAAGGGCAAACGTTGTAAACAAGCAATCAAAACATTACTCAAAAGAAATAGTGTATGTAAATTTATCAGAACGATAATAACCGATATTGTATTCTATTGGCATTTTATTTATATCATATACTTCCCTTGTTCTTTTTAAAAGTGCTGTGTTAATATCAACCTCTAGTTTTTTTGCAAGTTTTTCATCTGCATTGATTGCAACAATATACTCCTGAGAAGTCGCAGCTATACATCCGCATGATTCTTTTAAAACGGTGTATAGGGGTAGGTTAAAGTTCTCATTCCCTTTAAGCTGCAAGGATGGGTTAAAATATGAAATAAAATAAACAAACGGACCTGACTTACTACCTCTTAAACGTTCCATTTTTAAAATCTTTGATTCTGGTGAAATATCAAAAAACTGATAAATGTTTCGAGGAGGTTTCTCCCAAAGTAGGTGTAACTCGAAATTGTGTACTTCTATGCCAAGCGATTTCATTTCCTGAGTAAAACTTTGCCACTTTCGCCCAACTCCCCTGATTTCTCCTGTCGCTACTTTTGTGCCAGCTCCTTTTTTCCTTTCCAGTAAGCCTTCATTTACTAAATTGCTAATAGCTTGCCTTATTGTAGCTCGGGACACACCCAGTACCTTTGCCAGCTCCATCTCTGAAGGCAGCATTTTGCCATTTATATATTCAACTTTTGAAATAAGTTCCCTTAACTTATTATTTATTTGCTCATGTAACGGGATGGAGGATGATTTATCGATCTCAAACATCTATATTTTACTTCTTTTTATGTATATACAAATTTAATTGATTTCTTCTCAGTTTATGGTATTTTTTTAGATTTTATTAAGAATTCATCCCATTTGTTTTGAAAATATAAAATATGTACATACATTTGATGTATTAATTTTAGATATATGTACGTTCAAATTGTATAATTATAAAATGATATTAAAAAAATTTATAATGGTAATATGTAATTACAGAATACGCTGAGTTTAATAATCAAAACAAATAAATTTTAAAATAAAGATAATACATGGGTGTTGTTTTAAAAAAACAAAAATCAAATTATACAAAATCGCCTTCCATCAATATTAACGGATTTGTTAAAAATAGTTGGCCGAAAATCATTGATCATCTTTTAAATACCTCAAAAAAAACTATAAAGACAATTTCAATAGAATGCTACCAGGGAGTTGACCTGACTGAGATTAAAACAGCTTTTTCAGCCAAAGTGGGAATCCTTAATACATATGATTTCTTTAAATCAGAGCAAGAGGTATTGAAAATGACTCAAGGATTTATAACAGATGACGAGGTTTTTGGGCACATTGCTTATTTGCAAATGGAAGATTTCTTTGATAAAGAAAAAGTTTATAAAGCAAAACAGATTATTAAAAAATCAAAGGGTAAGCTACTGGTAATGGGGCCCGGTGCCTTGTTGATATCACCTGATTCAGATATTAAAATTTATGCTGATTTGGCCCGTTGGGAGATTCAGTTGAGGATGAGAAAAAATCAAATTAATGGGTTAGGGGTGGTAAACAAAGACGAACCAATTAGCTATCAATACAAAAGAGGTTTTTTTGTTGATTGGCGTGTATGCGATAAACACAAAAAGAAATGGTTTTTACAGTGTGAATATCTTTTAGACACCAATAAGGCAGGTAATCCAAAATTAGTGGAAATGCCTACAATTAAAGAAGGATTGCAAAAAGCAGCTAATCAGCCATTTAGTTTTGTTCCTTATTTCGACCCTGGTCCATGGGGTGGCCATTGGCTTGAAAAAGTCTGTGACCTGGAAACAGAGAATGTCCCTAACTATGCATGGTGCATGAATTGCGTGCCTGAAGAAAACAGCCTTCTATTTTCAATAGATGAAGAGATAATAGAAATTCCGGGAATAAACCTTGTCTTTTTTGAAAGCAAAAACCTCCTCGGCAATGCTGTTGAAGCCCGTTTCGGAAAAGAATTCCCAATACGCTTTGATTTCCTTGATACAATAGACGGAGGTAATCTGAGCCTACAGGTGCATCCAGACACAACGTATATTCAGGAAAATTTTGGAATGCACTATACCCAGGATGAAAGTTACTATATACTTGATGCTAAAGAAGATGCCTCTGTTTATCTTGGAATTAAAGAAGGAGCTGATGTTGATAAAATGATTTCGGAATTAAAAGATACCCATGATAATGGAGGTTTTTTTAATGCTGATAACTATGTTAATAATTTTCCGGCAAAAAAGCATGATCATTTTTTAATACCAGCAGGGACGATTCACTGCTCAGGAAAGAATTCAATGGTACTGGAAATCAGTTCTACACCTTACATTTTTACTTTTAAAATGTGGGATTGGGGAAGGCTTGGATTGGATGGCAAGCCCAGGCCTATCAATATTGAACATGCTGCCAATGTAATAAGCCGAAACGGAAATACCACATTTGTTAAAAATGAATTAATCAATGTGGTTGAATTAATCAATGCAACTCCTGGGTGTATTGAAGAACGTACAGGATTACATGAAAGGGAATTTATAGAAACCAGGAGGCATTGGTTTACAGAACCTGTACTCCATAAATGCAATGGTTCGGTTAATGTACTGATGCTGGTTGAAGGCAGGAAAGCAATAATTGAAAGCCCTGATGATGATTTTGAACCTTTTGTGATCCATTTTGCCGAAGCAATAGTAATACCAGCTTCTATAAAAAGATATAAAGTATCTCCTTACGGGGAAAGTAAAAACAAAAGAATTGCTACCATAAAAGCATTTGTCAGGATTTAAAAATGATGAAAAAATACGCAATAGGAGTTGATATAGGCGGAACACATATTTCTGCTGCAGCTATAGATTTAAGCAATGGGAAGCTACCTTATTCATCCGTTGCCAACTGCCCATTAAATAACCATGCCAGTGCTCCCGAAATACTGGAGGTATGGAGTAATACAATATTAACATCAATAAACTCGGTTAACATCAATAATGTAATAGGCATTGGGCTTGCAATGCCGGGGCCGTTTGATTATTTAAATGGCATTTCCTTATTTAATGGAGAAACCAAAAAGTATGAAAATACTTATGGCATCAATGTCGCAGATTCATTGAGGCATATTCTGAAATTACCAATAGATTTTCCGATGCGTTTTGTAAACGATGCGGCAGCATTTGCTATTGGAGAAGCATGGATTGGGAAATCCTCCAAAGTTAAACGATCCGTAGCAATAACAATAGGAACTGGGTTAGGGTCAGGTTTTATAAAAGATGGCCTTCCGGTTTTCACAGGGAATAAAGTACCCAATGATGGCTTTATTTGGCATTTACCTTTTAAAGAAGAATTGGCTGATGATTATTTTTCAACACGTGGATTATTGAAGAAATATAAAAAATTGAAAGTTAGGGACATTGAAGGTGTTAAGGAAATTGCCGAAGAAGCTAATACAGATAAAAATGTTGCGGATTTATTTGAGGGTTTTGGAAAGGACCTTGCTCTTTTTTTAAGTCCGTGGCTGGAAAAATTCGGCGCTGATGTTTTGGTAGCCGGAGGAAGTATTTCAAAAGCTTTTAACCTGTTTGAAAATTCAATGAAAAGACAATTCTCCGATTATGGCTTGAAGATTATTATTGAACAGTCAGAATTAAATGACACCGCTCAAATAGCAGGTGCAGCCAGGCTAATTGATGAGGATTTCTGGCAAAAACTTTTACCTGAATTAGTAAAACAAGATAATTGACAGGATAGCTATTCCTGGCTAACGGATAAAATATGAAAACTAAAAAAACCATAAAAACTATAAAATTTCAATAAAATGAAAAATCAACGGGTGGTTACTGAAAAACCCAAAAAAAGAGTAAGTACAAACTTATTTAAATTAAATCTATGATTAAAAAACTAACCATTTTGGTAATATTGTTTCTGCTCACAATTAATTATATCTGGGCACAAACAAAAACAGTCACAGGTACTGTAACCGATGAACAAAACGAGCCTATACCTTCTGTTACCATCCTTATTAAAGGAATAACCACTGGTGTTATTACCGATGTAAATGGTGATTATAATATTACAGCCAGCGTTGGGGATATTTTGATTTTTAAATTCCTGGGTATGGAATCTCAAGAAGTAAAAGTAGGCACACAGACTGTAATTAATGTAACCATGTCAATAGCTAATGTTGCTTTAAATGAGGTGGTCGCGATTGGTTATGGGAGTGTAAAGCGTAAAGATTTGACGGGAGCAACAGCTTCTGTTTCAGCCAGGGACTTGTCTGAAGATAGAGCTGTCGTTAGTTTACAAGAAGCTTTAAAAGGCAAGGTGAGTGGTGTTCGGATTATCCAAAACTCAGGTGGTCCGGGAGCACAAAG
>JANQHI010000018.1 GCA_028282705.1 Prolixibacteraceae bacterium | reverse complement strand
AATAATTGGTTGCCCACTGTACCCACCGTCAGCAATTATGGTTTTAATGCTACCTAAAAATTTGGCTTTCAAGACAGGCAATACCTTTTTTATCCCATTCCTGTCTTGTACCCCTGCCCCGTGGACAAGTACTAAAAGCAGGCAACCCAATGTATCGGTGACTATATGGCGCTTCCTGCCTTTAATCCTTTTTCCTGCATCATATCCAATATCCTGACTGCATGTATGGGCTGCCTTTACCGATTGGCTGTCAATTATGCCAACACTGGGAAGTTCTTTTTTTCTTTGCAATTTTCGCTGTCTTGCATTTAGCATATCCAATTTCTCTTCAAAAGTACCGTCATTCTTCCATTTCTTAAAATAATAATACACAGCTGACCATGGGGCAAAGTCTTTGGGCAGCATCCGCCACTGGCAACCTGTTTTCACCAGGTATAAGATTGCATTCCAGATTTTTCGTAAATCATGTTGCCGTTTTCGTTTATCGTTTAAGATCTTTTCTATAAATTGCCATTGACTATCGGTCAAATCACTTGGGTAATTTCTCATTACTATTGATTTTTTGTCATTAAAAACTCAATATGAGATAATTACCCTTTGGTTTTACTTGTGGCGTAAAATTCTTTTCGACAAATTTCCTAACAGTTACTTAGGAACATATGATATTACAAAGCAATCAGGCTTACCCATTTCCGCTGACCTAACAACAGAAGATAAAGCTTATGCAGACAATGGATTCGAATGCGAAATACCGATTGATGCCCCTGAAGTTCGATACATTAGGATCGCTATTGATAAAACCTTTAACAACACAAAATATAGCTATACCGGTGAGTTAAAGTTCTATGGACAGGTTAAGGAATAAATAAAAGATTAATAAAATGAAAAACATAATATATTTTTTTCTGCTCCTATTTATTGTACTTGCTTCATGTGAAAAATTTGATGAAGTACATCAGGAATATATAGAAGGAGGCGAAATTACATATTCAATAAAACCTGAAAGTATTCAGGTAATTGCTGGATTAAATAGGTGTGTGGTAACTGCTCAAGTGGCTGTTACGCCAAACATTGATAAATTTGTAGTTGAGTGGGAAGATCAAAAAATTGAAACTCCTCTTTCTTCAAATGTCGATACGGCGGAGGTTGAAGCTGAAATCACTAATGTTAAGGAAGGAGCAGTAATTTTTAATGTCACAACCACTGGCCTGCAGGGTAATATTTCCGTTCCCTCTAATGCTTTTGGAACTGTATATGGTGATAAATATCAAAAGAACCTTTTACATAGAGGCATTGTTGAAATAAATGGCATTGAAGAAGGTGCATTGGTTAAATTTAGCACAAGCCCGGAAAATTCAGTTGGAGTAACACTTAATTATACTGATCAGGATGGCATCCTTCAAACGATTAATGTTTTACCCGATGATAAGGAAGTGATACTTACAAATTGTGAATATGGAAGTGTACTGGAATACTTAACGTATTATCTTCCTGAAGAAAATTGTTTAGATACGATCCCGACCCATGAGACTGCTAAGAAAATAATTCCAGAACCCGAGCTTGTGGAGAAAGTTATTGCCATTGACCCATCAAATATTATGGAATTAGACAATGATATAAAAAAACCGGTATGGGAAACCAAATATTCTAACTTATTTGACGGTGAATATACCACCTATACAGCATTTGACTATTCAAGCAGTGTGAGTACCTTAACTTTTGACTTGGGGAAAGTCCTTGAGTTTACAAAATTAAAGATGTGGTTCCGCTTAAATGGCGCAGGTCATTACTATGGAGGTTCGAATGCCAAAACCATTGAAATCTATGGTGCTGCTGAGCTTCCAGCCAGTACCGATCTTTCTGAATGGGATTTATTAAGTACCCATACATTTACAAAACCATCGGGTGGTGAAGATTTGACTAATGAGGATAAAGCGACTGCTGAGGCTGGTTTTGATTGTTTGGTTGAATCAAAACCAAAAATTCGGTATGTAAGAATTAAAGCTGTTGAGAATTATGCAGAAAACGGAAATAAGATTTTATTATAATCAATAAAACCACCTTCTTTGATGGTGGCCATGTTTTTCTTGTTCCTTATTTCTTATTTTATATTCTTATTTTGGCTTTCTGTGTTTTTGTAAGCAATGGGTGTCATCTTTTGGAAAGATGACACCCCTGTGCAAACCAAAACCACCACCTTCTTCGAGGGTGGATATTTAATTAAAAGAACTGGCAGATATTTGCAAAATTAAAAAGAACTTATCCATGCACGTGGCCAGGTATTCGTTTGCTACTTCTGTCACGCTTGCTAATGAAGTACCTATCGAGACTGTTTCAAATGTCGTTAATTTTGTTCTCGGTAAAGTCTCTCTTTATTTCAACCATTTCAAACTGCAAAACAAGAATAAACAAATTGGATAAATTTGTAAAATATTAAAAATTGAAATAGGGGCACTCAGTAATGTTTTGCCTATTTTTTCAAAAAAAAAATTATTTTTGCGATTAATCTTAACTTAAATGGAAATAAACGAATACAAATCCGATTATGAACTGGTGGAAAAACTCCAAAAAGGAGATATTGGAGCTTTTGACCAGATATTCAAAAAATATGGAGATCGTTTATTTGGATTTGCATTAAGCTATTTAAAATCAAAAGAAGAGACGGAAGGCCTCGTGCAAAATGTTTTTTTGAAAATCTGGGAAAACCGGAAAAACTTAAAAAAAGAATCTTCGTTTAAATCCTTCCTTTTTACCATTGCCTATCATGAAATGTGTCAGATTTTCAGAAAAAAACAGATTCATGAAAAATTTCTGGAAGAACAGAATGGCGCCACTAATTCAACATTAAACCTGGAAGAACAACTGGAATATAAAACTACATTTGAGCATGTTGAAAAATTAATTGATCAACTACCGGAAAAACAACGCTTAATCTTCATAAAAAGCAGAAAAGAAGGAAAAAGCACCAAAGAAATTGCTGCGGAAATGAACCTGGCTTCGGGAACAATCGATAACCAAATATCGTTGGCCCTAAAATTTTTGCGTAAGAAGTTATCTGGTACAAATTTTGCACTTTTGTTATTCTTCGCTTTTTTTATTCAATAAACAAGGCTTTGTAAAGCACTATCTATTAATTGTTTGTGTATGTATGGCGAAAAAATATGAAAAAAAATCATTTTTTTCGTGAGATTCCCCCCTTTAGTTCCTACTACTTTTAAAGGGAAAAGAAAGTTGTCTTTTCACATAGATAGTTTAGTTAGCTTAAAAAAACCTCCTTAATTTCAAGGAGGATTTTTTAAGAATGAAGAATGATCAATAAAACAGATATAGAAAAATTACAACGCTTTAGTAAAGGGCTTTCCGATGTAGAGGAAGAAAAATACATTTATTCCCTTTTTACAGAAAAAGAGGGAAACAGGGAATTCAAAAAACATATCCAGCAGGAATTTAACGAATACCTGAAAAATCATCCTGAAGAAAATCATAACCTTTCTTATTTATTGGATCGAATACACCATACCATACATATAAACGAAAATCATAAAAAGGATACTGTAGTAAAAAGAATTTACCGGTGGTACTCTGTGGCTGCTGCAGTTTTGTTAATACCGGTACTTATTGCAGGAGTGATCTGGTTTACGGACAAATATCAGGAGGAGGTTGTAATTGCCGAAGTTCCTGTGACTTCAACTCTTTTTGCGCCATTGGGCTCTCGCATCAGTTTTTCCTTGCCTGATGGCACTCAGGGCTGGTTAAACAGTGGTTCTTCCATGGAATATAGCATGCCATTCAGCAAGAACAGGCTGATTGTTTTAAAAGGAGAAGCCTGGTTTAATGTGGCACATGATGCAGACCGTCCCTTTGAAGTGGCGTCAGGAAATTCTAAAGTAAAGGTATTGGGAACAAAATTCAACCTAAGTGCTTATCCTGATGAAAAATACATGGAATTGGTACTGGAAGAAGGGAAAGTCGGGTTTTCTATGCCTGGACTTTCTTCAAGTGTTGAAATGAAACCAAATGAACGCTTAGTGTTAAGGGAAAGTGGAATACATATTAATGAAACAGATGCCTCAAAATATTCAGGATGGAAAGAAGGCAAACTAATTTTCAGAGGAGATTCCATGGATGAAGTGGCACGGCGCATCAGCCGTTGGTACAATGTTAATGTAGAAGTGGTAGATGAAGAGTTAAAAGCCTACACCTTTCGTGGAATATTCCAGGATGATTCACTTGAAGAGGTGATTCGTTTCATAGGTATGACATCACCTATCCGATACCGGATTATTGACAGGAAACAAGCTAATGATGGAACAGTAAAAAGAAAGAAGGTATTACTATACAAAAAGAATATTTAAGAATCTAATCAAAACCTAAAAGAATGAAACTAAGTAATGGACCTTGATAAAGAAAAAAAGGAAATCGCAGCCACGATTTCCTTCAAAAAAACTTCGTAAAATTTTTTTTAACATTCAACAATTCAAATTTATGAAAAAAACTAAAACATTTCATGAATGTAGTATTCACGTTCTAAGAAAAACTTTTAGGATTATGAGAATTACATTATTTCTAATTTTCGCAGTTATCCTTCAATCTTTTGCTAATGAAAGCTACTCCCAAAAAACGAGGCTTACGCTCAGCTTTTCTAAAACTAAGCTGGTCAATGTTTTAGATGAGATTGAAAAAAACTCTGAGTTCTTCTTCCTTTTTAATGAAAAGTTGGTAGATACGAACCGAGAGGTGTCGGTTTCTTTTGAAAACAAAAAAGTCGACGAAATTCTTGATAAATTATTTGATGGAACTGATATCGTTTATACAATATCTGACCGGAAAATTATTCTTGCTCCTAAACTTCTGACAGAAAACCCACAAAAACAAACCTTTATCTCAGGAACAGTAACCGACGAAGCCGGCGAACCAATACCTGGTGTTACAGTGCTTATAAAAGGTACTACAAATGGAACGGTTACCAACGTGGATGGAAATTATTCCATTTCAAATGTACCTGGGAATGCCACCCTACAATTCTCATTTGTGGGAATGTTAACCCAGGAGGTTGAAGTTGGCAATCAGGCTACCATTGATATAACTATGAAGATGGATGCCATCGGCATTGAAGAAGTGGTTGCTGTTGGTTATGGAACACAGTTGAGAACAGAAGTATCAGGATCCATTGTATCTATCAGCCCTCAATCCTTTAATATGGAAAGTTTGCCAACTGCCAGTATAGAAACAGCACTGCAGGGTCGACTGGCAGGGGTTAATGTGGCCGAATCAAATGGTGATCCAGGTTCAGCGTCTCAAATACGTATTAGGGGAACAGGATCTATATCTGCCGGGAATGATCCACTGTATGTTATTGATGGAGTACCTATCTCTCAAAATCATAGAAACCAGTTACAAGCAGGTAGACAAAGGTCAAGCTTTCCTACAACAAAGATAAACCCATTGGCAACTTTGAATACAAACGATATTGAATCAATTGAAGTATTAAAAGATGCTTCAGCTGCCGCCATCTATGGATCTCGTGGTTCGAATGGGGTGATACTTATTACAACCAAGAGAGGAAAAAAGGAGCAGGCTCCTCAAATAACTTTCAGCACTACTGCAGGAGTACAGACTCCATTTAATGTACCAGACCTAATGAATGCGGAAGAACTTATTGAATTTACCAAAGACGCCAGGAATAATACCTACTTGCGTCAACAGGACCCTACCAATCCGTCAAGCCCTTTTTATAACCCAGACTATAGCCCTGACAATAATAATGGTCGGGCAGCTAACGGAGCTACAGGCATGCACTTAATCCCTGAAGCATATGTAAACTGGGATGGAACAGATACTGACTGGTTAAGCCTGGTTTTATCGAATTCAATTCTGCAAAACTATAACCTATCCGTTAGTGGTGGTTCTGAAAAATCAACATATTTTTTGGGAGTTGGTCATATGAATCAAACAGGTATTATTGAAGGCTCCGGTTTCAAAAGATATTCGATAAATACCAATCTGACAACTTATATAACTGATAAACTAGATATAAACCTTGCGCTTAATGCTGCTTTAACAGATCATAATCGTAAAGCAGCCAGTGCACCATACTTCGCAGATCCACCTGGAATAATTTATTCTGCAATGACGCAGTCTCCGGTAATCTCTCCATATCTCGATGATGGTGTTACATTTGCGCAGACTGATAATAGTCATAACAGGCTTGGTGGAGGTATGACTACCACAAACCATCCACTGGCAGTAATGGAGTATATCAACGATCACTTAATGAATAATCGTATTTACGGTAATCTTAACGCCAACTATGAAATTATAGATAATCTTAAATTTAAATCTCTTCTTGGTTTTGACCTTGATCAGTTGCAAAGGTCATTCTATCAGGGGACACAACTCTATTATCGTGGTGGAGACCCAAGACCAATAGCACAGGCAGATGGTGCAATGAGTTTTAACTGGCTCTGGGAAAATACACTTAATTACTCTAAAGAGTTTAACGCCGATAATAAGTTAACAGCTCTTGTTGGTTTTACCGCACAAAAACAAAGAGATGAGCGTAACCGTGTTGTTGCTGAACAATTTCCGGATGACCAGGTTCAAACCGTTGGTGGAGGTATTATTACTGGCGGTTCACAAAGTATAGAAGAGTGGTCTCTGATATCAATGCTGGCCAGGTTTAATTATGTTTTTAAGAGTAAATACTTATTAACAGCCACAATCCGTTCCGACAGGTCCTCACGATTTGGGGCAGAAAACCAAACGGGTATTTTCCCTTCCTTTTCATTAGGATGGCTACTCCATAAGGAAGGATTTATGCAGAATCAATCAGTAATCAATACTTTAAAACCAAGATTCAGTTATGGTGTTACAGGTAATTTTCTAATCCCAAATTATGGTTCAATAGGGCTCCTAACAAATGCAAACTATGTTATAGGAGGTGCTGTCGTGCCGGGTGCTATTCCTATTAGCTTTAGTAACAGGGAGCTTACCTGGGAAACAACAAGACAGTTTAATGTTGGACTTGACTTCGCTTTGTTAGAAAACCGTATGTATGGTACATTCGACTGGTATAGGAGTCATACAACAGATCTTCTATTAAATGTAAATATCCCAGCGGTAACGGGTTTTACATCTACACTTGCTAATATTGGTAAAGTTGAAAACAAAGGATTCGAAGTACAGATATCTTCACGTAATATTGTGGGTGATTTTAACTGGACAACTGATGTTAATTTCAGTATAAATAAAAATGAAGTTCTGGCACTGGGGCCTGAAAAGGATCCAATCCTGGTGAAAGGAGCAGCAGGAATAAGGCATATTACTAGAATTGGTGATCCAATTGGTAGTTATTACGGGTACGAAGTTGTTGGCATATTCCAGACACAGGAAGAAATTAACAATGCCCCTGTCGATACACAAGGGGATCCTACTCCAGGTGATTTTCAATTTAGAGATGTAAATGGAGATGGGTTTATCACACCTGATGACAGAACAGTTATTGGAAGTTATCATCCTGACTTTGTGTGGGGTATTAATAACTCTTTTGCGTTTAAGAATTTTGACTTTTCAATATTCTTCAATGGTGTTGAGGGCCGGGAAGTTCTTAACCTTACCCGCAGACATTTATTCAATGGTGAAGCAAACTTTAACAGCTATGCTCTTTTGAATGAGCGTTGGAGATCTCCGGAAGATCCCGGCAATGGTAAAATTCCAAAGGCAGACCGTATTTCAGGTGGCAATAATAACCGGCCATCATCCTACCAGGTTGAAGATGGGTCTTATATTAAGCTAAAGAATATAACTCTGGGATATAATATACCAAAAGGTAAGCTACCTGTTCAGAGTCTACGCGTTTTTGCTTCTGTTTCAAATGTGGCAATATGGACTGATTACATAGGGTTTAACCCTGAAGTTAATCTTGCTCAAGGTGCAAGTCTCACATCTGGAGAAGATTATGGAGCATATCCATTGTCCAGAGCATTTCAGGTAGGTGTAAATGTCACCTTTTAATTGATAATTATAAAGCATGAATATCATGAAAAAATATAAAATATTATTTGTTGTTTTTATCGCATTGCTTTCTCTATGGTCTTGCGAAGAGTTTACTGCTCTAGCTCCCTACTCCGAAAGAAACGTGGATAATTTCTATTTAACACAGAATGATTTTATTATAGCCCTCAATGGTGCATATGCAGGATTAGCCGACAATACTATGTTCGGCAGAAATTATATGTTACTGCACGAAATGAGGTCTGATAATACTACTAACGGTGCAGGAGCTACTGGTTTATCAGAATCGCTCGAAAGAATAACATTATTTACCGAAATAACAACAGCTTCTGAACTGTACAGTACGTGGTCAGGTGGTTATAAAACTATCGCAAGAACTAATACTATCCTTGATAGACTAGGAGGTATAGATTTTACTACTCCTGGTCTAAAGGATCGCGTTAAAGGTGAAGCTTTATTTATCAGGTCACTTGCTTATTATAGTCTGGCTGTCACTTTTGGAAATATAGCCTACCAGTTTAAGGAAGTTATAAGTCCTGATGTTGAAATCGAACAGGTCACAGCAGATGTTATTTATGACAAGATAGCTCTGGATTTGGAGGAAGCAGAGGGATTATTGCCTGACTCTTATGATGCTGATAATATAAGCCGTGTAACAAGTGGTGCAGCAGGTTGTTTATTAGGACTTGTTCAACTTACTAATGGGAAAAATGTCGAAGCTGAAGCTGCCCTGAGAAGGGTGATGACCAAAGGGTATGAACTGGTACCGGAATACGAAGACTTATGGGGGGTGTCAAACGAAAATAGTATTGAATCTATCTTTGAAATACAGTATAAGTCGGGTGGTACAGGAACAGGAGGTTCTTATACAGAGTACTATTCATCTCCACTACGACTGACTGGAGGTATTGGCGACGGCAATGTTCCACAGGATGTTACAACTGATGCGTTATCAATTTTTGAAGTTGATGATGAAAGATATGATGAGACTTTCGGATTAACTGCCGAAGGAGCGGAATATATTAAGAAGTATGATGGAACACAGAATTTAGTTTTTGACAGTGATAATAACTTCGTAGTATTCAGGTATGCAGATGTTTTACTTATGCTTGCAGAAGCTATTGGAGAAGGAACAGAAGCTTATGATTTAATTGACGAGGTTAGGGAAAGAGCTGGACTAACAATATCTTCTGCTGACTTACCCGGTACTTTTGAGGATATATTATTAAATGAACGCCGTAAAGAATTTGTTGCGGAGAATAAAAGATGGCCAGATTTGCTACGTTTTGGAAAGGCTAAGGAAGTGATGGCTGCTTTTCATTCAACTCTAGGTTATACTGAAAATGATATCAGGTTGCTATATCCAATTCCACAGCAAGAAATTGATTCATCTCCCGGACAGTTAGTTCAAAACCCAATGCAATAGAATACTTAAGTGAAATTATTTTAGACTGGCAGGCACATTTGTGCCTTGTCGGTCTACTCTGATTCAAATCATATAATAAAATAAAAAAATGAAAAAAATATTATTAACAGCATTCGTTTTCTCTCTCTTTTTTAATCTTGGATTTGCTCAGATTAATTCCCCTGCAGACACTCCTGCCCGGGTAATAGCTTTCTTTGCTCACCCTGATGATGGAGAGAAAATGGGAGCTACAGCAGCAATGCTGGCAAGAGAAGGTGTTCAGGTAAAGTTTGTTTGTTTGACTAATGGCGATGCCGGACACCACGAAATGGGTGGTGGACCACTGGGAGTGAGGCGCAGAGCAGAAGCCCAGGAGGCGAAAAAAAGGTTAGGAATAGCCGAATACGAGGTATGGGATAATCATGATGGCGAATTATTGCCAGAGTTGCACATTCGCAAAGATATAATACGCGCAATTAGGGAATGGAACGCGGATGTAGTAGTTGGTCATCGTCCAAACGACTACCACCCAGACCATAGAAACTCTGGTCAGCTGGTAATTGATGCATCATATATGGTTATTGTTCCCAATGTAGCAGCAGATACTCCTCCTGTTAAAAACAATCCTCTCTTCTTGTATTTCCAGGATAGGTTTACCAAACCTAATCCTATTAGTCATGATATAGTTATTGGAGTAGATGAAGGGATGGAGGCTAAAGTTGCCGCTTTAGCTGAATATGAATCTCAAATGTTTGAGTGGCTGCCATGGACATCACATACCCTGGACAAGGTACCCGAAGATCCGGGAAAAAGATTTGAATGGTATAGGGAGAAAGCAATGAAAAGAACTATGTCAAAAGAGCAACGAGCCGGTCTGGAAAAATGGTATGGCAAGGGGAAAGCATCACAATTTAAGTATGCTGAATCTTTTGAAATTGCTGAATACGGGAAACGCCCTACAGAAAATGAAATAAGGAAACTATTCCCCATGTTGGGAAAATAGCTTGTCCGGATGAAGGCAGTGAATAATATTATATATTTCATGTTACCGGACAGGTCTGACCTATTTCTAAGTAAATTATAAAAACCAAGATTATGAAAATCAAAAGTATTATATTTTTATTGGCCTTTATGGGGTTTTCGTTTATAAACGCTAAAGGACAAATAAATTCTTCTCCAGATACACCTCTTAGAGTAATTGCAATATTCGCCCACCCTGATGATGCTGAATCCAAAATGGGCGGTACAGCTGTATTGATGGCCAGGGCAGGTCATCAGGTTAAATTTATTTCTATAACAAATGGTGATGCAGGACACCATGAAATTGGTGGTGGTCCTTTAGGTGTAAGGAGAAGAGCAGAAGCTCAGGAATCAGCAAAACGATTGGGAATTGCAGAATATGAAGTTTGGGATTACCATGATGGCGAATTATTGCCTGAGTTGCATATCAGAAAGAATGTGATAAGAGCCATAAGGAAATGGAATGCAGATGTTGTAATCGGTCTGCGCCCAAATGATTATCATCCTGACCATAGAAGCGCTGCTCAACTTGTAATTGATGCATCATACATGGTTATTGTTCCTAATGTAGCTGCAGATACACCTCCTGTTAAAAACAATCCTGTTTTCCTTTATATGCAGGATCGTTTTACAAAGCCCAACCCTCTTTCTCACGATATAGTTGTTGGTATAGATGAGGTAATAGAAACAAAAGCTCTCGGGTTGGATGCCCATGTCTCACAGATGTATGAATGGGGAGCCTATACCGGAGGAAGGCTTGGTCAAATACCAGAAGATACTGAAGGAAGACTTGAAATGATGAGAAAACGGAACCGAAAATTATCAGATGAGCAGAGAGCTGGTTTGCTAAAATGGTATGGTAAGGACAAAGCATCTCAGTTTAAATATGCTGAATCCTTTGAAATAGCTGAATATGGAAAACAACCATCAGAAAATGAAATAAGGATGATTTTTCCAATGCTGAAAAAATAGTGTATTAATAAACATTTTGGAACAGCAGCCAGTAGCCTGCTGTTCCAGTTATCCTTACACATATAACTATTTTAAGATCAGATTATGAAAAAATTTTATACAATTAATTTATTAATTATTACCTTTCTTTTAGCACTATCATACAATAGTAGCGCAGCAGAGAAACTTGTAATTAATGTAAAGAATTATGCACCGGGCTCACCTGTCCTACTAGGTATTCCCTTTCCGAAAGGTACTCTTTATTCACCAGACAATGTAAGGTTGTTAAATAAAGATGGTGTTGAGATATTATCACAAAGTAATACTGTAACAACATGGAAGCCTGCTGACCATAGTATTAAATGGTTATGGGTATTTTTCTTTACGGAAGAGTCTAATGAGTACTATCTGGAGTATGGTGAAGATGTCAGGATGACGGTGTTTCCGGAGAAGCCTTTGATCTTTAAATGTAACCAGAGAACCAATGGTTTTGCTGAGATAAATACAGGCAATATGCTATTGCGCATACAAAAAGGGGGATCAGGTTTTATTGACAGGTTGCAGTTTAATAAAAATATGGACGGCTTCGATGAAGATGATATGGTTTTGACTGGAATTCCTGAAAGAGGTACTTTTATGGATTATCTGGATGACCAGGGACTGGATGGATCAAAAGCTGTTATTCGACAGTACTTTATTGAAAGAGGATCAGGCCCACTCCATGCGATACTTCGTATTGAAGGCGAATATGAATTTGAGCAACCCGGACACGAAAATTCACCATTTGTAACATATATACATGCTTATGCGGGAAAATCATATGTCAGGGTTCTGCATACAATTACCTATACAGGGGTGCCTGATAAGAGCAAACCGCTAAACGGGAAAGAACATATTCTGCTGGCTACACAAACAGATTTAATTGTGGACGAAGATGAAAGAGCAAAAGATAAGGGTCTGCTGGAGCCAAACGATATGATAAAAAGTGCAGGGTTTGGCTTAAATTTTAACATTAAGGGTGAAAAGGTATTCAATACGGCGTTAAGAGAAGGTAATTGGTGGGAAGAAGGCGATCCCTGGTATTATAGTACTAAAGTAACAAACCAGAAGGAATTGTCTGTATTCCAGACTGGTCCTAATCCAATAAAATCCACAGATGAGTTTATTACCTCATCTAAGGAAGAACGAATAGGTGGATTCGTAGCAAGGCTTAAAGCTGACAAACTAGTTAAGGAAACAGAGAAAGCAGAAGGTTGGATAACTATATCAGACTCTGACAAAGGAGTTAGTATGGGTCTAAAAAATATGTTTGAGGAATATCCCAGTGAGCTCTGCCTAGATTTGGAAAATGAGCAGATGTTTGCTTACTCATGGTCGCCGAAAGAAAAACCCATGACGTTTTCACGGGGTTCATTAAAAATGGACCAGGGTATGGTAGGTAACTTTGCACAGGGAATCACCAAGACTACAGAGATGATACTCTATGCTCATGACGGTTCTGAGACGCGTGAAAATATTGAAAGTGTGATGGATCTTGTTTTGAATCCACCCGTAGTATATGCCGATCCTAAGGTTTATATTAATTCAGGTGTATATGGGAAGTATGCTACCGCCGATAACGATCATCCTGATCTGGAGCGAAGCATGCAGTATAAGTTTGATTGGATGCTTTTTAACCAAAACTGGGAGCCATGGTATGGTTTCTATGATTATGGTGATATACGCAATTACTATTTTAACTACGAATGGAGAACCTGGTCAGGTAATGAGCCTGAAATTGATTACATGTGGTGGATGAATTTTTTACGAACAGGTGACCCAAAGTACTACAAGATGGCAGTTGCTATGAGTCGCCATACTATGGATGTTGATAATAAACACTGGCCAAGACCTAAGACATATTATGGAGATACAAATGATCCTATACATGCCTTCGAAGCAGAGCAACAGCCAGAAGGATCTCCCTATGTAGGAATAGGTACCAGACATGCTGAAGAGCAATTTCTGGCTGCACTTTCTGCCCATGTTTGGATAAAGGGTTGGATAGCTGCGTATTACATTGACGGATATCACAGAGGACTTGATGTAGCAAGACTGACGGGGGACTATTATATTAGAAGAATATTTGGTGAACATGGTTTGACAGGAAGAAGACTCTACCTATCTATTGAAAACCTAGCAGAATTGTATGATGCAAGTAAGGAACCAAAATACCTCAATGAGCTTAATGATCGTATAGATCGCCTGCTGATTTTGCAGCAAAGACAGGGAGGGAGAATGAATATTGACCGGTATGGCTATTCACAGAATTATTTATCTCATGGCTTGAGCAAGTATTTACAAATGTTTGACAGACCTGATATCGAAAGAGCTATAGTGACGCATGCACGTAGCCTGGTAAATGTACCCCCAATTGATCATGATTATGAATCATACTTTTCAACTATACATATGTTAATAGTGGCATATGACTTAAGTGGAGAAGATTACTTCCTTAATGAGGCGATAAAAAGAGGACAACACTTATATGTTGATAAAATTAAGAAGCCATTTAACAGTTTTAAATCACAAAAAATCCTTGCTGATAAGATGGAAGAAGTAAGCCATCTGCCAGCAGCAGGTGAAGGTCCTTCAATGAGGGGGAGAAAACCTATCTGGGCCATTTCACAAGGCATGAGGGTTTTTGGATGGACTCATGCTTTTGTGATCCCATATCTAATTGACAGAA
This sequence comes from Prolixibacteraceae bacterium, assembly GCA_028282705.1. Lineage (GTDB taxonomy): Bacteria > Bacteroidota > Bacteroidia > Bacteroidales > Prolixibacteraceae > JABMQB01. Next base: position 39,082 of record JANQHI010000018.1, on the reverse strand, counting down.
TGGAAGAAAATTAATTATTCTAAACTTAAATTGCATCCTGCATAAACAGGATAAAATGCAGGATGCAATTACTACCTTCATTCTTGTATTAACTATAAATTATAAAACTAAAAATCTTTGCTACGTAATATAGATTTCACCCGTTTAGGTTTATTTTTAGGACCTTTGCTTTTTATTTATGTATTATTGTCTCCAGTTCCAGACGGAATGAAACCTGAAGCATGGAAAACAACTGCTGTTGCTATCCTTATGGTTGTATGGTGGGTAAGTGAAGCTATATCATTATATGCAACCGCACTACTCCCAATCATTCTTTTCCCAATCCTTGGCATAGCTCCGATTAATGAAGCAACAGCACCATATGCAAACTCAATAATCTTCCTATTTATGGGAGGCTTTATCATAGCTATTGCTATGCAAAAATCAAATTTACACAGAAGAATTGCTCTTCAAATAATTCACTTTGTAGGTACTAAACCATCATCTATTATTCTGGGATTTATTATAGCATCTGCATTCCTGAGCATGTGGGTAAGTAATACAGCTACAGCTCTTATGATGTTGCCCATAGCTCTATCTGTTATTAATATTGTTCCTGATAATATACAACATCAAGCTTCCTTTAAGAATTTTTCAATAGCTCTTATTCTCTCAATAGCCTATGCATGTAATATCGGAGGCATGGGCACACTAATTGGAACTCCCCCAAACTCACTGCTTGCAGCATATTTATTGCAGGAATATGGCATTGAAGTTAGTTTTGCCAGGTGGATGGCAGTTGGTATACCTGTTGTAATTATATTATTACCACTTATGTTTTTAATCCTGACACGATTTATTTATAAATTTGAGCTAAAAGAACTTCCAGGGGGAAAAGAGTTAATAGATAAGAACTTGCAGGAAATTGGCAAGATAAAAAAACCTGAAGCAAGGGTTGCAATCGTTTTTATTGTCACTGCTTTGCTATGGATATTCAGGCCCCTGCTTGCAGAAGTACTCCCAGGCTTGTCAGATGCAGGAATTGCAATAGGAGCTGGTATTTCACTATTTATTATTCCTTCAGAGAAAAATGCAAATGAGAGACTTATCAACTGGTCGAACATGAAAGATTTACCATGGGGTATTCTCCTTCTTTTTGGTGGTGGATTGAGTCTGGCAATGGCAATTAACGATACTAAATTAGCAGAATATATCGGGGAAATCTTAGTAGGATTAAGCAATGTCCATATTATTTTTATTCTCGCTATTATTATACTGATCATTGTTTTTCTAACTGAGATAACAAGTAATACTGCCACTACATCAGCATTCTTGCCAATCCTGACATCCATGGCTATTGTTATGGGACATGATCCGATACTATTTGCACTTCCCGCTGCTTTGTCATCAAGCTGTGCATTTATGCTGCCTGTAGCAACTCCCCCGAATGCTATTGTATTCAGCAGTGGGAAAATAAGTATTACGCAAATGTCCAAAGCAGGAATATGGCTAAATCTTGTATTCAGCGTAATATTAACACTTTTTGCATATTTCTTTGTGAGCCTTATATTTGGATTGGAGTTGGCTTAACTTTATTCCAGGATTCCAATATTTAGAACCTACTTAAACTTTTTTCCATATCAAAGCAGCAGCGCCGAGGACCCCAACATTCTTATCCATTAAAGCAGATGGTATAATACTAATCTTATTCTTAAATATTGGCATCAGGGTACACCTGCGACTGGAGCCCCGATGGCAGCCAAATTGTTTTTACAGATTACAGGGCTGGTAATGGCAGGCTCTGGATTATGGATGCCGATGGCACCAATAAAAAACAACTTACCTTTAATTATCATTTTTAACTTTTAAGCAATTCTATCATGAAAAAAATTACGAATTGCCCAATTGGCTACATTATTCTGATTATGGCATTCTGCCTTTGTCCTTCAATCCTGTTTTCACAGGAGCGCAACCTGAAAACCGAAATCCTGGTATTTATAATGCCCGATTCGCTTGAACTTCCCGAGCAGACAAAAAAAACAGGTAACTATTGGGACAAGGGTTGTTGAATCACCTCCATTTGACCGGATATTTACATTAACATTTGAAACCGAAGACCAGGCAAATGCTGCCATTGAAATTCTGAACCGGACAAACGGAGTGGTATTTGCCGAGAAACATTCGCAACCCACCATTGATAATGACGAACATTATATAAACGGAGACCAGTGGTATTTGAACAACAACGGTGCTAACGGAGGAATCGTCGGTACCGATAATATCATTGCTATTATTGATGATGGTGTTGAATTTACGCATGAAGATTTAACAGGAAAGTCAAGTGGTGATGCGTCTGTGGGCTTTTCGCACGGCACCAATGTGGCCGGTGTTGCTGCCGCAAGGGCAAATAACACGCATGGCATACTAGGTGTTGATTGGAATGCCCATATCTTATCAAAAAGGGTACGCGATTCGTACAACAATTGGCTTGGCGATAATGTGGCAGCACAAAAAATTACAGATGCTGTTAACGAAGGAGCAGACGTTTTAAACTGTAGTTGGAGTGGACCGACTAACAGCAGTACATTGGCTATTGCATTTGCTTATGCCTATCGCGCCAACCGGGTTGCTGTTGCCACAATGGGAAATACCTGGAGTCAACAAACCCGCTACCCGGAAGCCTTCCCCAATGTTATGGCAGTGGGGGCAACAGAGAATGACGACACACATTCACCTTTCTCAACAAGAGGGGCACATATTGATGTCCTAGCTCCCGGAGGAACAAACCCTGCGGGAGCTACGGACGCAGAAGATATAATAACCACAATAACTGGCAATGATTATGATTTCACATCGGGTACCTCCTTTGTTGCGCCCCAGGTGGCAAGCCTGGCTTCCCTGCTCGAAGGTTATAACTCCAGCTTAGATAACGACGATGTAAGGCAAATTATCAGGCTTAGTGCAGAAGATGTCAATAACAATGGTTTTGATAACGAACTTGGTTTTGGACGAATAAATGCCGGACATGCCCTTGAGTTTTTAGAAGAACCATTTACTTTAGAACAATGGTCAGCCACAGGAGGCACAGTTGAAAATACCGTAGGTTTATACACAATGACCATAATGGGAGCGCCAGGATTGGCAACAGCCAATTATTTTGTAAAAAGGCGCGAGGTAAGGAAAGCCGTTACTTTCCCGGAAAGTTTTCTTGAGATAGTGGGAGTATGGGGAAGAGGGGTTTCAACAACAGGGTGGAACAATATTAACCCAAATTATGGAGAGGGGTTTTGCGAGGTTGTACCTGGCACACAAACAGCAACAGGTGTAACACTAAGGACTTACGTTTACGAAGTTTATAACACTGCACTCCAACTTGTAGACCATTTCCCAACTTCGGCATCGAATGTTACTTTTGCATATAGTGTATTGGGCGTACCGGCACCAACTATTGATGCCGCTGACATAATATTGTTACTCGGGAACTACTGTTACATTGCAAGATGCCCCTGCCAACACAACAATCACCTGGGGAGGAGACAATGTTTATTACCCTGATGAGACAGGCACTTCTGTAACCGTTCGTGCCGCTAGTTCGTCAACATCTGGAACAGGTACGGTTACTGCTTCATTTACCGTGAATGGTACACCACATACGCTGACGAAAAATGTTTGGGTAGGTAGCCCCAATTAGATGTAGGCGATTTTATGTTCAGCAACGGAATAGGCGATTATAATTATTTTTGCACCTCACATAATAATAATTACTTCGATGTCTCGACAGATGGTCAGGAAATAAGCAAATACGAAGTAAAACTTACCAATTTAACCGAAACACAAACTTATAAACAGTTTGAACCTACTAATGGAAGAGGTTATATGGACCTGCCTCAATTATCAGAAGGGTATTATTTGTTTTGGGCAAGGGCACATAATGGTTGTGGCCGGGGCGATTGGTATGAAACTGAACTTGAATTTATGGATTGTTCCCTGATGGAGGGAGGAGGGATGTACTCCCTGGTTTTCTCGCCAAACCCGTCAACTAACCAAACAACCATGTCGATCGAACCAAAATCAAAGGAAGTGGCTTTTGACGGGGAAATTGAATGGGGGTTGGAAATTTACAGGCAGGCGGCCTTTAAAGAAAAAAAACCTAAACTGAAAGGAAAAAAAACAATCATAAATACCTCCGGCTGGAAAGAAGGCATTTACCTGGTGCGGGTACAATACAAAGGCGAAGTACTACATGGTAAACTGGTAGTGAATTAGCAGGATTTAAGACACTGTTTAAATTTTAATTCAATCTTCCGGTTTTCACGTCAAGCGATCCCTTTAGGGAAAACCCGGAAAGTTCATTTCATAGAGCGGTCAATATTCAGGTCAATTTACTATTCTCCCGGTTAAAATTTTTTATTGCAACTATTTTTTATTTATTTGCTATCACAAAAACCATGTTAACTATGGCAGCAGGAAAAGGCTTCAAGCCTATAAACATGAAAGAGGTCATTAAAGAAAAAAGCCCTAGCGTGGCAAGGGTGTTGCCCTGGTTTGTTTATGGGTACATACACAGGATTATGCACATTGGCTTCATCAATGAAATGATTCAAAAACATGGGCACCTGAATGGGATTGATTTTGTAAATGGGATTGTAGATGAATTTAATATTACTGAAAAAATATATGGGTTGGAAAATATTCCAGCCAATGGCAAATTTATATTTGCTGCCAACCACCCTCTTGGCGGTTTTGATGGGTTGGTATTAATGAAAACAGTCCATAGTAAACTTGGACCATTCAAATTCCTGGTCAATGATGTGATCATGAACATCCCAAACCTCCAGGAAGTCTTTATCCCCCTTAACAAACATGGAGGCAATAGCAGGGAAGTTGCAAAAACTGTAAGAGAGATATATTTATCTGATGAACAAGTCCTGATCTTCCCATCAGGCTATGCTTCAAGGAAAATCAAAGGAAAGGTTATTGACCTGGAGTGGCAGAAACACTTCATTGCCAAATCAATTGAGTTTAAGAGGAATGTGATCCCTGTGTTCATTGGAGGAAAGAATAGTAAACGTTTTTATAGGTTGGCTAATTGGCGAAAATTCTTCAGGATAAAATGGAATCTTGAGATGTTTTTCCTCCCTGATGAAACATATAAACATCGCAACAAAGATGTTAGCATATACTTTGGCAAACCTATCCCCTATGCTACTTTCAATAAAACCAAAACACAGAAGCAATGGGCAGAGCATGTTAAAAACCTTATTTATACTTTCCCTGAACAGGAAAGAATTAACAATTAATCATTGAACCATAATTGTCCTACCATATATTTTTTTAATTTTATAATCCATTTTGCGATAACACATTTTACATGAAGGATATTATAGCACCTATTTCAAGGAAAGAAATTAAAGCTGAATTAACACCAGAAAAGTTACTAAGGAGGACAAATAAAGGTGCAAACGATATTTATATTGTGACTCATCATGATTCACCAAAAATAATGCAAGAAATTGGGCGCCTTAGGGAATTAACATTCAGGAGTGCTGGTGGGGGTACAGGTAAAGACACAGATATAGATAATTATGACACATCTGATAAGCCATACAAACAGCTGATTGTTTGGGATCCTGATGCAGAAGAAATATTGGGTGGCTACAGGTATCTTGTATGTGCTGATGCTGCTACTGATGAAAATGGAGATGTACTATTGGCAACATCAAGGTTATTTCATTTTTCTGAAAAATTTTACAAAGAATATGTTCCTTATACATTAGAGCTTGGGCGTTCATTTGTGCAGCCAGTTTACCAATCAAGCAAAGCTGGAGCCAAGGCTTTATTTGCCCTTGATAATTTATGGGATGGGCTTGGTGCTTTAACAGTTGACCATCCTGAAATTAAATACTTTTTTGGGAAAATAACTATGTATTCCCATTTCCATAATGAAGCGCGAAACCTGATACAGTTCTTTTTTAAAAAATACTTCAGGGACAGAGAAAACCTTGTTTATGCAAAAAAACCTATTGAATTTGACATTGATGAAAAGAAGATGAAGGCTTTATTTACAGGTTCAGATTACAAGGAAGATTACAAAATATTAACCCAAAATGTGCGCTTGTATGGTGAAAACATACCCCCCCTTATTAATTCTTATATGAACCTTTCCCCATCAATGAAAACATTTGGGACTGTGGTGAACGAGAAATTTGGGGACGTGTTGGAGACAGGAATAATTGTTACCATCAATGATATTTATGAGGTAAAAAAAGACAGGCATATTGAAACCTACATAAAATCAAAAGACAATGGGGAGTGGCCTGAACCTGAATAATTATTAGCCTCTAAAATCAGACCTAATAAGCCCTTTCGTCTTTACCCTCAACAAAATTTATAAATGAAAGGTTGACTACTTTGTTTCCACCAGGAGTTGGGTAATCACCTGTAAAATACCAATCGCCCAAGTCGTTTGGGCAAGCTTTGTGCAAATTCTCTACTGACTGGTAGACAATTTCTACTTCAGCCCCACAGTTTTTAGGAGTAAGCAGTTCTGCAATCTTTGCAGACACCTGCTCATAGGTAAAAGATTTATAAATGTCTTTGACATAATTAACCAATTCTTCTTTTGGTAAATTTTGCTGTTCTTTGCATTTATTATAAACCTCTTGTATCACTTCTTCTTGTCCTGTATCCTTTAATAACCCTACGGCTGCATTAAATGCTACAAATTTCTCGAGGCGTGCCATATCAATGCCATAACAATCAGGGTACCTTATCTGTGGAGCAGAAGAAACAACAATGATCTTTTTAGGGTTTAGCCTGTCAAGTATGCTTAAAATACTTTTTTTCAATGTAGTCCCCCTCACTATTGAATCATCAATTATAACCAGTGTGTCTTTTTCACTTTTAATAACCCCATAAGTTACATCATACACATGGGCAACCAGGTCATCGCGGCTGGCATCATCAGCAATGAACGTACGCAATTTTACATCTTTTATGGCGATTTTCTCCATACGTGGTTCACGTTGGATAATGCTCTTTATCTCACTGTCTGATAATGAGCCATTTTTTTCCCTTATTTCCTTTATTTTCCAATCAATCAAATAGTCACGCACACCTTCCATCATGCCATAAAATGCAGTTTCTGATGTGTTGGGTATATATGAAAAAACTGTATTTTCAAAATCATGGTTAACTGCTTTCAATATGGTAGGGATAAGTAATTTCCCAAGCTCCTTTCGTTCGCCATAAATACTTGCATCAGAACCTCTTGAAAAATAAATACGTTCAAATGAACACGACTTTCTTTTGTGTGGAACCCTTACTATTTCAGAGGCTATCCTGCCATCTTTTTTTATGATCAGGGCTTCTCCAGGCTTAACTTCCTTGATCTCTTCAAGTTTAGCATTTAACACAGTTTGGATAACAGGCCTTTCAGATGCCACCACAACAATCTCATCATCATAATAATAATGAGCAGGCCTTATACCCCATGGATCACGCATAACAAATGCATCTCCATGGCCAATGAGCCCTGCAATGGCATAACCACCATCCCAGTCTTTTGAAGCTCTCTCTAAAATATTTTGGACATCCAGGTTTTTCTCAATTAAAGGTGAAATTTCATTGTTTTTAAATCCTTCACTTTTATATTTCCTGAACAATAATTGGTTTTCTTCATCAAGGAAATGCCCAACTTTTTCGAGCACTGTAACAGTGTCAGTATAGGCTTTAGGATGTTGCCCCAATTCTATCAAACGTTGAAAAAGCTCATCAGTGTTGGTCATGTTAAAGTTCCCGGCCAACACCAAGTTCCTTGATTTCCAATTGTTTTGCCTGGCCACAGGATGCACATAGCCAATGCTGTTCCTGCCAAAAGTCCCATATCTTAAATGCCCCAAAAACAGTTCTCCCGAAAATGGCAAATTATGGTATGCCCAGTTTGGGTCATCAATATTTGCACTACCTTTTAGGGCTTTTTTAAAAGACTTGTTTACTTTATCAAAAATATCTTTTATTGGATTCTGGTCAACTGACCTATATCTGCTAATGTAATCCATCCCAGGCTCCAGGTCAATTTTAATGTTTACAATCCCTGCACCATCCTGCCCCCTATTGTGTTGCTTTTCCATGAGCAAATACAGCTTATTTAAGCCATATTTCCACGTTCCATATTTTTCTTTGTAATATTCAAGAGGTTTTAACAACCGAACCAGTGCAATTCCACATTCATGTTTGATCAACTCACTCATTTATTTTTCCTTTTTCAGATGAAACAAGCTCTGGGAACTTAATTAAATCAGGGACTATATAAGATTGGTATTTATATTCTATTTCTTTTTTTAGCTTCAAAGCCTCATTCTTAGTCCTAAAATCGCCTACCCTAACCCTGAAATCAGGTGCCCTGAATTTCAAATGGACAGCTAAATCAGGATATGAAGTCAGGAATTCCCTTTTTATTTCCAATGCTTTTTCCTTGGCATCAGGAGCTGAACTAAAAAATATTTCTACACGATAACCATCCATCCCACCTTTCCGAAGATTATTTTCAATATGCCAGGCCAACATGCTATCCAGCCTGTTGTCTTGATTAGGTTGTACTCTTAATAAAATTTCAGGAAGTTTTGTAAGTCCCCCTCCCGCTTCATCTTCAATCGGTTGGGCAAACATTGGGTAACAAATAAATAAAGCCTGCACTAAGCCAATTATCTTCTTCATCCTACCTAACTGGTTGAGGTTGCAAATATAATTTAAATTGAATTATAACTACAACGAAATTATCCACAACACATTGTACTAATGTAAATATTTCAGCAATAGGGATTAATTGAATGATATTATGCTGTTAATAAATAATTTGTATGTTAACTTAATCTGAATTGGGACTCCATTATAAAAGAGGCCATTTCCAAAAAATCCCCTATTTTTGCTGATCAATTTTATTGCAGTGGAAAAGAAGTTATATATAGAAACATATGGTTGCCAAATGAATGTTGCAGATAGTGAGGTTGTAGCAGCCATTATGGGTGAAAGTGGGTATGAGATGGTAAACTCAGCAGAAGAGGCTGATACCATATTCCTGAATACATGTTCTATTAGAGAAAATGCAGAACAAAGGATTTGGGGAAGGCTTGATTTATACAATAGCCACAAGAAGAAGGGCAAAAACTTAATGGTTGGGGTAATTGGGTGTATGGCAGAAAGGATACAAGACAAACTTCTTAAACATAAAGCTGTCAGCCTGGTTGCAGGTCCTGATGCCTATCGTGACTTACCATTACTGATTGGCAAAGCAGAACAGGGCAAGCAAGCCATCAATGTTGAGTTATCTGAAAATGAAACCTATGATAAAATCACGCCTGTAAGGATTGGAGACAAGGCTATTTCTGGGTTTGTGAGTATTGCCCGTGGATGCAATAATTTCTGCACATATTGTATTGTACCTTACACACGTGGCAGGGAACGCAGCAGGGCCCCTGAAGATATCATTAATGAGGTGCTTGACCTTGCAACAAATGGATACAAGGAAGTGACACTATTAGGGCAAAATGTAAATTCATATAAATGGCTGCCTGAAGGTGAACGAAAACCTGTGCGTTTCTGGGATTTACTTGAAAAGGTTGCACAGGCAATTCCAAAAATGCGTGTGCGTTTTACCACCTCACATTCTAAAGACATGTCAGATAAAGTGTTGAGGATGATAGCCAACTATGATAATATCTGCAAACATATCCACCTGCCCCTACAATCAGGAAGTTCGCGCATATTAAAGTTGATGAACAGGAAATATGACCAAACCTGGTATAAAGAAAGAATAAAGGCAATTCGTGAAATAATCCCTGGATGTGGTATAACCACTGATGTTTTCACAGGGTTTTGCACAGAAACAGAAGAAGACCACCAGGAAACCCTTAAGCTAATGGGATGGGCTCAGTTTGATATGGCATTTATGTTTAAATACTCTGAACGCCCTGGGACTTATGCACATAAAAATTTAAAAGATGATGTACCTGAGGAGCTAAAAACCAAAAGGCTAAATGAAGTAATTGCCCTTCAGAACAAACTTTCAATTGAAAGCAACCAAAAAGATATTGGGCAAACATTTGAAGTCCTTGTTGAAGGGATATCCAAAAAATCTCAGGAAATGTTTTTTGGGAGGACTTCACAAAACAAGGTGGTTGTGTTCCCAAAAGAAAACTTTAACAAAGGAAGCTATGTTAATGTAATAATAGAAAGTTGCACTCAAACTACCCTTATTGGGGAAGCTTTGAATAACCAATAAATAAACCTGTATTTTCTTTTGATATGGGAAATGAAGTAAAAAAATTTAATGACCACAGGGAAAAAATGAATCAGAAAATTCTTGGTTCAGGAAATAAAGCTATAAAAAGGCTTTATAGTTTGGATACAATTACTTACCAGGATGGAGCCCTTGATGCCAAAACCAAAGAGATGCTGGGGCTGGTTTCTTCAATGGTTTTGCGTTGTGATGACTGCATAAAATACCACCTGGAAAAATGTTTTGAACTAGGTGTTACCACTGATAAACTATTTGAAATCTTTTCAGTAGCCAATTTAGTTGGTGGTACAATTGTGATCCCACACACCAGAAGGGCAGTTGAGTACTGGGAAGAATTAAATGAACAATAATGCGCGATAAAAGTTGTAATTTTATATCTTGTAGCATTTCAACCTAAAATTACTACCATGAAGAAAATGTATGCAATCTCTTCAAAAGGCAAAACCCTTAAATCATTTTTAGATATTCGTTTTGGAAGGTGTGAGAACATTGTCTTATTTGATGGTGAAAAAAAAGACCACGCAATCATTGAAAATCCATTCAAAGAAGAAGACAAAGCAGGGGTGCAGCTTGTTGAATTCCTGAAAAAACATGGTGTATCAATTGTTGTAACCGGGGAGGTAGGGCCTAAAGTGCAAGAACTATTGAAAAAGCATGGTACACAACTTGTTTTGATTGATGAAGAGAGGATCAAAATTGAGGATGTTTTAAACAAGATCAAGTAATTAAGTTCATCATTTAGCACCTGTTTTAACTTATTAATTTGAATAATCCTCACTAAAAGTCAAAATGCTCTTTGTTCTTAAAAAAAAGAAACTTTCACAAAGCTTTAGGGAATAATTTAATTACTATTAAGGACTATGATTGTCAGGGAGGCTAAATACCAGGATAGTGAAGCCATAGCTGGTTTCCAGGTTGAAATGGCAAGTGAAACAGAAAACCTTCAGCTGGATGTTGCAACAGTGAAAAAAGGTGTAAATGCAGTTTTTAGTGACCATGCAAAAGGCTTTTACTTTGTTGCTGAGGCTGATAATAAAGTAGTTGGTTCAGTGCTGGTTACTTCTGAATGGAGTGATTGGAGAAATGGTGTAGTATGGTGGCTGCAATCTGTTTACATCACCCCTGAATACAGGGGGAAAAAAATCTATTCAAAAATGTATAAACATATCCAGGAAATTGTAAAAGAGAAAGATGATGTGATGGGCATCAGGCTGTATGTGGATAATTCAAATAAAAAAGCACAAAAAGTATACAAAAAACTGGGGATGGATGGAGACCATTACCTGACCTATGAATGGATGAAATAAATTCCGTCAACTTTTAATTCAAAAACAAGTGGCAGTTTCTAAACTTATAAAACTAATTGCTGAAGGGGAACACCAACAGCAAGATTTTAAATTTTGCATCAATGATTCAAAAAAAATTGCCAAATCATTGGTAGCTTTTGCCAACACTGATGGAGGAAGGCTTTTGGTTGGTGTAAAAGATAATGGCAAAATTGCAGGAGTACGCTCTGATGAAGAATATTATATGGTAGAAGCTGCTGCCAATTTATTTTCAAAACCTAAAATACACTTTTCAACTTACCAGTGGAACGCGGAAGGCAAAACAGTGCTTGAAATAAAAATTGACCCTAGCTATCAAAAGCCTCACTTTGCCAAAGATGAATCAGGCAAATGGACTGCCTATGTCAGAAAAAAGGATGAAAACCTGCTGGCAAACAGTATACAGGTAGAAGTCTGGAAAAAGCAAAAAAGCCTTAAAGGAATATATTTTACTTATTCTGATGACGAAAAGTTCCTGATTGATTATTTGGTTTCACGTCAATCCATAACCCTTTCAAAATTTATCAGGGAGGCGCACATCCACAGGCAAAAAGCCATTGAGGTTTTATCAAATTTTGTCTTGCTCAATTTAATATTAATGGACATCCAGGAAAACTTAACAACCTTTAGGCTAAATGAAAATTTTGATAAAGATGAACTAATGAAATTCAGGTAAACTATAATTAAATAAACTTTACACAACAAACTATACTTTTTTATACCCAAAAGCGCGTTGTCGGAGTTATTTCATAATCAGTTGATATTCAGATTTCGACTACGTTCAGCCTGACTGTCATAATGAGCGTAGTCGAACTGTGAATCAATATGTTACAATTTAATTCCGCCAACAGGTAGCCAAAAATATTTTTTTTGTTTTATTTCCAACTAAATCAGAAATTTATCGTCATACCTATAAAAAGTTGATTTTGGGAAAGCTAAAAGAAGCATCTGAAGTATTGCTCATCAGCCAGTGCAGGATTGGGAATGAAAGGGCCCGGTACCAAATTTATAAGCTTTATGTGAAGGCAATGTACAATATTGCTACACGCATGTCAGGCAATAAAGCTGATGCTGATGATATCATACAGGATGCATTTATTAAAGCTTTCACTGAAATTGGCAAACTGAAAAATGATGATGCTTTTGGTGGTTGGCTAAAAAGGATAGTAATAAATAAATGCCTTGACCTAAAAAAGAAGAGGAAACACCTCTTTATTGAAGAAAGGATAGATAAACAGGCTGTGGGGGAAATCCCTGAAGAGGAATTTGACAGTACTGTAAGAGAGAGACTGGTGCATAAAACTATAAAAAAATTACCTGATGGTGCCAGGGAAATACTTGTATTAAGGGCACTTGAAGGATACAGGCATGCTGAAATTGCTGAGATGCTGGGAATAACTGAATCAACATCAAAAACCCAGTTTTTCAGGGCAAAGCAATTATTTGTGAAATGGGTAAAAAAGGAACTAAATGAAAGAGAATCTAGAAAAATATTTAAAGAAGAACAGGCAAAACCTTGATGTAGATACACCCAATGAGGAAATGCTTTGGAAGGAGATCAGTTTAGGAATAAAAAACAAAAAAACTGGTTTGCCCAATTGGTTTTGGAAGGCTGCAGCAATTTTGCTTTTTGTTGTGAGCACAACTTATGTTTTTTATAATGAAACAAAAGACAAAAAGGAAAGCCAGCTTATACTCGCCCATGTTTCACCAGAACTGCAAAAACAAGAAATTGAATTTATTCAGGTTGCTAACAACAAGTGGGACCAAATAAATGCTTCATTGCCCGAACACAAAACTCAACTAAAATTCCTTTTTGAAGAACTGGACGGGTTGGAAGAAGTTTATGAATCCTACCAAATGGACCTGAATGAGATTGGAGCCAATGAGTTTATCATCAGGGCTATGCTTGACTATCATTCAAAAAAAATAAGGATACTGGATAAAATACTACATGAAATCGAAAAAAATAAACGTTATGAAAGCAACAAATTTACCAACCTTTAAGAGCCTTGCCCTTCTATTTATTTTTGCCTTTTCAGGAATAGTTGTAACTGCATCTAATGAGTTTTCAAAATCATTGCAAAAATCTGCAGGGGTTCCTGATGGCACAAAAATTATTGTAACCAACAAATCTGGTGATATGGATATAAGCATCACAAAAAACAACAAAGTAACAATCCATACCCAAATCAGGGTTGAAGGCAACCACAATGAAGATATTAAAAAACTTGTCAAAGCAATTGAAGGTTTTACATTTGAACAACAAGGCAGCAATTTTATAATTGACACGCGTTTCTGGAAAAAAATGCACACCATCAATGGCAAAACAACCATTGAATTGCAAAATGGGGACAAAGTAAAAATCAAGGATTTTGAGATCAGCCATACACTGGAAATACCAGCTTCTTCTGAATTCCAACTTAAGAATAAATACAGTGATGTAAACCTTGAAAGCCTCACTGAACAAGCATACCTGGAAATGTATGATGGTGACTTGGTGGCTGGCAATTTTGAAGCCTCCCTTGAGCTAAACATGAAATATGCTGATGCCAGCTTAGGTACATGCAAGAATATAACATTTAAATTATATGATTCTGATGTTAAGGTATCTTCAGCAAATGACATAAAAATTGAAAGCAAATATTCAAGTATTCAAGCGGGTATAGCCAACAATATCATTGCAAATTCATATGATGATAAGTTCAAATTTCAAAAAATAAATAATGCTGAAATTGTTTCAAAATACACCCATATGAAACTTGGAGAGGGGCTAAAATCTTTGAAACTGGATATCTATGATTGCACACTGGAAGCAGCAGATGTTGGCAAAGTAGTCTTCAATAGTAAATATTCTGAATTAGGCTTTTCTGAAGTTGGGATGATCAATTCTGATTCATCATATGATGACAACCTGGTCATTGCAGAACTGGGAAAGATGAATATTGGGCAAAGCAAGTATTCAACCTATAAAATTGGGACATTGATGTCATCATTGGGAGCCACAGGCTATGATGATATATTTAAAATTGAAAAATTAAAAACTGGTTTTGAAGAAGTCAATTTGAAAGGCAAATATGTCAAATTACATATGAATGTAGAAAGTTCTGCCAACTATAGCCTGCTTGTAAATGCAAAATACCCTAAATTGGATCTACCTCCTGGTTTAACTATTTCAGAAAAAGTAAAACAAAAAGAACACCTGAAACTAAAAGCCACATCAGGAAATGGAGATGGAGGGAAAATTGTTATTGAGGGCTATGATATGGTAATTAACCTGTAAATACCAGCAATTAAACAACCTATATTCAGCCTGTAAGTCAAAGGTATGCAAGACTTCCAGGCTGAATACATTTTGCTTATCCTTGCGGGAAGCTTTCTATCCCTGCAAAAATCAACACCCCAATAACCAACCAGATCATCCACTGAAACATTTTAAGTAATGACACTTTAGCCAGCAAAGCAATAATTACCTGCCAAACTGCCATCAATACATAACTTGCCCCCAGGAAAAATAGAAGGATAAAAGGATCAATAACACAGTTTGCCCCCCTTGCCCCAATCATGGTGAGGAAAAAAGCAGAAAGGATAAGGAACACTGACACATAATGGAAAACACTGTGCATAACCTTTTTTGCTACTAAATCAAATTCAGCATTCAACATAGGTTTCAAGAATTGCTTCCTTCCCATTGTGAAATGGCCAATGGTTGCAAATAAAGCAATGATCCCGGCAATAAATACAGTTACATTCATAATGTTCGTTTTTATTAGTTAGACAAAAAGCCTGCAAACCAGGCTATCAGGTGATTAAAACAAAAGCCAAATTACCAAATGAAGTTACTAAATTTCATTGAACCTTTTAGTAAAAAAAGAAGTTGTTGATATTGAAAAGCAATATTTAAGGTTTAGTTGGCCAAAATTTAAAACAGGTTTATGGATAAGTTAGACATAAAATTGTTTTCTTTATCAGGAATTAATAAAAATAACAAAGATGGCAATAAGGATAGTTAAAAGTTTAATATTCATTTTTGTTTTCATTGCTACACAAGTAACTGCACAAGAAAACTATAAAGATATTAAGGAGGAAAAAAGTGAACTCACTTTTAGAGGAGGGGAAACCTACCCAGTAAAAAAATACAAACATGAGTTTAAGGTTGTAAAACCAAAAAATGTTATATTCCTGATAGGTGATGGAATGGGGGTATCACAAGTGTTTGCAGGCTTAACCGCCAATGGAGGAAATTTATTCCTTCAGAATTGCAAATACACAGGTTTTTCAAAGACCCATTCATCAGATGATTACGTTACAGATTCTGCTGCTGCTGGCACTGCACTGGCAACAGGGAAGAAAACCTATAATGGGGCTATTGGTGTTGACCCAGACACTGTGCCCCTGAAGACCATATTAGAAGAAGCTGAAGAAAAAGGGCTGGCAACAGGGCTTGTAGCTACTGCATCTATTACTCATGCTACCCCTGCTTCATTTATTGCACATCAGAAAAAAAGGAGCATGTATGAAGAAATTGCTGCTGATTTCCTGAAAACTGATATTGATGTTTTTATTGGTGGAGGGTATAAACATTTCACTGAAAGGAAAGATGGGAAAGACCTGACTGTTACTTTGAAAGCCAATGGTTACCAGGTTTTACAAGATATGGAACAAATTGCAAAAGTTACTTCAGGCAAACTTGCTGGGCTTATCACTCCTGAACACCCGGGCAGGGCTCCTGAAAGAGGGGATATGCTTCCTGTTGCTACTGAAACTGCTTTAAACATCCTTGATAATGACCAGGATGGTTTTTTCCTAATGGTTGAAGGTTCACAGATTGACTGGGGAGGGCACCAAAACAGTACCATTTATGTAGTGGAAGAAGTACTGGACTTTGACAAAGCCATTGGCAAAGCATTGGATTTTGCATCAAAAGATGGAGAAACATTGGTAGTTGTTACTGCTGATCATGAAACTGGAGGTTTTGCTGTATTAAATTGTGACCCTGATAAAGGAAAAACAAAAGGAGGCTTTACCACTGGAAACCACAGTGCAGTTATGGTCCCTGTTTTTGCATATGGCCCTGGAGCAGAACAATTCATTGGCATTATGGATAACACTGAGCTAAACCAAAGGATTTGGAATTTATTGTTGGACTAAACAACAGATATGGTATAATTAGTAAGGGTTTCACTATAAGTGAAGCCCTTACTTTGCTTTGTACTTCGTTATTAAGCCTCACTTTTTTAGTTGCATTCTCAGCTGGTTTTTCCTATTTTCAGCCTTCTGAAACAGGTATATATGAAATATGAGAAGTGGTCATTGGGCTATGCAATAGTTAAAGTTTATGTTATCCTTGCCCACAGGCTGGTGCATAAAAAGATCATAGTTACAGGAAAAAAGAATGTCCCTAAAAATAAACCAGTAGTTTTTGCTCCCAACCACCAGAATGCATTAAGTGACCCATTAGCTGTCCTTACTTCTATTGCATTGCAACCTGTTTGGCTGGCACGTGCTGATATCTTCCAATCAAAATTCGCGCGCCCAATCCTTAGGTTTTTGAAAATTATGCCTGTTTACAGGATCCGTGACGGGAAAGAACGTTTATCAAAAAATGAAAAAACCTTTTCTGACTCAATAAAAGTGCTTGAAAACAACAAAGTGCTTGCTCTGTTCCCTGAAGCTGCCCATTCTGGCAGGAGGCATTCCATTCCCCATAAAAAGGCAGTACCAAGGATTGTATTTATGGCTGAAGAAAAAAACAACTTTGAGCTGGATACCAAAATAGTGCCTGTTGGCATATATTACGGCCATTACTGGAAATTTGGGCGCAACCTGATCGTGAATTTTGGGAAACCCATTGCAGTAAAAGATTACATTAAGGATTACCAGGATAACCAACAAGCTGCCATCATTGCTTTGCGCGATGAGATTAGGAAACAGTTGCTGCCATTGACCCTTGATATCAGGAGCACTAAATTTTATGATGCATTTGAGGAGATCAGGAGCATTACAGTGCCTTCATTGCTTAAAGAACAACACCTAAAAAATAATGCGTTCAACCAATTCAAAGCAGGCCAGGAACTGGTAACCAATTTAGACAAATTTGAAAAAGAACAATATGAAAAAGCAGAACAATTGGCCAACAAGGCTTTAGCCTTTTCTGAGAAAGTAAAAAAACTGAAACTAAGAAACTGGGTAATAGCTCCTGAAGGGAAAAACCCTCTGGAATTTCTCCTGAATATATGGATTCTAGCATTCACTTTCCCCTTTTTCCTTTATGGGTTCCTTTTTAATGCCATCCCATTTTTTGCCATTGACAGCTTTGTAAGAACCAAGATAAAAGACCCTGTTTTCTGGAGTACTTTTTCCATTGTTTTGGGTTTGGTTTTATTCCCTGCTTTCTATTTAACCATATTGGCAATAGCATGGCCATATTTACCTGCAATATGGCATAAACTGGTATTTATGTTGAGCCTGCCAATATTAGGAAGGTTTTCTTTCTTTTGGTTCATCTTGTTTAGGAAAACCATAGGCAGGTGGCGCATGTTATGGTTAGCTATGTTCAATAAAGATACCTGTAAGGCACTGCTGGCTGAAAAAACTGGCATCATAAAAGAGGTTTGCAGCCTAAAGTAAGAGGCTATTTGAAATCTACATAAATTTGTTTCTTGGCTGCAAATACCAATTAACCTACTTAAGCTGGAATGCATTGTTTTTACATGTATATTTTTTTATCTTCACCCTAAACAAAAAATCAACACCTTGGCATATATGCCCCAAATGATACTTGTTTTTAGAAGCTTTGATTTTGAGCAAGGCAGCAAGGGTTATTACCAATTTTATTATCCAAATTGAAAACCCATTATTGCTTAGGAATGGTTTTTGTTTTATTTGAAACCACAATTTTCTGATTAAGCAAGATTATACATAATAAACTATAATTTTAAAAAACCAAATAAGATGAAACAACTAATTATTGCCCTGATCATTTTAACTACTAGCAGTACTTTTGCTCAAACTCCAATACCTGAACTAACATTTGAAGCCAGCCAAAATTCAGCAGTATTTCAGCATATAAGGAATAATACCAGAATATTAAAATACATAGCAGCTGATGGATCTGTTCTTGAACTAGGAGATACATTGGTTATTGGTGTCCCCACAGGAACTACCACCTCAACAACAGCAGTTGGGGCTGGTAATAATGTTGGAATAGCTAAAGCAAGGTCAAAAACAAAAAACAGTTTTGCTACCATAATAATGGGTAGGCCTGCAGGGTTTGGAAATATCATGAATGCCATGGGTGGAGAATCAGCTGATAATGCTTCTGCAGATATGCAGGGAGAAATTGTGGTAATTGCGGAAATGAAAGTCTCTCATAAAGGTAGCAGGAAAAAACCCCTGGCTTTAACAGTTCTTTTGGGTGAACCCAATGGAAGAGCTTTTGGGATCAACAAATACATGTCAGTTGTAGATTATGAAAAATCAGTATTAGCAGGTGAAATTAAGAGTTTAAATGCTCCACTTACCAGGGCAGAAGCAATTGCTAAACTAAAAGAGTCCAAAGAATTAATGGATTTAGGGCTTTTGGATGAAGCCGAATATGAAAAAATCAAGCAAGAGCTAACACCTATAATTATGAACAAATAAGGAGTAATATCTTTATGGATGCACCATAGATATTTTAGATTGAAGCATCCTATCCCTAAATTCATGAATAGAATTTTAAGAACTTGTACATAATCAATCACCCTATGAAAAAAATTAACAGCCTAACTATTCTTGTAGCTTCTTTTGTTTTTATCCTAGCAGGCTGCACGCAAATTGAGAAAACCTGTATCATAAAAGGTAAATTAGTGGGTTTTAAAAGTGAATCAATTCTCTTGTTAAAAGCAGGTGAAGATATGCGTTTTGAAGGCCTTGAGATCCCTGTCCAAAATGGCACTTTTGAGTATGAGCTAAAGTTCAAACATCCTCAAGGCTATAAATTATTTCTTGGTGAAGTCAAAAAGCGTGCAGGAGGTAGGCCTATGGCTCTTTTTATAGAATCAGGGGAAATAAATATCACTCTTTATCCTGAAGAAGAATTTGACAAAAACATTGTAAAGGGAGGTAAGTTAAATGCTGAATATCAAAGTTTTGAAAAAGAACTAAAAACTAAGTTTTACAATAGGGCTAAACCACTTAGTGATAATATAGATATTCTGTATAAAAAAGGAAACTACTATTCTGATACCATGCAGGTTATTTTTGACAAAATGAAACAGGCTAAATCACATGAAGAAAAGTTACCTCTTTACAGAATACAAACTGAATTGCAAAAAGCTGGGCTTGATTACTCAGATGAAGCTAAAATTATCAATGACAAGCAAAAGAAAATCTGGAAGGAAGCAATGGAGTGGCAACAAAATTATATCAACCAAAATTTATCCATTGTATCCTATTATTTGTTGTTTCAGGATATAACTTACAGGAAGGATAAGATTGATATTGCCAAGGCAAATGAGAGCTATCAAAAGTTGTCCAAAAAATTCAAAGGGCACCCATATAATGAAGCTCTGGGCTATCTATTAGGGAGTATAGATAAAATTAAAGTTGGAGGGAAATATATTGACTTTACTCTTCCTGATATGGATGGGCAACTAGTCAAGTTATCAGATATTGTTGATGGCAAAGTTGCACTGATTGACCTTTGGGCATCCTGGTGTGGACCTTGCATCGCACATAGCAGGACAATAGTACCTGTTTATGAAGAATTTAAAGATAATGGGTTTACTGTGGTAGGAGTTGCAGCCGAGTTTAAAAACACTGAGCAACTGAAAAAAGCATTGAAAAGGGAAAAATTCCCCTGGTTAAACCTGGTTGAAATGGACAAACAAAACAGGATATGGGAAAAATATGGTATCCCAAATTCGGGAGGAAAAACCTTTTTGGTTGATAGGGATGGGAGCATATTAGTCATACATCCTTCTGCTAAAGAAGTCAGAGAAATATTGAAAGAAAAACTACAATAATAATACTTTTACTAAACTATTAATCATCTTCTCAAACCTAAAAAAACAACCATGAAAAATTCTAACTTAAGACAATTTTCAAGGAAGCCTTCATCCAATAAACTATTTATCTTCCTGGTTCTTTTATTGTTTGGGCTTGGGTGTAATCCTGTTGTAGAAGAAGGCATCAGAAAAAATGACTTAAAAAAAGATATTGAGTTGAAAACCAATTATGGTAGTATTATTTTACGCCTTTCTGATGAAACACCAAAACATAGGAACAATTTTATAAAACTGGTTAAACAGGGATTTTATGACAGCTTGCTTTTTCACAGGGTTATCAATGATTTTTTGATCCAAACAGGTGACCCCAATAGCAAAAACCTTTCGTCAGGTGATGAACTTGGAGCTACTGACCTGCCATACAGGATACCTGCTGAGGTGAATAAAAAACTATTCCATAAAAGAGGGGCAGTAAATGCAGCACGCATGGGAGACAATGATAATCCTAACCAGGAATCAAGTAGCACACAATTTACCATCATACAAAGAAAAGCATGTTCAGACAGCCTAATAGAAGTATCAGAAAAGAGGTTAAACAACTGGCTGGCTTACAACAAAGTAATAAACAATCCTGATAACAAAGAATTGTTTCAAAAATTTCAAGAATTAAGAAAGGTGGAAACCAACCAGGATAGTACTGCAATTCTTCAGGAGCACTTAAACATGCTTGCAGAAGAAGAGCTGGATAATTCAGAACCCTATAAAATTCCTGAAGAACATATCCAGGTATATAAAACCCTGGGAGGGACTCCCCATCTAGACCAAAATTATACAGTATTTGGGGAGGTTTTAAAAGGCATGGATGTGGTTGATAAAATTACAGAGCAACAGACCAATGAGTTTGACCAACCTATAAAAGAGGCCAGGATCATCACAGCAAGGTTGATCAAACGCCAAAAATATAAATAGGATTGTTTAAGTTTAAGATACTTGTAAGCCTGCACAATTAAACACACGTGTAAAATTACATTTTTTTGCACGCCTATGGTTTTATTCATACCTTTACACGTGTGAATCAATAAAAAAAGAAACGTGCCATGAATTCAAAACTTACACTTACCATAGAAGAATCTATCATTAAGAAAGCTAAAAAATATGCAAAACATAAAGGGCGCAGTTTGTCTAGTATCATTGAAAATTACTTAAAAGTATTAACTGTTGAAGAGGATAAAACTGATGTAGAAATTACTCCTTTGGCTAAATCTTTACAAGGGGCATTTAAATCACCTAAAAATTTCGATTATAAAAAGAATTTATCAAAAGGGCTAACTAAAAAATACCTCTGACATGCATAAAATACTAATTGATACTGATGTAGTCCTGGACTTTTTTTTTGACAGGAAACCTTTTTCTGACCATGCAACCAAGGTTTTTTCATTGTGTGAATCAAATAAAATTAAAGGTTTTATAACACCTGTGATTTGTAGCAATGTATATTATCTTTTGAAACAAACTGCCAGGCACAGCAGGGTAATTGAAAAGCTAAGCCAACTAATAACAATAGTAGACATTTTAGTAATGGATAAAAATATTGTTTTGCAAGCTCTAGGTTCAGGATTCAAAGATTTTGAAGATGCCTTGCAAAATTTTGCAGCTACAAAAGCAGGTTTTATTGATGTGATTTTAACACGAAACATTAAAGACTATTCAAAAAGTGAGATTGGGGTACTCTCTCCAGAAATGTACCTTAAAACCATGGCTACAAACCTATAACCTGCCCATAATTTTTAATAGTTGCTCAGGGGTGCCAATATTATACCCAGCTGCATGGAAATATACATTTCCTTCAGGACCAATAACCACAAAAACTGGAAGGTTGGCCTCAGAAGAAATACCAGTATTATTATAAAAATCTTTTAATAACTGCCACTCTTTATCTATTTGGGAAGAGAATTGTATAGAAACCCTTTCCTTTAATTTGCCTAATTGTTTTTGATTGCCACAATAAAAAGTTATGGCCAGGGTATTACTTGCAAAGGTTGATTCAGCAGTTTTAAGGTCATTAATAAAATGGTTGCCTGGTTCAGTATCAGGGTCAATCCAACCCACAATGGTATAGTTTTCATCCTTAGGGGCTGTATCCCAATTTGCCAACACCTCCAATGGTCTTTGATCCTGGTTGACCACCAATTCCACTTCACTGGCTTTACCTTCTTCAATAGTAAAATAAGATTGGTTGACCAATACAGTTCCATCAGGCAGGCGATTTCCCGTGGTTAACTGGTAATATCCTGGCTCAATTTCCATGTTTTCAGGAAACTCACTGAGCTTCCTTCCCCAACCATAATCAAGGGTAGTAAACCTCTGCCCATCAAATTTAGCCAGGCCAAAATGTATCCTATATTGTGGGGTATCTACCTGCCCTTCTTTATTTTTTATTGTAATGAATCCTTTGGGTGTAACAAATTGCCCTTTACCATCAAAAGAAACGGTAACCCATTCTCCATTAAAGTACTGGGGTACTAGGGTTGTTTGCTCAATGCGCGCGGGAATGCCCAATGAACGTAAAACAGCCACAAAAAACATATCCCTGCTTTGCTCATCACTAACTTTTAGTTCATATAAACCCTTTGGAGACAGGGCAGTTTTATAATAATTCCATTCATTGTCAATTGAAATATTTTTATTGATCCATTCAGTCACAGCTTTGGCTGTTTTTCCAGGATCATCATTTACCATGGTTGAAAATTGTTCCTTCAGGAATGCCCTATAAGCTGTCAACTGCTCATTTTTAATCCTTGGGTTAAGGATATATTTTTCCAACATCTCAGTTGGATAGCCAACTTTCACCTGGACATTTCCCAGGTGGTCTAATAAAACTGCTGCTGTGGCATCATGCAGGTCCTTACCCTCAATTACTTTCAATAACTTCAATGCATAAGGGCTGTCCACATTTTTTGCTCCTAAAAAATACTCTTCAATGGCAGGATAGTTGCCCCTTGCTTCTGCCATAATAGCCCACAAATGTTTTGGGTCAAGGTTCAACTTAACAGCTAATTCTTTTGCTTTTTCTTCAGTATAAAAAGTATTGATATAATTATTCCTTACAGAATCTTCATATTGGAAACGTATTTTATTAGCCTCTGCTTTTTCTGATTCAACAGGAGGGGCTACTTTGGTAACAGGAGGGGTGTTTTCCCAAGAAACTGAATAAGCCTGCCCAGCTTTTTTTCCCAATTGAATGGTTACTGTATCTTCCTTCTCAACAGTTATTTTCCTAATATCAAAATTTCCCTTGCCATCACTGGCAAAAACCCTGATATCCCCATAGCCTGTGGTAATGGACGCCAAACCACCTGCCTCTGTTATGGTTGATTTTAAAGGGTAATATTCAGCATAATTGTATAAACCAAACTCAACATATACATTTTCAAGGGCATGATTATTTTTATCAACTGCTTTAACAACCACTTCTTTTACAGGGACATAATTTGAAAGCAGGTTCAGCATGGAGTATTTATTATGTTGCCCCAACACATGTTCATCACCTTTGTATTTCCCAAAAGCTTTGGTATGCACCATCATTGCCCTCAGCACAGGGGCATCAAACCAGCCTATATTCAGCTCTGGCTCTGGTTCACAAGCCCCAAGGTATTTCCACGTACCATTAACAAACACCTCAACCCATGCATGGTTATCATCAACATGAGCCCATCGTGGGGTGTATACCTGCCTGGCTGGTATCCCTGCTGCCCTTAAAGCAGTAGTTGTAAATGTTGATTCTTCACCACAACGCCCATAGGCAGTTTTAATGACCCCTAAAGGAGCCATGGTCCTGATGTTGGTGGGTTGGTAACTCACCTTTTCGTGGCACCAGTGGTTAATTTCGAGGGCTGCTGTTTCAATATCCAGGTGTTTTACACGTGGCAACAACTCCCTGAAAAATACTGCCCTGGCAGTATCTGTATCCTCATTATTGATCCTGTGGGGAAGAACAAAATGGCGGAAAATATCTTCAGGAATATCTTTTCCCCAGGGGAAAGAATCACGTGCAGCAAATGCCAATTTCACATTTTTCAAGTAAAAACCACCAGTACTATTGGTTAAGTCATTTAATGGCATATAGGCGTATAAAAATTTTAAGGCTTCTTTTTCTTCCAAAGTAAGATCCTTATTAAAAACATCAAAAAGTTGTTGCCCACGATTTTCAGCCAGTACCCTTACTTTCTCAAAATCCTGCTCTACCTGTTTCCTGTATCCTGCATCAGTAATAAAATGTTCCTGGTTATTATAGGTACAAGCACTTGTAAATAACACAATAAAACAAAAAGATATTAGCGTTGCTGAGACATACTTCCTATCCATATGAAAGATATTTTTCTTTAAACTGATCAAATTATAAAACCCAAAGATAAAAGGAAAATCATTGAATGGAATTTCATATCTTGTAATCCTTCAACCTAAATATAAATTGCCATGGCTGAAAAATTAAAAGATATCCTATTCCCAAGAGATAAAGTACAACTGTTTGCCAACCTTATAAAAAAGCACTATGGAGAGTTTAGTGCTGACCAATTTGTTGATGATGTTTGTGATACAGGTTGGAAAGAAAGGGAATTAAAAGAAAAAATGAGGCATACCACTGTTATGCTGAAAAAACACCTTCCTGATGACTATGCCACTTCCATTGAAATCCTGTTGAAGATTGTACCAGGAGTTCAAGGTTTTGAAGCCATTGTCTTACCTGATTTTGTTGAAGTTTATGGGTTGGAGCATTGGGATATTTCAATGCCTGCATTGGGAGAATTTACCAAATGTGGCTCTTCAGAATTTGGGATCAGGCCATTCCTTATAAAAGACCTTCCTGCAGCTATGGATTATATGTATAAATGGGCTGAAAGTGATGACTTCAAAGTCAGGCGTTTTGCCAGTGAAGGTTGCCGCCCACGTTTGCCATGGGCAATGGCGGTCCCTGCCTTGAAAAAAGACCCTACCTCTATTTTACCCATCCTTGAAAAACTAAAGGATGACCCTGAAGAATTTGTCAGGAAAAGTGTAGCCAATAACCTGAATGACATATCAAAAAGCCACCCTAAAGTGGTACTGGAAATTTGTGAAAGGTGGCAAGGAACCTCAAAGAATACTGACTGGATTATTAAACATGCATGTAGGACATTGCTCAAGCAAGGTAATAAAAAGGCAATGCTTCTATTTGGTTTTGCCAACCCTGATAAAATGAAAGTTAGTAGCTTTAAACTTTCACATGACCAGGCAACAATTGGTGAAACCATTGAATTTGCTTTTGACCTGCATGTTGACACTAAAAAAGCCCAAAAAGTAAGGCTGGAATATATAACCCATTTTGTAAAAGCCAATGGCAAAACATCTCCTAAAGTTTTCCAGATTAAAGAGGTTGTTTTAGAACCAGGGAAACATAAGGTAACCAAGAAGCATTCATTTGCCAACATGTCAACCAGGAAACATTACCCAGGGGTACATACCTTAGAGGTAGTTGTGAATGGTGAACCAAAAGCCAAAAAGGAAATAGAGTTGCTGGGCTAAATTTTTGGCAGTTAAAAATTGCCTCACTCAGGTTATTTTCTCCTTTTGCTTCTTTTTTGCCTCTTTTTTGTGCGCTTAAACTTATCAGTATATTTGCCCATGTCTTTTGCTGAAAGTTTCCTTTTTTTCTCATGAAAAGCCCCTTGGTAATCAGGGTTATCTATTTTTTTCTGCCTGTCAATTTCCCTGAGTTGTTTTTGGTTTTCATCAAACTCTGTTGGGATAATTTCTACTTCCTCTGGAATATCATTTACAGGTATCTCCATCCTGATCAGCTTTTCAATCTTTTCTAGGTGCCACTCTTCTGATGGGTCAACCAAGGTGAGTGCTACCCCTTTATTTCCTGCCCTGGCTGTGCGCCCAATCCTGTGCACATAATCTTCATAACGTGGTGGGATATCAAAATTTATGACATGGCTTACCTGGCTGGCATCCAACCCACGTGCTGACACATCAGTTGAAATGAGTACCCTTACTTCTCCATCTTTAAAAGCCTTGATGGCATTTATGCGTGATGATTGCCCTTTGTTGGAATGAAGTATCCTGACCTCACCTTCTGTTTTCCTTTTCACCACTTTGAAAATCCCTTCAGCATGTTCCTTGGTTTTGGCAAACAGGATCACCCTGGTAAATTGCTCTTCATTTTCCAATAAGTGCCTGACCAGGTTCAACTTTGTCCTGTAATTGGGTACTTTATAAAGCCTTTGTTTTACCAGCCTGGCAGGGGTGGCTGATTTTGACACCTCAACCCGTTCAAAATGATCCAGGAATTCTTGTGCCATGCCTTCTACCTTTTCGGAAAAAGTAGCTGAGAATAATAGGTTCTGGCGTTTTGCAGGCAATATCTCAAATATCTGCCTAAGCTGTGGCATAAAGCCCATATCAAGCATCCTGTCAGCCTCATCAATAACCAGGTATTTTACTTTTTTCAAAGATAAATAACCTGTTTTATGCAAATCCCATAGACGCCCTGGGGTAGCTACCAGGATATCTATCCCAGGTTCAATAAGGGCAGCATGTTTTGTCCAGCCTATCCCACCAAATACAGCAGCATACCTAATGTCTGAATAAGGGGTAAGTTCTTCAATGTCTTCTCCTACCTGCATGGATAGTTCGCGTGTTGGAACCAAGACAACCACCCTTGGGTCAACCCCTTCAGCTTTAACCAGTTTTGTAAACAAGGGTAAAAGATAAGCTGCTGTTTTGCCTGTCCCTGTTTGGGCAATGCCCACCACATTAGCTCCAGAACTTATCACAGGAATTGCTTTTGACTGGATGGGGCTGGGCTTTATAAATCCTATTTCACCTAACCCTTTTAATATTGATTTGGATATTTTTAAGCTTTCAAATGTCTTCTTCATGGCACAAAAATAAGAAAACAAAATAAACCCAGTTTGAGGTTGTTCTTATCAAAATAGGAATTACTTTATTCTGTACATTTTCCCTGGTAAAGCTGCAACAATCCCTTCAAACTCCATTTCAAGGAGTGTTGATGAAACCTGCCCCATGGGTAGGTTCACTACTGAACAAATTTGGTCAATAAATAATTCACCTTTTTCTTTCAAGGCATTATATATTTCTAACTCTTTCCCTTTCAAGTCAAGGAACAAACTTGCCTGGACAGCATCAGGTTTTGTTTTCCCTGATTCCCACCCCATAATATATTCCAGGTCATCAAGGCTTTCCATCAATGCTGCCCCATTGTTTTTGATCAATTTATTGCAACCTTTTGAATAAGTGTCCCCTACTTTGCCAGGTACAGCAAATACATCCCTATTATAAGAAGATGCAATGTCAGCAGTAACCAATGCCCCCCCTTTACTACCTGATTCCACAACTATGGTTGCATCAGCCAGGCCAGCAATGATCCTGTTTCTTTGCAAGAAATTTTGTGGGTCAATTTTTGAGCCACTGGGGAAATCAGAAACCAACCCCCCATTTTTCAGCATCTTTTCAGCAGTTTCCCTGTGCATGCTTGGGTAGAGTTTGTCTAAACCATGCCCTAATACACCAATGGTTGGGATACTGTTTTTCAGAGAAGACTTATGAGCCTGCACATCAATACCATATGCCAAGCCACTAACTATTAACACATGGTAATTCCTTGCTGCCATTTCACTAACCAGTTCATCACAAAACTCTTTTCCATAATTGGTTGCATTGCGTGTACCCACAATGCTCACAACCCTGTCCATATCAAAATGAAAATCCCCTTTGGCATATAATACCACAGGGGCATCATGGCAACCAGCTAGCCTTCTTGGATAATCAGTATCAGTATAAAAATATACTTTGATTTGGTGGTCATTAATGTATTGGATTTCCTTTTCAGCTTTGACCAGGTAATCATTGTTTTTTATTCTGGCTGCATTTACCTCTCCTATACCTGGAATTTTTAGCAGGTTTTTTTTTGATTCTGAAAAAACAGCTTCAATACTGCCAGTGTAAGAAACCAGGTTACGTGCCAGCACCCCACCAATCCCAGGGATCATTGATAAGGCTATTTTGTGTATTAGGTTTTGTTGCATATCTGAGGGTTTTTAAGCTTATTTATTTTCAAGTAGGTTATTCAGGCATCCTTCAATTTTACGTTTATCTTCATTGCTTACTGCCGAAAAACTGACTGATGGATATTCAGCAATGCCACGTTTGGTTTTCACTACCAGGACAAGGTCAGCAAAAAGCCCAAACATTGATTTTTCAAAATACATATCATGCAGGTTCTGAACAGGGAAATCTATGGAGCTATATTCTTTTTTGCCAAATTTCCCCACAGGGTAGTAACGCAATACAATCCTGTTATTATCATCAGAAAAACTAACATATTGGTAATCTGCAAACTGGAAAAACAGTATCCATAACATAAACCCACCACCTGTGAGCAAAGCAGCCCCATACATCTCATAATAAACTAGAATCCCAGCAGCTATTACCAATAAACTTCCTAGGTGAAAAATCCTCTTTATATTTCTTGTGCGTTTATTATTTTCTATAATCATGTTTCCATTATCAAATTTAAAACTTTTAAGCCCATAATGGGTGCATTCAAAATCCAGAACAAAATTATGTATAACTTTACTGCAATTTAATACTGAGAGATGGTAAATTCAAATAAAACTTCTGAAATTATCTTTACCCAGGAAGTAGAACGTGCACTTTCTGAAATTATTAACAACTACCAGAGAGGAAAAGTATTCCTGGCAACAGAAACAAATGTAAAAAAACATTGTTTGCCACTTTTCAATGATTTTCTGGAAGAACAGCATATTAAAGAGATTATTATCCCTGAAGGGGAGTCAAATAAAAAGCTGGATTCAGTTGCTCAAATATGGGAATTTTTAAGCATGCAGGGAGCAGACAGGAGATCCCTGTTGATAAACATTGGGGGTGGAATGCTGACTGACCTGGCTGGTTTTGCTGCTACCACCTTTAAAAGAGGGATTGATTTTGTGAATATCCCAACCACCTTGCTTTCTCAGGTTGATGCTTCAGTGGGGGGTAAAACAGGGATTAATTTTAATGGGCTAAAAAATGAAATTGGTACTTTCAGGGAACCCAACTCAGTAATTATTAATACCCATTTCTTAAAAACAATTGACCAGGAAAACTTCTTGTCGGGGTTTGCTGAAATGGTAAAGCATGGTTTTATTAAAAGCACTTCCCATCATGAAGAGCTAGTCTCTTTTGATTTGGAAACTATTGATTATAAATCACTTCAAGACATTATTAAAAATTCTGTTGCAATAAAGGAATATTTTGTTGCCAATGACCCTTTTGAGAAAAATATTCGAAAAGCCCTAAACTTTGGGCATACAGCAGGCCATGCTTTTGAGAGCCTTGCCATGCAGCAACATAGGCCTATCCTTCATGGCTATGCAGTTGCCTATGGAATGATGGTGGAGTTATATCTTTCATCAAAGGTAGCTGATTTTGGTGGGCATTTATTGAATGAGATTTGCCAGTGGTTGTTTGGGATTTATGGTAAGTTTGATATTGCTACTCCTGATTATGAAGCCCTTTTCCAATTAATGACCCATGATAAAAAGAATGAGGCTGGAAGGATCAATTTTACATTGATCCCTGAAATTGGGAAATTCAAGATCAACCAGGATTGTGGGAAAGAACTTGTGTATGAGGCATTGGATTTTTATAGAAATATTTAATTAAGGGTATGCAATATAAAATAACTGCACCTATATCTCCCATTAAAGGAAAAATTAAACTCCCTGCATCAAAAAGCATCAGCAACAGGGTACTTATTATTAATGCCCTTAGTTATAGCCCTTTTCCTATCCATAACCTTTCTGATAGTAATGACACAAAAGTGATGCTGGATGTATTGAATTCAAATACCAACCAATTTGATGTTGGTGCAGCAGGCACTGCCATGCGTTTCCTCACAGCTTATCTTTCAAAAATTGTAGGGCAGTGGGAAATTACAGGCACCGAAAGGATGAAGCAACGCCCTATTGGCATCCTGGTTGATGCCCTTAACAACCTGGGGGCAAAAATTGAGTACATTGAAAAGGAAGGTTATCCTCCCCTAAGAATTTGGGGCTCTCGCTTTAAAGGAAAAACCATTGAGTTGGATGGAAGTGTAAGCAGCCAGTTCATTACTGCTTTATTATTAATTGCCCCTTATGTGGAAGAGGGATTAACAATCAAACTAAAAAATAAAGTAACCTCTGCCTCTTACATCAGGCTTACTTTAAACCTAATGGAGAAGTTTGGTGTTCACTCTAATTGGGAAAAAAATGAGGTCAGGATAGAAGAACAAAATTACCTGCCAATTGATTACACAGTGGAGGGTGATTGGTCAGGAGCATCATATTTATACCAATTAGTGGCACTATCTGAAGGCGCAGAATTAGAAGTTGATGGGCTTCAATTACCCAGCCTGCAAGGTGATGCTGCTATTGCCAACTGGTTTGAAGAATTTGGTATTGTAACAAACCCTGTTGGATCAGGATTAAAATTATTAAACCCATTAGCTAAAAGCCCTAAAAACCTTACCCTTAATTTTGTAGAGAACCCAGATGTAGCACAAACCATGGCTACACTATGTGTGGCAAAGAAAGTGTCATTCCATTTTTCAGGCCTGGAAACATTGAAGATCAAAGAAACTGACAGGATAAAAGCATTGCAGGATGAGTTAGCAAAATTTGGTGCCCAAATTGTTGAACCACAACATGGTGAATTAAAATGGGATGGACAACTGGAAGATATTGAACATGAAAGTGCCCCAACCATTGCCACTTATAAAGACCATAGGATGGCTTTGGCTTTTGCACCAATGGCATTAACAGGCACACCTGTTATTATTGATGACCCCATGGTGGTTACCAAATCATACCCATCTTTTTGGAAAGACCTGAGCAATCTTGGGTTCACCATTGAAAAGCTTACTGGTTAACCATAGGGAAATTCCCCGTCCAAAATCAGAATTCCCCCTATTCTATACCCTTGCCCCTTCCCATATCTTTGAATCATAAATTAACACAAGTGTAAATTAAAATTTACGATCATGGCTTTATTATGGTTTTTACTTGGGATTTCGGCAGTTGTTGGATTAGTGGTTAGTTACTACTGGATAAAATATGGAGTGCCATGGTATGCATTGTTCACCAGTTTAATGGGAGTTTCAGTATTCTTATTTGCTATTGTATGGGTAATACGTTCAATGTATAATGGAGAACCATTAGCTGCTTCATCAGGAATGATCACATTTGGATTGTTGGGAATCCTGCTCATTGGAGTTGGCTGGGGGATGATCAAACCTCACACCAACAGGAACATAAGTTGACAATATGATTTGAACATATAGTTTTACAAACACCCTATTCTCAAGAAGCCTTATTCAGGGCTTCTTTTTTTTATCTTTTATTTTTGAAAAACCTTTGTAACAAATCCCTGCATTCAGTTTCCATAACTCCACCAACTACCTCACATTTAGGATGCAGTGCTTTAGAAGCCATTTTCTTAAATCCTTTTTTCTCATCAGCAGTGCCATATACAATTTTCCCAATTTGTGCCCAACCTAGTGCACCAGCACACATGGCACATGGCTCCAGGGTAACATACAGGATACAATCATCCAGGTATTTTCCCCCCAGCAGGTTGGCAGCTGCAGTAATAGCTTGCATTTCTGCATGGGCTGTAACATCATTCAGTGCCTCAGTCAAATTATGAGCCCTGGCTATGATCCTTGAATTAACCACAACTACTGCCCCAATGGGCAACTCCCCTTTTTCAAAGGCCAGCCTGGCCTCTTGCAGGGCTTTCTTCATAAAGTATACATCATCAAATGGTTCTATCATCTTAAATTGCTTGATATTATTCATCTTTATGAAGGGCTAAATTGGTAAAAACTTCTTATTTTCGCAAGCAAATAATAATCAGGAAATCATGTACAGGACACACACTTGTGGCGAATTAAGAATTGAAGATAGTAACAAAGAAGTAACCCTTTCAGGTTGGGTTCAGCGCGTCCGCGATTTAGGTGCAATGACCTTTATTGACCTGCGCGACAGGTATGGCATTACCCAATTGGTTATTGATGAGAATACTCCTGAAGGGCTTTCTTCAAAAATTGAAGAAATGGGGCGTGAATTTGTTATCCAAGCTAAAGGGATAGTAAGGGAACGTTCAAGCAAAAATAAAAATATCCCTACAGGGGAAATTGAAATTACCCTTTCAGGGTTGGTCGTTTTGGGACCTGCAATTACCCCTCCTTTTACCATCCAGGATGATACTGATGGGGGTGATGAATTAAGGATGAAATACAGGTACCTGGATTTAAGGAGGCAAGAAGTACAACAAAATATGGTATTACGCGCAAAAATGGCACATGCCACGCGTTCATACCTTAACAGCCTTGATTTTATTGAAACTGAAACACCTGTACTGATTAAATCAACACCTGAGGGAGCACGTGACTTTATTGTCCCTTCAAGGATGAACCCTCGCGAATTTTATGCATTGCCTCAATCTCCACAGGTATTTAAGCAATTGCTAATGGTGGCAGGATTTGATAAATATTACCAGATTGTAAAGTGTTTTAGGGATGAAGATTTACGTGCTGACAGGCAGCCAGAATTTACACAGATTGACTGTGAAATGTCATTTGTTGAACAGAAGGATGTACTGGAAACATTTGAAGGGTTAACAAAGCACCTGTTCCGCGAAATTAAAAATATTGAGGTTGAAGACTTCCCATGGATGCCTTATTCAGAAGCCATTGAGAAATATGGGTCAGATAAACCTGATACGCGTTTTGAGATGCTGATCCATGACCTCACTGATGTGTTGAAAGGAAATAACTTTGTGGTTTTTGATTCAGCCGAATACATTGGGGGTCTTTGTGCCATAGGTTGTGGTAGTTATAGCAGGAAGCAACTGGATGGCCTTACCAACTGGGTAAAACGCCCACAAATTGGGGCGAAAGGGCTTGTGTATGTAAAGTGCAATGAAGATGGTACATTTAAATCATCAGTTGATAAGTTTTACAGCCAGGATGATTTAAAGAAATGGGCTAATGTGTTTAATGCCCAGCCAGGTGACCTGATCCTTGTATTGTCAGGAGATAAGCCTGCCATGCAGAGTGCATTGGGAGAGTTAAGGCTTGAAATGGGCAACCAGCTTGGGCTGCTTGATAAAAATACCTTCAAGCCTCTTTGGGTTGTTGATTTCCCACTACTGGAATGGGATGAAGAAGGCCAACGTTTTCATGCTATGCACCACCCTTTCACTGCGCCAAAACCTGAAGATATATCACTATTGGATACTGACCCAGGAAAAGCAAGGGCTAATGCCTATGACCTGGTAATCAATGGAGTAGAAATTGGAGGAGGTTCAGTTAGGATATTTGATTCAGGGCTTCAGTTAAAAATGTTTGACCTACTAGGTTTCACTCCTGAACAGGCTGATGCACAGTTTGGGTTCCTTATGAATGCATTTAAATATGGGGCACCTCCACATGCAGGGATTGCCTTTGGTTTTGATAGGTTAGTCTCTCTCTTTGCAGGGCTTGATAGCATTAGGGATGTAATAGCCTTCCCTAAAAATAATTCAGGCAGGGATGTAATGATTGATTCACCTTCGGAAGTTGCTAAAGAACAATTAGATGAATTAGCATTACAACTTAAAAAATAACCAGAAAGGAAATTACCAAAAAAAATACTTAATGAGGGTTTGACTTTAAGACCCTCATTTTTTTGCTTGAAAGGAATAGAAAACAAAAAAGGGAGGCAAAAACCTCCCTTTTCATAAGATAAAGTTTACATCTACAATTCAACTTTTTTCCTAGCTGAATAGTTAATATTCCTAGCTGAAACCCTTCTGAGTTCCAGTTTGATGTCATTCACAATCCCCATTTTGGTAAACTCATCAACTTTCAATGAGGTAATCATTTGAGGAACTTCAGCCTCTTCACGGGCTTCCCTTTCAACTGTAATAAAGTCAGGGATATCATCTACATTTGCAAATTGGTCATTTAACTGCACACGAGGCGCAGTCCCATACTTGCTTGCATACTGCTGGTGTGGTGGTCCTACATAAATGTAGCTCACCAATGATTTTTTCTCTAACTTACTCAGTTCAGTAGCCTGTGGTGCAGTCATTTTAACCTTCAGGGTAACTTCACGCATTGTGGTACTTACCATAAAAAAGAATAGTAACATAAACACAATGTCAGGTAATGAAGCTGTTGAAACTGGAGGTAGTTCTTTTTTATCGTCTTTCCTAAACTTACTCATAACTAGTTTCCTCCCACTTTTTTAGGTTCAGCTTCTGAAATTTTCTGAGGATAAATCTGACGGATTGCTTTTTGCCTATCTTCGTCCAAATCAATATATGATTTACCAAACTTGCTTTTTGAAAGTTCGTCTCGTAATTCATTAATTGCTCCAACCAGTTCGTTTTGAACAGCGATATAAGTGCCATATTGGGTACCAACATCATTCCATAAGGAAATAACACCTTTGGTAACCTCATACTGCCCGAAATAAGGTATTTCTTTAAATTCCTTTTCGGGGAGGTTGTCCGCATTATTTGGGTTTTCGAGGAATTCTTTCGCCTTGTCGCGAAGGTCTTCAACATTTTGCATGATTTCTCCTTCCACCATTAACCTGTTGTTTTGGTCAACCAATACAACAAATACATTCCTCTCATTAATAGGAGGTGTATCTTCTATATCTTCAGGTGGCATAGGAGGCAAAACCCTACGTAAACCGCTGTCAACGTCCATCGTGGTTGTAACAAGGAAGAAGATAAGCAACATAAAAGCTATATCAGCTAATGATGATCCTGGTACTTCAGGTACTCTTTTTGCCATAATTTTTTCTCCTGTTTTTAAACCACGAAATATTATTTAAATAATTTGATCACTGAAGAACTTGCAATACCTAAAATTGCCAGAAACAACATGATATAGGTAGTATACAGTCCTGTTCCGATCAACTTGGATACCCTTGGAGTCAGTGTCCCATCAGCCAGGTATTTATCAACACCTATAAACTGAGGGATGGCATCACTTGCCAAAACATAGGCAAGGCCAACCACTACTACCATAAATACCAAAGATATTAGGCCCCGTTTTGCAGCTGCTGCATCTGAGAATGTATGCAAAAGGCTTGCAATTATTGCAATCCCAGCTCCTGCTACAAACAAGATGTAAGCCCATGTCAAATTTGTATCAATCCAACCACCCATGGTAGGATCAGCTTCATTCTCACTAATGTTTGCCATTAAAGAAACAACCAGTACTGCCGAAACTACCAGAAGAACCCATAATACTATGGTCATTAATCTTCCTAACTTACTCATAGCTTGTACTGTTTATTTTTTAAGGTTATGTTTTAATAAAATGTCAATAAGAGAAATTGAAGCATCTTCCATATTGTTTACAATTGCGTCAATTTTACTTACACAATAGTTATAGAAGAACTGAAGTATAATTGCAACAATAAGACCTGTTACAGTCGTAATAAGAGCTACTTTGATACCTCCAGCAACCAATGAGGGAGAAATATCTCCTGCAACCTCAATTGCATCAAATGCACCAATCATACCAATTACAGTACCCATGAAACCAAGCATAGGAGCAACTGCAATAAATAAGCCTAACCAGCTCAGGTTCCTTTCAAGAAGCCCTGCCTGAACGCCACCATATGATACAATTGATTTTTCAACCACATCTAAACCTTGGTCAGCCCTATCTAAACCTTGATAGAAAATACTTGCAATAGGACCACGAGTGTTGCGGCATACTTCTTTTGCTGCTTCAATCCCGCCATTATCTAAAGCTTCTTCAACATTAGCCAAAAGTTTTTTGGTATTGGTTGTAGACATGTTCAAGTAAAGAACCCTTTCAATTGCAAATGCCAAACCTAGTATTAAAGCAATTAATACAAATGACATAAATACTGGGCCACCATCAATAAACTGTTTCTTTAACTCATTGTGGAACGACCTGTTTTCTTCTGCTGCAGCAGCTGCTTCTTCTTCTGGGTCGGCAGCAAGATCAATCTCTTCTGTTGCAGTAGAATCAACTGCTTGTTCCGTTGCTTCTCCTGTTGGATCCTGGGCAACTACAGTATTTGATGCTACGAAAAAAAGCATCCCAAAAACTGCTATTAACGCGAATAGTCTTTTCATAATTGATTTGAATTTAATTAATAATCTCCTTGATTTTTTAATTGTTGATTTAATTTAATATTCTTTCATACTCTTCTTAGAACGTAAGCGCACAGTTCACAACAAATTTCATGCCTACAATTCTTCAAAAAAGTTTTAGGTTATTTTCGTATAAAAATGATAAAGAACTAAATCATTTATTTCATGTGTACCGCGGAGAGAGGGGGATTCGAACCCCCGGTCCCGTTTCCGGAACACACGCTTTCCAGGCGTGCCAGTTAAGCCACTCCTGCACCTCTCCGTGTCCATTCCTGGCAACCTAAAAATAAATGGTTCGCAAATTAATAAAAAAATGTGAAAAAAGAAGATGCTATTCACTAATTTCCCCACTTAAATTCTTTCTCAAATGCATTTTAATTTCATCAGGTTTTAATGGTTGCCCCAGCAAAAACATCAGCTTTGTTATAGCTGCTTCAGTGGTCATATCCTCGCCTGAAACAACACCCGCCTGCAATAATTTCAAGCTGGTTTCATATTGCCCCATAATGACCCTACCTCCCTGGCATTGAGATACATTCACAATAATAATCCCTTTTTTAATTGCCCTTTTTATACTATTTAGAAGCCATGGGGAAGTTGGCACATTTCCTGACCCAAATGACTCAAGCACAATCCCCTTTAGCCCTGGAATATGCATTATTGAATCAATCACACTTTTATTCATCCCAGGGAAAATTTTAAGGATAGCTACATGCTCATCAAAATTACTGTTAACTTTTAAAATACCCTTTGTTCCTGGATATTGAATGTATTCTTTATGATAGATTATGTCAACACCTGCAATTGCAAGGGGAGGATAATTTGTGGATTCAAAAGCACTGAAATTTTGAGAATCTGACTTGATTGTCCTGTTCCCTCTAAACAGCTTAAAATCAAAATATATACACACTTCAGGCACCATTGCTTTACCATTTTTCTTTTCTGCTGCAATTTCAACTGCTGTAATCAGGTTCTCTTTACCATCAGTCCTCAATGTTCCAATAGGTAGTTGTGAACCAGTGAATATAACAGGCTTGTCAAGGTTCTCAAACATATAGCTTAATGCAGATGCTGTGTAAGACATGGTGTCAGTGCCATGCAACACGACAAAACCATCAAAACCAATATAATTACGTTTGATAGTATTGGCCAGCCTTACCCAAATCCTGGTTGTTATGTTTGATGAATCAAGGGGTGGGTTAAAGGTTATGGTTTTAATGGTGAAACCAAATTTTTTAAGTTCGGGTACCTCTTCCAAGATTTCTTCAAATTTCATGGGCGCCAATACCCCTGAGTCAGGACGATGAACCATCCCAATTGTTCCCCCTGTATATATAATTAATATAGCAGGCTTTTTATCCTCTTTAACCATGTTCAGGACAGATTAGATATTAAATAATTTTTCCACATTTTTGCTTGTAATTTCAGCTACTTTATCAATTGGCAGTTGATATATTCCGGCCACTTGCTTTGCTATATACTGAATATAAGCACTTTCATTCCTTTTCCCACGAAATGGAACAGGAGCCAAATATGGTGAATCAGTCTCTAAAACCAGATGATTTATATCAATCTCTTTCAGTACTTCTTTTAGGTTGCTGTTTTTAAAAGTAACTACCCCACCTATGCCCAACTTAAATCCCAGCCCAATAATTTTCCAGGCCTCTTCTATACTTCCTGCGAAACAATGAAAAATACCCTTCAGGTTGCCATCCTGCTCTTCTTCAACAATATTAAATACTTCATTAAAAGAATCCCTTACATGGATCACAATAGGTAGGCTTGCTTCTTTTGCCAGTTTAATTTGCCACGTCAATGCAAGTTCTTGTTCTTTTAAATAAGTTTTATCCCAATAAAGGTCAATCCCAATTTCTCCAACCCCATAGAATTTTTCTTTCCCTAGCCATTCTTCAACAAGTTCCAACTCATTTTTATATGAGCCATTTACAGAAGTGGGATGCAGCCCAATTAGCGGGAAGCAAACCCCACTGAACTTTGAACTTACTTTTAACATATCTTGGATTGAACCAGAATCAATATTTGGTAAAATTATTTTTTTCACCCCAGCTTTTTCAGCCCTTTTAATTACCTCTTGCAGGTCGTCAACAAAATCGCTGGAATAAATATGTGAATGTGAATCAATAAACATATTTTTAACTGAAGTTGTCAAAAGTAAAATGTTGAAAAGAAAGAATGATAACTAATTGCTGAAATACAACATTTTGTATCATTCTTTCAAAAATTTTCAATGTTGA
>JANQHI010000083.1 GCA_028282705.1 Prolixibacteraceae bacterium | reverse complement strand
CAGAAATTTTCATCTGATTTCATATGGTTTGTTTTGTGTGTCATATTTCACTTATTATCGATATAAAATAAGGGAATTAAATTGAAAAATCCTTAATTGATAAGTTATTTCCCAAACTCAAGAAAAAGTTACAATTACAAAAGGGGGTTTTCAAAAGCCCCCTTTTCGAATAAAAAACTAATTACTTAAATGTAGATTTTTCTATTTAAACCATTTATTCTGGCCTGGTACCTGCGGTATAAAGGTTATCCGGGAAACCGACCCCGCTCTCCCTGGTTATTCTTACAACACCCCACCAGCCAAACGGGCCGGTAAAGTTGTTTTGCCAGTAAATATCTATTGAAGCTCCTTCAACTGACAGGATAGCCCAGGTGGTATTATAAAAACCTTCTTCAACAGTAATAAGCCCGGTAAAGAAATCATGGGTTAGTGTGTTGGATAGAAACCATGATGAAAAGTTCACATCACTTACAAAATAAGTGCCCGGTGGTTCAGTCAATAGAATATCAATTGTTCCTGTTGTTCCAACGGCAATCCCAAGGTTAACCATACCTGGTCCAACTTCCAAATACTCGTAAGTATATGTTCCTTCCATTACTGGCGGCAAATAATCCTGATATTTTACCTGTACTGAAAAACTGTTCCCTGGGGATGTGTTGTTGCCTGAATCATATTTTGACCCATCAACATGTGTAACTACCCAGGTGAAAGTATAAATGTCGCCATTCAGTAAATGTGACTTTGAGCGGTCATTGACAAACTCTGATTTAAATAGGTCATAGAGGCCTTCAGCAGGAACCTGTATTGAAAATTTTCCATTTTCAGGAATTTCTGTTATTGAAATAAAGAGCTTCCTTGTATAATTATAAGGTTCAGCATAATTATACCCCTCTTTTTCTTCTGCATTAACCCATAATTCTATTTGGGAAATGTTATTGAATTTTTCGATTGTGTTTAATTCAAAATTTAACTCCAAAATATCTGAAATTGGATACGTTTCCAATGTTAAAAGGTTAGTTTCCCACACATAAGAAGTAGTACCATCAGTCGCCGAAACTTTTACATTTGTATTTGCCTGCCATTCCAGGCTTTCAGGGCTTGGTCCCATTTCAAATTCATCATTTTCACTACAAGCATAAAGTGAAAATATAAATGTATAAACCAGTATATAACTAATTATTCTTTCTTTTTTCATTGCATTCAATTTATTGTATTTAATAAGCCTGATTTAAAGGTTTGGATTGATTGTTTTCAGTTTTAAAGAAATAGGAGCTACGTATTTTTCACTGCCAGGCTCCAGGGTTACAATTTCCCCTGTTGGGATCGTACGTGAATAGGTAGGAATAACTTCTCCATAAGCATGATAACGTTTTAGGTCAATCAAATTATTTCCTGTCATTCTTAGCTCTTTTCTTCTTTCCTCTTTTACCCTTTGCAATGTACTTGCATCATCTAAATGGGTTAATGGAGTAAAATTGACTATACGTTTTTCCAGCAGCTTATTGAGCATAGCAATTGCTTCTTCCCCATTACCAGTCCTGGCTTTAGCTTCAGCATTAACCAGGTAAATATTTGGAGTGGTAATGCCTGCCTGCGTTTCGTAATTATAAGCTGAAAAACAATAGTTTGGGCTTACATCAACACCATAAAAAGTGGTTTGTGTACTAAATAGTGTCCACCTTATGTCATTGGTTTTATCATACAGCGCTGCTAATTCAGGATTATACAATGATGCAGGGTCAAAATGGGTTGTTTTCAAATAACGGTTCCAGATACACTCCAAATTGTCATTGCCATTTTCGAAATCATTGATGTTTAAACCAGACCATGCATTCCCTGGAATTTTAAGGGAGAAAGTGCTGTAGTCATAGAGATAGTCATAAAACTCTAACGATTTATTTGAATATGTTAAAGCAGCTGCAAAATCACCTTTGTGGAGTGCCACCAAAGCACGCAAACCATATAAAGATGCATTTCCAGGCCTGAAATTAGCTTCTTTGTTAAAATCATCAGCTATGGTAGCCAATAAAACTTCTGCCTGGTCAAGATCATTTTCAATTTGTTCATATACTTCACCTATAGTTGCCCTGGATAGTTTCGTATTTAAATCAACCTCTAATGCCAAAGGAACTCCTGGTTTATCAAGGTTTGCAGCACTATACTGAAGCCCATATTCATTAACAAGCAAGAAATAGTCAAATGCACGTTGGGCAAATGCTTCCCCTTTAACCCTTTTCCTGTCAGATTCCAGGCGATTACCAAGTTCAGCATCATCAATATTTTCAAGTATAAGGTTATAAATATAAATGTATTTGTACCTGTATTCCCAATCTTTGTCATCTTCTGTTTGATCATAGGGGGCATCACTCCATTCATATTGCAGCTGCCTGTTTTTTGTCAATCCATGATAGGTCTCCTCTGGCATAAATACATCCGGATCCATGTAATTCAGGTTTGTCCATACATCTACTGTTACCAGCGGGTCTTCCAATAAATTATCGTAATCTTCCACTGTTTGTGGAATTAAAGAGCCTGTAGGTTTAATATCAAGGAAATTATCAACATTACATGATGTCATTAAGATCGAAATAAAAAATATGGTTATTGTTTTTTTCATGTGTTTAAATTTTAATTTTTTTTGTGGCAACACATGTAATTCACATAAAAAATTTAATCATTTCCTTTGGTATATAATGATGAAATTTATTTATGCTCATTTCATGATGTCCTCTTTTTAAAAAGTTACTTTAATGCCAAAAGTAAATGTCTTCAGGTTACTCCAGGCACTCTTGTAGCCATTCAACTCAGGGTCAAGCCCACGGTTGTTAACTGTCCATAAATATGGGTTTGCTACTTGTGCTGTGAATCGTAGATTCTTCACATAAACCTTTTCACTGATTGACTTAGGCATATTGTACCCAAGAATAATGTCCTTTATTCTTATATAGCCTGCATTGTGCACATAATCCTGCCCCTGGCTCCAATATGGACCATACATGGCCAGGTCCCATGTCCTTTCAATTTCCCCTGAATATGGGTTTTCTCCATTCCATGGAATACCTGGTATTGAAGTGTTGGCTTCATCTCCGGGTTTTTGCCACCTGTCATTTAAGTATTCAGGAACTTGCCTTCCATAATATGCAAAGGAAGGAGAGTAAGCAAACTCCCTGAATTTATGCCCAAACTTATAAGACAAGTTTACAGCAAGGTCAAAATCCTTGTAAAAAACTTTTGTATTGATCCCCCCATAAAAAGGAGCTATAGCAGCTCCGTGGTAAAGAAGTTCATCTACCTCGACAACAGCTTTATAATCTTTTACATTCCCATTGGTATCATAGGTCCTGACCCTTCCATATTCATCAAGCCCG
>JANQHI010000082.1 GCA_028282705.1 Prolixibacteraceae bacterium | reverse complement strand
CGGGCTTGATGAATATGGAAGGGTCAGGACCTATGATACCAATGGGAATGTAAAAGATTATAAAGCTGTTGTCGAGGTAGATGAACTTCTTTACCACGGTGCTGCAATAGCTCCTTTTTATGGGGGGATTAATACAAAAGTTTTTTATAAAGATTTTGACTTGGCTATAAACTTATCTTATAAGTTTGGGCATAAATTCAGGGAGTTTGCTTACTCTCCTTCATTTCCATATTATGGAAGGCAAGCTCCTGAATATTTAAAAAACAGGTGGCAGAAGCCAGGGGATGAAGCAAAGACTTCCATACCAGGTATTCCATGGAATGGTGAAAACCCGTATTCTGGAGAAATTGAAAGGACATGGGACCTGGGCATGTATGGGCCATATTGGAGCCAGGGGCAAGACTATATCCTTAATGCAGGCTACATACGGGTAAGGGATATTATCCTTGGGTATAATATGCCAAGGTCAATCAGTGAAAAAATTTATGTGAAAGACTTGAGGCTTACTGCACAAATTGCAAACCCATATTTATGGACTGTTAACGACCGTGGGCTCGACCCAGAGTTGAATGGTTACAAAAGTGCATGGAGCAACCTGA
The DNA here is from genome assembly GCA_028282705.1 of Prolixibacteraceae bacterium. GTDB lineage: Bacteria > Bacteroidota > Bacteroidia > Bacteroidales > Prolixibacteraceae > JABMQB01. Next base: position 60,534 of record JANQHI010000082.1, on the reverse strand, counting down.
AGGCATTTACTTTTGGCATTAAAGTAACTTTTTAAAAGGAGGACATCATGAAAAAAACAATAACCATATTATTTATTTCAATTTTAATGGCATCATGCAACATTGATAATTTCCTTGATGTCAAGCCTACTGGCTCTTTAATACCACAAACAGTGGAAGATTACGATAATTTACTGGAAGACCCTTTGGTGACAGTTGATGCATGGACAAACCTGCATTACATGGATCCAGATGTATTTATGCCTGAGGAGACCTACCATGGATTAACCAAAAACAGGCAGCTACAATATGAATGGAGTACTGCCCCCTATGACCAAACAGAAGATGATAGAGACTGGGAATACAGGTATAAGTACATTTATATATATAACTTAATACTTGAAAATATTGATGATGCAGAGCTTGGAAATAGTTTAGAGTCTGACAGGAAAAGGGTAAAAGGGGAAGCATTTGCCCAACGTGCATTTGACTATTTCTTACTGGTTAATGAATATGGGCTTCAATATAGTGCTGCAAACCTTGATAAACCAGGAGTCCCTTTAGCTTTAGAGGTTGATTTAAACACCAAACTATCCAGGGCAACTATAGGAGAGGTGTATGAACAAATTGAAAATGACCTTGACCAGGCAGAAGCCTTATTGGTTACTACTACTGATGAAGTGAACACAGAAGCCAACTTCAGGCCTGGCAATGCATCTTTATTTGGTTTAAGGGCCCTGGTAGCACTTCATAAAGGAGATTTTGCAGGGGCTTTAGCATATTCAAATAAATCGTTAGAACTGTATGGCTATTTATATGATTACAATACCTTTTCCCTTAAAATTCCGGGGAATGCATGGTCTGGTTTAAACATCAATGATTTTGAAAATGGCAATGACAATTTGGAGTGCATTTGGAATCGTTATTTGAAAACAACCCATTTTAACCCAGCATCATTGTATAACCCTGAACTGGCATCATTGTATGATAAAACCAATGACACAAGGTGGACATTATTCAGCACCCAAACAACTTTTTATGGTGTTGATGTAAGCCCAAATTACTGCTTTTCAGCCTATAATTATGAAACCCAGGCAGGTATTACCACTCCTAATATTTATTTGGTAAATGCTGAAGCTAAGGCCAGGACAGGTGATGGGGCAGGGGCTATTGCCACACTCAACAAATTGTTGGAAAAACGCATTGCAAACTTTACCCCATTAACCCATTTAGATGATGTAAGTACATTGCAGAAGGTAAAGGATGAAAGGCGGAAAGAGCTAAGGATGACTGGAAATAATTTGATTGACCTAAAACGTTACCATGCTTATGGTGAGGTTGTTCCTACATATACACGCACGATACCAACAGGGGAAACAGTTACCCTTGAGCCCGGCAGTGAAAAATATGTAGCTCCAATTTCTTTAAAACTGAAGACAATCAATCCAAACCTTTAAACATGGTTTACCTAAAATTGAATACAATGAAACGAACATGAATTTTCACCATTCTAAATTCACAAAAGAGAATGATTAAAATTTATGTGAGTTCCTGAATGTATTCAAAATTTTTGAATATTCAGAAATTAAAAATTTTTAAACAGATGAAAAAAGAAAAAATAATCAATTATATACTGGTTTGTACATTTATATTTTCACTGGTTGCTTGCAGCGAAAATGATGAATTTGATGCTGCCCCAAGTCTTGAGGATATAGAATGGCAGGCAAATACCAATGTAACGGTTTCTGCTACTGGTGGTATTACTGCTTATGTTTGGGAAACAAACCTTTTAACATTGGAAACCTATCCAATCTCAGATATCCTGGAATTGAATTTTGAATTAAAAACAATAGCAAAAATCAATAACATTTCCAAGGTTGAGCTGATGGTTAATGCTGAAGAAAAAGAGGGGTATAATTATACAGAACCTTATAGTTATTCAAGAAAGCTTTTTACTTCAATAACAGAAATTCCTGAAAATGGTAAATTTTCAATTCAGGTCCCTGCTGAAAGCCTTTATGAATTATTTAAATCAGAGTTTGTAAATGACCGTTCAAAGTCACATTTACTGGATGGTGATATTTATACTTTTACATGGGTAGTTACCCATGTTGATGGGTCAAAATATGATTCAGGCAACAACACATCTCCAGGAAACAGTTTTTCAATACAGGTAAAATATCAGGATTATTTGCCACCAGTAATGGAAGGAACATATAATTATGAGTACCTCGAAGTTGGGCCAGGTATGGTTAACCTTGGGATTGCTGTTGGAAAAACAGGGACAATTGAAATTTCATTAACTGAACCACCAGGGACTTACTATGTAAGTGATGTGAATTTTTCATCATGGTTCTTACCCAATACCCTGACCCATGATTTCTTTACAGGGCTTATCACTGTTGAAGAAGGTTTTTACAACACTACATGGGCTATCCTGGGTGTTGATGGGGCCTCAATAGATATTTACTGGCAAAACAACTTTACTGGCCCATTTGGCTGGTGGGGTGTTGTAAGGATCACCAGGGATGATGGAGTTGGCTTCCCTGATAACCTTTATACTAATGAAACCAGGCCACAATAAATGATTTGTAAATAAATAATCCGCATTTATGCATTTAGTTGATTTATAAAAAGGGGGGGCTTTTAGAAGCCCCCCCCTTTTTTATGTGGATTTTTAAAGTGAAGCAAATGAAATTTGCTTAAAACGCGATTATAAATCGCGCCACTCAGGCTATTTTTTCTTTTTGCTTGATTTAGCTTTTGGATTATAATCAAGGCAAAGCTGTACCCATTTCTCCAGGTCTTCATCCATATCAATGCCTTCCTGGCTTACATAAATAAATCCTTTCATTGGGCGTTTGGTAAAATCCATGGGACCGGCTCCTTTCAGGGCAAGCAGCCCTTCATATTCATCAGGGTCAACACGTGCCATTAGTTTGTTGTTGACAATGCCCACGCACATTTTATCATCAACCATATAACATAGGCCACCAAACATTTTCCTTTCTTCAAAAGGGGCTTTTTTGTCTTTTAATACTTGTTTTATCCTGTCAGCCAGCAATTCATCATATGCCATAATATCATTCTTATTTTTCCTTAAAATTAAACCTCTTTGGCGAGAATTTCAATAGTATATCTTTAATGGTCTTTTTTTGGTAAAACCAGGGCAATAAACCAAAATTAAAAAGCCCTAGCCCCCAAAGAGCCAGAGCTTTTATCCCCACTTCTGCCTAAACGAACACCTACTTCACAATTATTTTCTTTATACCTGTTTGGTTTCCACTCATAAGTTGAAGGATGTACATACCTTTATTTAAGCCTGAAGCATTTATACTTGCCTTATACGCCTGGTTCATTTCTTTATCTAAAACAATGTTTCCTGAAAGGGAGATAACCCTGATCCTTGAAATTGGGTTTGATGATGAAACATTAACCATATCTTTGGTAGGATTGGGGTATACATTCCAATCATTAAAAGTGTGGGTTATATCAGCCCAGGTAATAATATCCTTAAATTCAGGTAAGGGCACATCAGCATAGAGCCTGTATTCGCCAGCTTGCAATGAAATTTCATTTGTAGTAGATGTTATATTGTATTCCTGCCCATTGAAATATTCATACCATGTACCAGTGTGCTGAAAATTGGGGTTGATATTTCCTTGGGTCATCCCAAAATTACCCAGCACAACAATGTTGGTATCATTATGGGATAGATGGATGCTTTTTAGCTCACCAGCCAAATTAAGGGTTTCTGCACCAGCAGTTAAAGCCCCAATCTTTTTGCGCAAGCTGTTCATTCCTGCATATACATTAAAAAGCCCTTTCCTGTCAGCATTTGAAAGGTAATCCCAATGGGCTTCCTTTGGGCTTGTCCTGCAACCTTCATTTAAGCTGCCATCTTCACAGGTGTTGATGGAGAAGTCATAACCCAGCTCTCCAAATTGGTAGATCATTTTTGGGCCAGGGAGACTTAAAAAGAAGGTGGTTGCCAGCTTTGACCTGTCAAGGGCAGTGGCTAAAACTTGGGTGATGTAGCTACCTTGCACATTCCCAAAGTTCCTTGTTTTATATAGTTGCCTTTCTTCATCATGGCTTTCCATATAGGCTACCAGGCCAGGCTGTTCAAAGCTCCTGTTTTGGTATGATGCACGCGAAAAGTTTGATTTGCCTCCATCATTATATCCCATGGCAGCTTCACTAAAATTATAGTTTGCGTTGCCCCAAACCAGCATGCCTTGTTTGTAGTTAACCAACTCCCTTTCTTCAGTATCAGGAGCAAAATGTTCAAGGATCACAAAAACATTGGGGTTAACTTCCCATACCTTATCTGCCATCCTTTTCAGTATCTTAATCCTTGATTCATCATAGCCACTGCCATCACCATTTTTATTGGTGAACCCTTTGGTGAAATCAAAACGGAAACCATCAACTTTGTATTCTTCCATCCAGAATTTTGTGACCTTATCAATAAAATCTTTGGTAGCCTGGCTTTCATGGTTAAAATCAGAACCCCATGAATAAACTGGGTTTGGAGAAGCAACATTAAACCAGGGGTTATCTGCTGAAGGCCTGTTATTTTCACTGTCCCAGTAAAGTTTCACAAGGGGGCAGGAATTATAGGCATGGTTTAGTACAATATCCTGGATGACTATAAAACCACGTTTGTGGCATTCATCAATTAACTTTTTCAGGTCATTTTTGGTTCCATATGCCTTGTCAGGGGCAAAGTAAAAATTAGGGTTATACCCCCAGCTGCTATTGCCTTCAAATTCATTAAAGGGCATAAACTCAATGGCATTGACCCCTAGTTTTTCAAGGTAGCCCAATGTATCCATTACGGCCTGGTATGTCCTTTCATCAGTAAAGTCGCGGATCAGCAGTTCGTAAATGATCAGGTTTTCTTTATTAGGGACAGGGTAGGTTGTAGTTTGCCAGGTGTATTCTTCCTGGTTGGTTTGCAACACTGATACCCTTGAAAAAGTGTATTCTGAAGGGAAAGGCATTAAGTTAGGATACACATCATTGGTGATGTATTTATCATCCCAGGGGTCTAATATTTTTTCTGTGTAAGGGTCAGCCACCATGATGTTGCCATCAACCAGGTATTGGAAAGCATATTCTTTACCAGGGTTAAGGTTTTCTAAAGTAAGCCAAAACCTGTCCCCATCTTTTTTCATCCTGGCTTCATCACCAGGCAGCCAATTATTAAAGTCTCCCAAAACAAACACATTTTCTTTTCCTGGTGCATATAAAACCAGGCGCGCAGATTGGTTATCAAGGTATTCAATCCCATCCATGGAGTTTTGGGGCAATGCTTCTACCACCTGCTCATCTTTTACATGGACAAATGATGAATCACTAATGGTTGTATCATTGGTAGTAGAAACAGCTTTTAGCCAATAATCACCTGATTCAGAAAAGTTAAAAGTATGAGTGATGCTTGTCCCATTTACTGATTTAATTTCCTGGTTATTAGAAAACAAGGTTATGGCAGCAGTTTCTGATGCTGTTGCAGAAAAGTTGATATCTTCATTTTTTTCAGCAATTTTAACCCTTTCAGGATCATCAATGATAAAAATAAACCCTCCTGAATAGAGGTCAGTAAAAATATCAGCACCACCAGTGCCTCGCCCTGTTTTTGAATTATCAGCACTCCTGAACACAAATGCCATTTGAAGTATTTCTTCTCCTTGAGGGACACCATAATAATCCCTTATAGTAGGGCCAATGCTCAATTCATAAATGTCATTTCCTTTAGGAGCCAGTTTATTTTTTGTTAGGTTTTCACCCCATTCCGATACCACATATTTCCAATCAGAAGAAGAGTTGCTTTTATCAGTAATAACACCCGTGTGTGCATAAATATCCCCACTATAACCTTTTAGCCCACCATCTCCTTTTGAAGCATCAAAAATAATTACCACTGATTGATTTTCTAATGGGAATGGAGGATTTATAGTTACCTGTGCATTAGAATGAAACAGGGCTATTGAAAAAATGGTTCCAAAAAATATGTTTAAAACATGTTTCATAGTTAAACAACAATAGACAAAGGGAATATCCAAAAAACCTTTTTGAACATCCCCTTTGAATTTATTGACAAAAATTTACTGCTTCTCTATCTTATATGTATTTTCAGTAAAATCAATGGTTATTTTATATGTTCCAGCACTTGTGGGTTCTGGAATTTCAGCTGGGTCAGGGTCACCATCTGCGGCCCTGTACTCTAAAGTTCCAAACAAAGTAGTCCCTTTGGCATTTGTTCCCCATTGTGGAGCCCATGCCCCTGAGTTGCTGGCCATGATCTTCATGCCACCATTTCCTGTACTAAGGTCAGTTGTTAATGAATATTGCCCAACCCCATCTTTGGTGAATGGGATACCATTGGTAGGTGTCCATCCAACAGTTGTAGCACCTCCAACAAGGTAAACCACTTCTGGAATTGGATATACCACATAGGTCAGGTTGATGATGTCTGCAACAACCCTATAGTCACCTTCCACATCAGGAGATGGGATGGATGATGGGTCATCTACATCTTCAGTAGGCCTGTAAACCAGGTTGCCTCCAGTGTTTGTACCATTAGCATCAGTTCCCCATTGTGGAGTCCATTGCCCAAGTGTATGGATAAATTTGATCCATTCATTGGCTTTTAGGTGGGCAACAAGGCCATATATACCATTTGACATAAATGGTGCTGGCAATGCATTCAGGTTGTCCCAGCCTATATCAGTTGCTGAACCAAGCAAATAGATTGGAGGAAGCTTCACAGAGTAAGGGATCACATCAAATTCAAATGTCCCCGAATTTAAGGTTTGGGCAGAAGTCCCAACAGATGCAACAACCCTGATCTCTAATCCTGTTTGGACACCTGCTTCAAATTCAAGGGCAGTTAGTGTACCATTTAAATCACCCACTGTTACTGTATATGACATATCAGAAGTAGTGGTTAATTCAGTGGCTGATGCAAAGTTGTTTCCTGCTTCATCCATTTGGACAATATAGGAGATGGCAGCAGGGAAGCCAAAATCTGCTTTTGTCCAGGTGAAAGTGAATAATGTACTTGCTGCATCCTCTTGTGTTAAAAGGAATGTCCCCCCAGGTTGAGAACTGGTTAGCACAGGAGCATCCCCATAACTTATTATAGGTCCCACTGCTTCATCTTCACATGAAGTGATCAGGAAAATCCCTACAATAAACAGAAATATATATTTTATATTTTTCATTTGTTTCATCTTATAACTATTATGGTTTATTAATATCCTGTATTTTGAGTAAGGTTAATGTTGGCAACTATATCAGAAGCAGGGATTGGGTAGATGTTATAAATTTCATCAGTAGCCCTTCCTTCCAATGTATTGCCTTTCCATGGCCACAAGTAGCTGCCTCCAGTGAGTTTTCCAAACCTGATCAGGTCAGTCCTGCGCTGGGCTTCCCAGTAGAACTCACGTGACCTTTCATTTAAAATAAAGTCAAGTGTTAACTGGGCAGCAGTTATATTGCCACCATCATCACCATACGCCCTGGTCAATACCTGGTTTACATAGTCAAGTGCACTCGAGGCACTTCCTGAACCACCTCTTAGTACAGCTTCAGCATACATTAAATAAGCATCTGAAACACGGAACATTGGGAAGTCAGTATCACTATGTACCTGGTCACTTCCTGGCTCGCCAGTTGAAGAGATGTTTTTGAATTTCACAACTGCATACCCTTCTTGGAATTTGGTAATATCACTGATCTCAATTTCCTGCCCTTCAGTAAAAAACAATGCCCTGCCATCAGAACTGAATTTTTCAATGGAATAAGTATAATCAGGGACACCCAAAATTAATTTGATCAGGTATTTGCCAGGTTCAGCAATTTTAATATTTGCAGCCCCATAACCTAAAATGCCATCAGTACCATCATCACCAAAGTTGATTCCCCAATCATCATTGGCCCTGAATTTTATATCTCCAGCATTCAATTCAACAACCAAAGACCACTCTTTGGTTTCAGGGTCAAATTCCATGTCAGTGTCTTCGCCCCATCCACCAGGGGTAGCATCACCAATTACACCCCAATCTGTTTTTACTGAAGTATAGGTTAAGTCATTAAGGTTTACATTTATTTTGTAATACCCCATGTCTGCACTTAGGTTGTCACCACCAGGTTCCAGTGTACCATCGCCTCCATTATCTCCCCAATTTACATCCCAACTGGGACCTTCAGTGAACTTGTATTGTGAACCATCAGCTGAAAACCAAATGTATCCTTCATAGTTATTGTCTGAATTGACAGATGCCAGGTTTGGTGCAACGTCAGGAGCCCAGTCCCCGTCACTGTAGCCAGAAGCACTTTGATAGCCTCCCGGCACATAGATCACAGGGTAATTAGCAACACTTTTCAATTTTTTAACTGAAGCACTTTTGGTAACATTGGCATAAATTGGGAAATTGCGCACAAGTGCACTGGTTGCCCTGTGGCCTCCCCACGCCTCTTTTGTTCCATAGTTGGCAGGAACCATATCACCACCAATTCCACCATTAATGATAAATGTTGTACTACCCCATGTTTTACCATTTGTGCCATCAGCAATAACAGGTAAAACAATCCCATCAGCATTATAATTATCTGTTAAAAACAGGTTTTCATAATTTGGGTCTAATTTGTAAGTAGAGTTTATAAGTTTTTCTGAGTAGGTTACACATTCAGAGTACTTATTTCCAGCCCCATACACTTCTGCATTGAGGTACAATTTTGCTAACAACATCCATGCAGCAGCCCTGTCAGCCCTTCCATATTCATTCTGTTTTGGTTCAGCCATCAGGTTTTCAACAGCTAACAACTCTGATTCAATGTATGAAAACAATTCAGCAGGAGTTGTTTGTTCAGGGAAGAAGGCCCCAATAGGGTCGTTTTCAGTAACAAAAGGCACATTCCTGAAATAGTCCAGTGCATGCCAGTAGCTTAAAGCCCTTAAAAACCTTGCTTCAGCACGGTAAAGTTCAACTTCAGTGCGTAATGCACCAGTTACCCCACGAGCATCCAATTTCTCATCAGATGTTTCCCTGATATAATCATTGGTAAGGGTAATTTGGTAAAAAACCCTGTAATAGAATCCTTTGATAAAAGGGTTAGAAGCTGTCCAAATATGGTTATGGAAGTCAGAAAGGCCAGCATCTCCCCATCCTGTTACAGCATGGTCTGTTGGCAGTTCCTGTAAGTTCCACATACCCCTGACATAGGATGAAAATCCTTCATCAACACCACCAAGGTCGCCATTTCCTGCAGGCCCTTCTTGGCCTGTTAATGAAAGCCCTGCATAACATTTTGCAAGGATCTGTTCATATGCAGCAGGATCATCAAATACAGATGCTGATGTTACAACATCATTATCTAATGGTACAGTATCTAAATCGTCCACACAAGAGGTAAACACAAAAAGCAGTGCAGATACTGTAATAAGTAGTAATTTTAAATATTTTTTATTCATGATTATTAGCATTTAAAGGTTTAAAAATCAACATTTATACCCAACATAATAGTTCTAGGCCGCGGATAAACATTGTTATCGATACCTTCGCTAACTTCAGGGTCTAATCCTGAATATTCAGTGATTACAAAGACATTTTGCACAGTTGAATACAACCTTATATTTACCTTGTCATTAAATGCTTTGTTGAAAGTATATCCTAATGTAATATTGTCAAGGCGCAAGAATGAAGCATTTTGCACATAATAATCAGACCAATACTGGTCAATTTCAAACCTTGTGTCAAAGAAATCATTGGTTATGTTTCTCAGGTAACCTGATGACCAATAAATCTCTTTTCCAAGGCTGTTCCTTGAGTCAATATTATTATATACATAATTGTCTAAATTAATCCTGCCTGAAAAACTGAAATCCCAGTTTTTGTAACTTAAATTGGAATTGAAGCCCATAAAATAATCAGCAGCAGGTGTTTTGTAATGGTATTTGTCTTCAGGAGAAATCAACCCATCACCATTCCTGTCAACATAAACCCCTTCAAGTGGGTTACCATCCTCATCATACACTTGTTCATACACAAAGAATGATGAAGCAGGATGCCCAACACTGTGGATCTGGACATTATTGCCAACACCCCCTGCAATGCCTCCTGTTTCAACACCTAGATAGTTGGGGTCATCAGTTGCAGTCAGCCTAGTAATTTCATTTTTATTGTATGTGAAATTGAAGCCAAGCTCCCAAAGGAAATTTTCTTTTGAAATAGGTTTTCCCTGAATAGCAAATTCAACCCCTTTGTTGGTTAAGTCACCTACATTGGTTAATATTTCGTTGGTAAAGTTAGTTCCAGCTGCTACCGGAACAACATTTAAAAGGTCTATGGTTTCGCGCTCATAGTAGTCAACAGAACCTGTTAGGCGGTTTTTGAAGAAACCAAAATCAAGCCCAACATTATATGTAGTTGTTTCTTCCCATTTAATATTGATGTCATACCCATCAGGACGAAGCGAGTTAATCCAGGTGTTACCAAATAGCATCCTGGCATTATCTTGACTAGCAACATAAGTAGCTAAATAAGGATAATTTCCTTGGCCAATGTTTTGCTGCCCTGTTACACCATATCCCAAGCGTAATTTCAGCTCTGATAAAGCTTTTGCATTTTTAAGGAATGGTTCATCATTAATTTGCCAAGCAAATGCTGCTGCAGGGAAAAGCCCCCAGCGATTATCTTCTGAAAAACGAGAAGTACCATCATTTCTGAGAGTAAAGGTTAATAAATACCTGTCTTTGAAAGTATAGTTTAACCTCCCGAAGAATGAAACCAGGTAATATTCAGTTGGGTTATAATTTTCTTCAGTTAAAACACGTGTACCTGCAACATTGGTTGAGAACACATAATCCTCTTTCCAAAAATGTTGCCACGAATAACCAGCCATTAGTTCCAGCTTGCTCTGCACTGATTCAAAGTTGCCAGTGTAGTTAAGATAGAAATCCAACAGTTCATTCTTTTTATCCTGAGAATACTTCCTGTTTTCCCCACCTCCATTTATTGGGTCATAGCTCCATGATGCATTTTCAGGGACAAATACAGTTCCATAGCTATCAGAATAATCATATCCTAAGTTAAGGTTAGCCCTTAAGTCAGGGAAAAAGTGGAATTTATAATCAAACTGGATATTGGTAATGATCCTGTTGGCTCTAGAATCATCTTCTCTTAGGTTAAGCATTGCCAATGGGTTAGATGGGGCATTGGTATTTGGGTTCCCGTCACTTTGAAGCCATGTAAAATATCCTCCATAAAGACTGGAAGCATCATAAACTTCTTGTGTTGGGTCAAAACCAATAGCATTTCCAATTGCGCCTTCATCCGCAAACCTGTTTTTAATGGTCATCCCTTTGAAATTAGCATTTACATTCAGGTGGTCTTCAAAGAAAGAAGGGTTCAACCCAACAGAACCTGTTAAACGTTCCATTGAAGATGTTTTCAAAAGCCCTTTTTGGTCTGAATAACCCAATGAAACCCTGAAAGGAACATCATCAATGCTTCCTGTAACACCTATATTGTGCTCTTGCCCTTTGGCAGTTTGGAAAATAACATCCTGCCAGTCAGTATTTGCACTTCCCAATAAACCTGTAACATCAGCTTCACCTGCATGGCGCTCATTTATTAATGCCCTAAACTCTTCAGCAGTTAAAATATCAATCTCGCCGGTCCTGCTGCCAGAAGATAATTTACCATCATAATTGATTCTTAATGGGGCACCTTTTTTCCCTTTTTTAGTAGAAATAATAATGACCCCATTGGATGCACGCGAACCATAAATAGCAGTCGCTGATGCATCTTTTAATACAGTAAATGTTTCAATGTCATTAGGGTTAATTGTATTTAATGGGTTACGCATACCTGATATATCATCACTATCAACAGGTACCCCATCAATTACAAATAATGGGTCATTGCTTGCTGATAGTGAAGAACCTCCACGTATGCGAATTGTTGACCCAGAGCCTGGCGCACCTCCACCAGTAGTAATTTGAACTCCAGCAATTTTTCCCATAACCAACTCCTCTGGAGAGGTAATAGAACCTTTATTGAAGTCTTCAGAATTAATAGCAATAACTGAACCTGTGGCATCTTCTTTTTTAACTTGCCCATATCCAATTACCACTACCTCGCCCAATTGCTCAACATCAAGCATTAACGCAATATTAATAACTGATGATTCGCCAACCTGAACTTCCTGTGACTCATATCCTATATAGGTAAAGGATAAAGTTTTGCCTTGTTCCACATTGATAGTAAAATCACCATCAATGTTTGTTACTGTTCCGTTTGTGGTTCCTACTTCCACAATTGAAACACCTGGCAAAGACTCACCAGTTGTCCCATCAGTAACTTTACCTGTGATTGTTTTTTGTTGGGCATATCCTGGCAAAAAAGCCAAAAACCCAATTAAAAACAATATAAGTCGTAGGTTTCTATGAATATTACTCATTTTCTAAGTTATTAATTAATAGATTTTCAACAGTTTATCTTTCTGATTTCTATCAAAAAGATTAGCATATTCACATGTAGATTTGGTTTGATTCTTCTATCCCGTTATTAGAATCTAGGGCCAATGTAAATAATTTGTTAATAAAAAATTCACTTTTTTTTAACACTTGGAATCCGCAAACGATTGCGGAGACGATTGCATCAAACATGTTATAAAACAGGTAGTTAGAGGTAGGTATGTTTTTTTGTGTTTACAAGGGAGCACAATTTGTATTTAAAATTTCCCCTATTGAGAATTTTCTTATTTTTATATTATCAAACTAATCTGACCTAATGAAAAGTGGACAAATAACAATAAAAGATATTGCTAAAGAATTGGGGATATCTCCATCAACTGTATCCAGGGCATTAAAAAACCATCCTGATATTAGTGAAGAAACCAAGCAGGCTGTAAACGAGTTAGCTAAAAGGTATAAATACCAACCCAATGCAGTGGCATTAAGCCTGAAACACAGCCGCAGCAATACAATTGGGGTCATTATCCCTGAAATAGTACATTACTTTTTTTCTTCAGTAATCAGTGGGATAGAAGATGTGGCCTACAATGCAGGATTTACTGTAATAATATGCCAATCAAACGAAAGATATGACAGGGAACTTACTAATGCCAATGCCTTGCTGGCACATAGGGTAGATGGTATATTAGTAGCAGTATCAAAAACCACTACTGATTTCCAGCATATTTATAACCTTAGGGAGCAAAATATCCCATTGGTTTTCTATGATAGGATCATCCCAGGATTCTTTGCAGACCAGGTAATTATTGATGATTTTGACGCAGCTTATGAAGCTACCAAACACCTTGTAGAGGTGGGGTGTAAGCACATTGCACACTTTGCTGGGCCACAAAACTTGCTTATAGGAAAGCAAAGGAAAGAGGGGTACTTGAAAGCTTTAAAGCAATATAGCTTGCCTATCCTGGATGAACTTGTTTTTGAGGCAGATACATTTGAAAAAGCACATATAGCTTCCGATAAATTATTAAAATTGGAAACCAGGATTGACGGTATTTTTGCTGTAAATGATCTGACTGCAATTGGAGCCATGCAAGCCCTGCAAAAAAAGAACATCAAAATCCCTGAGGAAATTGCAATAATAGGGTTTTCGGATGGGCGGTTTTCAGGAATAACCAATCCTACATTGACTTCAGTAGACCAGCATGGATATGAAATGGGCACTGTGGCTTGTGAAATGTTAATTAAAAGGATCATTTCTGAAGTTAAAGACTATCCATATGAAACCAAGGTTTTAAAAACTGATCTTATAGTAAGGGGTTCTACTGAACACAATAAGGGTAAAGACTTGAACAAAATTCAGCTTTAATTGCTAGTAGAAAAAGATTTTTTTGAAAATTTTAGGCATTCCTCGCAAACGTTTGAAATGGAGTTTTTAGGTGATAATTAGGTGTTTAGGAGCGAGGTCAACGCCAATTATGATTTGTTTTTTACCTAAAATGTGTTTTATATTTGTTCAGCAATTCACATGTATTCTTTGCATATTCTTCTATGGCGTTCGGGATCTCGAGGGCTGTAAATTTTATTTACTTCACTTTAATAAAATAAAGTTATGGATTTGAAAAGAAAGCCATCATTAAGCTTTTGGCAAATCTGGAACATGAGTTTCGGGTTTTTAGGCATCCAATTTGGTTTTGCATTACAAAATGCAAATGTATCCAGGATATTTCAAACACTAGGAGGTGATGTTGACCGCTTGGCTGTTTATTGGCTGGCAGCACCAGTAACTGGATTAATTGTCCAGCCCATAATAGGATATTACAGTGATAAAACCTGGGGGAAGCTTGGTAGGAGGAGGCCTTATTTTCTTATAGGTGCTATTTTAGCTTCAATTGCTTTACTGGTAATGCCTAATTCCCCAACCCTTTGGGTGGCTGTAGGTACTCTCTGGATTATGGATGCATCCATAAATATTTCAATGGAGCCATTCAGGGCATTTGTTGGCGACAATTTACCTTCAGAGCAACGCACTAAAGGTTTTGCCATGCAAAGCTTTTTTATAGGGACTGGTGCTGTAGTGGCTTCAGTTTTACCTTATGTGATGGCTGAATGGCTGGGCATTTCAAATGTGGCTGCTGAAGGTGAAAAGCTGCCCCCAACAGTAAAGCTTTCATTTTATATTGGAGGAGCCATTTTCTTTCTGGCAGTATTATGGACTGTTTTGCGTTCCAGGGAATATTCACCTGAAGAGTTAGAAGCCTTTGAAAAGGACAAAATTGCAGAGAACCCCAATGTATCCTTCAAAATGAAATCAGCAAAAGAATTGATTGCTGTTTTTATAAGGAATGGGATCATCTTTGTTATAGCTGGGCTGGCTCTTTCTTATTTTATATTTACAAAAGGGTTAGAAAAAGAGCTATACATCCTTGGTGGAGGTTTAACGCTTTTTGGTGTCCTTATGTTTTTATCATGGCTGTTATCCAAGGCAGGGAAGGATAAAAATGGCTTTGTTGAAATAGTAGTTGATTTGCTGAATATGCCAAAAACAATGAAACAATTGGCTATTGTCCAGTTTTTTTCATGGTTTGCCCTGTTTGCTATGTGGATTTATACTACTTCTGCTGTCACAAGCCATGTATATGGAACCAGTGACACAACATCAGAACTGTTTAATGAGGGGGCTAACTGGGTAGGTGTTTTATTTGGGGTGTACAATGGATTTGCCGCTGTTATTGCATTTTTATTACCAGTTTTTGCTAAAATAACAAGTAGGAAAACCACCCATGCCATTTCATTAATACTTGGAGGGGTGGGGCTAATTTCAATATTCTTTATAAAGGAGCCCAATTTATTAATCATCTCTATGTTAGGGGTAGGAATAGCATGGGCAAGTATATTATCCATGCCATATGCTATCCTGACAGGGTCATTGCCTGCAAAAAAAATGGGCATTTATATGGGGATTTTTAACTTCTTTATTGTGATCCCTCAAATTTTGGCAGCTAGTATTTTAGGATTCCTTTTAAGGCATTTTTTTAATAAAGATGCAATTTGGGCACTAGTTGCAGGTGGGGTTTCTATGCTTATAGCAGCCTTAACTGTTGTACTTGTGGATGATGTTGACAGCCCTAAAAAACTATAAATGATGTTGGTTTTGGGAATTGTAGATTAAAAAAATTTAAAATGAAGGATTATATAAAACACCATGAATGGAAAATAATTGAAGAGGGGTTTGATCCTAATTATAACCGGATTTCTGAAAGCATCTTTAGCATAGGAAATGGAAGGTTAGGGCAAAGGGCAAATTTTGAAGAGGCATACAGTGGCGACTCACTTAGGGGGAGTTATATTGCAGGTGTTTATTACCCTGATAAGACCAGGGTTGGCTGGTGGAAAAATGGGTATCCTGAATATTTCGCAAAAGTTATAAATTCAGTTAACTGGATTGGTGTCAACATCCATGTTGAAGATGAAGAGCTAGACCTTGCTGCCGCAAAAATCCTTTCTTTCAGGCGTGAACTTGATATGAAACAGGGGGTACTAAAACGTAATTTCAAGGTAGGGTTAAAATCTGGCAAACAGCTTGAAATTAAGGCTTCACGTTTCCTAAGTATGGATAATCCTGATATTGGGGCATTACAGTACAAAATAAAACCAATCAATTTTTCAGGAAATTTAAAAATAGCCTCTTACCTGGATGGTGATGTTTTTAATGAAGATTCCAATTACAAAGAAAAATTCTGGAAAAAAGTGGATCAGCAGATCAGGGAAGACAGTGGTTTTCTAACACTGGAGACATTAAAAACACGTTTTGTGGCTTGTGCTGCAATGAGGTTTCAGGTAAAAAAAGGGAAGCAGGCTATAACCAATATTGAAAATTTTTCAAAAGAAAAATATATTGAAGGAAAAGTTAGTTGCAATGCCAAGGAAGGGGAAGAGGTAGTTATTGAGAAAATTGTAGCCATTACATCTTCTTTAAACCACGAAAAACAATCCATTCAAAAAGATACTTTACTAATACTGGACAATGCTGTTAAAAAAGGATACTCAGGATTATTTCAAAGGCATCAAAAAAAGTGGGATAGTATTTGGGAAAGAAGTGATATTAAAATAGAAGGGGATGTAGCAGCCCAGCAAGGTATAAGGTTCAATATTTTTCAGTTAAACCAAACATATACAGGGGATGATGACCGCTTAAATATTGGTCCAAAGGGGTTTACAGGAGAAAAGTATGGAGGCGTTACTTACTGGGATACTGAAGGGTTTTGCTTGCCATTTTATTTAAGCACATCCCCACAAGAGGTTTCTAAAAACTTGCTGCTTTATCGTTACAAACATTTGGGGAAGGCCATTGAAAACGCAGAGAACCTGGGGTTTAAAAATGGGGCAGCCCTTTATCCCATGGTTACAGTTAATGGGAAAGAATGCCACAATGAATGGGAAATCACTTTTGAGGAAATCCATAGGAATGGGGCAATTGCTTATGCCATTTGGAATTATGTAAATTATACAGGAGACAAAGAGCACCTGGCACCCTATGGTTTTGAAGTCCTGCTGGCAATAAGCAGGTTTTGGGCACAGAGGGTTAATTGGTCAGATGAAAAACAAAGCTATGTAATGCTTGGGGTAACTGGCCCCAATGAGTATGAAAATAATGTGAATAATAATTTCCATACAAATTACATGGCTTCATGGACATTGAAGTACACAATGGAAGTGATTGAATACATGAAAAAAGAGCATCCCTATTTGTATTCAGAGCTGTCAAGGAAATGGGAGTTTAATGAACTTTTGGAAACAAACCATTGGAAGGAAATTGTAGAAAAAATGTACTTCCCTTTTGATGATAATAGGAATATTTATTTGCAGCAGGATGGTTTTTTGGATAAAGAGATCAAACCTGTTTCTGAAATTGATAACAATGAAACCCCAATCCACCAACATTGGTCTTGGGATAGGATTTTGCGCTCATGTTATATCAAGCAAGCAGATGTTATGCAAAGCCTGTTTTGGTTTGAGGGCGATTTTTCAAAAAGTTTCCTTAAAAGGCATTTTGATTTTTATGAACCCATTACAGTGCACGAATCTTCATTATCACCCTGTGTGCATACCATATTAGCAGCTAAAATTGGGTATTTTGAAAAAGCTTACCAATTGTACCTCAGGACAGCTAGGCTCGACCTTGATGATTACAACAATGATACTGATGATGGGCTTCACATAACCTCAATGGGAGGCACTTGGATGGCTTTTGTTATAGGCTTTGGTGGTCTTAGGGCAGTTAATGGCAAGCTAATTTTTAACCCTTTTCTCCCTAAAAAATGGAAATCCTATTCATTCCGTGTCGATTTTATGGGTGCCCACCTGGAAGTAATAAAAGGCAGGAACACGTTCAAAATTGAAAACCATTCTGATGTGGAAATACAAGTGGAAGTATGGGGTAAAGAACAAAAACTGGCAGCTAATGAGGTAAAAAACTTTAAACGGGAAAAACAAAATGTATCATGAAGAATATTAAGAGATTAATTTTAATAGGTTTAATACTAGCCATAGGATTCATTTCTTTAGCATCTGAAAAGGGGAAATTAAGGGTAGAACCACTGTTTTGGTGGGTTGGGATGAACAACCCTGAATTGCAGCTTATGGTTCATGGTGAAGGAATAGCATCAACTGATATTAGCTTTGATTATGAGGGAGTTGAACTGAAAGCAATAACTAATGTTGAAAACCCTAATTACCTGTTTATTGACCTTCACATTACACCCAAAGCTGCCTCAGGTACTTTCGATATAAAATTTAACAAAAATGGTAAGGCACTTTATTCATACACATATGAATTGAAAAAGAGGGAGAAAGGGTCTGCTGAAAGGCAAGGGTTTAATACTTCTGATGTTATTTACCTGATCACACCAGACAGGTTTGCCAATGGTGACCCTGGCAATGATGCTGTTGAAGGGATGAAAGAACAACCAAATAGGGAATACCACCTTGGAAGGCATGGGGGCGACCTAAGAGGGATTATTAACAACCTGGATTATATACAAGGGTTGGGGTTTACTGCAGTTTGGCTAAACCCAGTGCTTGAAAATAACATGGTAAAATCTTCATACCATGGCTATTCAACTACTGATTTTTATAAAGTAGATGCAAGGTATGGCAGCAATGAAGAATACCTTGAGCTAAATGAGGAGCTGGATAAAAGAGGGATGAAACTCATTATGGACATGATTTTCAACCACTGTGGGTCAGAGCATTGGTGGATGGAAGACATGCCCATGAAAGATTGGATAAACAACTATCCTGAGCATAAAATTACCAACCATAGGAGGACGATAAACCAAGACCCATATGCTTCAGAAATAGATAAAAAAGGCATGGCTGATGGGTGGTTTGTGGAAACCATGCCAGACCTAAACCAGAGGAACAAATTTATGGAGGTTTACCTCATCCAAAACAGCATTTGGTGGATTGAATATGCTGGTTTGGAAGGCATCAGGCAAGACACATGGCCATACCCTGATAAACACATGATGGCAACCTGGACTGAAAGGCTGTTGGAAGAATACCCAAACTTTAATATTGTGGGGGAGGAGTGGAGCATGAACCCAGCCATTGTATCCTATTGGCAAAAGGGCAAAAACAACCAGGATGGTTACCATTGCAGCCTGCCAAGCCTAATGGATTTCCCCCTGCAAAGTGCTGTTAGTGAGGGGTTAAGAGCAAAAGAAGATTGGGGCAAAGGATTGATAAACATATATGAGTCATTGGCCAATGATTTCCTATACCCTGACCCATTTAACCTGGTTATATTCCCTGACAACCATGATATGTCAAGGTTTTATACCCAGGTAAATGAAGATATGGACTTGCTGAAAATGGCAATGGCATTCTTCTTGACCACACGTGGCATACCACAAATTTATTATGGCACTGAAATATTAATGTCAAACAAAGGGACCAATGAGCATGGCATCATCAGGAGTGATTTCCCTGGGGGCTGGGAAGGTGACCAGGTAAATGCTTTTACAGGAAAAAATATTACTGATGGGCAAAAGGATATGCTTACATATGTAAGTACCATACAAAACTGGAGGAAAAACAAAAAAGTTATCCATCATGGGAAATTGATGCATTTTGTGCCCAAGGATGGTGTTTATGCCTTTTTTAGGTACAATGAAAATGAAACAGTAATGGTTGCCCTTAACAAAAATGAAACTGAAAAAATTATTAATACTGAGGTATTTAATGAAATCATGAAAGGGAAAACTTCAGGGAAAGACATCATTTCAGGAAAAATGCTTACCAATGTTTCTGAAATAACCATCCCTGCCAGGTCATCCATGATAATTGAATTAAAATAGCTGAAAGAAATATCCCACTCCTAGCCCCAATAGGGGGTTCCCCTTGGGGAATAAAAGGGTGTGTGCAGGATTTTATAAAAACTAAAAATAGTAAAAGATGAATCATATAATTAAAATTTGTATTGCATTAATAATTGCATTGCAAATAATAGCTTGTGCACCAAGTACCAATGAAAAAACAAATAACACTGATACATCAACAGAATGGATCAATGATGCAGTACTTTATGAAGTAAACATCAGGCAATACACCCCTGAAGGGACATTCAATGCTTTTGCCAAACACCTACCAAGATTAAAAGAACTTGGTGTTGATATCCTTTGGTTGATGCCCATACACCCTATTTCTGAAATAAAAAGGAAAGGCACTTTAGGTTCTTACTATTCTGTGGCTGATTATAAAAAGGTAAACCCAGAATTTGGCACCATGGATGATTTTAAAAGCCTGGTAGCCAAAGCACATGAGCTGGGCATGAAAGTAGTGATTGACTGGGTGGCCAACCACACTGGTTGGGACAACCCTTGGATTTTTGAGCACCCTGAATGGTTTACCACTGACTCAACAGGGGCTATTGTTTCACCAGTGCCTGATTGGTCTGATGTGGCTGACCTTGATTTTGGCCAAGCAACCATGAGGAAAGCCATGGTTGATGCCATGGACTTTTGGCTGGAAGAAACCAATATTGATGGCTTCAGGTGTGATGTTGCTTGGGGTGTACCCCAAGATTTCTGGGAAAGTGCAAGGGCTTCTTTTGATTCCATAAAACCAGTATACATGCTTGCTGAAGATGAAGACCATCCTGGTTTCCTGGAAAAAGCTTTCCACTCAAATTATGCCTGGGAGCTGCACCACATTATGAATGAAGTTGCCAAAGGTGAAAAAAATGTGTTGGATTTACTGGATTATTTTGAGCGCTCAAAAGGGAAATACCCTGAAGGTTCATTCCCCATGCAGTTTATAACCAACCATGATGAAAACTCATGGGCTGGCACCATTGAAGAAAGGATGGGGGATGCTGGGGATGCTTTTGCAGTATTTAGTTTTACCGTTCCTGGGATACCTCTGATACACAGTGGCCAGGAAGCAGGCTTAAACAAAAGGCTGGAATTTTTTGAAAAAGATGAAATTGACTGGTCAGATTTAAGTAAGCAGGAATTTTACAAGAAACTGGTTGCCCTGAAAACTGAAAACCCTGCACTATGGAATGGTTCTGCAGGTGGTAGTTTTAAACTCATTGAAACATCCAACCCTGAAAGTTTAATGGCCTATCAGCGTGAAAAAGGGGAAAACAAAGTGTTGGTTTTGATCAACTTTACAGGAGAACCAGTAAAAGGAACAATTCATTTGGAAAGCCCATTTCAGGCAAAAGGATTTTTTACAGGAAAAGATATAAGCATATCATCTGAAACAAACTTTGAAATAGGGCCATGGGATTATAGGGCCTATGTGAGAAAATAATATAAAACGTGCCAAAGGGCAAAAGTTAGGCATTAACCTGAGCTCAACTTAAAATGTCAAGCTCAGGTTATTAGTTAGGTGAAACAGGGTTGCTTTTCATTAATTTGAGAAGCAGCTTTTTTTTCATGCATATGCTGCCAAAGCTAAAAAACATTCCTTGTCCCTTTAAAGTTTATCCTAAACTCAGAAGGGGTACAACCCTGCCTTTTTTTAAATATCCTGTTGAAATTTGCAATGTTGTTGAACCCAGAGTCAAAACATATTTCAGAAATGCTTTTATTGGTTTCAATGAGCCAACGTGTTGCATACCCCAGACGTATTTCATTTACAAAATCAACAAAAGATTTCCCTGTCCTCTGTTTTATCAACCTACTAAATGAAATAACAGACATGTTCACAATTGCTGCTGCTTCTTCAAGCTTGATCTTTTTATTGAAATTGTCTTTTACGTGGTTGTATACTTTTTCTATTTTTTCACTGTTATAGAAATCATTTTGGCGCAAAAATGACATATTGGTAAGCATTTGCTGGTCACGTGATATGGCCAGGTCATAAAGCAATGACTGGAATTCCAGGAAACTGTCAAAACCTCTTTTCTGGCTCAATGAGAATAACTTTGCTTCAACCTTTTTTGAAGTATCTTCTGAAAATAAAATTCCACGATTTGCATTATTGAATAATTCACGGATAGGCTTTAAAATATTTTTATCCAGGAAATCATTGGTGAATAAATCACGTGGAAACTGGATAGTAATTTCATGTAAAAGTTCAGTTGTGGTATTTTGGTAATTTTCCCATCCATGGTACAAGTTTGGGCCAACCATTACCAATTCATGCTTTCCAATGGTTCCTATGTGGTCTCCAACAACACGCCTTCCTCCTGGAGCATTATAAATGTAATTGATTTCATATTCAGGATGAAAGTGGATAGGGAATGTAAAAGCATGCCTTTGGCGGTCAAAAACCAGAAAACAGTCATTATTTTTTAAAGGGGTAATTTCTCTGTGAATATGATTTTTCATAAATAACTATCAATGTAAATGATAAAAAAATACAATTGTAGGGTATAAAATAATATAAATTAAACCATAAAAACTACTCTTTTAAATAGAATAGTAAAATTTTGTATATAATATTAATTGCATGGGAGTATATGATAACTGTCATAGTTGGCTGTTTATGAATATTTTAAGGCAAATGTGTGTCTTTTGGATACTCTTTCCACCTAAAATGAGAGATGAAATATGTAATGATAGAAAAGTATATATCATTGATTAATTAATACTTGTTAAGCCTTTTTTTTCACCATACTTTTGGCAAGTGGTTTATTTTCGGAAATAAAGTTTTGCTAATTATTAATTTATACGATCAAAACAGAAATCTTATGAAAAAATATCTGTGTTTTTTCTTTATGTTGTTTTTGTTGTCAATTAATTTGACAGCTCTAGCACAAGAACGCACAATAAACGGAAAGGTATCTGACTCGGATAATGAGACATTACCTGGAGTGTCTATTGTTGTAAAAGGTACAGCTAACGGGACCATTACAGATAGTAATGGTAACTTTCAGTTAGACGTTTCCTATCAGGACCAAGTGCTGGTATTTTCGTTCGTTGGCTTTGAAACCCAGGAAGTAAATATTGAAGGAAGAAATGTTATTAATGTAACACTGGCAACTTCAATGAAAGATATTGATGAGGTAGTGGTAGTTGGGTATGGTACAATGAGAAAAAGTGACTTAACTGGTTCTGTGGCAAGGGTTGGAGGAGATGACCTGCAAAAAATTGCAACACCTGATGCCATACAAAGCCTACAAGGTAAAATATCAGGGGTTGATATCACTGCCAATTCTGGTGAGCCTGGTTCAGGTGTTAGGATTAGGGTGCGTGGGATAGGATCATGGAACAACAGTAACCCCATTTATATTATTGATGGGTTTGCAGTAGGTGATGCAAGTTCAGTGGAACCATCAAACATAGAAAGCATTGAAATTTTAAAAGATGCTTCTGCCACTGCTATCTATGGGTCACGTGGAGCAAATGGCGTGGTACTGATCACCACCAAAAGTGGTTCAAAAAAAGGTGCTGTAGTTGAGGCAAGTGCTTATGCAGGTGTGCAGTACACCAATTCCTTGGTTGATATGGTAGATGCCACTAACTTTGCAAAATTACGCATTGAAGCTTTTGAAAATGATGGCAAGCTAAGCCTTATCCCTGCTGATGAAAAAGCAATCCTTGATTATGTGATAGCCAATAACCTAAAAGGTACAGATTGGCAGGATGAATTACTTAACCCTGCCCCAATACAAAATTACAATGTGTCCATCAGGGGAGGAACTGAAAAATCGTCCTACAACATTGGTGCTACTTATTTTAGCCAAGAAGGGTTGGTAGACTACAGTGGGATGGACAAAATATTTAGCTGGGTTAACAATTCTTATCAACTATCTGAAAAAATTTCATTTGATGTTAACCTCTCTTATACCTATTTCAAAAAGAATAACCATAATAATAATGCTTATTCAGGAGCCCTCCCTATTTCTTTGAGGATGGATCCCATAACTCCAGCCTGGGATGGATACACCAACAATTATGGTGCACGTTTCATGGGAGGTGTTGTTTCAATTGCACCTTCATTGGCAGTTGATGAAGCAAAATATAACGTCAGGGAAGGGAATAAAATTTTAAGCAATGTATCCTTCAAAATAGATGACCTGTTTACCAAAGGGCTTAGCTTAAATACCATGTATGGGGCTGACCTCAATTTTAACAACAGGTCCAATGTATTGCCTGAATACTGGTTGGCCCCTGACCAAAAACGTGATCAAAGCTACATATATAACTACCGTTTCCAATCATATAACTGGCAAGTGAATGGCTACCTCAATTATGTGAAAAGTTTTGGCGCCCATTCTGTTAATGCTATGGTAGGTGCAGAAGCACAGGGCTTTAATGCAAAATGGATGGATGCCACAGGATATGATGTCCCATACATTGAAGCATTGATGTACCTTGATAATGCAAGGAACAAAGAAACATTGGATATTGGTGGAAGTGCCTCAGAAAGCACCCTGGCTTCTTTCTTTTCTCGTGTAAATTATAATTATAACAACCGCTACATGGTCACTGCCATTATGAGGGCTGATGGCTCCTCTAAATTTTTAGGTGATAATAAATGGGGTTATTTCCCTTCAGCTGCTGTTGCCTGGAATATTAGTGAAGAAAGCTTTATGCAGGATCTGTCTTTTGTCGACCAGCTAAAATTAAGGCTGGGCTGGGGGCAGGTTGGTAATGCAGCATCAGTTGGCAACTATGATTATGCTACCACAATGACCACTGGTTATACCTATGTTTTTGGCGAAAATGAAACCATTGTTGATGGGGCAAAAGCAGCAGTACTGAGCAACGAAGAAATTAAATGGGAAACTTCAGAACAATTGAATGTAGGGTTGGATGCAGCTATATTTGAACAGAAGCTGAACATTACCCTTGATTATTTTGACAAAAAAACAAAAGACCTTCAGTTAAGTAAACCAATCCCTGATTATGTTGGAATGGGGCGTCCAACAGTTAATGCAGGTACCATGAGGAATTATGGCCTGGAGCTGGCCCTTGGGTGGAACGATGCAAAAGGTGGTTTTAAGTATTCAATTAACCTCACAGGTTCAATGATAAAAAATGAAGTAACTGATTTGGCTGGAGGTGACCCAATTTATGGAGGAAGTGTATTTAAGCAAGGTAGTACAACAAGGACCATTGAAGGAATGGAATTCGCCCATTTTTATGGCCTAAAAACAGATGGTATTTTTAATAACCAGGCTGAATGGGACAATTATACATGGACTGATCCTGAAACTAATGAAACCAAGGCTATCCAGCCTAAAGCGAAGCCAGGTGACGTGAAATTTGTGGACCTTAATAATGATGGGAAAATTGATGGAAGTGACCGCACATACCTTGGAAGCGCATTTCCTGATTTTACAGGTTCTTTAAACATAAATATGGCTTACAAAGGGTTTGACCTCCAGGTATTTGTGTTTGCCTCATTTGGAGGGGAAATTGCAAATGGCATGAATTATAACATCCAGTCTTCAGCCATATTATCAAATTACCATACTGATCGCCTTGACAGGTGGACTGAAGACAGCCCAAATGGCAATGTGGCAAGGATGACTTCTTCTGATGCCAATGGGAATAAACAATTCTCTGACCTTGATATTGAAGATGGCTCTTATGTGCGCCTCAGAAATGTCCAGCTAGGATATACTTTTAATAAAAACATGGTTGGTAAACTAGGAATCTCAAAATTAAGGGTGTATGTATCTGGTGATAACCTGGTAACCTTTACTGATTATAGTGGCTGGAACCCTGAGATTGCAGGAGGAGGCTTAAATGGTGGAGTTGATTATGCTACTTATCCAATACCTTCAATCCTGACAGGAGGAATTAATATAACCTTTTAATTAAATTCTAAATAGATATGAAAAGAATAGCATATATAAGCCTTTTGGTTGGATTGGTCCTGGTAAGTTGTAATGACTTCCTTGAGCTAGAGCCAATTGGGACAGAAACACAAGCAACTTTTTATGAGACTGCTGAAAACGCCATTTATGCTGTGAATGCCTGCTATGACAATATTGGGCAAACTGAAGGCCCCGGCCCTAATGGGCAGTGGTTTTCACACAATTATATTGGCTTTATTGGTGATATGTGTACTTCTGATTGTGAAAAAGGAAGTACTGAAACTGATTTTTCAAGTTTGTATGACTTTTTTGAGTGGAGGGCAAAACCCAATGATGGGGTTTTATTCTCGTTTTGGGGTGTAGCTTTTGATGGGATTGCACGTTGCAATGAAGTATTGTATCGCCTGGAGAGTAGCTCCCTTGAAGAGTCATTACGCACACGCCTGCAAGGTGAAGTATTATTCATTAGGGGATATTGGTATTTAAAGCTGGCTATGATATTTGGGGGAGTACCTTTATTTACTGAGCCAGTAACCCCTTCACAATTTGGGGTTGTGCAACGTGGAACATACCATGAAACATTTTTGCGTGTTACTGAAGACCTGGCGGAAGCAACCAGCAAATTACCCGAGAAAAGCAACTATGGTGCATCTGACCTTGGAAGGATCACCAAAGGGGCAGCAAGGGCATTGCTGGCAAAAGCTTACATGTACCAGATAGGGATGGACGCTGAAAACAGTGAAGTAACTTGGGATGATGTTTACCAGCAAACAAATGCAATTGTCCAAAGTGGGGAATATGCCCTGGTTTCAAATTATTCTACAATTTTTGAAATGGAAGGGGAAAACAATATAGAGTCTATATGGGAGCTTCAAATGACAGAAGGGACTTCTGCAAGTTCACCTGTAAAAACAGGAACTAACATAAACCAATTTTGCGGAAACAGGAAAGACTGGGGATGGGGTTTCTTCAACCCTACCCAGGATTTGGTTGATGCCTATGGGGGTGATGACCCAAGGCTTACTTGTGTAGTTTATGGACCTGAATTCAACAATGGGATTGTCCATGGAAATATCCCTGAATATGACCTTGCACAACAAGGCTCACCCTATTTAAACAGGAAAGTTGCTTTAGAACCAGGGGTAAGGCCTTCAATAAGCAAAAGTGCTGGTTATAACTGGAGGATGATTAGGTATGCTGAAGTGGTTTTAACCCATGCAGAAGCACTTTACCATAAAGGAGATGAAGGTGGGGCAAGGCAATATTTGGAAATGATCAGGGAGCGTGCAAGGAATAGCACATTTTGCAAAGGCTACCTTGAAGGAAGCCTTGACTATGTGGCAACTGGTTACTCTGGAAATGTTCCTGAAGTAACAGCTTCAGGCCAAGACCTGCTTGATGCAATCCTGAATGAAAGGAGGCTGGAACTAGCCCTTGAATCACATCGTTTTTGGGACCTGGTACGCACAGGAAAATACCTTGAAAACCTGGATGTTAAAAAGGCTACTTCTGTAACAACTGATGGAACTTTCAGGTATGCCAATGTTGATTTGCGTGGCAATTGCCTTCAGCATTGTATTGATGGTCCTAATGGGAATAAAGTCCCATTAATGCCTATTCCAATTGATGAGGTACAAAGCTGGGGATTAACCCAAAACCCTAATTATTAATTTTAAAAAAGATTATCATGGATAATAAAATGAAATACTTATTACAACTAGTAGTAGTTATTGGGATGGTATTCTTTTCAGGGTGTAAAGAACATGAATGGGGGGAAGATTATGATATAAACCTCCCAGTATCAGTTATTACATCAATTTCAGCTGATGCAGCATTGGTAAGTGATGAGCTTACCCTGACTGGGACCGCCCTTGACAAGGTGAGTAATGTATGGATTGGCGATAAAGAGTGTACCATTGTTGATGGCACACAAACAGCAACAGCTTTTAATGTGGTTGTTCCCAGGAGGGCAGCTACTGGCACATTCAGAGTGAAGAACCTCTACAGGAGGGAGTTTGTATATGAAGAAGCCTTAAAGGTATCTTATCCTGATGTTACTGTGACAAAATGGCCCACAAAAATAGTGGTAGGGAGTGCTTTTGAAATTCAGGGCAACAATGTAGATTTAATTACTGTTGTTGAGGTTAATGGGCAAAAAATAAACATTCCTGTAGCTGGTGCAATCGATAAATTGGTTGTACCTACCAGTGGAATTGTAGGCCTGGTTCCTGGTGAAACAGCTTCTATTAAACTAACAGCTTTGGGAGAAATAAACCACGATAATATAACAGGAGTAACCATTGAAGAACCCACCAATATTTTTGATGCTGTTGAAGCAATAGTATTATGGGATTTTGAAGATGGGGAACCTGATATGGTTGACCTTGAAAATTCTCCTGCACAGGCTGGCATTAACCTAGGAGGAGTTCCCAAAGGACGTGGGAATAATTATTTTTCAGTGTTAAACCCAAATGAAGATACTGGGTGGAAAACATATTTTTACATCAGGAAGCAAGGGCCTTTTGACCTTTCAGCATTCCATGAACCAAACATCACATTCCTGATCAATACCAATGGTAAAAGAGGGTATGTAAACCCATTTATGACACAGGATGGTTCTGCAAAAGATAACCACCTGCATGATGGAAATGCCAACGAAAACCTAAAGTATGGTGATAATTATGCAGTGCAAACTGATGGATGGGAATGGAGGTCTTACCCCATATCAAAACTATTTGGTGACTTTAACCCAGTGGGTACTTTTGAAGAGATTGCCCTTAGGTTTATCTCAGGGAATGTAGGTAATGGAGATGATCTGGTTGAAGACTTTGTGGTACATATTGACCAGGTGATGATTACTGATGGGTCTCAAAACCCTGTTGCAAAAGTCCTCGATTTTGAAGATGGGGCTGACCCATGGGAAGACAATGGCTTTGGTGCAAACCATGCAATTAAATCTGTTGCCCCATTTGGAAGTGGCAACAACTATTACTCTGTTTGGTTGACCTCAGGTGGAAAATGGAATTGGACTGGGGCTATTGCAAACTATTCTGCAGTTGACCTAAGTGCAACAGTTGACCCACATTTTAGTTTTATATTCAATACCAATGGAAATAAAGGGATGGTGCAGGTTGAAGTATGGCAGAATGATACCAAATGGGGAGGAAGTGTTGATATGTCAGAGTATTATATCCAGTCTGATGGTTGGGGACCCCTTTCTATCAGGCTAGCTGATTACCTGGGCAACTGGGGGGGTGATGCCAGTGAATTTGACCCAACTGCACCAATTGATTATGTAAAAGTAGGGTTCACCACTGGGAATGTTGATTCTGGAGAAGCATATGAAATGAACATTGATGACATTTATATATCTGATGGGCCAATGTGGTAAAGTTTAGTTAGAATGACAATGCCTGGATTTCCAGGCATTGTCTTTTTGTATTTATGATATTTTAAAAAGAAGGGCCATTAACCAAAAAACAATTGCTAACCAGTTAATATGTTTAAAAAAGGTATACTATCCATACTGATTATCCTGTACATAAGCTTATGGGGTATTGCCCAACCTTGGGTAATTGATGATTTTAATGGTGATGGGCTAAGTGAAGCTTGGAAAGTCACAGGCAATGCTTTTTCTATTTCACAAGATGCCAAGCAGTTAAAAATTAATTATAACAGAACAACAAGTAGTGGTGCTTGGGACCAGTTCCATTGGAATGCCAACCAGGAAATTGATGTTTCATCTTTTAAAATAGAATTCAAACTAAAAACAACCATTGGGTTCAAGCTGAACGTAAAACCAGTTTATCAGGATGGCTCATCCAATTGGTTAGAAAAAAATATTTCTTCATCTACTGAATTAAATTCAATTGAATTTCAGGTACAGGGGAATAATACCAAGAGGCTTTCACAGATATTTTTTTATTTTGATGGAGGCTCTTCAACCTCAAAATCTGGGGTGGCATACATGGATGATATAATGATCAATGTTACCATTGTTACTGAGGCTTTAGAAGGTTTAATAACCCAGGCTAAAAAGTTTGCCAACCATATTTCCAATGAGGAATATCCAGCCAATGGTATTTCTGCATTTTTAAGTGCAATAAATGATGCAGAACAAATTGTATCTTTTCCTTCAAGCCAGGACGAAATTAATACAGCAATAAATAAGCTGCATAAAGCATTTGCAGAGATAGAGTCATCATACATTATCCCAGGAGGACTTCAGGAAATAAATTTGGCTGATAGCTTTTCTACTAAACAAACCAAAGTGCTGTATTATAATTTAAAAAAGCTTGATGATGGGAAATTCCTTTTTGGCCATCAGGATGCAACAGGCTATGGGGTGGGGTGGAATAATGATGATGACAGGTCAGATGTTAAAAGTGTTTGTGGTTCATACCCTGCTTTGGCAGGCTGGGGCTTAAATGGTATAGCAAAAGGCAACCTGGATGAAAGGGCAGTGTACAGGGCCAAGAAATTTTATAGCATGGGGGCTGTCAATACTTTTGAATGGCACATGGACAACCCATTGGGAGGTGATTTCTATTGGAAAAACAGGCAAACTGACGAAAAGCCTGTACCTACCTTGTTAAAAGGGGGTGCAAACCATGGGTTTTACAAAACTCAACTTACCAATTTGGCAAATTTCTTTAGGATGCTAAAAGGGGGAAATGGGGAATCAATACCTGTTATTTTCAGGCCATTCCATGAGCATACAGGTAGCTGGTTTTGGTGGGGGGCTGAACATTGCAGCATTGAGGAATACCAACAGCTATGGCAGTTTACTGTTGAATTTATGCGTGACAGCCTGTGCCTCCACAACCTAATTTATGCTTATTCACCTGACAGGTTTAATTCAAAGGAACAATACCTTGAAAGGTATCCTGGAGACAAGTATGTTGATGTAGTTGCTTTTGATGATTATGGAAACCTGAATAATTCCTCAGGAAGGAACAATTTTATCAATGAATTGGAAATTGTTGGTAACCTGGCTATTGAAAAAAATAAAATTTGTGCAATTTCGGAAACAGGGCTAGAGGGCATCCCAAACACAACCTGGTTCACTGAGATATTAATGGACCCTATCCTTGCCAATAATTTTACAAAACAGGTTAAATATGTGATGGTTTGGAGGAATGCAAATTCAACCCATCATTATGCACCCTACCCAGGGCATACTTCAAGCCCTGATTTTGTTAACTTTTATAATAACCCAGCAACTTTGTTTGTTGATGATAGCCTTCCTGAACTTTATGTATTGGATATTCCAACAGGGAGCAACAAGCAATTACCTGAAGGAAAAACCAACAAACTATATCCTAACCCTGCATCTTCTGAACTGTTTGTAAATACAGGGATAGGAGGAACCATTGCTTTCTACAATTTGTGTGGAAAAACGGTGGGTTCAGAAAAAATATTGAAAAACAAGGTTAATGTATCAGGCTATCCACCAGGCATTTATATTGTGAAGGTTGAAACAGGGGCAGGGGAAAAGTTTATGGACAAAGTAATTATAAACTGATGATTAGGATAAGTTGAAAAAAACAGCATATGGATAAGAAAAAAATATCAGGAAAAATAATAATCCTCCTTGTTGGAGCCAGCATATTGGCAAGCTGTAAAAGTGGTAAAGAACAAAATATGGAAACCCCTTCAAAAGAAATTATTGCACAACTTGAAGCAGTGAAAGGAAAGGGGATACTTTTTGGCCATCAGGATGACCTGGCTTATGGGGTTGACTGGTATTATCCCAATGGGGAATCAGATGTAAAAAGGGTAAGTGGGGATTTTCCTGCAATTTTTGGCTGGGAACTGGGAGGCCTTGAATTGGGCAACACACACAACCTTGATAGTGTACCTTTTGCTTTAATGAAGCAACTGGCCATTGAGGCAGATAAAATGGGAGGCATAAATACATTTAGCTGGCATGCATTTTCGGCAATTGACAGTGTAAGCTCATGGGACACAGAAACAAAAGTGGTTGAGCATATATTGCCAGGGGGTAGATACCATAAGGAGTTTATGGTGCACCTTGAAAAAGTAGCCCAGTTTTTCTTGTCATTGAAAAGGGAAGATGGGCAACAAACCCCCTTTATTTTTAGGCCATGGCACGAAATGGATGGGTCATGGTTTTGGTGGGGGGATAAACATTGCACAAAAGAAGAATATAAAAAGCTATTCAGGCTTACCATTGAATTTTTAAGGGGCAAAGGGCTTACCCAAATGGTTGTGGCTTATTCTCCTGATAACAAATACAATTCTGTAAATGAATATTTAAAGTACTACCCAGGTGATAGCCTGGTAGATATTTTAGGGGCTGATAACTACCATGACTTCAGTATCCCTGGAGGGGAAGAGAAGGTGGTTAGTAAACTTCACCTGGCCATTGAAGCTGCAAAAACCAAAAACAAACTGGCTGCATTTACTGAAACTGGGCTTGAGTTTGTGGCAGATTCAACATGGTACACTAAAAAACTAGGGAAGGTGTTATCTGACCCTTTGGTTAGTAAAGAAATAAGTTATGTAATGGTATGGAGGAATGACCCCAAAGTGCATTATTATTTCCCATACCCAGGGCATCCTGCAGCTGGTGATGCAGCTAATATGTTAGCCAACCCTGGCATCCTTTTACTTAACAAATTTAAGGAAGCTAAAAGAGAAGCTTCAGGAGAAACGATTTAGTAAACTTACTGGAATGGTTAAGCATCATTTTGAAAAAAGGCTGCATGTAATTCAGAAGCAGCATGAAAAATTAGTACATAAAAAGAACAAAAAAAGGTTCAGTAACAATGGGCTGTACAATAGGTATAAAAACCCAATTATAACCAGGGGGCATATCCCTTTGCATTGGAGGTATGACTTCAATCCTGAGTTAAACCCACATTTTATGGAAAGCATTGGCTTTAATGCAACTTTTAATGCTGGGGCTATAAAACTGGATGGGAAATACTTGTTGGTTGTGCGTGTTGAAGGAAATGACAGAAAATCTTTTTTTGCTGTGGCAGAAAGCCCCAATGGGATTGATAATTTTAGGTTTTGGGACAGACCAATAAGCCTGCCTCAAACAGAAAACCCTGATGTTAATGTGTATGATATGCGTCTCACCAACCATGATGATGGATGGATTTATGGGATATTTTGCACTGAAAGGAAAGATGCTGGTGCATCAGCATCTGATACCTCTACTGCTATTGCAGCAGCAGGCATTGCAAGGACAAAAGACCTGGTAAGCTGGGAAAGGTTGCCTGACCTGAAGTCAACTTCAGGGCAACAAAGGAATGTGGTTTTGTTCCCTCATTTTGTAGAAGGCAAATATGCATTTTACACACGCCCACAAGATGGTTTTATTGATGTTGGAAATGGTGGGGGCATTGGGTTTGGGCTGGCAAGTTCCATTAAAAATGCAGAAATAAAAGAAGAGGTATTGGTTGATACCAAACAGTACCACACCATATATGAGGTAAAAAATGGCTTGGGGCCAGCCCCCATAAAAACAAAACATGGATGGCTGCAATTGGCACATGGTGTCAGGAATACTGCTGCTGGGCTTAGGTATACCCTTTATCTTTTTATGACTGGCCTTGAAAAACCATGGGTAGTTACCCATAAGCCACATGGCCATTTTATGGCACCCATTGAAAAAGAAAGGGTGGGGGATGTGTCAAATGTTTTATTCTCAAATGGCTGGATAAAAGATGAGGATGGAACTATTTATATCTACTATGCTTCATCTGATACCAGGATGCATGTGGCAACAACTTCAGTTGATAAATTGGTTGATTACTGCCTAAATTCCCCAGAAGATAATTTGCATTCCCACCTATCTGTCAAAACAATTAATTATTTGATTGACAGCAATAAGCAATACATTAAAGGGCTGGATAAATAACATGGGAAAGGAAATATATTTGAAACAGGGCGATACAACAGATATTGACTTTCAGGAGCTAAAAATTGAAATGAAAAATGAGCTGGAAAGGCTCCTGGGCTTTTGGTTAACAGAAGGGGTAGATGCTAAAAATGGTGGTTTTATTGGAAGGATAAACCATTATGGTGAAAAAGATTGGAAAGCCCCCAAAGGGGTAGTTTTATCTGCTCGTGTATTATGGGCATTTTCTTCAGCCTACTTGAATAGAGGGGATGAAAAATATAAAAAAGCTGCCAACCAGGCATATAAGTATTTGGTTGATAATTTTTGCGACACAGAAAATGGAGGGCTCATTTGGGAAGTTGATTACAAAGGAAACCCACTAAACAAACGCAAACAAACCTATGCCCAGGGCTTTGGGATTTATGCATTTTCTGAGTATTACAAAAGTACTGGTGAAAAAGAAGGCCTTGAATATGCAAAAAGTTTGTATGAAATCCTTGAAGATAAATTTTTAGATAGAAAACACTTGGGCTATATAGAGGCTTTGGATAATGACTGGAGCCAGTTGGTTGATATGCGCTTAAGTGAAAAAGATGCCAACCAACCCAAATCAATGAATACCCATTTACACATTTTAGAACCTTATACCAACCTGTATAAAGTATGGCCCAATGAGCGGCTAAAAAAGAGCATCAAAACCTTGCTGGATATTTTTCAATTTAAGATCATGGACAAAAAAACTGGGCACCTGAACCTGTTTTTTGGGATGGACTGGAAAATCAACTCCTCAATTGTTTCATTTGGGCATGACATTGAAACTGCCTGGTTAATGAATGAAGCTGCAAATGAGGTGGGGGATGTACAATTAAAAAAAGAAATAAGGCAAATTTCATTAAAACTGGTTAACCTGACAATAAGCAAAGGGATGGACAAAGATTGTTCTATCTTTAACGAAAAAAATGGGGAAACTATTGATTTAGATAAACACTGGTGGGCACAGGCTGAAGCACTGGTTGGATTGTTTGATGCCTGGGAAAATTCCCATGACCCAGAATACCTTGTTTGCCTTGGCAAAACCTGGGAGTTCATAAAAAATAAGATTATGGACAAGGAAAATGGGGAATGGTATTGGAGGGTTGACAATGAGGGAAAGGCTTGTACAAGTGAAGATAAAATAGGCATATGGAAATGCCCATACCATAATTCAAGAGCACTGATGGAAGTGTTAAAAAGGATGGAAAAAATAAGCTGACCTATGGCTGAAAAGGTAGTATTAAAAGAAAAAATCGGATATAGTTTTGGTGACCTTGCTTCTTCCATGTTTTGGAAGTTGTTCTCTATGTTCCTGATGATTTTTTATACTGATGTGGTAGAACTGTCTCCAGCATCAGTAGGCACCATGTTGCTTTTAACCAGGCTGTGGGATGGGTTAAATGACCCCCTGATGGGTATTATTTCTGACAGGACTTCCACATCAAAAGGGAAATTCAGGCCTTACTTGTTATGGGTGGCAATCCCCTTTGGATTAATTGGTGTGCTCACATTCACAACCCCATCTTTTAGCCCTTCAGGGAAATTGGTTTATGCTTATGTAACCTATACTTTAATGATGATGGTTTATACAGCCATCAATGTACCTTATTCTTCCCTTATGGGAGTGATGACAAGCAACCCAAAAGAAAGGACTTCATTGGCTTCTTTCAGGTTTATTGGGGCATACTCTGGAGGTATAATCATGACAGCCTCTGTCCCCTACTTGCTTGATTTCTTTAAAAACATTGGGGCAAATGATGCCAAAAGCTATCAGCTCACAGTAAGCATTTATGCAATATTGGCTGCCTTTTTCTTTATCATGGCCTATTTATGGACCAAAGAAAGGGTAAAACCACTTGTAAAAAGGGCATCCATCAAAAATGACCTAAAAGACCTGGGAAAAAATGCCCAATGGTTTATCATGCTTGGGGCTGGAATTGCAGTGCTTATATTTAATTCATTACGTGATGGAAGCATCATGTATTATTTCAAATATTTTGTGAAAGACCAGGCTGTGCCTTTCTTTGGTGAAGTGCAATGGGATAAGCTGGCAGGGGCATACATGACCTTGTGGTTGGCAACCAATATGCTTGGGGTTTTGCTGGCTAAGCCTGTATCTGCAAGGATTGGCAAAAAGAAAACATTCATGGGAGCCATGGTATTGGCTGCTGCTTTTAGCATTATGTTGTTTTGGCTCCAGCCCCACCAGGTAAGCCTTATATTTTTGTTGAATATTTTTATTGGGATAACAGCAGGCATTGTGCTTCCTTTAATATGGTCAATGTATGCTGATATAGCTGATTATTCAGAATGGAAAACAGGAAGGAGGGCAACAGGCCTTGTTTTTTCTTCATCATCAATGTCACAAAAAATGGGCTGGACCCTGGGAGGTGCCATTACAGGGTGGCTATTGGCAGCCTATGGCTTTGAAGCCAATATTGAACAAACCACTGAATCCTTAGTGGGCATCAGGATGATGATAAGTGTATTTCCTGCAATTGGGGCAGGCTTGTCTGCTGCTTTTGTTCTGGCCTATAAACTGAGTGATAAGTTTATGGAAGGAATAACAAAAGACCTGGATTATAAACGCAAAAACATATAAAATTTGCATCATTGTGAAAGCAGTTTCCTTTACCAGGATTTTATCTTTTATCTCCTTTGCTTTCTTGCTGGCAGCATGTAATCCAACATATACACCTCCAAACATCTTGCTAATAGTAACAGATGACCAGGCATATGGGGATTTATCATTTACAGGTAACCCTTATCTTGAAACCCCTGTTTTGGATAAGCTGGCACATGAAGGGGCTTTTGCAAACCATTTTTATGTTAGCCCAGTGTGTGCACCAACCAGGGCAAGCCTTTTAACAGGGCGTTACCATCAGCATACTGGGGTATCTGGTGTTACACGTGGGCGTGAAAACATGGACCTTGATGAAACCACAATGGCTGATGTATTTAAATCATTGGGATATCAAACAGGGATATTTGGCAAATGGCACAATGGGGCACATTACCCTTACCATCCAATGGGCAGGGGTTTTGATAGTTTTACAGGGTTTGCTTCAGGGCATTGGGGCAATTACTTCAATACTGCCATTGAAAAGGATGGGGAACCTTTTATGGCCGAAGGTTACCTGGTTGATTTACTTACCAATGAAGCAATAACATTTATGGAGGAAGCTAAAAAACAGGAAAAACCTTTCTTTTGTTATCTGCCATACCAAACACCACATACCCCTCTGCAAGTACCTGATAAGTATTTTGAGAAATACAAACAGAAAGGGCTTGATGATTTTAATGCCTGTATTTATGGGATGTGTGAAAACATTGATGATAATATAGGGAGGTTATTGCAGAAGCTTGATGGGTGGGAAATCCGTGAAAATACCATCATAATTTTCCTTTCAGATAATGGGCCTCTAAATTATAGGTACAATACAGGCTTAAAAGGGAAGAAAGGCATGGTTGATGAAGGTGGGGTGAGGGTACCATTTATTATAAATTGGGCAGGGAAAATTACAGAAGGGAAGGTTCTTGAAATGCCATTGGCTCATATTGATATATTGCCCACTTTATTGGACTTGGCACAGGGAAGCTATTCCTTTTCAAAACCCATAGATGGGGTCAGTTTTGCCCCTCAACTTAAAGGTAACAAGGAGTTTCCCAAAAGAATTCTTTTTTCAGGATGGGCTGGGAAAAAAAGGGCACTTTCAGGTAATTTTTTGATGGTTGATAACCAGCTTTATGATATAAAAAAAGACCCTGGGCAAACAAAAAATATCCATAACCAATTTGTACAAGTGTATGATTCATTGCTAACTGAATATAATAGTTGGTACAATAATGTTACACAAAAGGGTATTGGCAGCAAGCCTATCCCAGTAGGTTATGATGAATATCCTGTAAGCATGTTGCCTGCCCATGAGGCAACCCTTTTCCCAATGGTTGAGTTCAGGAAAGAACGCAAACACACTGGTATTGCATACCATAGCAAATATGGCTGGGCACATGACTGGATTGGTTACTGGACCAATACAGAAGCTTATGCACAATGGGAAATTGACATCATAAAAGGAGGTGCTTTTGATGTAGAACTAAACTATGCCCTAGCTCCCAAAAACAAAGGTGTGGAGTTGGTTATTGAGATTGGTACTGAGGTATTGCATTGTATTGTGGACAAACCATTTGAGCATGCTACATTTATTAACCATGACAGGGTGCAAAGAGAGCAGGAAGCACCAGAAACAGACTGGGGTATATTAAAAGTTGGGAGCTTAAAACTGGACAAAGGGCAGAAGGTAATTAAGGTTAAATCCATCAAAATACCAGGGCAGCAATCCATTGAATTGAAAAGTGTAATGTTGTCAAAAAAATCGTTTTAAAGAGAATTCAATTTTAAAACTTCTCATACAAAATAACACGAACCATAAGACTGAAGTATTTTTTTAAATACTTTTGCTGTGCATGGCATTTGTTAAAAAAGAAATAATACAAAAACTGAAAGAAGGTGACATGGTTGCTTTTGATTCAGTTTACAATGCATTTTCTTCAAAACTTTATGGGTTTGTGCTGGGTTTCCTTAAAAACCATTCTGATGCAGAAGAAATTGTCCAGGAAGTTTTTGTTAAAATCTGGGCATCTCGCCAAAAACTTGATGAATATTCTTCTTTTAGTAAATTTATTTTTACCATTGCATATAACTCATCTATTAGCCTGATACGCAAACGATTGAACGAAGAAAAATACATGGCTTACCTGAAATCATTAAGTGTAGGTACGTCACATGCTGACCTTGTAGATGAAATTCAATTCAATGAATTGGAGACAGAATTAAATAAGTTGGTTGCGCAACTTCCTAAAAGGCAAAAAGAGGTATATGAGTTTAGCAGGATAGAAGGGCTTTCTAATAAAGAAATAGCAAAAAAATTGGATATTTCTCCTAATACAGTTGAAAACCACATGGGCAGAGCTTTAAAATTTTTAAGGGAAAACCTCAGGAGGGATAGTTTGCTAGTTTTATTCTTTATCAATTTATTTTTATAAAAATAACATTTCAAGTAGTGGCAGCCTCCTATTTGAGCGTATGTGTTTAAAAGTGATAATTAATAATTTGATTTTTTTCACTGTATAGGTTTAGTTAGATTACTTAAGCCCTTTCCATTTATTTATTGGAAGGGGCTCTGGGTGAAATTTAGAAGAATGAACAAAGAATTACTTTTAAAATATTTAAAAACCAACTATACATCAAAAGAGCTTGATGATGTAATAGATTGGATAAAGGTGGATGCAATTGGTATTTCAGGTAATTTGTTAATGAGGGAAATTTGGGAAAATTTTGAAGATGACGGAAATGCATTTGGGCATGATAAAAAAAACTATCTGTTATATAAAATCCACCATTCAATAAATATGGATGCAGCCATGCAACCTAAACCAAAAAGCAGAAAACTGGCTATTATTTATAAATATATGGTTAGAGCTGCTGCTATATTGTTTATACCTGTCCTGTCTCTTCTATTACATATGTATGCAAATAATAATTTACATAATAAGGCTTTAAGTAAAACTACATTAAATGAGATTATTTCTCCAATTGGCTCCAGGACATTTGTTGAACTACCTGATGGAACAGGGGTGTGGTTAAACCATGGCAGTAAATTGATCTACCCCCAATTTTTTTCGGGGAAAACCAGAAATGTTCAGCTTGAAGGGGAAGCACATTTTGATGTGGCACATAATTCTAAAGTTCCTTTTGTTGTGAAAACTGAAAATTTCAATGTAAAAGCTGTTGGAACTAAATTTAATGTAAATGCATATCCTCGAGAATCATTTGAGGAAACAACACTGGTTGAAGGGGTAGTGATTATCCAAACCAAATCAGATGGCAAAAAAGAAATAGACTTACTTAAAATGCAACCAGGGCAAAATTTTTATTTTGATGAAAAAACAAGAGAATACAGTTGCAAATACACTGATACTGAAAAACATGTGTCCTGGATTGATGGAGTGCTGATTTTTAAGGATGACCCCATTGAGAAAATTGTCAAAAAACTGGATCGTTGGTATAATGTGGACATAACATTTACCTCAGAAAAAGTTAAAAGCTTTCCATATACAGCTACTTTTGTTGATGAAACCTTACTTCAAATACTTGATTTACTTGAAATTGCTACCCCAATTACATATAAAATATATCCAAGGGAAAAATTACCAGATGGGAAATTCTCAAAAATGAGAGTTGAAATAGGAATCAAAAAAGAATACAACTAAAAAAAACTGAA
Source organism: Prolixibacteraceae bacterium (assembly GCA_028282705.1). Taxonomy (GTDB): domain Bacteria; phylum Bacteroidota; class Bacteroidia; order Bacteroidales; family Prolixibacteraceae; genus JABMQB01. The sequence goes on along the minus strand of JANQHI010000082.1, from coordinate 20,599 downwards.
AATGCCTATGGAAAAATAAACTACTACCAAAAAGCAGAAAAATGCGGCTACATTTTCCTGCTTCTGCTAAACTTAAAATCCCCATAAATAATAGGAAATTTTAATTGTTAAACAGTGCAAAATTATGAAAAAATTTCATCATTCTCCTGTGTGGATGATATTTGACTTACGCGCAGGTAAAATTTTAATGATCATGAAACTAACATTGTGTTTGGTTTTGATAACAATTTTTCAGGCAATGGCCATTGAAACTTATTCTCAAAAAACGAGGATTAGTTTAAATGCCACAAATATTGGGCTTGAAGAAGCTTTATCAAAAATTGAAGACCAAAGCGAATTCTACTTCTTGTACAGTACTGAATTTGTGAACCTTGATAAAAAGGTAAATGTCAGCCTTGAAAATAAGAGAATCACTGAAATCCTGGATAACCTTTTTCAAGACACAGAGGTTACTTATGTAATAAAGGACAGGCAAATTGTATTGTCATCAACAAATTATTATAGTACTAAAGTGGAGGCAATTGGGCAACAACCTGCAATTACTGGAACTGTAATTGATGCCACAGGTGATCCTCTGCCTGGTGTTACAGTGGTTGTGAAAGGAACAACCAAAGGCACTACTTCTGGCAATGATGGATCCTTTGTTTTACAGGAACTTCTCCCTGATGCAATACTGATGTTTTCGTTTGTTGGGATGAAAACACAAGAAGTTGCAGTTAATGGGAGGTCTTTTTTAAATGTCGTTATGGAAGAAGATGCCATTGGTATTGAAGAGGTTGTGGCAATTGGCTATGGTACCCAGAAAAAAGCAAACCTAACAGGAGCAACTACTATTGTAAGGTCAGATGAGCTTATAAAAAGGCCTGTAAGTGATGGAGCTTCATTGTTGCAAGGGCGTGTTGCAGGGTTAAATATTATCCAAAATTCTGGGCAACCTGGTGATGAAGGGCAAACTATTCAATTGAGGGGAATAGGCAGTTTTGGAAATACAGCTCCTTATGTATTAATTGATGGTATCGAAGGTGTTTTAAGTGCCATAAACCCCAATGACATTGAGAGTTTTACTGTCCTTAAAGATGCAGCTTCAGCAGCCATATATGGAGCCAGAGCTGCTAATGGGGTCATCCTGATCACAACAAAAAGTGGGAAAAACAATGACCTTGCTATTGAAGCTTCTGCAAATATTGGGGTGCAATATGCCACACGCTTGCCCGATTTTATCTATAATTCAGTTGAATACATGGAATTATGGAACAAAGGAGCTGAACATACAGGTGTGTCTGCCAGATATTCTCAGGATTTGATCAATGCTTATAAAAATGCCTCTCCTAATGACCCAAAGTATCCAAATTTCAACTGGATGAATCACATGTTTAATGGTGGTTTGCGCCACGATTACCAGGTTTCAGCACGTGGTGGTGGCGAAAATAATACTTTTTTTGTAAACCTTGGTATTATTGATCAGGAAGGTATTATGGACAGGTATGGCTTAAAAAAATATTCTGGCAGGATCAATATGGATTTTGATGTTAATGACAACATATCAATGGGTGTTAAAACAGGTATTGTTTATCAGGACATTGAAGAGCCAACAGTAGAAAGCATTTATGAACAGATGCTTTACATATACACCATGCCTCCTACCATGGCTCCATATACCTGGGATGGGGCAGGTCACCATACAGCAAGAGATATACCTCAGATTTGGAGAAACAGGAATCCCCAAATGGTATTGGATAACCCTGGAGGTACTTATTATGACAAATACCAGATAAATACCCAGGCATATATTGATATACACCCATTTAAAGGATTCTCTTGGAAAACAACAGCAGCCTGGCGCTATGATAGGACAGAAAAGGAACACAGCAACTTTGATATGGATGGGTATATTTTTACTACCAATGAATATTGGGGAAAATTTGAAGCAAACACTACAGGGGTTTATAATGATGATTATAGGAGCTCAAACCTTTACTTGAATTCAGTGGTCAATTATAACCTTACTTTGGATGATGGGCATAATATTGACTTGATTGCTGGTTATGAACAACAAGAAATGAACTATGACAGGACTTATGTCTATAGGCCAAAATATTCAAGTGTTACCACAACTGACATAGATGCAGGCAGCCCTGATGGGCAGAGTGTTAATGGAAATACATCTTCCTGGGCATTACAATCTTTTTTTGGTAGGTTGAGCTATAATTATAAAGGTAGGTACCTGGCTGAAGCAAACCTTAGGTATGATGGTACATCAAAAATTGCGAAAGATAACAGGTGGGATCTATTTCCAAGCATGTCAGTTGGGTGGAGAATTTCTGAAGAAGGATTTCTGGGAGATATCAGTTGGCTGGATAACCTGAAATTTCGCCTTTCTGTAGGGCAGTTGGGAAACCAGGGAGTATTAACTGATTATCCTTATCAGGAATTATTATCACCATCTATTTACCCGATTGATGGGAACCTGGAATCAGGTATTTCCAATGTAAAATTATCAAATCCTGCCTTAGTTTGGGAAACAGTTACCAGTTATAACCTGGGAGTGGATTTTTCAATGAAAAATGGGTTGTTTGGGTTTGAATTAGATCTTTACAAAAAAATCACTGAAGGGGGGCATGATGTTGCCCAAATACCTGCCAGTGTTGGCAAGTTTGCCCCACAAGAGAATTACAAAAACATGGAAAATAAAGGGGTTGAACTCATATTGAGGCATGCCAACAAGGTGGGTGAGGTTAAATACACCCTTAGTTTTATTTTTGATAAATATGTAAACAAAATCACGAAAGTAAAAGATAATTATTGGGCGAGCACCTGGTATGGAAGAAGTGCTGTTGAAGGCCATCCAATTAACCAGTACTACATGCTTGATTGGATTGGTATTTACCAAAACCAGCAGGAAGTTGATAATTTACCAATTTATGCCCCTTATGCAGCACAGACCCAACCTGGCGACCTTATCTTCAGGGATGTAAATGGTGATGGGAAAATTACCATTGAAGGAGAAACAGGAGACAGGATTTTTATTGATGGTTACCATCCTAAATTTTCATATTCATTTACAGGAAATTTTGAATGGAAGAATTTTGATTTAAGTATGTTTTGGCAAGGTGTTGCAGGCAAAAAAAACCTGGCGCGCTGGATTGGGTATGAACCATTTATGCAAGGAGGTCCTGTTACTACCAGGTGGAGAGATGCATGGGATGGTGAAGGATCAACCAATTCTATGCCTGCTCTGTATAACATGGCCAATTATGGCTATAACCCAATTAGTGGGAGGGTAAGTGATTTTTATTTACACAATGCATCTTACCTGAGGTTGAAAAACCTTCAGGTTGGGTACAGCCTGCCTCCAAGCATTTGCGATAAATTGGGGGTTGACAGGTTAAGGCTTTATGTATCTGGGGATAACCTGATCACTATCTCTGATTTTGCTTATGATCCTGAAAGGGGCTCTAACAATTTTACAGCAAATACATATCCACAGTTGAAAACCTATTCAATTGGGGCAAAATTAACTTTCTAAAATTAGGGCAATGAAAAAATATAACATACTTGTATTATTGGTAATGGTAATCTTTTGTTCATGTGAAGATTACCTTGAAAAGAACCCAAATTATGAAGCCACTTCTGAAGGTTATTTTATTTCAGAAAAGGCAGCTCAGGAATCCAGGGTTGGGATATATACAAAAACACCTTCTCATTTTACTGACAATAAATTTATGTGGGATGGGATGACTGACCAACTTTATGACCAATATGACTGGAATGAAGAAACATCGGTTTCTAGAGGTGTACTTACCCCGTCTTCAAGAGGGATTGTGAGTGGTTTTTTTGCAGATGCTTACAAAGTAATCTCAACAGCAAATGACCATATAGCAAATATCCAGGCAATGGATGAATCTCTTTTTGAAGATATGACAAAGGCTCAATACATTGCAGATGCACAGTTTTTTAAGGCATTCTACTACTTTTACCTCACTGAGGTATATGGAGGGGTTCCTCTTTATAAAGAAAAGGTAGAGAACATTGAAGATTATAAAATTGCACAATCAAGCAAGGCTGAAATTGTAAGTTATATTCTTCAGGAATTGGATGTGGCAATACAAAATTTACCACAACAACTTTACAATGGCTACATAACCAAAGGGTCAGCTCAGGCATTAAAAGCTAAAATCCTTCTTCAAAATAAACGCTGGGATGAAGCAGCCTCTGCTGCTTTAGAAGTTATCAATTCAGGTGTATTTAGCTTGCATCCAGATTACTTTAACATATTCATTAAAAAAGGGCAAGCAGGCAATAAAGAAATTATGTATGCCACTGAATTCCAGTATCCTGAAGTAGCGCACAGCTTAACAAGGCTGTTGGTACATTCTGCAGGAGCAACCCCACGCCAGGAATTTGTTGATGCATACCTTATGGTTGATGGGCTTCCTGTTTCACAATCAACATTAGAAAGTGCCAATTACCAAAATCGTGACCCACGCCTCTATTTAACTGTGCGCCTGCCTGATGATGTCTGGTATGATGCAGTTGGTCAGCCAATTGGCTTTGAACCCACACAAACCGGGTATTATGTCAAAAAATTCCTTGATGTAGATATAGTGGATAACAACTCCATCCATATTGGGGGAACTAGTGAACAGGGTATTGTGCACCTCAGGTATGCTGATGTGTTGTTAACTTATGCTGAAGCCAAATTCCGTTCGGGAGGATTTAACCAATCAGTTGCTGATTTAACTATAAACCCAATTCGCCAACGTGTTGGGATGGCTACTGTTAACAATGTAAACTCATTATCAGACAATGAAAAATGGGCTTTAATTGAATATGAAAGAAATGTGGAACTTGCTTTTGAAGGGCACCACTATTTCGATTTGAAACGCTGGGGTAAACAAGGTGAAACAATGACTTCATTGACCGACCCAATTGGTTATACAATTGTGTGGAAAGATCATTTTAGCCTTTGGCCATTTACTGACAGTGAGTTGAACCTGAACCCTAATTTAGTTCAAAACCCCGGGTATTAATAAAAAATTGTTACAATGAAAATAAAACATACTCCCTGCAACTTTTCACAGATAAAAACAAATGTTTTGTAATCTAACTTCTGGCGAAAGATCAATCTAGGTTGAGTAGCCAGAAGTTAAGGTTTTCTGTAAGTAATTGTTGGTTGGTATAGATTAGGGTTATAAAGTTATATTGGTTTTATGAAATTGCACATCTCTTTTTTTTGGTTATATATCATATTGATAACCCTATCCTGTACTACAGATAATGAAGGAACAAACAGTAATGAAATTGTGGCAATAAGCATCATTTCTAAATTTGATGACCTGTGTGTTGGAAGTGTGTTAAACCTGGAGGCAGTAGTAACATACAATGACAATACAACAGGAAAAGAAACAGTAAATTGGAGCATAGGGCAAAATGGCTCATTATCAAGAATTACTTCAGAAACAAACAAGCTAAGAGCACATAAAACAGGTACAATTATAATTACTGCTGAAAAAAATGGGGTAGTTGGTACAAAACAATTTAATATTACAGAATATAAAACAAGATTTGCACACCTTTTTGCTTCTAAACTGATCAACCCCAAAATTGTTTTTAGTTGGTTAGTATTGGTCTATACTAAGGTAGATATTCCTGCTAGCCCAGGTAGGGGCCATCCTAATTTACAATACAGCTTAGATGAAGGAGAACTACAAAAAATTGTTTCAAAATTGAAAGGTTTTGAAGAATTTACTTCAGAATATACCAATGAGGAAATAGGTTTTAACTTGGCAGTCGTTATATTAGATGAACGTTTTCCCCTTGAAGATTTTTATTGGCATAATGAGTGGAAAAGCTATGAATGGTTAGAGAGTGATGACCTGACCAGGGAACTTAATGCCTATGTAGGAAATCAAACAGGGTGGTATGACAATGTGCATATTTTTTACCCAATGGCTGGGAACACTTTTGGTCCACGTGCAGCATATGGGGGAGGAGCATATTTACGTGATAATATAACAAGGTCACAACAAAACATTAGGGCTGATATGCCCGACAATGATTATTATGTAGGCATGTGGCATGAGTCAATACATGGGCTGGAAGTACAATATTGGTGGGATTCAAAAAGAAGTAAAAATTGTTACAGGGGTTTAGACCCTATTGGTAATGATATTGAATTGCATGGGCAGCCTGCTTTTGGATACATGGGGAATGATGATAATGGGGGAGCTAAAACCCAAAACTATTTCCAATGGATGGCAGATTTAACCACAGGCAATATAAAAAACCTGAACCAGGTGGGATGGCAAAATTATGCCAATGCACCTAATACCAATTTAGGGTTTGGAAAAAATGGGATGTACCAATGGGGGCCTGTTAGATATGAATATGAGTTTAAACCAGGTGGTCCTTTTGAGCAGAATTAATAACAAAAAATACACTATTATGATCAAAAAAAACTATCTAAACCAACTAATTTCTTTTTCTCTTTTATTGATGCTGGTATCATGTACTGTAGAAGAAGAGGCACAGTTAAAATTATGGTACAATAAGCCTGCACAAGAATGGACAGAAGCCTTGCCTTTGGGAAATGGGAGGATGGGAGCTATGGTGTTTGGAGGGGTTGTAGATGAACATATCCAATTCAATGAAGAAACATTGTGGAAAGGGCAACCTACTGGTTATGCCCACAAAGATGCTTATAAATACCTTGGGCAGATCAGGCAGTTATTATTTGAAGGAAAACAACATGAGGCTGAAGAATTGGCTATGAAGGAATTTATGAGTGTCCCTTTAAAGCAACAGGCCTACCAACCATTTGGAGATATTTATATTAATTTCCCAGGTCATGAAAATTATGCTGGATATTATAGGGAGCTTGATATTTCTAAGGCAATTTGCAGGATCAGCTATGAAGTTGGAGGCATTAGGTATGAAAGGGAAATAATAGCAAGTAATCCACATCAGGCTATAGCCATCCACCTAAAGGCAAGCAAACCTGGGGCACTTACATTTAGCCTTTCTCTTGATTCAAGGCATGAGCAAAAATCAATCAATTCTGATAAAAACATGCAAACATTGCAGGTGGCAGTAAAAGATGGTGTTTTAAAGGGGGAAGCTGTTATCAAAGTAGAAAGTGATGGAGAGGTTTCTTCTGTAAATAATAGGATCAAAGTGGATGATGCAAAAGAGGCTACTATTTGGTTGTGTACTGCAACTAATTTCAAAAAATATGATGATGTTAGTGGAAATCCAAAAGAGCATGTAAAAACCAACCTGGCAAAACTGAAGGGTGTGGCTTTTAAAACAGCTAAACAGGAACATATTTCTGATTACCAGTCTCTTTTTAATCGTTTTTCAGTTAGTTTTGGAAACAATGGGAGGGACTCTTTACCCACGGATTCCAGGTTGCACCAATTTTCCCATTCTCCTCATGACCCACAGCTTTTACAACTTTATGCACAATATGGAAGATATTTGCTGATCTGTTCAAGCAGGGAAGGAACCCAACCTGCCAATTTGCAGGGAATTTGGAATAAAGATTTACAGCCTGCCTGGGAGAGTAAATATACCACCAACATAAATGCTGAAATGAATTACTGGCCAGCAGAAGTAACCAATCTGCCTGAATGCCATGAACCCTTGTTTTCCCTTATAAAAGATTGTTCAGAAACAGGAGCTGCAGTAGCCAAAGAGCATTATAATTGTGATGGTTGGGTATTACACCATAATACTGATATTTGGAGAGGTGCAGCCCCTATAAACCATTCAAACCATGGTATTTGGGTAAGTGGTAGTGGATGGTTATCACACCACTTATGGGAGCATTTCCTGTTCACCCAGGACAAAAATTTCTTAAAAGAAAAAGCATACCCATTAATGAAAGGTGCAGCTGTTTTTTATTCCCAATTTTTGGTAAAAGATACTAAAACAGGTTGGTTGATAAGCACACCATCTAATTCTCCTGAAAATGGTGGGTTGGTAGCGGGTCCTACCATGGATCACCAAATTATACGTTCACTTTTTAATGCTTGTGTTGAAGCATCTGAAATATTGGACACTGACCATGAGTTTGCTGCTAAATTAAAAGAACAGGTTGCACAAATTGCCCCCAACCAAATTGGGCAATATGGGCAACTGCAAGAATGGATGGAAGATGTGGACGACCCTGAGAACAAGCATAGGCATGTTTCCCATTTATGGGGGATGCACCCAGCAAAAGATATTAATTGGGAAGAAAATCCTGAGCTAATGGAAGCTGCCAGGAAATCATTGCTAATGCGTGGAGATGATGGCACAGGATGGAGCCTTGCATGGAAAATAAATTTTTGGGCACGTTTCCTGGATGGCAACCATGCTTATGAATTGGTAAAGTTACTGTTTCGCCCTGTTATCACAAGCAAAACAAGGTATGGTGCTGGAGGAGGTTCCTATGCCAATTTATTTGATGCCCACCCGCCCTTCCAGATTGATGGTAACTTTGGAGGAACAGCTGGGATAGTGGAATTGTTGATCCAATCACACCTAAGTACCATAGATATCCTTCCTGCACTTCCTGATGCTTTGCCTGAAGGGAGTATTTCTGGAGTGTGTGCACGTGGTGGTTTTGAACTTTCATTCTCATGGGCTGGGGGAGAACTAAAAACATTGGAAGTATTATCAAAGGCAGGCAAAAAATGTAGCATAAATTATAAGGACAAAAAGGTTGAATTTGAAACCAAAGCAGGGGAGCTCTACAAGCTTGATGAAAAACTGGGGTTAATATAGGTTTTATCATGTTAAATAAAATGTTATGGGATAGAAGGATTAGTTTTATTCATAGGGATTAAGGCTTTTAAAAAATACTAGGACAACCTTTCAGTGAAAGCCTTAGAAGAAGTAAATATTCACTTTGGGCTAAACTCCCTGATACCACTGGTTTAATAGGGCAATTCTAAATGAAAGATGAACCCAATTTTCATACCCTTACCTTTTTTAACTATACCAACTCGCTAGGGGAAACTCAAAAATGGGCATGTTTTCTTTTGGATGTATGGTTTAAAGATGATATTTTTGGTGTCCCGGGTGATAAAGATGTTGGAGGTATAGCCACCTTTGTGGTATGTACTTCCATGGGATTTTGCCCGGTAACTCCAGGTGTTCCTGCCTATTCTTTAATAAGCCCGGTTTTTAGGAAGCAACCATTGATTTGGGAAATGCGAAAATATTGAATGTACCATAGTTTACTCATCGTGAATTGATGGCAGGAGATACCAGTAAACTAGAAATGGGACCCATTCCAAATAAAACATGGGGACTTAAGTAGGAACTAAAAGCTAAAAAGTAATGAAAATTCTAACCTTACCAATTGTAATACTTTGTATTACACTGTCTTGCAATGTCTCAAAGACAAATTCGGCACAAAAAAAACAATTTGCTCACAGGTTTAATCCCATGGCCTCACCAATCCATGAAGTTGAAAAACCTTTGCGTGGCGAAATATGCCTGAATGGGAATTGGCAGTTTATGCCTGTATTTGAAAATGACATTCAAAAATTCACCAAGCCTGAAACATTCCATTGGGAAGAAACACCTATCAAGATACCATCTCCCTGGAATGTAAATGCATTTCCACAGGGGGTACCTACCAGCATGGATAATGGAAATAACCTGGATGAAGGAGGTGATTTCCTGATGTACCCAAGCTATCCTGAAAATTGGGGCAATGCTGAAATAGGATGGATGAGAAAAACATTTACCCTTCCCGAAAATTGGCAAGGGAAGCAACATTTCCTCCATTTTGAGGCAATAGCGGGATATGCCAAAATTTATGTCAATGGGAAACTGGCGATAGAAAATTTGGACATATTTTTCCCAACCAAAGTGAATGTAACAGATTTTTTAAAAAATGGGGAAAATGAAATCTTAGTGGGTGTTGCACGTGCAAGCCTGACCAATGATGAAGGAAAATATGGCAGGAGGAAATATGTAGCAGGGTCATTCTGGGGAAAGAAAATTGCAGGTATATGGCAGGATGTATACCTGTTTTCTTATCCTGAAACCTATATTTCAGATGTGTTTGTAAAACCAGATGTAGCCAACAAAAAGCTGGAATTTGAGCTAACTATACAAAATTCTGCTAACAAACCAATTACAATTTCAGTGGGAGGGAACATAAGTAAATGGATAAACCTTGCAGGAGAAGGAACTATAGAAGCCCCTGTACAAAAAGGGGAATTAGGATCACCATTAATTAATATTGATTTTTCAAAACCTGTTCAAATTGAAGCCAATAGCACTGCAAAAGTTACCTTGGAAAAGGAAATAAATAATGAACTGAACTATTGGACCCCAGAAACACCTAACCTATATGGGGCAGTATTGCAACTAAAAGCAGGCAATGAAATCATAGATAATAAATATGAACGTTTTGGCTGGCGCCAGTTTACCATTAAGTGCGAACAATTATTGCTGAATGGAGAACCCATTGTTTTAAAAGGAGATTCGTGGCATTTTATGGGAATCCCCCAGATGACCAGGAGGTATGCATGGGGATGGTATAAAATGCTGAAAGATGCCAATGCCAATGCAGTTAGGCTTCATGCCCAGCCATACCCTTCTTTTTATTTGGATGTAGCCGATGAAATGGGGATATGTGTATTGGATGAAACAGCCATTTGGTCGAGTGATGGAGGACCTAAAATGGATTCAGAGGAGTATTGGAAACATTGCAGAGGCCATGTAGAAAGCATGGTGCTTAGAGACAGGAACCACCCTTCTGTATTTGGTTGGAGTGTGTGTAATGAAACTTTGCCAGTGGCAATCCATGTATTTCATGCCCCTGAATCAATCGTACAGAGGCAGGTTGATGAAATTAATGAGTGGGTTGCTTTAACCCAAAAGCTTGACCCAACCAGGGACTGGATTTCGGGAGATGGGGAAACCCTTAGGAAAACAAATTTACCTACAATAATAGGGCATTATGGTGGTGAAAATGCCTTGAAAGAATGGTCATCACAAGGCATGCCCTGGGGGGTTGGAGAAACTGGGATGGCTTATTATGGAACCCCACGCCAGATTGCAAAAGTAAATGGTGACAGGGCTTATGAATCACAACTTGGAAGAATGGAAGGACTGGCAACTGAAGCCTATGATTTGATTGGGAAACAGTTAAAATACAATGCAAGCTATACAAGTGTTTTTAATGTGATCTGGTATGGGCTAAAACCTTTGGAAATAGGGTTGGGTGATGTTTCAAAAAAATCAACACCAGAAGATGGGATATTCTTTCCTGCATACAAAGAGGGGATACCAGGGGTACAGCCTGAAAGGATTGGCCCTTATTCAACCACCATTAACCCAGGTTATGATGTAAACCTTCCTTTATATAAACCCTGGCCTTTGTTCCATGCAGTCAAGGCAGCTTTTGCAGAACCTGTTGAAGGGTTTAAAGTAGAAGAAAAAATAATGGTTGAAAGTAAAATAGAAAGCATTGATGAAGCTATTGAAGAAGTGGTTTTCTTTTCAGGGATTGAAAAATCACCCTTAAAAGAAAAGTTGGCTAGCATGGGGATGCACTTTACTGATAAGCCTGTAATTGCAGAAAAAACCCTAGTAGTTATTGATGGGAAAAATCCTGCTAAAGGGAAAGAAGCTAAGCCAGTTGTTAACCAGGTGATGGAAGCTGGTGGTAAAGTTATAGTCCTTGGGGTTTCAGAAGAAACAGTTAATACCTTAAATAAAATTTTACCTGTTCCTATTGAGCTAACAAACAGAAAGGCAACATCTTTTATTAAAAAAGAAGAAGATGTGTTTGTAAAATGGTTTGGCAATAAAGATTTTTATTTTACTGAAATGGTTAAAAGCCCTGTTATGGATTTTGGGTTATCAGGAAAACTGGTAGAAGATGGGCAAGTGATTCTGGAAGCCTGCAATACTGATTGGTCAGGGTGGAACTACAGGCCTGAATTCCTGAAAACAGCTACTACCTATAGAAGTGAGCTGGAAGAGAAACCTGAAGGTGCAGCCCTGGTTAAATACCAGCAAGAAAATGGTACACTTTACCTTTCTTCAATTAACCTGCTTTCAGTAAAAGAATCAGGTGCAAGGATATTAAAAAGGATGATCTCCAACCTGGGGGTAGTTTTCAAATCAGTCGACCTTTCTTCAACACTTGCTATAGATAAAAAGGGCAGGTTCGCAAAAGCATTGTTTTGTGGTGCTTTTGATGCTAGCAAACTCAACCTTGAACAAATGGCAGGCAAGGAGTTTATTGCTAAAAATAGGGAACCTCAACTAGGAGGGCAGGAGAAAGGTAAATTTTGGGAAGTTGTTGAAGTTGATGAAAATGGTGCTTTTGATTTCAGGAACATTGGTCTTTCTGAACACCTTGAAAATTCTGTTGCATACCTTAGTTTTTGGATTTATTCCCCACGTTCATTGGTGAATTTATTAGCTGAACCAGATATGCCCAGGGTAGATATGGTCATGGGTGCTGATGATGGTTTTGTGTTATACCTGAATGGGAAGGAAACTTATGTAGATGATAAACCTGGAGGCTGGGTTAAAGATGAATATGTGTTAGAGCAACTGCCCCTTGACAAAGGCTGGAACCATTTATTAGTTAAATCAACCCAGCTTGGTCATGATTGGAAGTTTTCAGCTTACCTGAAAAGTGATAATAAAACATTTTTGCAAGAGCTCAGTTCTGCTTTAGAAAATTAGTTTTTAGGAAAATAAATAAAACAAAAAAGGGCTTCAAAATTGAAGTCCCTTTTTTCGTTTTTTCACAAGTTTAGTTTATTGTGCATTATTATTATTGAAATAATAATCAGAATTTAACTCCTCCCTATTGGGGAGGCTTTCTACCTTTTCATAATCCCATAACACATAATCTTAAGGATAATATCAACACTTCTTTCCAGGTTGATGTTTCCATAAGAGCCTGCAGTTAATGGCATTTCAAGCCCTTTGATAGCAGTGGTTATTCCAATGGCTGCCAGGTTAAAATCATAGATCTCAAACTCGTTTTTGCGCACCCCTTCAATCAAGATCCTCTTGATCATCCTGATCTCATTTTGCTCATATTTGTGTTTAATATCTTCAATAAATTCAATGGCAGCAACATCATTTTCAAGGGCATGGTAAAAGTTGGCCAGGCTTCTGAAAATGGTAAGTTTGGTTAATATGTAGTCTCTGAGTTTATCTACTGGGTCACTATTCCTGTTTACAACTTTGTCAAGCTCTCTGCCAAGCAAGTCAACCTCTTTCATGATCACGGCCTGAAACAGGTCTTCTTTGCTTTTAAAATAATAATAAAGTGAACTTTTACCCTTCCTGACAGCATTGGCTATATCATCAAGGGTAGTTTTTTTATACCCATATTTGCTAAATATTTCCTGTGCAATTTTGAGGATTGTTTCCCTGTTCAGGTCTCTCTTTGTACCATTTTCAGCAATTTTCTGCATAGGTTTTTTTTAGTCTTATCAGAAGTAATAAGAAACAAATATAGTTGAATTTTTTAAAAATACAGGAAATGTGTTTTCCTAACTTTCCACGAGCCTAAAATCCAGTTGTTTGCGTTCAAGGTTTGTGCGCCAGACTTCAATTTTTATAGGGTCTCCAAGCTGGTATTTTTTTTGTGTATGCCTTCCTATAATGGCATAATTCTTCTCATCAAAAATGTAAAAATCATCATCCAGCCCGTGCAGCGAGATCATGCCTTCAATTTTATTTTCAAGCTCAACATATATACCCCAGTCAGTAATCCCTGATATGGTTCCATCATATATTTCACCAACATGGTCTTTCATAAATTCAACCTGTTTGTATTTTATAGAAGCCCTTTCAGCATTGGCTGCACGTGACTCCATATCAGAAGAATGTTTGCACATATCCTCATGCTTTTGGGCATTAGCTGAACGCCCTCCTTCCAGGTATTTTTCCAACAGCCTGTGAACCATCACGTCAGGATACCTTCTGATGGGGGAGGTAAAATGGCTATAATAATCAAATGCCAACCCATAGTGCCCAATATTGCGTGTAGAATACTCTGCCTTGGCCATAGCCCTTATAGCCAATGATTCTATTACATTCTGCTCAGTTTTCCCTTTTACATTTTTCAAGAGGTTATTGAGTGATGTTGAAACCATCTTGGGAGTAACCAATTGGATACCATAACCAAATTTATGGATGAAATTGTTGAATGAATCCAGCTTGTCGGGGTCTGGTTTATCATGTATCCTATATACAAAAGTTTTGGCTTGTTTTTTTCCTTTTGGAATACCAATAAATTCAGCTACTTTTTTATTGGCAAGGAGCATAAACTCCTCAATCAGGTGGTTGGCATCTTTTGCTTCTTTGAAAAAAACAGAGATAGGCTTTCCTATTTCATCAATATTGAATTTTATCTCAATCCTGTCAAAGGCTATAGAACCTTTTTTAAACCTTTCCTCCCTTAATTTCTTAGCCAGGCCATCTAACACCAGGATTTCTTCATTGAGGTCTCCTTCTCCTGTTTCAATAACCTGCTGAGCTTCTTCATAGGTAAACCTCCTGTTTGAGTGGATCACTGTTTTTCCAAACCATTGTCTTAAAACAGCAGCCTGGTTATTCATTTCAAAAATAGCTGAAAAACAAAGCTTGTCTTCATTTGGGCGTAAAGAGCATACCCCATTTGATAAATGTTCAGGCAGCATAGGTACAACCCTGTCAACCAGGTAAACTGATGTAGCCCTGCTATAAGCTTCATCATCCAGGATGGTATTGGGTTTTACATAGTGGGTAACATCAGCAATATGGATGCCTACCTCCCAGTTGTTATTCTCAAGTTTCCTGATGGATAGGGCATCATCAAAATCTTTGGCATCAGCAGGGTCAATGGTAAAAGTGGTTATACCCCTTACGTCCCTCCTGTTTTTGATTTCTGTTTCTGATATTTCAAGAGGGATTTTAGCAGCTACTTTTTCAACATTTTTGGGGTATTTGTGGGGCAAGTCAAATTCAGCCAGGATGGCATGCATTTCAGCATCATTGTCCCCTGTATCTCCCAACACTTCAATAATTTCCCCAAAAGGGTTCTTTGACCTGGATGGCCATTCAAGGATTTTAGCAATAGCTTTTTGCCCTGGCTTTGCCCCATTCAGCTTTTCAAGCGGGATAAAAATATCAAAGCCCACCTTGCTTGTTGGGATCAAAAATGCAAAGTTCCTTGATTTGGAAACTGTACCCACAAATGTATCTTTAGCACGCTCAAGTATTTCCACAACTTCACCTTCCAGCTCATGCTTTTTCCTCCTGGCATATAGATGTACCCTCACTTTGTCTCCTTCCATGGCATGGTGCAGGTTGCGCGAGGAAACCAGAATAGGCGTATCAGCCTCATCACTATTCACATAACCAAAACCTTGTGGTTGTAAATCAACAACCCCTGATACATACCCACCACGTGACCTTAGCCTAAATTTTCCCCTACTGATCATGTCAAGCAACCCATTTTCATGCATCTCGACCAACACCACATTTACCAGACGCTTGGTTTCAGCATCTTTTATACCCAGGAAAGCAGAAACCTGCTTGTAGTTAACAGGTTTTGAGGGGTCTTCATATAATATGGAAAGAATGGCTTTTTTAAGTTTTTGCTTATTAAATGAGGCAAACTTTTTTCCCTTCTTCCTTCTTTTCTTCTTATAAGCCATTACAAATATTCTTTTTTATGAAGGTAAAAAAGATTTGGGATAATAAGTAAAAAATACAGAAATGGTTTAAACTTATTTTATCAGGCATCCTTAAAAACCAAAATAATAACCTGAATTATAATTATCTACTAACAACCCCTAAAATAAGTTAATTTACCCTTCTGGGATAATTGAAATTTTCAGGAATTTGTATGTTTGTATTCAAATAAAATATGCTGGATTTGCCACCAATGAAATTGACAAATAAAATACCATTCCTGGTCCTGGGAATATTTATCTACCTTGTTTTTTATACATCATGTGCCAACATGGGGATGCCTGATGGAGGACCTAGTGATTCATTGCCTCCAATCCTGGTTGAAACTGACCCCCCATACAGGACCCTGAATTTTGACGGGAAGCAGGTGCGTTTCACCTTTGATGAATATGTTGTGACAGATAAAGTAATGGATGCCCTGGTTATTTCCCCACCTTTGCAGAAAAGGCCTACCATAAGGATGAAATCCAAAACATTGTCTGTAATATTTAATGAAGACCTAAAAGACAGCACCACTTATTCATTGGATTTCAAAAATTCTGTTGAAGACAACAATGAAAGAAACCCCTACAAAAATTTCAGGTTTTCATTCAGCACAGGTGATGTGTTTGACACATTGCGCCTGGCAGGGGTGGTTAAGAATGCATTTAACCTGGAACCAGAGGAAAAAAGCTTGGTAATGCTTCAGCAAAACTTGCATGACTCAGCAGTGTTTAGGGTGCGCCCACCATACATTGCAAAAACTGATGAAAAGGGGATATTTATGATTGATAATATTGCCCCAGGCAGCTACCATGTGTTTGCCATCATTGACGCAAATACCAATTTACTGTATGATGAGGGAGCTGAAGAAATTGCCTTTATTGACTCAGTATTTGTTCCTTCAGCAACATTTGTTGAATCTCCTGATACCCTGGTAAAAGGGGCTGATTCACTTCTGTTGGCAGGGCATATACAATTTGCTCCTGAGCCTGTCTATTTGCGTTATTTTCTGGAAGATATATTTGAACAATTCATTGTCAGCACTAAAAGGGAATCACAATATAAATGTTCATTTATTTTTTCAGAATCAGTGGCTGATACTTTCTCAGTAAACCCTATAGGAATTGAAAGTAAAGATTGGTACCTCCTTGAACCCAGTAAAGGAGTGGATACTATTTCTCTTTGGATAAAAGATACTACTATTGCCAAAATTGACTCTCTTACCTTTGAATTGGCATATAACCAACTGGACTCAACAGGGGAAGTTTATGTGCATAAGGACACAATTGATTTTTTCTATAAAAAACCAAAGGAGAAAGAGTCTAAAAAGAGGAAAAGAGGAAAAGAAAAAGAAGAGGAAAAAATTACCATCCCTCAATTTAGTTTTTCTGATAATTTGAAATCTTCAGGATTTGATCTCAACAGGGACATTGTGATAAAAAGCCCTGAGCCATTGGAATATTTCCATGAGGATATGGTGCATCTTTACCTGGATGAAGATACAACAGCAACACCATTGAGGTTTAAAATGAATAAAGACACCTCTGCATACCGCCAACATAGGATTGTCTATGATTGGGAAGAAAATACTGCATACAGGCTTGAAATAGATTCTGCTGCCAGCCAAAATATATATGGCATTACAAGCAAGTCAGCTTTAAGGAAGTTTACCACTCAGAAGATGGATTACTATGGTAAAATCATTGTTGAACTTTCTAATGTTACTATGCAAATAGTTGCTCAATTGGTAGAGAACAATGAAGAAGAAAATGTGCTTCAGCAAAAAATAGTTAAAACTGGCGGGAAGGTTGAATTTCCTTACCTCAAACCAGGCAAATATGTAGTTAAACTGATTTATGATAAAAATGGCAATGGGAAATGGGACTTTGGGAGTTACCAGGACCATGTTCAGCCAGAAGCAGTTGCTTATATGCAAAAGGTAATTAAGGTGAAATCTAATTTTGAACACCTTGAGTTTATGGATGCTACATTAAATAAAACTTATCCTAAAGTTCTTTATGACAAAGAATTAGAGGAAAAAAAGAGGAAAGAAGCTGAAAATAAAAAGAGAAAAGAAAATGAAAGGCAACCCCAGCAAAATAACAGAAATACTTCATTTAGGAGGGGCTTCTAAATTTTCATGGCGGGCTATATTTTTTTTGGTTTTAGCCCTTTTTGCATTTAACCTTAAAATTGTAGGGCAAGAACTCACAGTTACCCCATTTGCATCAGGAGAAAAGCTAACATATAGTGCATATTACAACTGGCATTTTATATGGATAAAAAGTGGCCTTGTCCATTTTAATGTTCATTCTGTGCACGAGAATGGCACAAAGTTTTATGAACTTAATGCTACAGGAAAGACCCTAAAGGCTTATGACTTTATCTATAAAGTGAGGAATAATTTTCACTCAAGATGTTGTGGTAACCTTAGCCCACTGGTTTTTAACAGGGAAGTAAAACATGGGCGGAATTATTCTATACACTATTATAATGTTGATCACCAAAAGGATAAAATATTCACAAAAATAAAAAAGAAGAAAGGGCAGTTTTTAGTTGATTCAATCAATTATGAACCTGGTAGTTTTGATATGCTGGCTACAGCTTATTATGCGCGCACCCTTGACTATGAAAACTATGAACATGGGCAAATGGTCCCCTTCAAATTAATTGATGAAAACAAAGTTGAAAGGTTACATTTCAGGTATTTGGGAGAAGAGGCTGTAAAAACAAGGAACAGAATGTCTTTCAGATGTCATAAAATTTCCATACTTTTAATGAAGGGAGATTTTTTCCCTGGAGGTGAATATATGAATGTTTGGATTTCTGCTGACAAGAATCGTGTTCCAATAATGGTTGAAACAAACATATTGGTAGGTTCTGTAAAAGCAGTTTTGAAGTCATTTGAAGGACTTAAAGCTCCACTTACATCAGTAATGAACTAAATAAAAGAATTATGGCGAGCGTAAGAGAATTAAAAAAAGAAATTGATTGGATGTTTTCACTGGTTTTAAATGACTGTTTTTATATCCTTAGGACAAAGGAAAACGCTGACCATGACAAAGTAATGAAAGTAGCAAATGGAATTCTTGAAAAACACCTTGAACTAAGAAAGAGGGTAAACCATCCTGATGGAAAAGATAATCCTAAGCTGGTAAAGCAATATTATAGGGCCATTTCAGAAGAGCTTTCAAATTCTGTTGATGAAGCACTGGAAGCACTGAACAAAGCTGTTGGCGATTAATATAGGTTGAATGTTTTCTTTGCCACTGTTTTACCTTCATAAAAAGTGGTAAGTTCCCATTTTCCAAGTTTATCATTAAGAGGCTCCCAAATACAATCACCCAGGAAAAATTCATAGTCATTTGTGCGGATAAATTCCTCTCCTGTAAATGGTGGGGCAACCTCTCCAGTATTATCTTTAAATGGGGGATGGTCAATCCTGAAAGTTATCTTTTCTCCTTTCCCCTTTTTTATTTTTAGTACATAACCAAACTCAACCCCAATTTCAGCCTTTATATCTGTGGTGATTTCTAGGATTTTGGGAATCTGTTTACTTTCGCGGTTCCATTCTGCAAAATGCCCAAAGGAGTATAATTCAAAAACAGGTTTCCTTCTTTTCATTTTAAAAAGTTAATTGTGGCATAAAAATAAGGAACATATGGATATTTCAAGAATGGCTAAATAATTCATTTTTTGATTGAATAGGCCATAGAAAAGCCTATAATTTGTTTCTGGAATGAATATTGAACACTCTTTTTGCGACCCCTTGAAAAGATTATTAATTTTGTGAAAATGTCAATTTGGAAAAATAAAAAATATGGATCAGGAAATAGGGCAAAAAAAGCATTGGTTGGGAGAAACCCACAAAGACAGGCGCAATAATGTAATTGTTATTTTATTATCTGTAGTTTTAGTAGTTGTGGTGGTTTTGTTTGTTATGCAAAGGATGGATCACCAGGTAATAATAAATGAAATAAATACAGAAAAAGATTCCATCCAATTTGAGCTAAGTGAAATAATTGCCAGCTATGATTCATTGCAAACAGATAATGATACATTGAACCAACAATTGTTTTTTGCCCAAACCAAAGTAAAAGACCTGTTGGTTGAGGTTGAGCAAACTAAAAAAGTAAGTTTTCAGCGAATTAATAAATATCAAAAGGAGATAACTTCGCTTAGGGGAATAATGAGAAACTACATTGTGCAGGTAGATTCCCTTAACAGGAGGAATAAAGAATTAATGGCTGAAAACAGGGAGGTGAAAGAACAATTCCGCCAGGCTGAAAACAAGAACCAACAACTGGGCAAGGAAAATACCAGGCTGCAACAAAACCTGCAAAGAGCAGCCATGCTTGAAGCCAGGGAATTAATAGCTGAACCCATAAACTCAAGGAGCAAGGCTACTAAATATGCAAAGAGGGCCCAGAAGGTAAGGATAAGTTTAACATTAAGTAAAAATGTAACTACAAAAAGAGGAGCTAAAAATGTATATGTTAGGATCATGAGGCCAGACCAATTGCTTATGGTAAAAAACCAGGGTGATGTTTTCAAATTTGAAGACCTTGAAATACAGTATTCTGCTGTGAGAAATGTAAATTATGAAGGGAATGAGCTTCCTGTAAATATTTATTGGGACAATACCTCTGAACCACAAATGATGGTAGGGGAGTATACAGTGGATATCTTTGCAGATGAGAGCAATATTGGTACAACAACCTTCAACCTTAAGTAAAATAAAAAAGCCCGCATTTCTGCAGGCTTCAAGTTTAATATTTAATTCACCCTTCCTGTTAGCTATTAGTTTTCATCAACTAATGTATATGTTACAGTAATTTCAGTGTTGCCCTCTAATAAGTTTGCATAATTGTTGCCATCTATCAACTCCAACGAGTAAGCAAGGTTG
>JANQHI010000023.1 GCA_028282705.1 Prolixibacteraceae bacterium | reverse complement strand
TTTCATCTGTTTAAAATTTTTTGATTACTGAATGTTCAAAAAATTTGAATACATTCAGGAACTCACACAAATTTTAATCATTCTCGTTTGTGTAGTTTAGAATGCTGAAAATTCATGTTCGTTTCATTCGTTCATATTTTTAATTTTCAATGGTAACTCATGTAATATTTTTATTATATGTAGTTTATCCTTTTAAACAGGTTTATTTCCCTTTATATTCATTGAGGCCACTCCTTAACCAATTGGCAAATTTATTGGCATCAGAATCATAACCATAACCATTTACTACCTCTTGCTCATTATGATCTAAAATAACATAGTATGGCTGTGTATTCCTGTTAAACCTGCGAATTTGCAAGTCTGTCCATTTATTGCCTACTGTCCTCACTTTCCTGCCTGTTGTTTCTGAAACATATTGTTCACTTTCAGGCAATTTCTCCCTTAAATCAACAAATAATGAAACAACTATAAAATCTTCCAGGAACATCTTTTTCACTTGTGGGTCAATCCATACATTATCTTCCATTTTCCTGCAATTGGTACAGCCCTTCCCTGTAAAATCAATAAGCAATGGTTTGTTTGTTTCTTTTGCATGTGCCAGAGCCTCATCATAATCTTCAAACAAAGGGATACCATGTGGTCCCACATGTTTTCCAGGGTGTACATCAATGCTTGATTGGGCTACCCCCTGCACCTGGGTCCTTCCAACCCCAAGTGGTGATTCTGCATAATCAATTGGAGGTGGGAAACCACTGATTAGTTTTACAGGTGCCCCCCATAAGCCAGGTATCATATAAATTACAAAAGCAAAAACCATTGTGCCCAACACAAACCTTGAAACAGGGATGTATTCCATGGGCGAATCATGAGGTAGCCTTATTTTACCCCACAAATAAAGAGCCAGCCCAAGGAAGGTAGCAATCCAAATAGCTATATACACTTCCCTTTCCAGGATATGGAGGTTGAGCACCATATCAGCAATTGACAAGAATTTGAAAGCAAAAGCAAATTCAAGGAAACCTAGCACTACTTTTACAGAGTTGAGCCACCCCCCTGATTTTGGGAGGGAATTTAACCACCCTGGGAAAGCAGCAAACAATGCAAATGGAATGGCCAATGCCAATGAGAACCCAAGCATACCAATAACTGGTGCCATGCCCCCACTCCTTGCTGCTTCAACAATAAGTGCCCCAACTATTGGCCCTGTGCACGAGAATGAAACTAAGGCAAGTGCAAAAGCCATGAAAAAGATTCCAATAAGGCCACCTTTGTCAGCCCTTTTATCTACTGCATTTACCCAACTGCTTGGCAAAATAATTTCAAATGCCCCCATAAATGAGAAGGCAAAAACAAACAGCAGCAATGCAAAAAACAGGTTGAACCATGGGTTTGTAGAAAGGTTGTTTAAACTTTCAGCACCAAATACAGCTGTAACTACTGTCCCCAATATAACATATATAATTATGATTGACACCCCATACCATATGCCATTCCTGATACCTGAAGCTTTTGTTTTACTTTGTTTGGTAAAGAAACTTACTGTCATTGGGATCATTGGGAATACACATGGGGTTAGCAAAGCTGCCAAACCTCCAAGAAAAGCTATAAAGAAAATGCTCCAATAGTTCCTACCCTCAGAGCTACTGCCGATTTCATTACCACTAATTGCAACAGAAGTTTCAGGAGTTGAGCCAAAAGCAAACGAATATTCCTGGTCCATTGGAGGAGTACAGGTTTCATCATTGCAACTCATAAATTCAACATAACCTGCAACTTTGCCACTCCCATCCCCAGTAAGCTTAACTTTCCTGCTGAATACAACCTCATCCTCGAAGTAGCTCAAATCCATCTGGAAACTTTTGTCAAACATTTTAATAGCAGCTTTGTTGGCTGTTATTTCGTTTGCAAATTCAACATTTTCAACTCCTTCAAAATAAAAGGATGTTTTTATTGGTCCTCCTTCTGGTATATCAGTTGAATAAAGGTGCCAGCCTTTATCAATGGTTGCTTTAAATAATAGGTTGTACTCATTCTCAGAAACTTTTTCTTTGCTGAACGACCATTTTACAGGCTCCACTATTTGCCCATTGGCTGCAATAGTGCCAGCCAGCAATACCAGAACAAATAATATTTTCTTCATTTTTAATTTATTTTTTTATTTAAAACCTTTTCAATTTATTCTATCTTTCATTTTTTGTCAGTTCAGCATTAGACGTTTCAAAACCAAAATCCTGGCTTGACTAATTGCCTTTATCTTCAGAACCAATATTTCAAACAAATTCATAATATAACTTTGTTCAAAAAACGAACATTCATGTGTAATGACACCACAAAATAACTTAAGGGTGAATAATCTTCCCTTTAATTTTATCATTTTTCCAAAAGTAGTGTTTAAATATGAATAAGATTTTGGGGATCAAGGTGAAATCTTTCTTACTCCAGGGATGAAATAGGTACTAGTCCCTTAAGATATTTCCAATAACTTAAATAAACTAATTGCCTCTTTGCGGTTTTCTACTTTTATCTGCCTGTAAATATTGCTTACATGGGTTTTAACTGTGCTCAACTCAACAAACATAAGGACAGCTATTTCCTTATTTGATTTCCCTTCTGCAATTAGCTTAAAAATTTCTTTCTCCTTGTTGGTTAGTTTTTCATACAAATTTTGAGCTTCTGTTGTAGTTGACTTTTCTGAAATAGTAGCCCTAGCCTTTTTTTGATACCTCACTGCAAGCAGGGTTATTAATAATATGAAAATAATAACACTTTCAGCTATTATAAGGTAATCCTTCCATTTAGGGCTTACACCTGGTATTTCACAAACTATATCGCGAAAGCCAACCAGGCTTTGCAATAATTCATTGTATTTTTGGGTGTATAAATTTTCAGGATATTGTGCCTTAACCTTTTCCTGGAAACTAAAATAGAACTCACTGTTCTTTAAGAAATCTGTCTCTTTTTCTTCAATATGGTAAAGTGCATATACCCCGTTAAGAGCACTTGTGCAACTATCGACATAACTTCTGATATAGTTATCAATGCCCATCTTTATATATTGCTCTTGAAGCTTGTTATGATTCCCACCTAATTGTTTTATCCTTGAATTGTATTCCCTGTCAAATTCCAATATCTTCATGGACAAGCTACTTCCTAAAATTTCAATTTTACTGAAAGTATCATCTTCCAAAACAGCATTTACCTCAACTTGTGAACTATTATCCAGCAGCAGGTGAACCATACTTCTGTTACCTGAGTAAATAATATCATTTGGAGTAAACAAGTTTTTGACCAGGTATAACCTGTAAAACCTCAATTCATTGGGTAATTCAACATTGCTTATTAAGAATGTACCATCAGGGTTAACCAATACTGAAGTAATAAGGAAATCAGGAGATGAAACAAACAGGTCTTCAGGGTTTTCAATGGATGCAAAAAATACTTCAGGATGCCAGCCTTTGCCCAGCTCTATCTTCCCTCTCAGCTCAAAAGCATATGAAAACCCTGAGATTAAAACAAATAAGAATATATATGGAATTTTTCTGATGGTTCTTCTATTTTAATTCCCCACGAAAATAAAAAATCCCGATCAAAAATCGGGACTTCTTATATTTTAAAGAATAATTTCTTCCAAATTCTCATCAAAAAAGTGGTACTCTAAAAATGTGTAATTGTTATTTTCTTCAACCCTCACCCATTTAAAGAATTTAAAAAACCACTTCATCCTGAATGATTTTCTTCCTTTCGTTAAATATGCTGCAACGTAAGGATGTACTTTTATTACCAATTTTTTCTTGTTTAAGTCTTTTAATATATAGTTGACTTTATTATTAATATCATCAGCAAAAAGTACAGAAGGCACAACTTTGCCACTGCCTTTACACGTTGGGCACACTTCTGCTGTTTCCACGTGTTCTTCTGGCCTCACCCTCTGCCTGGTAATTTGCATTAAACAAAATTTACTCAGGGGAAGGATGTTGTGCTTTGTTCGGTCATTAGCCATCGCCTCTTTCATGTAATCAAACACTTTATGGCGGTTGGCTGCAACATGCATGTCAATGAAATCAATGACAATAATACCTCCCATGTCTCTCAATCTTAATTGCCTGGCAATTTCATCACAAGCTGCTAAGTTAACCTGCAATGCGTTTGTTTCCTGGTCAAGCCCTGCTTTCGACCTGTTCCCACTATTAACATCAATAACATGGAAAGCCTCAGTATGCTCAATAATTAGATAGGAACCATTTTTAAAAGAAACTGTTTTTCCGAATGCAGCTTTTATCTGCTTTTCTATTCCAAAGTGTTCAAAAATTGGAGCATATCCGGAATAATTTTTAACCAGCTTTTTCTTATCTGATTTAATCGTTCCTATATAATCACTTATTTCGTTACATACTGAAAGGTCATTTACAATAATGCTATTGAAATTAGGGTGGTAAATGTCGCGCAACAATGCTGTTGTACGATCCATTTCACCAATTATTAATGATGGTGCACTTGCGCGCCTTAATTTGTGGAAAGTAGTTTCCCACTTGTCAACCAACCTGCGCAGTTCCTGGTCAAGATCAGCAACCTTGACATTCTCAGCGGCAGTCCTGATAATTACCCCATATTTCCTTGGGCGTATACTCTGGACAAGCTTTTTCAGCCTGTTTTTTTCTTCGGTTGACCTAATTTTTTGCGAAACAGAAACCTTCTCGCTAAAAGGCATAAGAACCATGTACCTCCCTGCAATTGATATTTCGGAAGTAAGCCTGGGACCTTTTGTTGAGATTGGCTCTTTAGCAACCTGTACCAGGATTTTTTGCCCTGCCTTTAGCAGCTCATTGACTTTACCTTCTTTATTAATGTCTGGTTCCGAATGTACCCTTGTTATGGAAGAAATCTTATGTTTCCTTGATGAAGCCATCCGCAAAAACTTGCTAAGAGTTGCAAACTGAGGTCCCATATCAAGGTAATGCAAAAAAGCATCTTTATCGTAACCAACATCAATAAATGCAGCATTTAAGCTTGGCATTATCTTCTTTACTTTGCCAAGGTATATATCTCCTACGGCAAATTTAGCACCACTTTTTTCTCTGGTAAGTTCAACGAGTTTTTTGTTCTCGAGTAAGGCAATTACTATTTCTGATGGAGAGACATCTACAATTAAATCGCTACTCACTACTTAATGTTTAATCTTTCGATTTTTTAGAGTTTTACTCGGTTCATATATAACAGAATAAACCTAAAGTTCAGACTGTACTTTAGGTTTATTCTTAAAATTTCATTCAGAAGAAATTAGAATAATCTATTTCTTCTTCTTATGTCTGTTTTTACGCAATCTTTTTTTCCTTTTATGCGTAGACATCTTATGTCTTTTCCTTTTTTTTCCGCTTGGCATAATACCTTATTTTACGTTATTTTTAACTTTTGCAACGAAACTTTTCGCAGGCTTAAATGAAGGAATATGATGTTCCGGAATTATTATGGTTGTGTTTTTTGAAATATTTCTTGCAGTTTTCTCTGCCCTTTTCTTTACTACAAAACTACCAAAGCCCCTTAAATAAACATTTTTACCATCAACTAAAGAGTCTTTTACTGTTTCCATTAAGGCTTCTACAGTTTTTTGCACAGTTACTTTTTCAATTCCTGTGTTTTTTGAAATTTCATTTACAATATCTGCTTTTGTCATCGCTAAATATATTTAGTTATCAACAATTTAATTCCTTTTTCATCGGTCTGCAAAAATATAAATATTTTAAAACTTATTAGCATTTCAAAAGAATTATTTTTGTTTTTATCAAGATTTTAAATTAGTTATGGGTTTTATGGAGCACATTTTATCTAAAATACACCACTGGTATCACGAAAATAAAAGAGACCTTCCGTGGCGAAAAACCACTGACCCATATAAGATATGGGTTTCTGAAATTATCTTGCAACAAACCAGGGTTAACCAGGGTTTTAGCTATTACTTAAGGTTTATTGAGAAATTCCCATCTGTTGAAATATTGGCTAATGCAACAGAAGATGAGGTGATGAAAGCCTGGCAAGGGCTTGGGTATTATTCAAGGGCAAGGAATTTACATGCCGCTGCAAAAGCCATCTGTGAAAATTACCAATCAAAATTACCCGAAACATATGAGGGGCTCCTGGAACTAAAAGGCATTGGCACCTACACTGCCGCTGCTATTGCTTCAATGGCTTTTAATTTACCCCACCCCGTGCTTGATGGCAATGTTTACAGGTTCCTTTCCCGCTATTTTGGCATTGAAGAACCGATAAATTCTGCAAAAGGGAAAAAAGCTTTTCAGGAATTGGCTGAAGAAATAATGGATAGGGATAACCCAGGAAACCATAACCAGTCATTAATGGAATTTGGGGCAATCATTTGCACTCCTAAGGCACAATGCAATAACTGCCCTGTGCATGAACACTGTTTTGCCTTTAATAATAATAAGTTTACTGAATTACCTGTTAAATTAAAAAAAATAGCCCAAAAACCGCGTTATTTCTATTATTTCCATTTTGAATGGAAGGATACAATTTATTTACAAAAACGGACAAAAGATGATATTTGGAAAAACCTGTATGAATTCCCTCTAATTGAAAAAAGCGAGGACATCCCATTAAAAGAATTTCTTTCATCTGTTGAATTTCAGCAATTTGTAGCAAAAAAGGGATTTACCATCAATAAAATTTCAAAATACAACAAGCACATTCTAAGCCACCAGGTAATATTTGCTACATTTATTTATATTCAGTTAAATGAAAAATTAAAAATGCGGGATGTTATCCAGGTAAATAAAAAAGATATTTATAAATTTGCTGTTTCACGTTTAATTGAGAATTATCTGATAAAAAAAGGGCTTATTAATCAGGAAAAATAAATATTGTTTGAATAAAGTTTAACAGGATTATTCGTATCTTAAAATATGTTTAACCCAAAAAAATCATAAATCATGTCAATCAACAAAGTAATTTTAGTTGGGAATGTAGGCAGAGACCCTGAAATAAGGCATTTAGATTCTGGTGTTTCAGTTGCAAATTTCCCTTTGGCAACCTCGGAATCTTATGTTGCTAAAAATGGTGATAGGGTAACTTCCACAGAATGGCACAACATAGTTTTATGGAGGGGCCTGGCTGATGTAGCTGAGAAATATGTGGTTAAAGGCAGGCAGTTGTACATTGAAGGGAGGATACGCACCAGGTCATATGATGATAAAGAAGGAAACAAGCGTTACATCACAGAAATTTATGGAGATGTGATGCAGCTGCTTGGGAAACGTGATGACCAACCTTCAGGGCAAAGTGAATACCAAAACACAAGTACTCAAAACACTGCTACTAAAGAGCCTGATGTGCAGGCAAATGAAGGTGAGGATGACCTGCCATTCTAAAACATAAATTTCATATTTTGAAAACAAGCCTGGACCTTTCTTCTGTTCCTCCAGCCTGGGATTTTCATATGAACCCGATATTAATAGGGATTATTATTGGTTTGGTTATTATTTTATTGTTGCTTATCTCATCTGCCTTAATTAGTGGGTCTAAAGTTGCCTTTTTTTCGCTAAACCCAAAAGACAAGGCTATTCTGAAGAAGAACAAAAGAAGGGTTAACCAGGTAGTTATAAAAAACCTGAAGCACCCTGAGAACCTATTGGCTACAATTTTAGTAGCCAATAACTTTGTTAACATTGGCATTATAATGCTTTCAGCCTATGTTAATTCAAACCTGTTTGAATTCAGCAATACCCCAGTTATTGAATTCATTGTTAAAGTGGTTATAATAACATCTTTCCTTGTCCTGTTTGGCGAAGTTATCCCTAAAGTATATGCTGTTAACTACAGTGTTGATTTTTACAAAATTGTAGGTTGTGAAGACACAGTTTTTGATGATGCCAAAGGAGAAGTAGATACACTAGCTGGGTTGATTCTTGAGCTAAAGGGTGAAATTCCTGAACTGCATGAAAATATTGCACGTAAAAATTTCCTATTTTCAATTGAAGGTGTAAATAACAGGAATATAGAACAAATTAACGTGGAAGTTAAATAATTTATGGGAATAAACGTTTAGAGGTTTACATGAGGGTAAAACAAGCATTTGCAATATTGATCATTATGGTGTTTTTGGTAAGCTGCTCTGAAACTTATACGCCAAAACCAAGGGGATTCTTCAGGATTGATTTCCCTGCAAAAGAATATGCACAAATAGGTGAAGGTTACCCTTATCTTTTTGAGATTCCCACCTATTCAATACTGAAAACTGATAATAACAAAGCAGCTGGGAAATTTGATGCCAACATTGAAATACCTCAAAACAAGGCAAAAATCCATATCACTTACAAAAACCTGGCATTATTGGGCAAAACCAATGATGAAAGAACTTTCACAGCACTTGCCAGGCTCACTGAAGAATCAAGGAAGTTTGTATACGACCATACCATAAAAGCTGATGCGATTGATGAAAAAATATATTTGAACAGGGAAAAACAAGTTTTTGGAACCATCTATTTTATTGA
Source organism: Prolixibacteraceae bacterium (assembly GCA_028282705.1). Taxonomy (GTDB): domain Bacteria; phylum Bacteroidota; class Bacteroidia; order Bacteroidales; family Prolixibacteraceae; genus JABMQB01. The sequence continues at coordinate 31,650 of JANQHI010000023.1, read as the reverse complement.
GGGAAATGCAGCCTCATCCATCCAGTTTTACCTCACTGACAGCACACACCACTTTTTGCGTGGGGCTTTATACATAAATGAGGTTCCAAATATGGATTCCATTCGCCCAGTCCTTGACTTCCTTAAGCCAGATATTGTCCACTTAATTGAAACTACAAGTTGGAATTGATATGCCAAAACTGAAAGAGATAAAGATTGAAAATGGGAAGATTGGGTTGTGGAGTTTAACTGAATCACCTGAAGATTTGATAAATATATTGCCTGAAGGCTCTGAAGACCTGCTTTTATATAACAAAATCAGTTATGAAAAACGCAAAGTTGAATTTTTAGCTACCAGGGCTCTTCTTTCAGGACTATTGGGTTATTACCCAACCATTAAATACCATCCTGATGGAAGGCCTTTCCTTGCTGGTTCAAGTTTAGAATTGAGCATATCCCATTCAAAGAACCTATTGGCAATTATTACTCATAAATACCATGTTGGGATTGATGTGGAAATAGAAGGGCGCAATGTGGAAAAAATAGCCAGTAAATTTATGTCACCCAATGAATTGAATAATGTATCTGGTTCACCTGATTTTGAACGTTACCTGTTATTGCACTGGTGTGCCAAAGAGGCAGTTTTTAAATGCACCAAGCATGAAGGTATTGATTTCAGAAGCCAGATATGCATTGACAAGTTTAAAATTTCACAACAAGGAACCCTACTAGCAACACTAAAAAAAGAGCAACCAGAACTTCTTAAACTTTTTTACATATTTTTTGAAAACAATGCAATTGCCTGGTGCTACCAATCAAAACAAAACAATATTTAATAGTTAATTAACCAACCCTTTAATATTATATCACAGATGAAATTTAATTTTAAAACAGTGCTACTTATTTTAGCCTTTTGTATACCATTTAATGCGAAATCACAAACTAATAATTTGGAAATTCAAAAACAAAAAAGGATAAGGATTAATGCCCAGGGAGGATTATCTTATATGTTTGCACAGATTAACCCAGGTCTTGAAGGACTTGAACACGATCATGTGAAAGATTTAAAATCAGGCAACAACCTAAAGTTTTCTGCCCACTATTTATTCCAAAACAGGTTTGGGGTAGGTTTTATGTTTTCAAATTTTACTTCCAACCCTGTGACCACTTTTTTTAACACTGATGTTGATGGAGATGGAAGGTTGGAAGATGGGGAATATAATGAATCACTTGATTTAGGTTTTTATGGGATATCTTTAATGGTCCAACTTAAAAACTTTAATAACAAATTAATCATTAGTGGTGATATAGCTTCAGGAATTTTAACTTATAATAATGATTTTTCATATACTAATTTCACATTCCCTTCTGTACAACCAAAAACATTGAAAGGAGCTACACTGGGATCATATATAGCTCTCGATTTTGAATTAAAGCTATCAAATAACATCTATTTTAATGTATGCCCTTCAGCATTGCTTGGGGTTTATTCCAACCTTAAAATAAATGGTGTAGAAAATGAACTGGAAGAAAAAGAAAATGTTAGCAGGGTGAACATTAATGCAGGGATTTTGATTTATATTTAAATAACTTCATTTATAGATTTATGAATAAACCATTAAACCAGGTATTAATAATTTTTGGAGCTTCTGGAGACCTTACAAAACGTAAGCTTATCCCTGCTTTATATGAGCTGTTTATTCAAAATTTACTCCCAGATAAGTTTGCTGTCCTTGGAGTTAGCCGCACAAAACTAAGTGATAATGAATTCAGGGAAAGGATGGATGGTTTTTTACCGAAAACAAACCAGGCTAAAAGTTTCAAAGAGCTTTTATTTTACGAGCCATTGGGCACATCAGAAAAAGAAGGATACCAACTACTAAAACAAAGGCTAGGTAAACTGGGAGATGAACTAGGTATCCCTGCCAATTATATTTACTATTTATCAACCCCACCTTCATTGTACAGTGTAATCCCCAAAAACCTGCATGAAGTTGGGTTAAGCAAGTCAGAAAACCATTTTAGGAGGCTTATTGTTGAAAAACCATTTGGAACTGACCTTGCCTCTGCTAAAGAACTCAATGTTAAGTTGCTCCATTATTTTGATGAAAAACAGCTATACAGGATTGATCATTACTTGGGTAAAGAAACTGTACAAAACATGCTGGTTACACGTTTTTCAAATGGGATTTTTGAACCACTTTGGAACCAGAATTTTATTCACCATATAGAAATAACTTCTGCTGAAAGCCTGGGTATAGAAAACAGAGGGGGATATTATGACCACTCTGGGGCTCTGCGCGACATGGTTCAAAACCACCTGCTTCAACTGGTTGGGATGGTGGCCATGGAGCCCCCTGGGGTAATTGAAGCTGATGCAATAAGGAATGAAGTACTGAAAGTATTCCAGGCAATCAGGCCAATACCTGAAAACCAGGTTAGCAGGCATGTTATTCGTGGGCAATATACTGGATCAGTTATCAATAATAAAAAAGTAAATGGTTACAGGGATGAAGTTGGTGTGGATAACTTTTCCAGGACAGAAACATATGTTGCTCTAAAGTTTTTTATTGATAATTGGCGTTGGGCAGGAATCCCTTTTTACATCCGCACAGGAAAAATGTTACCTACAAGGGTTACAGAAATTGTCATACATTTCAAGCATGTACCACACCAGCTTTTTGGTTCTAAAGGAGGTTACAGCCCTGTTAATAACCAACTGGTGATCAGGATACAACCTGATGAAGGCATTTTATTGAAAATTGGCATGAAAACACCTGGAGCTGGGTTTAACGTGCAAACTACTAATATGGATTTCCATTACAGTGACCTCTCTAATGAGCACTTGCCTTCTGCTTATGAAAGGCTATTATTGGATTGTATGCAAGGAGATGCCACCCTTTATGCACGCGGTGATGCTGTTGAGGAAGCCTGGAGGTTTGTACAACCTATCCTGAGTGCCTGGCAGGCTAATGCTGAAATCCCAATTTATGGTTATCCAGCCGGCACCTGGGGCCCTGATTGTGCTGATGACCTCATCATTGGGAATACATGGAGGTATCCTTGCAAGAACCTTACAAATGATGGGCTCTATTGCGAGTTATAGGCTTTAAATTAGTATATTTACTTATAAATCTTTTTATTATGGGTTCTTCTGTGGAAGTAAAAATTTATGCAACTCCCAAAAAAGTAGTAAAGGCTCTTGCTAAAGAGATTTATCAGTTTACACACGAGTCAAAACAAAAGCGTTTTGACTTTGCTTTATCAGGAGGAACTACTCCCATCCTTTTATTTGACAGGCTGGCAAAAAAATATGCTGAATCATTGCCATGGGATAAAATACATATTTGGTGGGGTGATGAACGTTGTGTACCTCCTGACAGTGAAGAAAGCAACTATAAATATACATATGATGCCCTACTATCTAAAGTACCCATACCTGATGAAAATATCCATAGGATAAATGGGGAAGAAAACCCTGCTGTAGAAGCTGACAGGTATGGAAAACTCATTGATTCACAGCTGAACATGAGAGGTGAATGGCCCGTTTTCGACCTGATCATACTTGGGCTGGGTGATGATGGTCATACTGCTTCAATATTCCCATATCAAATTGAATTATTTGAATATGAAAGGAACTGTGCTGTTTCAGAGCATCCATTAACAGGGCAAAAAAGGATCACCATGACAGGCATCCCTTTAAATAATGCCAACAGGGTATTTTTCCTGGTAACAGGAAAAAATAAAGCCATGAGGATTTCAGAGATAATGAATGATGATGATGCAGCCAAACTTTTACCTGCTTATTACATTGAACCTCAAAATGGTGACCTTATCTGGTATATAGATGAAGCTGCTGCTGAGTTGATCACCTAAGCCATTTATTTGTAAGTTAACGTTAAACCTAACCTAAACTGGATTACATCCAAAGTTTTTGAAATAAAAAGCCCTGGATAAAAATCCAAGGCTAATATTATGGGTGGAAGACCGGATTTGAACCGGCGACCCCTGGAACCACAATCCAGTGCTCTAACCAACTGAGCTACATCCACCATTTATTTTGCGGATGCAAATATAATATTTTATTTTCTTCGCAATTCAAAAAATAAATAAAATGTTTTGCGTTTTATTCCATACCCAGAATTTTAGCCCATTGCACCCTATTAGTTATAAATTACATCCAGGCTGTCAAAATATTCTTTGTACCTTTATTTTGCAACCCTGACGATTTATTCTTGTCATTAGAAATGAAATCGAAAATAATTTGGGAAGGACTGAATTTATACATAAAGATATAATTGAAGCCAGTAAAAGAGGTAAAGACAAGGCTAGGTTTGAGCTTTACCAATTGTACTCGAAAGCAATGTTCAATATTTGTTTCCGCATGATGGGAAATCGCGAGGAAGCAGAAGACATGCTTCAGGAAGCATTTACACAAGCATTCCTAAAACTTCATACTTTCAGGTATGAATCAGGGTTTGGATCCTGGATAAAAAGGATTGTTGTAAACACGTGCATAAATGCTATTAATAAACGAAAAGTTGATTTGGTTTTTTGTGACGAAATTTACCATCACGAAACTGTTGCAGAAGAAAATGAAGATGTTGAGTTCAACACAAAAAGTATTATAAAAGCCATGGAACAATTACCTGAAGGAGGGAAGATGGTATTTTCACTTTACTTGCTTGAGGGATATGACCATGGTGAGATTGCCCAAATCATGAATATCACTGAATCAACATCAAAAAGCCAGTTTATGAGAGCTAAAAGACGCGTTATTGAGATTTTGAATGAACAAAAAAATAGCTATTATGAAAACTGATAGATTGGAAGAATTTGTAAAAGCACATAGGGAAGAATTCGACCATTTGGAGCCTTCACCAACTGTTTGGGAGAAAATCCAGGGGAATCAGCAAAAAACTAAAAAGATGTTCCTTAATAGGTATATTTTTAGGGCTGCTGCAGTGATAGCCATAGTAGTTATTTCTTCAGCAATTTTTATTAACCAGGGCATTTTTAAAAATGGGAAAATGTCACATATCAATAATCCAGAGATAAGGGAATTATTAGAAACTGAAGCTTTTTATGCCCATCAGGTGAGTGGGAAAATGAATGAAATCAGGAAATGTTACAACACATTCCCTGAGATCAAAGATGAAATAGAGGGAGACCTTATTGAGTTGGAATCAATGTACAAAGTCCTGAAAAGTGACTTGAAAGATAATGTTTCAAATAAAATGGTGATTGAAGCCATGATTGAAAATAATCGTTACCGCCTAAAATTGGTTGATTCTGTATTAGATCAAATTAATTGTTAAAAAGAAAAGAAATGAAACAATTAACTTACATATTGGCAGCCATATTCATGATCCCTTTGTTCATGCAAAAGGTAAACGCCCAATTTACAGAAACAAGGGATTTTACGAAACGCTTTAAAGTGGATAGTGAAACCCAGATTGAGGTTGTCAATAAATATGGTAAAATAGAGGTAAATACCTGGGAAAAAGATTCTGTAGTCATTGATATTAGCATCAGGGTGGAAGAAAAGAACCTGTCAAAGCTTGAAAAAAGGATGGATGAAATTGATTTTGATTTCACTGACAGCCAACGTTTCCTTATAGCCAAAACTATGGTACACACCAGCAAAAGCCTTTTGCAGAAGGAACTTCTTAAGTTTAAAGAATCCATCCTGCAATCTGATGGAAATGTTGAGATTGATTATGTGGTTTGGGTACCTAAATCAAATAACCTGAAACTTGAAAATAAATTTGGGAATATAATTATAGATGAGCTGGCGGGAGATACAGAAATTATATTAAACAATGGAAACCTTAAAGCACATAAACTCATTGGAAAAACAACGTTGAACCTAAGCTTTGCTGATGCAACCATTAATTACCTTGAAGATGCCAGGATAATCAGCAACTATAGTGAATGGTACCTGAAATTTACCAAAGAATTGAACATAGAAAGTAAACAAAGTGATTTTGAAATATTGGAGATGACTGACCTGCTGGCAAACTCAAGGAGGGACAAGTTCCGTGTAAGGCTTGTTAGTTTAATTGATGCTACAGGAAGCTTATCCAGCTTCAGGATCAATAAAATTGAAGATAAAGCAAATTTAAGGTTAAGCCATGGTGATGTAAGCATGGAAGAGGTCAACCCTGAATTCAGCAATATTTTTATTGAATCCAGAAATACAGACATCAATTTAACCTTCCCTGAATCTTCAGCATTTGGATTTGAATTAACCCATACCAAAGCTGAAATAGATTTGGCACGCAGCATCCAAATTGATGAAGAGGAAACCCTAAATGAAAAAACAGGCAAAAAAAGAACCATTGGGTCAATTGGTGGGCAGGAGGGCACAAAACAGAAGCTGTTTATTAATGCTGAATCTGGAGAAATAAATATTTTGGTCCATTGATTAAGGGTTGTCCAAAGCCAGGCTTTTTGTTGTCCCCTATCATTGCAGGTTAAAAGGTTTCATATGACTTCTCCCTAACAATAGCTTAAAAAGATATAGCATCTTAAATATTCTGGATACTTTCAACAAAAACATTTAAAGTTTATTAATACACAAAGAACTTTTTTCACAATAATTGCAACCCTTCAAAAAAACACTTGTCACTAAAGGTGTAACCAAATAAAAAGGTTGCCAAACAAACTTAAATAACACTTATTTAAAAAGCCTTTCAGCCAAAAGGCAAAACAAAAAGAAGCCATGAAAACAATGAAACATTTTTTACTTTTATTAGCCTCTGTAGCCCTGCTTGGGTTAGCAAGCTGTGACGATTATTTAGTCAGAGGGAATGGGATTTCAGGAAGTGAATCAAGGTACACCTTTTCATTTGATGAAGTAAAATCAAGTGGGCAATTTATTGTCCATATTTCTGAAGGTGATGATTATGAGGTATTGGTCAATGCTGAAACAAATTTGCTTTACTACATTGACACACATGTCCATGGGAATTCCCTCCATATAGATATCAGGGGGCTCCACAGTGTAAGGAACAGGCTTCCAATGGAAGTTTTTATCACTACCCCTTACCTTGATGGGATAAAACAAAGTGGGTCAGGTTCCATAACTACTGATTATTTTTATGCTAACGATTTTGATATATCAATCTCAGGTTCAGGAAGGGTCGAAACAGCTGTAGAATGTGACGAACTGGATGTAAGAGTATCAGGCTCTGGACGCGTAATCATTTCAGGGCAAGCTGATTTGGCAGATATGTCAATCAGTGGTTCAGGTAAAATTGATGCCTGTGACCTGGATGCCCGCGACTGCTATGCAAAAATCTCAGGGTCTGGAGATATTTGCGTCTATGTTGAACGTTTGCTGGTAGGAACAATATCAGGAAGTGGGAACATTTTTTACCGTGGAAATCCAACCGTTGAAAGCCATATCTCAGGGTCTGGCAAAATAATTCCTGACTAGTAAACGTATATCTAATAAAAAGTTATGAAAACAATCAAATTACTAGCAGTAGGGCTTTTATTACTCACAACCACTATTTCAGCCCAGGAATATAACCAGGCAATAGGTATCAGGGGTGGTTTATCTTCAGGATTTGAATACAGGGTTTTTACTGATGATTTCAATTCCTATAAAATGTTGTTGAGCACCCGTGACAGGGGTGTACAGTTTACAGCATTAAAAGAGTTCCATCAATATGAGATGTTTAGCTGGTCAGAACAACTGGTTTTCTTTTATGGGATTGGAGTGCATGTAGGATATGAACGTTGGGATGAATACCACTATAATTATGACCAAAGGTGGTCTGAAACAAAAACTTCTTTGATCACTGGGCTTGATGGCATAGCAGGGCTTGAATACAATTTTTATGAAGTCCCAATATCAGTGGGTATTGAGGTAAAACCGTACTTCAATGTGCTGGGAAGGAAAAACATTGATGTACAATTGTTTGATTTTGCCTTCACCCTGAAATACCTGTTTTAATCATAAATTAATTAATCAATCTGAAACTCATTTTAAAAAGCCAATTCTTTTAACTGGTTAACAAAAAAACAACATAAAAATTTCTTAGTCATGAAAAAATTTACAATGCTGCTTATCCTGGCAGCCTGGGCAGTTTTTGCCTTTTCTCAGGATGATTTTGAGTATAACAATGATGAGGTCCAAACCATTTTTTCTAAAGGAAGAAGCAATGGAGCCTATGGGGCATTCTCAATTGGTTACTCTGAAATTGATGGAAAAGATGCCTTAGTTACTGGTGCACGTGGAGCATTTATCCTTGACCATTCTTTAGCCATTGGCATTGGTGGGTATGGTTTTATCAATGACCTGGATTACGACCATGTTTTCCATGGGCGCAGGTATGGATACAGCTTGGCTGGTGGATATGGAGGCTTTTTCATTGAACCTATTATAGCTCCACGCAAGCCTGTACACATTTCTTTTCCCATATTGTTTGGGATAGGTGGGGTTTCACTTATTGAAGACAATGGTTCGTGGTGGGATGATGATTTTTATGACCTGGATAGTGATGCTTTCCTGGTTTTTGAACCTGCTGTGGAAGTTGAGTTTAACCTGACCAAATTTTTGCGTACAGCAGCTTCTGTAAGTTATCGTTTTACTTCTGACATTGAACTTTATGACACTGATGAAAATGTGCTGAATGGGCTCACTATGGGGCTGGTATTTAAGTTGGGGAAGTTCTAAAGAATATTCAGTAACCACATAAATGAAGGTTTTACAATAAAATTTCTGAGTTTCTAAAGGAAGAATTAAAGGCTAAAGCCAAAACAGTCCTGTTTTTTAACCCCAGGCTAAGCCTGGGGTTAGTTAGTTATAAAGGTACATTGGGCTTTAGCCCTTAATATGCTTGTTCTTCAGTCCTTGCTGATGGAGGTATACTTTCTATTTTAGTTTGGCTTCCCTCTGGGCACAACAGTGAACTATGTATAGATGATTTCAGGATAAGCTTTTCAAAATGAAAACCAATAAAAAAACCATCCTCCATGCTATGGCAGAAGAATGGCTTCTTTTTTATCTTTTAGTTTACAACTTCACAAACTCAGCATTATTAAGGTAATCAAAGCTTTTTTTTACACTCTCAAGCGGAGTAAAGTTATATTTTTCAACCTCAACAATGTAGTGTTTCATCCCTGATTTTCCTGCTTCATTAAAAATCCTTTCAAAATCAATTTTACCACTAGCCCCTACTTCAGCATCATCTTTTACATGCCACAACTCAAAACGCCCAGGATATTTATTAAAATAATCAAGAGGGTCTTTTTCTCCTTCAATGATCCAATATAAATCAAGCTGGTAAAAAACCAAGTTAGGGTCAGTATTATCAAGCATATAATCATAAATGACCACCCCTTCCATCTCTTTGAACTCATTGGCATGGTTATGGTATCCAAACTTAATGCCCTTTTCTTTACACTTTTTACCTACTGCATTGAAGTAATCACAGTAGCGTTTCAACCCTTCAAGCCCACTATATGCAACAGGCCCCATTGAAGGCTGTACAATATATTTAGCCCCTGCTGCCACATGTGCATCAATGCACTGGTCCCACCAAGCCATGGTTTCATCCCAGCTGGTTGCATCAGGTACTCTATGCCCCACATGGGTTGAAAGTATAACCAGCCCATTTTCTTCACATAAGGCTTTAAAATCAATAGGCTCCATGCCATACAGTTTCCCTTCACTGTAACCTGCAGGTTCTACAAAAGTATAGCCCATTTCTCCCACTGCTTTAATAGTTGCCACAGGGTCTTTTTTCATATCATCCCTGATGGACCATAACTGCAACCCTATCTCTTTTTTTTGTTCTTTAGCAGAGGGATTACATGATGTAAAAAATGATACTGCCAGGATCAGCAAGAAAGCATTTGTCAATAGTTTAAACATTAGAATTGGATTTTAAGTTAGAGCCACCAAGATAATGGTTTTAGACTGTATATGAAAATTGATTCTTCTATTTAATATGATAGAAGCATATTAATTTATTGGCTAAATCTTTATTTTTACTTCCTAATTCTGCAACAATGAAAAAAAATCCTGGAATTCTAAATTATGGAGCAGCTATCCTTGCCATGCTGTTTTGGAGCTTCTCTTTTATTTGGTTTAAAATAGCCTACCTGGCTTACCAGCCTATCACAGTGGTTATTATCAGGTTAATCATCTCTGCTGGATTGATTTTTATAATTGCTGCATTTTTAAAGAGGCTTCAAAGGCCTTCAAAAAAGGATTTCCTGTTGATGGTATTAATGTCTTTTTTTGAACCATTTATTTATTTCCTGGGTGAAAGTTATGGGCTTCTATATGTTTCATCAACAGTAGCTGCAGTCATTGTTTCAACCATCCCATTATTCTCACCCCTAATTGCCAAATATTTCTACAAAGAAAAAATCTCCAGGATGAATTATATTGGGATATTCATCTCTTTTATTGGGGTATCACTGGTTGTATTGAACAATAACTTCCGGTTTTCAGCTTCACCCATTGGCGTTGGGCTTGAATTTTTAGCAGTTTTTGCAGCTATTGGGTATTCCATTATCCTGAAAAAAATGGCTTCCCGTTACAATACCCTTACTATCATTGCCTATCAAAACCTGATTGGGATTGTATTGTTCCTCCCCATTTGGTTAACTATTGAATTTAAAGGGTTCATACAAACTCCTTACCATGCCCAGGCTTTCCGGGCCATTATATTACTGGCTATTTTTTCATCAACACTGGCATTTGTTTTCTTCACACAAAGTGTAAGGAAGATTGGGGTAACCAGGTCAAATACTTTTATAAACCTTATACCAGTCTTTGTGGCTGTGTTTTCTTATTTAGTTTTGAAAGAAGAAATTACTTTACAGAAAATTGCAGGGATACTAGTGGTAGTTTCAGGGTTATTCCTGGCCCAGGCTAAACGCAAAAAGACAAAGAAAAGCAGGAAAGCTTTTGAAATCCATAATGCATAAAAACCATGCCTGACATTAAATACCAACCACCTGAAATATTAAAGGAGCTTACCCTTAACAACTATCAGGAAACATTGGCTTTTTTAAAAAGGTTGAAAAAGAAAAAACCTAAAAGACTGGACAAGCTTGTTCATGCACTGCACTATGAAGCATTTGCAAAATTTGACTGCCTCGACTGTGCCAACTGTTGCAAAACCATTGGTCCCAGGCTAACAGGCAAAGACATTGAAAGGCTCGCTAAACACCTGAAAATGAAACCTGCTGATTTTATAGGCCAATACATACAGGTTGATGAAGACAATGATTATGTATTTAAAAGCCACCCATGTCCATTCCTTTTGCCAGACAACTATTGTATGGTTTATGAAAACAGACCTAAAGCTTGCACAGATTACCCACACACTGACCGCAAAAAATTTTACCAACTGTTAAACCTTTCCCACAAAAACTGTGAGATCTGCCCTGTTGTTTATAGCATCATTGAAAGCCTGAAAAAAATGCAGTGGTAGGTAGAAATAAAAAAGTATATTTGGCGTTAATGAAAAAAACGATTGTAAAAGGCATGTTGGCAAGAGTCTGTATACTTTTCTTTTTTCTGGGGGGAACATCAAACCTGTTTGCACAGATTGGTGGCGAAACAACCTACCAATTCCTGGAGCTAACCAATTCTGCCAGGGTGGCTGCACTTGGTGGGACCCAGGTTGCATTAAATGACCCTTATGACTTGAACCTACCATTCCACAACCCAGCTTTACTGGACAGTGAAATGACCAACCAGGTACTTGCCAATTATGTAAATTATTTTGCTGATGTAAATTATGGCTATGCATCTTATTCCCCATCCATAAACTTGCCTGGAAATTTTGCCTTTGGCATGCAATACATTAATTATGGCAGTTTCAAGGAGTCACTGGTTGATGGGAGCCTTACAGGAAACACCTTTAATGCTGCTGAATATGCCTTTAACATCATCTATTCAAATTCCTATAAAAGGATACATTATGGGATAAACCTTAAGCCAGTCCTATCTGTTTTTGAAAGCTACCAGTCATTTGGGTTGGCTGCTGATATGGGTGTAAGCCTCACCAGCAAATCTGGGCTAACTACCATTGGGTTGGTATTAAGGAATGTTGGTTCACAAATTACCCCCTATTATGATAATGGGGAGATTGAACCCATACCCTTGGATTTACAATTTGGGATATCAGGAAAATTGAAACATGCCCCAGTTATTATATCTGCCACCATGCAACACCTGAATAACTGGAAACTTGCCAAAATAAAGGAAGAAAACAATGAAGGGGAAGAATCATTTTATGAGCCCCAGGAGAACTTCATAAAACAGGCAGCCAGGCATTTAGTCCTAGGTGTTGAACTTCTCCCTTCCGAGAATTTTACCATCAGGGCAGGATACAACTACCAAAGGAGGCAGGAGCTAAAACTTGAAGAAAAAGCCTCAACTGTTGGATTTTCTATGGGCTTTGGGGTAAAAATAAAACGTTTTAAATTTGATTTTGCCACCAGCAGGTTCCATGTGGCTGGGTCATCTAATTTGTTTTCAATAGCCTATAATATATCTAAATAATAATTCTGCCTTCAGATGGTTGCATTTTATTCCTTTCTTGACCATATCTGCATATAAAGGAAAGCATTTTATTTTTCCTGTTTCTATTTCATCCTTAAATTAACCTTAAAGATAATTTCAAAAGCCATTGCACTAAAAAAACTATCTTTGTTTGCTACTAAAGAATTTGTATATGCGTGACCAAAAAATAATCATTGCCATTGATGGGTTTTCATCTTGTGGGAAGAGTACAGTTGCCAAGTCACTTGCACGCATGTTGGGGTATATTTACATTGACAGTGGTGCCATGTATAGGGCTGTTACTTTGCATGCTTTAAGAAACAACTGGATCAATAATGGTGTGCCTGATAGGGAGAAGGTAATTGCTGGGTTAGAAGATATTTCTATCAATTTCAAATTTGATGCTAAAACAGAACAAAACACCACTTACCTGAATGGAGAAAATGTGGAAGAAAAAATCCGTTCATTGGAGGTTTCAAACAATGTAAGCCCCATTAGTACCATTAAAGAAGTAAGGCAGGCTATGGTGAAATTCCAAAGGGAAATGGGTAAAAAGAAAGGCATTGTAATGGATGGCAGGGACATTGGGTCAGTTGTTTTCCCTGATGCGGAACTGAAAATATTTATGACTGCCTCACCTGAGATCAGGGCACAAAGGCGCTATGATGAGCTGGTGGTTAAAGAGCAAAAGGTATCTATAGAAGCCATCATTAAAAACATCAATGAGCGTGACCACATTGACCAGAACAGGAAAGAAAGCCCATTGGTAAAACCTAATGACGCTATTGTGCTTGATAACAGCAACCATACATTGGAAAGCCAACTTGAGTGGGCTATGCAAAAGGTTTCAGAAATTATTGGGGAGTAATGAAGGTAGAGATCAGTAAACATTCAGGGTTTTGTTTTGGGGTTGTCAATGCCATTGAAATTGCAGAAAAAGCATTGAAAAACTCCAATGGGATATTTAGCCTGGGTGATATTGTACACAATGGTGCTGAAATTGAAAGGCTAAAAGAACTTGGGCTTACAACCATTACCAGGGAAGAATATTTTAAGCTGAACAACTGCCAGGTTTTGATCAGGGCACATGGAGAGCCCCCTGAAACCTATGAATATGCTAAAGCAAACAACATTACTTTGATTGATGCTACCTGCCCTGTGGTATTAAAACTCCAAAAGAGGGTTAAAAAATCTCACATGGAAGGTATCCAGGATAATGGGCAGGTTATTATTCTTGGGAAAAAAGGCCATGCTGAAGTGGTTGGGCTGGTAGGGCAAACAGGAAATAGTGCCATTGTTATTGAATCAGAAGAAGACATTGAAACAATTGATTTTTCTTGCCCAGTTACCATATATTCACAAACCACATACCCTCTTGATAAATTTAAATCCTTGTCTAAAAAAATCAAAGCCAGGGCAGATGATGGTGTACAGGTAACCAGTAGAGATACTGTTTGCAGGCAGGTTGCCAACAGGGTTCCCCAATTGAAAAATTTTGCAGCAAAATTTGATTTGGTACTATTTGTATCAGGAAAGAAAAGTTCCAATGGGCGTTTCCTTTACCAGGAATGCGAAAATATAAACCCCAATACCAAATTCATTTCCACCATGGAAGAGCTGGATAAAAACTGGTTTGCCAATGTACAGTCAGTAGGTATTTGTGGAGCCACTTCTACCCCACAATGGTTGATGGAGAAAGTAGCCAACTGGATATCAGAGAATTTTTAGTGGTGCAGTTTCTAACTGCATCTTGGAAGTTAAAAACCTCCACGCCCAATATCCTAATATTTTTCCCCTCCTGCCATCCAAAGGATGGATAGGAGGGGTGGGTTTTATGAAGCATGAATAAAACTTGTGGTGGTTGATAGAATCTTCCTTAACTCCCTACTTCTACTTGCACAAATTGGCAGGCACATGCAAGAAGAAAACATGGTTTTCTGGGTGGTGCAGTTTTTAACTGCACTGTGGAAATTTTCAACTTCCACTCCCAACCCCTCTTTAATTCTCCCCTACTGGCAGGGAGAATGCCCGAATTTATGTGCGAGGAAGGCAAAGCCTCATATAAAAACCACAACTACACTATTTAATTTGACCTTCTGGAATTTTCCATTTAAATTTACATGAGTTGTTGGCTGGCATATGCTAGCCTCTTTTTATGGAAAAAACATTTGTTGATGTCATATTGCCACTTCCCCTGCAAGGACCATTTACTTATATGGTTCCCGAACCTTTTTTGGATCCAATAAAACCTGGCATCAGGGTAATTGTGCAGTTTGGCGCACGCAAATTTTATTCAGCCATAATATATAAGATCCATCAGGATGCACCTTCAGGCTATGAGGTAAAAGAGGTTCAGTCAATCATTGATGAAAAGCCTGTTATTTATCCTGAAAACCTGAAACTCTGGAACTGGATATCAAACTATTATTGTTGCACCCTGGGTGAAATAATGAAAGCTGCCCTTCCTGCTGCTATGAAGCTGGAAAGCCAGACAAAAATTATAAAAACTGAAGGGTATGATGATATTGTACTTCCCGAAAACCAGGAACTGATCTTCCAGAACCTGGAAGCCAAACCCAAAGCTGTCCAGCAAATACAAAAGGAACTTGGCAAACAATTTTCATTCAAAGCATTAAATACACTTATTGAAAAAAAGTTAGTGGCTGTTGAGGAAAAAATCTCGGATAAATACAAACCAAAACTGGAAGAATATATTTTTTTAAATCCTGAAATAAAAGAAGAGCAACAGTTACAGGAAATAATTGATTCATTAAAAAGGGCAAAAAAACAGCAGGATTTGCTATTGCATTTTTCTGGGCTAATACAACAATTCAACCAACCAACCACAAACAGGATAAAGAAAAAAGAACTGTTACAAGGGACACATTTCAGCAACGCCATCCTAAAGGGGTTACTTTCCAAAAACATATTAAAGTCAGTTTTTATTCCTGTGTCCAGGATTGATGCAGGAAATAACATCCAAAAAGGGTTGAACCTACTTAACCCTTTTCAGGAAGAAGCATTGCAGCAAATCAGGAAACAGTTTGAATACCAGCAGGCTGTTTTGCTCTATGGGGTAACCTCAAGTGGGAAAACTGAAATATACACCCACCTGATTGAAGAGGCTTTGGCTAAAGGGCAGCAGGTATTGTACCTGGTTCCTGAAATTTCACTGGCCACACAACTCACCCAACGCCTGGTGAATATATTTGGGAAGAAGGTAGGCATATCACACTCCAGGCTAAATGACCAGGAAAGAGTTGAGATTTGGAATAAGGTATTACTGTTTGAAGAAAATCCTGCTGATTCATACCACATCATCTTGGGAGCCAGGTCATCTGTTTTTTTACCTTTCAGTAACCTGGGGTTGATCATTGTGGATGAAGAACATGAAAACAGCTATAAACAATTTGACCCAGCCCCCAGGTACAATGCTCGTGACATGGCTGTGGTGCTGGGATACCAAACAAAAGCTAATATATTGTTGGGGACAGCCACCCCCTCATTTGAATCATACTTTAACGCAAAGTCAGGGAAATTTGGGTTGGTTGAACTAAATAAAAGATATGGGAAAATGGAACTCCCTGATATGGTTGTTGCTGACATCCAATGGGCTTTCAAACGCAAAAAGATGAAATCCTTCTTTACCCCTCAACTTTATGATGAAATTGAGCAGGCATTAGCAAAAAAGGAACAAGTAATTTTATTCCAAAACCGCAGAGGGTATGCCCCTTTTGTAGAATGTATGGATTGTGGCTGGATACCCAAATGCAACAAATGTGATGTAAGCCTGACTTACCATAAATATAAAAAACAACTAACCTGCCATTACTGTGGATACTATATGCCCATGGCTAAAGCTTGCCATGATTGTGGTTCTCCTGAACTAAAAACACGTGGCATAGGGACTGAAAAAATTGAAGATGAACTAAAACAGCTCTTCCCTTCAGCACGTGTTGGCAGGATGGACCTTGATTCAACTAGGGGGAAAAATGCTTTTGAAAAGATTATCAGGAAACTTGAAAAAAGGGAAATTGATATCCTGGTAGGTACACAAATGGTTACCAAAGGCCTTGATTTTGAACACGTAAGTATTGTAGGGGTACTAAATGCTGATAACCTGCTTAATTTCCCCGACTTTAGGGCACACGAAAGGAGTTACCAGCTTATTTCACAAGTAAGTGGACGAGCAGGCAGGAAGCACAAGCAGGGAAAAGTGGTCATACAAACTTCAAACCCTGACCACCAAACCATTAAAGAAATAATGGGTAATGCCTATGAAGCTACATTCTCAAGGCAAATAGCTGAAAGGAAGCTCTTTAAATACCCTCCATATTTCAGGATAGTGAAAATTGTAGTTAAACATAAAAACATGGATAACCTGAATATTGTGGCCAAGCAACTGGCAACAATGCTTAAAGAGAATAAAGAACTGGCTATTTTAGGACCTGAATTCCCTTTGATCAGCAGGATAAAACTATGGCACCACAAAGAAATCTGGATAAAATTCAGCAAAACAAAGAACCTAGGTGGGCTAAAAACATTTATTACAACTTGTGTGTTGAAAGTAAAACAATTGCCAGGCAATAGTAGCGCTATTTTTAATATAGATGTGGATCCAATGTAACAAGATCATTTCTCCACCTATGATTTTTTACTACATTTGTAGCTCTTAAAATGAGGATGTGAAAAAAACACAGGTAAACCAGATATTCCAGAAGTTTGAAGGCCTAAAGGCAATCATCATTGGTGATGCCATGGTTGACACCTATTTATGGGGAAAAATTGAAAGGATTTCACCTGAAGCCCCTATACCTATTGTTTCTATAACAAACACAGAAAACCGCCTGGGAGGAGCTGCAAATGTTTCGCTCAACATAAGTTCGCTTGGAGCCACTCCTCTCCTTTTTGCAGTCATTGGTGATGATGAAAAAGGAAAAGATTTCTTAAAACTCCTGAAAAAAAGGAAGCTGTCACCAGAAGGTATATTGGTTGACCCTGATAGGAAAACAACAGTAAAGAGCAGGGTTATCAGCAATGGGCAACACATTGCCAGGGTTGATGAAGAATCAATCCATTACATATCCCCTGAACTAGAGCAGCAATTATATAAATCAGTTAAAAAAACTGTTGAAAACCAACAAATTGATGTGATCATTTTTGTTGATTATGATAAAGGTGTAATTACACCAAGCCTTGTAAAAAAAGTAACTGAGCTTGCCAAAGAAAAAAATATCAAAACAGCTGTTGACCCCAAAAATAGGAATTTCCAGCTATATAAAAATATTGACCTTTTCAAACCCAATTTTAAGGAATTCAACCTGGGTACCAAAAGCAACCTGAAAAAAGGAGACCTGGAAGGTTTATTGAAAGCAGCAGTTTCACACAAACAAAAAAGGGGGTTTAAGCTGATTTTTGTAACACTCTCAGAATTAGGAGTTATTATAAGCAATGGGGTTGAAGAATCATATTACCCTGCCAATATTCGTTACATTGCTGATGTTTCAGGTGCTGGGGATACTGTTATAAGTGTAGCCAGTTTATGCCTTTCAGCAGGGCTATCTCCCAAAATACTTGCCATGATGTCTAACATTGCTGGTGGTCTTGTTTGCGAAAAAGTTGGTGTAGTTCCCATTGATAAAGAATTGCTTATAAAAGAGGTCATTGCCAATATTGACTCGTAACATCTTTTGTGGATTGTTAATTTCTTATAACCTTATCAACATACAATTAACAATTTTTATTTAACTCATTACTGATAAAATATTAACTTTGAAACCTACCTAAAAAAGGATTTATATGGGTAAAATTATTGCTTTGGCAAACCAAAAAGGAGGAGTTGGAAAAACCACAACAACAATTAACCTGGCAGCCAGCCTGGCAGTTTTGGAGCAAAAGGTATTGGTAGTAGATGCTGACCCACAGGCTAATGCCACTTCAGGGCTGGGTTTTGACGTGAAAACTGTGCAATCAAGTATTTATGAGTGCATTGTAGATGACATGGACCCTAAAAAAATCATCCTGAAATCAGACATTGAAAGGCTTGATTTAATTCCATCACATATTGACCTGGTAGGAGCTGAAATTGAAATGCTCAACCTCCCCAATAGGGAAAAGGTTTTAAAGCATGCCATGCACAAGATTAAAGATGATTATGATTTCATTTTTATTGATTGTTCTCCATCATTAGGGCTGATAACTGTAAATGCCCTTACTGCTGCTGATTCAGTCATTATCCCTGTGCAATGTGAGTACTTTGCGCTTGAAGGGTTAGGGAAATTATTAAATACAATTAAAATCATCCAGAATCGTTTAAACCCTGAGCTTGAAATTGAAGGGTTTTTGCTGACCATGTTTGATTCACGCCTGAATTTATCTAACCAGGTTTATGAAGAAGTGAAAAAACACTTCCAGGAAATGGTTTTTGAAACAGTGATCCAACGCAACATCAAACTCAGTGAAGCTCCCAGTTATGGAAAACCAGTTATCCTCTATGATGCCAGTTCAAAAGGGGCTATTAACCACATGAACCTGGCAAGGGAGATATTACAAAGAAATTCACTTACCAAATTAACAAGTGAAGAGAAGGTTATTAATTTTTAAACTATTTTGAAAATGGGCAAAAGAAATGCTTTAGGAAGGGGCTTGGGTGCATTAATTGATGATGCTGATAACCTGAAAGAATCAGGTGCTGGCATCAATGAAATTGAAATATCTCAAATTGAGGTTAACCCATTCCAGCCACGTTCAAAGTTCAATGAAGAAACATTGGAAGAGCTTTCATTGTCCATCAAAGAAATTGGTTTAATCCAGCCTCTTACTTTACGAAAAATAGGTGAAGGTAAATACCAGATTATTGCAGGAGAAAGGCGTTTCAGGGCAGCAAAAATGGCAGGGCTGAAGAAGTTGCCTGCCTATGTGCGTGAAGCTGAAGATGATGGCATGCTTGAAATGGCATTGGTTGAAAATATCCAACGCGAAGACCTTGATGCCATTGAGATTGCATTTAGCTATGAAAGGCTTATTGAAGAATGCAACCTCACACAAGGCCAATTGAGTTCAAGGGTAGGGAAAAAGAGGTCAACAATTGCTAACTACTTAAGGCTTTTGAAATTACCTGCAATTATCCAGAAAGGGATAAGGGATAAACAAATAACCATGGGGCATGCCAGGGCATTAGTAAACATAAAAGACCCTGAAAACCAGGTATTTATTTTTAATGAAATTGTAAAGAATGACTTTTCTGTAAGGAAGGTTGAAGAAATTGTAAGGGGGCTGAATCCTGATGCTGGCAAAACAGAAAAAAGAAAGTCCAGTTCAGTAATGATCCCAAAAGAATACCTTTCTTTAAAAGATAAACTAACTTCCTATTTTAAATCACCTGTAAATTTTTCAGTAAACAGCAGGGGTAAAGGTAAAATTATCATCCCCTTCAACTCAAAGAATGATTTTGACAGGATTGTAGAAATACTAAAAAAAGGGGATGGTTAACATTTTCCCCATAAAACCAGTTATTTAAAGGATTGAAGATTTTGGGAAGAATATTAGTTTGTATTATTACATTGGCCATTTTTATACAACCTTCAGTTGCTCAGGTTTTAAATAATACAGAGCAGGTTGATACTGCTGTGGTTGTTAATGAAATAACCCATTCCCCAAAAAAAGCAACCATTTATTCTGCTATTTTACCAGGGCTTGGGCAAGCCTATAATAAAAAGTATTGGAAAATCCCCATTGTATACCTTGGTTTTGGGGCACTGGCCTATTTTATTGACTGGAATAATGATTCTTACCAATTATACAAATCAGGATACCTTGATTTAACTGATGATGATGAAACAACAACATCATACATGAAAATTGAGGGTATTGACAGGTTTGACCTAACCAACAGCACTGAATTGGCTCAGGTAAAAGATGCCCTTATAAAAAGCCAGGATTATTATAGGAGGAATAGGGACTTCCTGATAATAAGCACTGCTGCATTTTATGCATTAAATATAATTGATGCCAGTGTGGATGCTCATTTTTATAACCTTGACTTAACAGATGACCTAACTTTTAACTGGCAACCTTCTATCCACACATTCAATAATGAAAACATTTATTGTTTAACTTGTACCTTTACTTTCTAATTTTTGGTTATGAAACGTGAACCTGCCATAGTCCTATTATCTTTATTTCTTGTGTTCTCCTTTCATTTGCAGGGTATATCCAAAGATAAACTAAAACCAATACGCCAAATTAGGGTTACTGCATTAGATACCACCACTGAAGGATACAAGCATGAATATGTTGAACCTGATGAAAACCTAAACGACATTTTTGAAGAAAAAATGGATAGCCTGGTCAGCTCATGGTATGTTCAAAACCTGTTTCTGATAGATAGCTCTGAAGTAGAAGCCAAAGCTTTTACAGGCACATTGCTTCCTGATTCTGTTTATATTGAAAGGCTAGGAAAAATAGATAGCCCAATGGATCTTTCCTATAATAAAGTTGTAAAAAATTTTATATCGCTTTATACCTTTAAAAGAAGGAAGCAGGTTGAGGTAATGCTTGGGTTATCAGCTTATTACTTCCCTATTTTTGAGGAAACCCTCGACAAATATGACATGCCCCTTGAGTTAAAATACCTACCCATAATTGAGTCAGCTTTAAACCCCAGGGCAAGGTCATGGGCTGGGGCAACAGGGTTGTGGCAATTTGTGTATAGGACTGCCAAAATGATGAAGCTGGATATTACCAGTTTTGTAGATGAAAGGCGTGATGAAATACGTTCGTCAGAAGCAGCAGCAAAATATCTGAAACAACTATATGATGTGTACCAGGATTGGCATCTGGTAATAGCTGCCTATAACTGTGGCCCAGGCAATGTAAATAAAGCAATCAGGAGGTCAGGTGGGAAAAGGGACTATTGGTCAATCTATTACAGGCTTCCCAGGGAAACCAGGGGATATGTGCCAGCATTTATTGCAGCTACCTATGTAATGAATTACTACAAAGAGCATAACTTAGTACCTATACTGCCCAGCATCCCAATAATGACTGACACCATAATGGTCAGTGATTACCTGAACCTGAAACAAGTGGCAACCACACTCGGCCTTGATATTGAACAACTAAGGGAGCTTAACCCAATGTACCGCCTGGATGTGATACCTGCACGCTCAGAAAAACCATATCCATTAAGGATCCCAAATGACCATGTGGCTGATTTTATTGACAATGAAGGAACAATCTTTAGCCACGAACGTGAAAAATTTTTCCCTGACAATACCCTGGCTAAACCTTCATCAAGTTCAGCACGTTACACCTCTGTTGACATTAAAGGCAAAGTGAAAGTATATTATGTGGTTAAATCAGGTGACAATATTGGATACATTTCAAGTTGGTACAATGTAAGGGCAGCAGACCTCAGGTATTGGAATAATGTAAGAAGGAACATCATCAGGGTTGGGCAAAAACTCCTGATTTATGTGCCCAAAGAAAAGAAAGAGTATTATGCTAAAGTGGATGGCATGTCATTTGAAGCCAAACAATGGATGATTGGTAAATCACCAGCTTCAACAACAAAAAAGGAACCTCAACCTCTTGACCCAAGTTATGAATATTATACTGTAAGAAGGGGTGATAACCTTTGGACCATTGCTGCTAAATTTCCTGGAATTTCAAATAAAGACCTGATGAAGCTTAATAACATCACAGATGTAAAAGGCCTTTACCCAGGGCAGAAATTAAAAATCAGGAAAAAAGCCTGAAATAAGTCTAGTTAAATAGGATTAGCATGTAAAGGTTGTTGAAGATTGCTTTTTTCACTATATCTTTGTTTTCAACTTGAACTCTCATATGAAGCCATTTAGATTGTTTCTCTTTTTTGCACTGCTTTTAATAGCCTTGATCTTTTTATCATGGCTAACACCACATGGTGGCTGGGACATAATGGGAGTTAATATCCATTTCTTTAAATACACCCCCAGGAAAGAATTATCAACCACAACACCCAAACCTATTATAAACCAACCTGGTTCAACCCATTATACAGATTCAGTTTTATTAACTACTGAAAAAAAAATCCAAACACCCAAAGTTGATACATCTAGTCAACCTCAAAAAAAGATGGAAGTCCCTAAAAAGAAGTTTGCTGAAAGTTCAATCCAGTTTTTCAATGATACCATTGACCATTGGAGTAGCTTAAAGGCCACAATGGCAAACATTGGTACATTGAAACAACCTGCCAGGATTATGTATTTTGGTGATTCACAAATTGAAAATGACAGGATCACTTCTGTTTTCAGGAAGAAAATGCAGGCTCAATATGGAGGCTCAGGAAGAGGGCTGGTGCCTATAATGGATATCTACAACACTACCAATAATTTTATTATGTCTACCTCAAAGAACTGGGATAAAACTTCAGTTGTAGGAAACAAAAGAAAAAATATTGATGCTGGTTTACTATGTGAATCATTCAGCATAAAAAAGGCAAGCACAAGCCCTGATTCAACAGAACAAGCATGGGTAAAAATCAAAACCATTAATCCATCAAAAACTGGGGGGTATTCTAAAATACAACTACTTTACAGGACAACAGGAGAAGCCTCTGTTGAAGTGGTGAAAAATGGAAAGCCAGTACATAACCAAAAACTAGCATCAAAAAACCTGGTTAACCAATTAATGCTGAACTTTGGGGATACCCCTAACCTGTTAGAGCTAAAATTCCAAACAACATCTGAATTGGTTATTTATGGTTTATCCATGGAAAGCCCTTTTGGCATCATGGTTGATAACATTGCCCTAAGAGGAAAATCAACCCCTGAATTTGTAAGGTTGGATACAACAACCTTTATGCAAATGGCTGAATATATTAAGCCTTCATTTATCATCCTCCATTATGGGGTGAATGTAGTACCCAATGTGGCCAGGAATTATGGTTTCTATAAGAATATGCTCGTTAAAGATATACAGTTTCTCAAAGCTCAATTTCCAACTGTACCTGTCTTGTTGGCCAGTGCATCAGATATGGCACACAGGGAAAAAGGGGAATTGGCCTCTTATTCAAATATACCAGGAATCGTAAAAGCCCAGAAGGAAGCAGCATTTGAAAATAACTGTGCATTTTGGAATCTTTACCAAACCATGGGAGGAGATGGTAGTATGATTGATTGGGTAGACAGGATACCTCCTTTGGGGAATAAAGACTATGTGCACTTTACCCCACTAGGAGCTTCTGAGGTAGGCAAACTGTTATCAAAAAGGATTTTGGATATATTAGAAGGACAAAAAGAATTGGTAAGCCATGTTCAGTAAGTATGGCCACATATTGGAAGAGTTGTTTATTTATTCACCTGAACAACCCATTTTGTATACACGCCCTGTATTTTGGGTATTGTTTGTATTGATCATGGGGCTGTATTCTTTTTTCTATAAAAAAAATCCTGTACGCAATTTTTACCTTTTTGCCATTAGCCTGTTCCTCTATTACAAAACCAATGGCTCATTCCTGTTTTTACTGGTATTTTCATCTGTCATCAACTACCTGTTTGGGTTGATCATCCAATCTGGAAAAAGAAGGCTCTTACAAAAAATATGGCTCACTATTGGGGTTGTATTCAACCTCCTGCTATTGGGGTATTTTAAATATGCCTATTTCTTTACTGACTCTTTTAACCAGCTTTTTAAAACCAACTATGAAGTGGTTAACTGGCTTATACTATGGAATAACCAGGTTACAGGCTCTTCATTCAATGTATCTATAATCCTCCTCCCTGTGGGTGTTTCTTTTTACAGCTTCCAGGCCATCAGCTATGTGGTTGATGTGTATAAAAAAAGGGTTTCTGCTGTTAAAAACTTCTTTGATTTTAGTTTTTACCTGGCTTTTTTCCCACAGCTTGTAGCAGGGCCTATTGTCAGGGCATCAGCATTTATACCTCAGCTCTACAAAAAATACCAACTCTCTAAAGCTGAATTTGGCCATGCCATTTACCTATTACTTAAAGGGTTGGTCAAAAAAATCCTTTTTGCAGACTTTATTGCAGTCAACTTTGTTGACAGGGTCTTTAACTCCCCAATTTCCTATTCAGGAATTGAAAATTTGTTGGCAGTTTATGGGTATTCCCTGCAAATTTATTGTGATTTTTCAGGTTATACTGATATTGCTATTGGCATTGCCCTTCTTATGGGATTTAAACTTCCCATCAACTTCAATGAACCTTATAAAGCTGTAAGCCTGACCAATTTCTGGAGGCGCTGGCATATATCACTTTCCCTTTGGTTGCGCGATTACCTTTATATCCCCCTTGGCGGGAATAGGAAAGGAGAAGGAAGGACCTATATCAACCTATTCATAACCATGGTATTGGGTGGCTTATGGCATGGTGCTAACTTGCGTTTTATCATCTGGGGTGGCATACATGGTGCAGGGTTAATACTTGATAAAGTATGGCATAGGGTTACCTCAACCAGGCTCAACAAAAAAAGGTGGGTAAAAATAATGGGCAGCATCATTACCTTTAACCTGGTTACATTTGCATGGATATTTTTCAGGGCTCAGGATTGGGACATTGTAAAGCAACTTTTTTACCAGCTGAAACACCAATTTAACCCTGCTATCTTTTCTGATGTATTAAAAGCCTATTCCACTACATTAGGGGTAGTTGGGTTGGGTTTCCTGCTGATGTGGCTACCCATTAGCTGGAAAGAAAAAGCAAGGGGGTGGTTTATCAGGAGCCATACATCTGTTAAATTTATAATTGCCATTGTGGTGGTAATACTGTTGTACCAGGTTGCCAGCTCAGAATTACAAGCATTTATTTATTTCAGGTTTTAAAAAAAGAAAGCCAGCATTCACTGGCTTCCATATATTTTATAATCCTAATTTTTCTTTTATTGACCCGGGTATTTCTGAAGGCTCTTTTGCCACTGGGACACCAGCAGAATAAAATGCTTTGATTTTTTCTTCAGCAGTACCACTACCACTTGAAATAATGGCTCCAGCATGCCCCATCCTTTTTCCTGGAGGTGCAGTTTGCCCTGCAATAAATGCTACCACGGGTTTAGTCATTTTTTCTTTGATAAATGTAGCAGCTTGCTCTTCAGCATCACCACCAATTTCGCCAATCAATACCACTGCATCAGTTTCTGGGTCATTTTCATACATTTCAAGCAGGTCAATAAAATACAACCCTGCAACTGGGTCACCACCAATACCAACACAAGTGGTTTGCCCAAGCCCTTCATGGGTAAGCATGTTTACCACTTCATAAGTTAATGTACCACTCCTACTGATCAACCCAATATTCCCTTTTTTAAAGATCATGGATGGAAGGATACCAATCAGTGATTCTTCAGGGGTGATCAACCCAGGGCAGTTAGGACCTATCAGCTTTGTGCCATTCTTTTTCAGGATTGGAGTTACTTTTATCATATCCTGAACAGGAACATGTTCGGTAATACATATCACCAATTCAGCACCTGCATAACTGGCTTCAAGGATAGCATCAGCGGCAAAAGGGGCTGGCACAAAAATAACTGAAGCATTTGCTCCTGTGGCTTTTACAGCCTGTTCAACTGTATCAAAAATTGGGACTCCCAACACTTCCTGACCACCTTTACCTGGTGAAACCCCTGCCACTACATTAGTGCCATAATCCAACATTTTTTGTGCATGGAAACCTCCATCACGGCCTGTAATCCCCTGGACTACCAGTTTTGTATCTTTATTTATAAGTATACTCATTACTGTTATCTTTTATATCATTAACAAATGTTGGTTTGGTTACTTGCTTAATTCAATTGCTTTTTGTGCAGCTTCACTCATGGTACTAACAGTAGGCAGCCCTGTGCTTTCCAATATCTCAAGCCCCTCCTTTGCATTTGTGCCAGACAAACGCACAACCACAGGGATATCAGTTTTAATTTGGTCAAGGGCAGTAATAAGCCCACGTGCCACATCATCGCAACGCGTAATACCACCAAAAATATTGATCATTACTGCTGTTACATTTTTATCACTTAACAGGATGTTCATTGCCTCAACCACTTTCTCAGGGTTAGAGCTTCCACCAATGTCGAGGAAGTTAGCTGGTTCGCCCCCATAAAGTTTGATCATATCCATGGTAGCCATTGCCAAACCAGCACCATTTACCATGCAACCAATATTGCCATCCAGTTTAATGTATGAAAGCCCATTTTCATTGGCATCAATTTCCTTTTGCTCATCTTCAGTAACTTCCCTCATTTCAATGACTTCTTTTTGGCGATAAAGGGCATTATCATCAAAATTCATTTTGCCATCAATTGCCCATACTTCTTTTTCAGGTGTTAAAACCAAAGGGTTTATCTCAGCTAAAGAAGCGTCAGTTTCAACATACAGTTTGTATAATTTTTGGATAATGGCTGCAGCCTGGCGAGCCTGTTTTATGTCTCCAAACAACTGTAAAGCCACTGCCCTTGCCTGAAAATCCATCATTCCAGCTAATGGGTCTATTGAAAGTTTTATGATCTTCTCAGGATTTGTTTTAGCCACTTCTTCTATTTCTACACCACCTTCTGCACTAGCCATCAGTGTAACAGCTTTAACATTCCTGTCATTGATCAACCCAACATAAAATTCTTTTTCAATATCAACAGCATCAGCCACTAAGACTTTCTCTACTGTTAACCCTTTGATGTCCATCCCCAAGATCTGCCCTGCCTTTTCAACTGCTTCAGCCTTGGTTTTTGCAAGCTTTACACCACCTGCCTTTCCCCTGCCACCAACATGTACTTGGGCTTTGACAACCTTTAGTTTGCCATCATCTTTAATATTATCTTCTACATCTTTTACCGTGTAACATAATACATCATCCGGCACAGGAATCCCGTACTTCCTGAATAAATTTCGGGCTTGGTATTCGTGAATTTTCATTTTCTAAATATGATTATGAAATAATAATATGACGTGTCAAAAGTATTAAATATATTTAAGAAAATAATCATTTAAATGCCTTGGTTTTTATGACTTTAAACAGTTTTAGGCACATCAAAAAGAAGATATTTTTACCAAGATATAAAGTTATAAATACGTTTTATCAAACATAGATCAACCTAATTTATTTACTATAATAAGCAACAATTATTAAATTTGCATAGATAAAATGATCAGCTAAGAATAATAATCAAACTCAGGAAATGTTGGATATCATAAAAGGGGTTTTTGAGCAAGAAGCTCAGGCTATTAGGAATATACCTGTTACAGGTGAATTTAATAAAGCATTAGAGATCATCTACAAACATGTGCATGAATTGAATGGGAAACTCATTGCTAGTGGTATGGGCAAAGCTGGGCAGATAGCCCTTAACATGGCAACCACTTTCAGTTCAACAGGTACTCCTGCAGTTTTCCTGCACCCCAGTGACTCTCAGCATGGAGACTTAGGTGTTGTGCAAAAAAATGATGTGTTGCTATTGATCTCCAACTCAGGGAAAACCAGGGAAATATTGGAATTGGTTGAATTGGCTGACAACCTTTACAAAGGGCTTCCCTTAATTGTTATTTCAGGAAACCCTGAAAGTGAGCTGGCAAAATCAGCTGATGCCTTTTTACATACTGGCAACCCTAAGGAAGTTTGCCCATTGGGCTTGACACCCAGCACTTCAACCACCATAATGACTGTTATTGGCGACTCCCTTGTGGTAGCAATGATGAAGAAAATCAATTTTAGCAATGAGGAATATGCAAAACGCCATCATGGAGGTTACCTGGGAGATAAATCTAGAAGGCAAAGCAGGTTAGAAAAAAAAGGGAAATGAGGATATTGAAAGAAGATATTTGTGGGTTGGTAATAGATATTCAGGAGAGGTTGTTTCCTGTAATGCACAAAAAAGAAGAGCTATTAAAACATGTCCAAATACTGGTTAATGGATTAAACGAGCTTTCTGTCCCTTTAACCATTACCCAACAATATACCAAAGGATTGGGTGAAACCATTGAAGAGGTCAGGTCATGTTTCAATGAGTTTTCCTATTTTGAAAAAAGGGATTTTAGTTGCTGTGATGACCAGGAAATTTTTTCCCACATAAAAAAACAAGGTTTTAAAAATATTGTCATTTGTGGTATTGAAGCACATGTGTGTGTGTTACAAACAGCTATTGACATTAAAGATGCTGGCTTAAACCCTATTGTTGTAGTGGATTGTATTTCTTCGCGTACTCCTGAGAATATTGAATTGGCAAAAGAGCGTTTCCGCCACGAGAATATTATGATGGCATCTTATGAGTCTATTCTGTTTGAGCTAACCAGAAGCGCAGCAGCAATAGGGTTTAAAGCTATTTCAAAATTGGTTAAATAAAAAAGGACACCTAACAGGTATCCTTATAAAATCTTAATGCCATTAAACCTTTTATTTGATTGCAGTCCCTTGAGGGAATCCAGCAATATTGATTCCCATGTCATATGTTACATGGTCAGAAGCATTTGAAGGAATATCTCCTACCAATGGTTTTAATGTAAAAGGGTTTGGGCTGTTATCAGGATCAGGCTCAATTGAAATAACAGCTTTTCCTCCAGCCAACGAAGTAGGAAATGTTAAGCCAGCTGGTGCATTCATTACATAGTCTTCTCCAGGGAATGGTGGTCCATTGCTATCTGACCCACTAAAAGGAGCTGAATCATCAGCTATATCAGCTTTTGAGAATTTTCCTGAAGTAACAGGCTGGCCATTAACAACAACCCAGCCTTCATAAACCCAGCCATTGGGCAGGTCAGGAAGGTTTTGCAACCCAGCCATTGGCGAACCAGACCCTAAGTCAAGGAACCAAACTCCACTTAATTCATCTGCAGTGGTTGTAGTTGTTGGGGTAGCCAGGATGTATTTCCCTGAAGTTCCAGAAAAATCGTTTCCTAATGCTGCCTGATGCCCAACAGTTAAAGATGCTGAAGTCCCTGAAAAATCTCCTGCCAAAACATGAACAGCACTGGGACCTGCATCATTATCAGGCGATGGTTCAATAGTTAACACAAAAGTGGAGGCATCTTCTAAATCTTCTTCATTTAACATGAACTTTGTAGCAGACATATTTCCCTGGTTGTTTACAGTAAAAACACCTGTGGAAATAGCATTCCCATTCACAATTATCCACCCTTCATAAGCATAATCAGGACCTAAGTTTTCCAACCCTGAAATATTCAACTTTAAGATGTTCTCTTGGGGCATGTCATCATCTTCCATACATGATGTTGCCATCACTCCTACACACAATACTAAAAAAACTAATTTTTTCATATGATTTAAATTTTTAAGTTTTTAAAAGGTATCATATGCCTGCCAGTCGTCAGGCAGGTAATTCGCATGCCTCGATCATTACTTATTAGTATGAATTCTGTTCTCATGCTCATTTTATGATACTTATTATTTAATTGATTACAACTTTATGTTTCAAAAATCATAAAAGAGTATCACGGAAGTATCACAGGAATCTAATAAAAGTATCATAAAGAAAGTTGGAGGTGTATTTTGAAATTTTATGGCTTACATGGTTGGTAATGAATACCTTTTAAGTGGTTTAACAAACAATAATTACAATGTTATGAGGCTTTATACAATGGCAACCCAAATTCAAATGTGGTTCCTTTATTGAGTTCACTAAAAACTTTGATGGTTGAGTTGTGCAGTTCCAAAATTTTTCGGACAATAGCCAAGCCAAGCCCTGTACTTCCTTTTGCAAAAGAATCAGATTCTGCCCCCTTGTAGTAACGTGAAAAAATATGGGGAAGGTCTTTTTCTGATATGCCAGCACCTGTATCTTTCACCCTGACTTGTATTTCATCTTGTTGTACATCCAGTTCAATTAATATGCTATCACTTTCTTTGCAATATTTAATTGCATTATCTATAATATTTTGAAAGACCCTGTCAATAAGTGAAATATCAACAAATGCCAAAGGAAGGTTTTTTGAATAAATGGTATTGATGCTAATACTTTTCTTTTGAGCCAGTATCCTAAATTTCTCAGCTACATCTTGTACCAGTTCTGCTAATTGTGTTGGTTCTGGGGACACTTTTTGTGAATTGGTTTCAAGTTTTGAAAGTTCAAACAGGTCATTAACAAGCTTATTTAAATTCTGTGTGTTATTTTCAATGGCTTTTAAGTACCTGTGAAGTTCTTCTTTTTTTATGGAATCCTTTTTTATTAAAATGGTTTCTGCAAACCCTTGTATAGAAGCTATAGGGCTCCTTAGGTCATGAGACACATTGGCTATCAATTCTTTCCTAAGTGCTTCAACACTTTTAAGCTCCTCAATGTTATCCTCAATTGTCCCTGCCATGCTGTTAAAGGTTTCAGCAAGTTGCCTTACCTCTCCTTTTGAACGAACATGTATCCTAGCTCCCAGATTACCTTCTTTAAAATCGCGAACAACTTTCATCACATGATTTAGGTTCCTTGTAATAAATAAAATGGAAATAAAACCTGCAATGGTTGCAAATAAAAAAATAAGGAGCATGGTCCTGGTTCCAAACTTCAGTATAAAACTATTCTGTAAAATGGTCATTGTAGTAGTATATTCCTGGCTGGCCAAGATAATATATAAATATCCCATTAAAACCTGCTCATCATAGATTGGGGCTGCAGAAAATACTTTTTCCTCACCAGGATTCCTGGGGTCATCCCCTTTAATATATATGGATGATTTATTTTCAATGAATTCAAGGATAGGCTTAAGCTTAACATGGTTTGATTTAACTTCCTTATAAGGAACCACATAGGTTAGTATCTTGCCATCAGTATCCAGCAGGTAAACTTCAATGCTAGGGTGCACAGCCATCATTGAATGCATAATGGTATGGATTGCTTCTTTGTTAACTTCCCCATTAATAAAAAATGGGTTAACTTCTTTCAATGCACCTTCAGCAATATTAGCATTAATCCTTTGTTGGGCTTCAGAAAAATAGCTATTGGAGTAATTCACTGATAAACGAATCATTAATGCAGCCAAAATTGCCATTATGATCAGGAATACACCTGATATCCTCCAAAACAAACTATTAAAAACTTTATTCTTGTTTTTCATCTTATTAAATTTTTATTTCTCGATGGTATAAGATGGAACTCCCTATGAATTTAATCATTCTCATGTGTGTATTTTAGAATGCTAAAATTCA
>JANQHI010000073.1 GCA_028282705.1 Prolixibacteraceae bacterium | reverse complement strand
AACCAAAAATCACACTGAAAAAGCTTTCAGAATTTGGATTAACAAAAAAATGAATTTTTACTACTTTTAGCTGGTTCTGAAAAGGGGAAGCTTACAATGAATGTCGGGAGATGTTAAAAGCCCAACATTAAATAATCTGTATAAACAATAATAAAATGAGTCTAAAAGAGACTTTTTATTAGGCATATTTTCAATACAGCTTTTAAATAATTCTACTATTTGTTGCTTTGGTTGACCTTCTCTATCTCCATTTCTATTTAGATAACTTAATATCATAAGTTTGATAAAAATTTGTGAAGGATAAATATGATCAGCATTACTCAAGATATTAATAACACCTGGTATTTTATTTTTTTTTGATTGTTTAGTTATAAAAGTTCCATACCCAAATGTGACAAGGGCTTGAACAATAAATTCAGGAGGAATAACATATTCATTTGATAATGTTTTTTCAAAATTTGAATTTGTAAGAACCTTTCCGAAAGAAATTAGTGGTATCAGACCTGATGACAAGACGATTTTTAGCAATTGAAGTTCTGCTCTAACGTTTCTTTTTGCAAAAGTAAGAATGGTATTTGTTCCTGATTTTGATGTAATTGCAGAGATTAGATTTTTTACATATTTTATTGATTCTTTATTGTATTCATATTTTTTGTTTCCTATTTGAATTATAAATGGTTTTTTACTTTTGTTTTTTTCAATTGATTTATCTATTACTTCGCATCTTCTTAAAAGTATTTTTTCTAAATCTGTCGATAGTTCAATTTTTTCAACAATTTTAATTTCTTCAATCCCCTTTATGAGTTTACTATAAGTATCCTCTCGTACTGGTAAAATGATTTTAAAAGGTCCATTGTCAATTAAATTTTTTGAAAACCAAAAAAAATCAACAATTATTTCAATTTCGAATGGATCAATATTATCAAATACAATAATTATTTCTTTTTTTTGAATTTCAGAGATATAATATGCTACATTCATATAAAAATATTCAGATTCATATTCCTTTTTTCGTAGCTCAAATAATTTCTTATTATCGATATCTCGTATGAATAGGATGTCAGTTGGATAACTTGTATTGTCAAATGATTCTGCATACCAGTTCCAAAAATGTTCATTATCAGGAGCTATAATACTTCCTAATTTATTTTTTAATTTTGTTGCAATCATAGAAATTAAAAATTCGTCTATATTGCTTTTCTCTAATTTAGATTTTCTTAATTTATTTCTAAGTCCTTGACAATTAACCACAATTGGAAATACTTTACTTGCAAATGATTTTTTTGTATGATATAGATATTTGAAAACATAATTTACTATACTTGATTTTCCTTCACCAACTTTCCCTTTTACAAATAGCATTCTATCATTTAGATAGGCGTTTTCAAGAGAAGTCGCAAAAATTATTAGCTCCCATTCATCTTGACCAATTTCATCTGGATTAATGTCTCTAAATATTTTTTCTCTGACTTCATGAATAGTTCTCAATGGCTTTGCAGGACAGTAAACTTCTTTGAAAAACTCGACATCTTCTTTTCTTAATCCAATGTTAGCCTTACCTGACTTTCTTACAGGTTTTGTTTTTTTATTGAAGTCATGAAATTTATCTAAAACTCTTGTTATTTCTTCTTGAAAATGCTCATAGATAATATTATTGTCTATTAAGCAAGTAGAGTTTTCACTGTAAATAAAATTTTTCTTTTTCATCAAATATTAATGGTTATATTACAAAAAAAATGAAACTATTGATGCTTTTTGTTGGCTGTTTTTGCCAGAAGAATGCAATGCCAGGATCATGTGCGTCAAGGTTTTAAAGTTAATTTTTGTTGAAATTAGGGAATAAATTTTTAATAAGCAAAAGTTATTTCTTTGTAATCAGCTCCAGTATGGAGTTTTGCTACATATACAGTAAAAGAGTCTCTACCTTTACAAGGGGAATGGTATTGCTTTACAATGACAAGGAGGTTGTTTAAAAAGAATATTCAATAAACAACTTTTAATATTTAATAACCAACATCCAGTAACTAGCATCCAGTATCCAGCAACCAGTTTTAAGTCCTTATTATTTAGAGGAAATTATGCTTTGTAGAAAGAAAAGGTTTAATGCTTGAATGCAAGAATATTGCAATGCATAAATAGTTGAAAATTGTCTTCTTATTCCGTTCATGCATTTACTCATTCATCAAATCATGCATTCTGTTTAGTCAATTCATTCAATTTATTCAGTTGATTAAACAAGCATCCAGCAACCAGTATCTAGTATCTAGATTGAAATATTACTGATCTTCTGCCCACAAACCTCTTCCACAAGTTTTTTCAGCAGGTTAACCCTTTCAGATAAGTATTCCAACTCTTCTTTTTCAATTGTGTACCCTGCTTTATACCGTGAGTCTATATAGGCTTTTTTAAGCAAGGTAAACATCTTTTCCTCTTTTTCAGTTTTCCTGGGGAACACAGCCTTAAACCTGGCATCCTGCTTGCAAGCCTTGTTGTGCAGGTCTTCCAGGTCATGCGTTTTAGGCTTATAATCAGTATATACTAAAAGCACTGTTGTGTAGTAACGTTCAGCAGCTTGGTGAAGCTGGAAAACAGCCTCTTTTAAATTTCCTTTTTTAAACCCATACTGGAAAAAGTCCTCAAAAACATAGGCACTTTCAATCCATTGGTTGTAGTATTGCCTGGCTTTGGTGACCCTGTTTTTATCCATGGGTTCAGGTTTAGCCAATACAAATTTCCTGCTATGGTAAAGCCTTATCCCTTCTTTTACAATATCTGTGAAAAAATAGTTGCCAGCTTTGATCTCACTGTTCAGGTAGTCAATTCCATGATAAATTACATTAACAGAAGTGTTGGGCTTTGTATTCCTTAATATCTTCTGCTTTAGTACCTTGGCAGCTTTGTAATGGTGGGCTTTCTCCTCACTATCAACCACAAACAACAGGTCATAGTCACTTTTGTATTCATATGTAGTGCCATTTTCAGTATAAGTATCTTCTACCCAGTTGCCACGTGCATAGCTGCCAAACAAGATAATCATTTCAACCTCCCTGGTTTCCCTTACAAAAGAAGCAATTTGGTTTAGCTCATCCTGCTTTTCTATGGGTAAATGCCTGATTGACCTTTTCAAAAGATATGGTTTTTTAATTCCATGCTAATTTAAGTAATAATTTTAGAAAGTTGGGGGATTGAAACAAAGGCATGTTAATATTAGGATTTGGAAGGTGGTTTTAAACCTTGGATTAGTAGTTGGTTTAGTAGGCAATATATAATATTATGTTTATTTCTACCTAATCACAAAATCACTCATTCATTAACTTATCCATTCACCAATTCTTCAAGCTGTTTAAACGCCCCTTTCCAGGCATTTATAAAATATTGCCTTGCTTCTTCCCAATCACTTGTGCCCCTCCAGCCAGTGTGGATTAACGTTACCATGGTCTGGTTGGCTTTAGCAGTAAAAATGACTGTTACGTTGGTCAAAGGCTGGGCATCATTCATAAAGTGTTTGTAATGTTTAGGTCCTTTCCATTCAAAATTCAGGTAGTTTGGTTTAACTATGGCAAGGATTTTACAGCCTATTGTGCTGTTATCTTCAGGGGTATCAGGCTCCCAAAACAGTTCATATTTCCCTCCAACATAAGGCTCCACATCAGCTTTGACAGTCAGCCAGCTTTCTAACCCTTTATTTGTTATAAATAGCTCAAATGCCTTTTCTTTTAGACAGTTAAGGGTGGTAGATTCAATGATTATTTTATCCATGGCTTTTTCTGTTTTTTGTTTATATAAAATAAATACCAAATAAATTAAACTGCAAATTTGCATGCCCTATTTTTTATATCCAGCATCTAGTATCCTGTGATCAGTAATTAGTATTTTAGAGGAAATATTGAGTTTTTTGGAAAGAAAAGATTTAATGCCTGAATGCAAGAATAGTGAAATGCAAGAATAGTTTAAAATTGCCAACCCTAGTTGATTTATGTATATACTTGATTATTCAATAACTAAATCACCTAGTTACAAGTTTACTAATTCAGTTTACTCTGTTTATTCAATTAATTCAATTGATTGAATCCAGCATCCAGCTAGAATGTACTATACAAAGGGCTTTTGGTAGAGTCGCAAAATATCTGGCTATAAATAAAGAACCCATCCCTATTGGTTTCAAGCCTCCTGTCTACTTGTAGCACAGGATGCCCTGGTTTAACATTAAAAAACTTCTGGAGCTTCTCGTCAGCAGTTATGGCCATAAGCCTTTGTTCTCCACCTATTATTTCTATTTGGTATATGGTCCTGAGTGTATCATACAATGATTTATTTTCCCAGTTCCTGCTGGTAAACCTTGGAAGGTTCCTATTGGGTATCATGGTGATATCATAAAAAACAGGTTGTTTATTTAGTACCCTTAACCTTTCAAAATAAAAACACCCAACCTCAATTTCATCTCCCCTGAGAGGATATGAAAAGGCAGTTTCCCAATTCTTTATCTCAGGTTTTACAATAATTTTTGTAACCAGGTTTTCTTTTCCAACTGCTGATGTTGTACCTGTAAGTGACAATATGCCAACACCTTTAGGATGACCCATCACAATGCTTCCTTTGCCTTGTTTCTTTTTAATGTAACCCTCATGTACCAACCTTGATAGTGCTTTCCTGATGGTAGGCCTGGTCACCTGGTGTGTTACACAAAGCTCATTCTCTGATGGCAGGATGTCTCCTTTTACATAAATCCCTTCATTGATATGCTTCCTTAATGTCTCATAAACAAGCTTGTGTTGTGGGATATGAAATTTTGATTTCATCTATAAAGATTTAAAACGTAAAATAAAGAAACAAAATAACAACAAAAATTATTGGTATTATATTGAAGTTGTAAATATATTAAAAATTAATTGTAAATACAATTCAACTTGTAAATATATTTAAACTACTGATTAGTAGTGATTTAATAAAAAACATTAAATTAACTTGTATATACAAGTAGTGCTATGTAGCTTTGTTGTAAAAACTTAACATTGTATGGCTACATTTGTGATAATGCCCAGGCAAGGGCAGTCTGTTGAATCCTGCATTTTTACTGAGTGGTTTAAAAATGAGGGTGATGAAATAAAAAAAGGGGAGGCTTTGTTTGCTTACGAAACTGATAAGGCTTCATTTGAAGAAGAGGCAAAAGAAGATGGAGTCCTTTTAAAAGTATTGTGTGAAGAGGGTGATGAAGTTCCTGTTTTGCAGAATATTGCAATTATTGGTCAGCCTGGCGAAGACATTGTTGGTATGCTGGAAGGAGATGGGGCTGAAGCAAAAGAGGAAACATCAAAACCTGTTGAAGAAGCAGGAAAGGAGCAAGAAAAAGCAGAAGAGGAAGTCGTAGTTGAGGTACCAATAACAGCAGCACCTTCTGAAGTTAATGGGAAAGTGAAAATATCCCCACGAGCCAAAAAACTGGCAGAGGGCAAAGCAGTACCTTATGAATCCATACAGGGGACAGGCCCTGAAAGCAGGATTATAGAAAGGGATGTGGAAGCATACCTGGCAAAAGCACCTAAAACTACACCACTGGCTAAAGAAGTTATGAAGGAAGAAGGCTTGCAGCCAGTTGCTTCAGGAAGTGGTTTAGGAGGGGCTGTAAAGGCTGCTGACCTAGCGACTGTAAACCCAGTTTATGGTGAAGATTTTGAAATTAAAAAATTACCTAATATAAGGAAGTTGATAGCCAAAGCCATGCATGCTTCTTTGCAAAACTCTGCACAGCTTACACACCATCTGGGGGCTGATGCCAGGAGGATCATGGAGCTAAGGCAAAAAATTAAAGCTACTGAAGGGGCACCCAATATTACCATTAATGATATGGTATGCCATGCAGTTGTCAAAGCCCTGAAAGCATTCCCTCAGGCTAATGCCCATTTCCTGGGTGATAGTGTCAAGTATTTTAATAAAGTACACCTTGGGGTTGCTGTTGATACAGAAAGGGGGTTAATGGTTCCTGCCATTAAAAATGCTGATGACCTTTCAATAGCAGGGTTAGCAAGCCAGGCCAAGCAAATAGCCACATTGTGCAGGGAAGGAAGCATTGACCCTGAACTTATTTCTTCAGAAGCAGCTTCCTTTACTGTTTCAAACCTGGGGAACTATGGGGTTGAAATGTTTACCCCTGTTATTAATTTGCCACAGGTAGCCATACTTGGTGTGAATACCATTGTACCACGGCCTAAAGACCTGGGGAATGGGGCATATGGGTTTGTGCCTTACATGGGGCTGAGCCTTACCTATGACCATCAGGCAATTGATGGTGGGGAAGCAACAAGGTTCCTGAAGCAAATAGCTGTTGAGATTGAAAACCTGGAAATTGAATATTAAGGATATAGATCATGTATAACCTGGCAATTGTAGGAGCAGGACCTGGAGGTTATGTGGCAGCAGAACGCGCTGGGGCCAAAGGGTTAAAAGTAGTATTGTTCGAGAAAAAAGAACTGGGGGGAGTATGCCTCAATGAGGGATGCATCCCAACAAAGACCCTACTGTATAGTGCAAAAGTATTAGACACTGCCAAAGGGGGCAGTAAATATGGTATTGATGTGGGAGAAGTGGCTTTTGACTTTTCAAAAATGATGAAAAGGAAGCAAAAAGTCGTGAAAAAGCTTATAGGTGGGGTAGGTGCGAAAATGAAGATGCACAAAGTTGAGACAGTCATTGGTGAAGCTAAAATCCTTGGAAAAACTGAAGGTGGCATTAAAATCAGTGCCAATGAAAAAGAATATATGGCAGAAAATGTACTGATATGTACAGGCTCTGAGGCTTTTGTGCCTCCAATCCCCGGGCTAGGCCAGCCTGGAGATGTGGTACTTACCAATAGGGAAATCCTTGAACTGGATAAAAAACCTGAATCATTGGTGATAATTGGCGGAGGTGTAATTGGGATGGAATTTGCCAGCTTTTTCAACAGCCTGGGTACCGAGGTTACTGTCATTGAAATGTTGGATGAGATATTGACTGGGATGGATAAGGAAATGAGTGCCATGTTGCGCCAAATGTATGCTAAAAAAGGCATTACATTCCATCTTTCATCTAAAGTTGTAAAAGTCAATGGCAATGAGGTAATATTTGAAAAAGAAGGGAAAGAAGAATCCATAAAAGGAGAAAAAATATTGGTAAGTGTTGGGCGTAAGCCTGTTGTGCAAGGCTTTGGGTTAGAAAACCTGGGGGTCGAACTGTACAGAGGAGGCATAAAAGTAGATGAGAAATTGCGTACCAACATTCCCAATGTATATGCAGCAGGTGATGTAACAGGCTTTTCATTGTTAGCGCATACAGCTAGCAGGGAAGGTGAAGTAGTGGTAAACAACCTGGTAGGCAGGAGTGACCAAATGCGTTACAATGCTATACCTGGGGTAGTGTATACCAACCCTGAAATTTCGGGGGTTGGCTTCACTGAGGAAGCTGCAAAAGAAAAAGGGGTTGCTTATAAAGTAGTTAAGCTGCCCATGGCTTATGCAGGAAGGTTTGTTGCTGAAAATGAAGGAGGCAGTGGGCTGTGTAAAGTCCTGGTAGGTGATAAATATGGAGAAGTATTAGGTGTCCATATGCTGGGAAACCCATCCAGTGAGATCATCTATGGAGCCTGTATAGCTATTGAGGCTGAGATGACACTTAAAGAGATGGAGGAAGTGGTATTCCCACACCCAACAGTTTCTGAGATTTTTAAAGAAAGCATTTTTGAATTCCAGCATTAAATTCATGGTATAAAATCCTTAAAGGATTGGGTAATAAGAAATATTGATGATAATTGAAATAAGAAAAATAAATTATAAAAAATAAAAAATCATGCCAAAGTCACAATTTATTGATCCTCTGGAGGTAAGGAAATCAGGGAAAATAAAATTTAAAGAAATCCCTGTTAACCAATACAATAAGAGCATAGAAGAGGAGAAAGCAAATTTTTCAAAGGAACAATTAGTTAGCATCTACCATGATATGCAATTGATCCGCGAATTTGAAACCATGTTGAACCTGATAAAAACACGTGGTGAATATGAGGGGATTGCCTATAACCACCCTGGCCCCGCACACCTTTCCATTGGGCAAGAGTCTGCAGCAGTGGGTATGGCTTATTATTTAGATGTTAACGATTTTATTTTTGGCTCCCACAGGTCACATGGTGAAATCCTGGCCAAAGGGATGTCAGCTGTTAATAAGCTCTCAGAAGATGAACTTTTAGATATCATGCACAAATTCTTTGGTGGCACAACATTGGAAATTGTTTCCAAAGGCCATCAAGGAAGTGTGTATGAACTTGCACGTAAATTTTTGGTATATGGAACCCTTGCTGAAATTTTTGCCCGCGAAACTGGGTTTAACAAAGGGTTGGGAGGTTCAATGCATGCCTTTTTTACACCTTTTGGGGTATATCCAAACAATGCCATTGTAGGTGGTTCTGGTGATATTGCAGTAGGAGCTGCCCTTTACAAAAAGGTAAACCAGAAAAAAGGTATTGTAGTGGCCAACATTGGTGATGCTTCAATGGCTTGTGGCCCTGTTTGGGAAGGGTTGTCATTTGCTGCTATGGACCAATTCGACCAGTTATGGGAAGGAGCTTACAAAGGAGGCCTACCTATTATTTTCAATATCATGAATAACCAGTATGGTATGGGGGGGCAAACCTCTGGCGAAACCATGGGGTATGATGTGGCTGCAAGGATTGGAGCAGGGGTAAACCGCGAAAGTATGCATGCCGAGCGTGTTGATGGGTATAACCCATTGGCTGTAATTGATGCCTACAAACGGAAAATGGAACTACTTGAGCAAAAGAAAGGGCCGGTATTGCTTGATGTTCTTACGTACAGGTACAGTGGCCATTCTCCTTCTGATGCTTCTTCATATAGGTCAAAAGAAGAGGTAGAAGCTTGGGAAGCACAAGATTGTATAGCATCTTATGGGCAAGAGTTGGTAAAAGCTGGGATAGCTACTGAAGATGAACTTAATAGCATTAATGAAGATATTAAGAACCTCATGAAATATGCCATGGAGTTGGCTATTGATGATGAGGTATCACCAAGGATGGACTTGGAAAAACACCCTGAGCTAATTGGGGATATGATGTTCTCAGATACTGGACTGGATAAAATGGAAGAAGCTTCTGTTGTGGTAAACCATCCAATGGAAGAGAACCCAAGGGTGAAGCAAATAGCTAAAAAAGAGCGTTTTGCCTTTGATGCTGATGGGAAACCATATTCAAAGATCAAACAATACCAACTGAGGGATGGGCTGTTTGAAGCAATTGCTGACAGGTTCTATAAAGACCCAACCCTGGTAGCTTATGGTGAAGAAAACCGTGACTGGGGTGGTGCATTTGCAGTGTACAGGGGGCTAACAGAAGCATTACCTTACCAACGTTTATTTAATTCACCTATTTCTGAAGCATCCATCATTGGTACAGCCATTGGCTATGCAATGTGTGGTGGTAGGGTGATCCCCGAAATTATGTACTGTGACTTCCTTGGGCGTTGTGGTGATGAAGTATTTAACCAGTTGCCCAAATGGCAGGCTATGTCAGGGAATGTGATCAAAATGCCTGTGGTTATCAGGGTTTCTGTTGGCTCAAAATATGGGGCTCAGCACTCACAAGACTGGTCTTCATTGGTGGCTCACATACCAGGGTTGAAAGTATGTTTCCCTGCAACACCTTATGATGCTAAAGGGCTGATGAATGCTGCCTTGCAAGGGACTGATCCTGTGGTTTTCTTTGAAAGCCAACGAATTTATGACATAGGGGAACAATTCCATGAAGGTGGTGTACCTGAAGGGTATTATGAAATACCTTTTGGCGAGCCTGATGTGAAAAAGGCCGGGGAAGATATCACCATTGTTTCTATTGGAGCTACCCTTTACAGGGCACTGGAAGCAGCTAAAATATTGGAAGAAAAATATGGCATGTCTGCTGAGGTCATTGATGCACGTTCATTGGTACCCTTCAATTATGAGCCTGTGATTGAATCATTGAAGAAAACAGGGCACATATTGCTTACCAGTGATGCCAATGAAAGGGGGTCTTTCCTGAAGGATATGGCGCAAAATATTACTGAAATGGCATTTGATGAACTGGATGCACCTCCAGTTGTTGTTGGGTCAAGGAACTGGATTACACCAGCTTATGAATTGGAAGATTATTTTTTCCCAACAGCAGATTGGATGATAGATGCCATACATGAAAAAATAGTGCCTTTAAAAGGGCATGTGGTGAAGAATAATTTCACAAATGCTGAAAAAATAAGAAGAAGTAAAAAAGGAATTTAATTGAGTTTTGCCTTAGATGGAGATTTGAGTTGGAAAAGTTGGGGCGTTAACGTAAGCCTCAACTTTCCTTTATCAACAAAAAGGCAGCTGGAATAATATAAAATGAACTTTTTAGCAAACTTTCCTAAAAAACTGGATTTAATATCCTGGTTTGTAAATGAAAATTT
Organism: Prolixibacteraceae bacterium; assembly: GCA_028282705.1. Lineage (GTDB taxonomy): Bacteria > Bacteroidota > Bacteroidia > Bacteroidales > Prolixibacteraceae > JABMQB01. Next base: position 16,753 of record JANQHI010000073.1, on the reverse strand, counting down.
AAACCAGGAAGGCTTGAATTGCAATGCCCATATCCACACCCCTTATTCATTTAGTGCATTTACTGATATTTGGCAAATTTTCCAGATAGCTAAGAATGAAGGAGTGAATGTTCTGGGTATCAATGATTTTTATACAACAGAAGGGTATGAAGAGTTTTATGCACAAGCTGTAAAAAGCCAGGTATTCCCTCTTTTCAATATTGAGTACATTGGTTTAAATGCCAAAGACCAGAAAAAAGGGGTGCGTGTAAATGACCCAAACAACCCTGGAAGGACATACCTTTCGGGTAAAGGGCTTGCATTTCCTGCAAAACTTGATGAGCCATATACTTCAAAACTTAAGGTGGTGATAGAAGAAACCATGCACCAGGTGGATGAAATGGTAGCAAAAACCAATGGCTTATTGGATAATATTGAAGCAGGTTTCCATATCAGCATAAAAGAGATACTTGAAAAATATGCCAAAAGCCAGGTGCGCGAAAGGCACATTGCAAAAGCATTGAGGATTAAAGCATACCACACTTATAAAAAAGGGTCTGCAAGGTTTAAGTTTTTCCAGCAGTTGTATGGAGAGAAACCTGTAAATGCAGGTTTTGATGATTATGCTGCCATGGAAAATGAGATCAGGGCAAACCTGTTAAAGGCTGGAGGGAGTGCATTTGTTGAAGAAAGCCCAAAAGCATTTTTAGATGTGGAAGAGGTAAAACAAATGATCCTGAATGCAGGGGGGATTCCTACTTATCCTGTGTTGGCTGATGATAAAAACGAGAATTACACAGATTTTGAGGAAAACAAAGAAAAATTGCTGGAAAAGTTAAAGCAAAGGGGAATCTATTCCATGGAGTTTATCCCTGGGAGGAATAACCTGGAATTACTGAAAGAGTATGCTGCCTTTTTCTGGTGGAATGGGATGGTAGTTACCTTTGGAACAGAACATAACACTCCTGAATTGATCCCACTGAATGTAACTGCAAGTGGAGGCGCAGTTTTAGATGATACCCTGAAAGATATTGGGAATAAAGGGGCATGTGTGGTTGCAGCACACCAGTACCTTGTGGCACAAGGTGAAGAGGGGTATGTTGATTCAGATGGGGTGGCCAGTACTGAAAAGAGGAATGACTTTGTGATCCTTGGGCAGGCAGTGCTGGCATGGTATTTTAATAAATTTTGTAAAGCTTATAAAGAATAATGGTTGACAAAAAGATAACAGAAATACTTCCTGCAATCAGGATGGTGCTTTCAGGAGATAAGGTAAAAGTAGCCAGGATTGTAGGGGCAGGAAAAGCTGCTCCACACATTGAAGTTGATGGTAACCTGAGTCCTGAAGAAGTTATCCTTGCAGTAAATGAAGGAGTTGAAAAATATAAAGCTGAAAATGGGGATTTCCCTGGTTTGATCCTATTGAAAGGGCTTGGGTTGGCTGCAATAGCCCAAACATCTGAACAACTGGATGAGCTGCTGGAAACTGGTAATTGTACTGAGGTAGACGTGAAACCAGGTAGGGCAACAGGGAAAACTGCCATTATCACAGGGGGTGCTCAGGGATTTGGAGGAGGCCTTGTAGAGTGCTTTATTAATGATGGGGGAAATGTGGTCATTGCAGACATTAACCAGGAAAAAGGGGAAGAGTTTGCAGCTCAACTGAACCAGGCAACTAGCAGTAAAAGAGCCTGTTTTGTGAAAGTTGATGTTTCTGACTATTCTTCAGTTGAAAATCTGGTATATGAAACTATATGCCAGTTTGGTGGTTTTGATGTATTCATTTCAAATGCAGGTATTTTGCGTGCAGGTGGGTTAGATGAAATGGACCCAAAGACATTTGAACTGATGACTAAGGTAAATTATGCAGGCTATTTCTATTGTGCAAAAGCAGCATCAAAAGTACTGAAATTGCAAACTGCCTATAAAGAAGGCTATTTTGGTGATATCATCCAGATAAATTCCAAGTCAGGCTTAAAAGGCAGCAATAAAAACTTTGCTTATGCAGGAGGAAAATTTGGAGGTATTGGCCTTACCCAGTCTTTTGCATTGGAACTAATGCCTTCAAGGGTGAAAGTAAATTCAATCTGCCCAGGCAACTTTTTTGATGGTCCCTTATGGAGTGACCCTAAAACAGGGCTTTTTATACAATACCTGAAAGCAGGGAAAGTGAAAGGGGCCAAAACCATTGAAGATGTTAAAAGCTTCTATGAAGCACAGGTTCCTGCAAGGCGTGGTTGCAGGGTGATTGATGTAATGAGGGCTGTGTACTATGTCATGGAGCAAGAGTATGAAACAGGGCAAGCAATCCCTGTAACAGGTGGACAAGAGATGTTGAAATAGATAGTCGTAATTAGTATTGATTACTAAGAGAAGTGCTTGATTGAACAGGACTTTAGCCCTAAAAAGAAAATTAAAGAATCTCCCTCCAATAGGAGGGATTAAGGGAGGCTTATAAATGAGAACAAAAGCAGTTAGGCTATATGATAAATCAGATTTAAGGTTAGAAGAATTTGATTTGCCACCAATCAAAGAAGATGAAATATTGGCAAAAGTAGTATGTGATTCTATTTGTATGTCATCATATAAAGCAGCCAGCCAGGGAACAGCACACAAAAGGATTCCTGATAATGTATATGAAGAGCCTATCATAATTGGGCATGAGTTTGCAGGCGAACTGGTTGAAGTAGGAGCCAAGTGGGGAGGGCAGTTCAAAGCGGGTGATAAGTTTTCTATCCAGCCTGCACTAAATTATGAAGATGGCCCTGTGGGGGTGTTAAGTGCACCAGGGTATTCTTATAAATACATTGGAGGTGATGCCACTTATGTAATTATCCCAAAAGAGGTAATGGAATTAGGCTGTTTGCTGCCTTATAGTGGAGAAGGCTATTACCCAGCTTCTTTATCTGAGCCTTTATCATGTGTGATAGGGGCTATGCATGCCAATTACCATACTAAGCCTGGTTCATATGTACATGATATGGAGATTGTTGATGGGGGAAAAATGGCAATCCTGGCAGGTGTAGGGCCCATGGGGTTGGCTGCTATTAATTATGTGCTTAGGAGGCCAGATAGGAAGCCTTCTTTGTTGGTTGTGACAGATATTGACCAAGCAAGGCTAGACAGGGCAGCCAGTTTATATACTGTTGAATTTGCAAAATCTCAGGGTATTGAACTGAAATATGTGAACACTATGCAAATGGATAACCCTGCTGATGGGTTAAAAGAAATAACTGGCGGCACAGGGTTTAATGATGTGTTTGTATTTGCTCCAGTAGCTGCAGTTATTGAACAGGCTGATGCTATCCTGGCATTTGATGGCTGCCTCAACTTTTTTGCAGGCCCTTCAAACCCTGATTTTAAAGCTACTCTCAATTTCTACAATGTCCATTATGCTTTTACCCACATTGTAAGTACAAGTGGAGGGAACACTAATGATATGAAAGAAGCCTTGGATATAATGGGCAAAGGGCTTGATCCTGCTGGCCTGGTTACCCACATTGGGGGTATTGATGCTGTTATTGATACAACACTGAACCTGCCAAATATCCCTGGAGGTAAAAAACTGATATATAACCACATTAAAATGCCACTGATAGCCATTGATGATTTTGCAGAAAAGGGGAAAGAAAACCATTTATTTGCAGAATTGGATAGGCTTTGTAAGAAGCATAGTGGATTATGGAATACAGAAGCAGAGGAATTTTTGCTAAGTAATTCTAGGCTTCTGGTGTAGTGAGTTCAGGTTGCAGAGGCAACCTGGTTGAGATTTTTTATAATTTGTTTGCTAAAAAAGGATGGTTCTGGTTGAACCATCCTTTTTTCATGTTCAAACTTGGGCTGATGAAAAATAAGATATACGCATGGTTTGAATTGAACTTGTTTAAAGCCAGGTTTTAACTTACCAAGATAATATGATATCCATCCCCTAAAGGGGGGCTAAAATATATAGTTACATTTCATGAAATATAATCTATGGGACATCATTATGTATAGCCCTATAAACATCACAAGAACCCAGTGATATAAACATAAATATTAGACAAATGCGAGGTTGCTTCATAAGCTAGGGGAATTACTCACCCTTAAATTTTACTCAGATATCCTTAACAAAATTTATCCCTAAGCTCCTCAATAACCTCATCTTCCATTGGGGAGAATGCCCCCAAAGAAGTACCCATTACCAATGACTTTGCACTAAATTCAGCCACTTCCAGCCTGTCAAATGCTTGTAGGAGGGAAGCACCAGTCATTAGCACAGAATCATTTTCTATGATCACCCCAGGGTTTGATTTAGATATTTTTCCAGGAATGGTATCATTGTTCTTAAAGTGGGTGCCAAAAGGTACATTCTCCATATCCTGCAAAAATATCCAGCTTTCAGGTATGGTCCTTACATCCAGCTTTTTATGGGTAACGCCATAAGCCATCAAATATTCAGGCTGGGTTAATATAATGGCATTAATTTCAGGATGCATCTCATATATTTTCTGGTGTAGCCAGGTTGACCTGCTGGGTATTTTCCATGGCTCGCATTTACCATCTTTTATCTGCACAATGTCATCAAGTTGGATATCCCAGCGAATGGCATTGGTGGGTGTTATCAGGAAATTATTCTTTTCCCAGCGCACAGAAACTGTCCCATATGAGCTCATCATCAATCCCTGGTCACAGGCACGCCTTACCATATCACGAATTTCCTTTCTTATGGCTTTTTCAGAAGAAGTATGTGACACTGAAACCATCTGTGGGTGGTTTAACGGGATTTGCTGTTCAAAGCCTTCAATCTGTTTGTCAGTAAGGAAATTTGGCTCACCAATTATTTTTGAGTTGACCAATGTCCTTGAACTGAATTCCAGTGTTTCAAAGCATTCATAAGCTTTAATAAGATCTGAACTTCCCACAACAACCCCATGGTTTTCCATCATCACTGCATCATACCCTTTTTCAAACTGTTCAGATATAGAATCTCCAAGCTTCCTGCTTCCTGGTACAAAATATTTGGCATAACCAATAGGACCACAAACTTTCTTTGCTTGTGGGATAACATTGGTATTGGGTATCTGTTTTACAATGCTAAATGAGACCAATGCAGGTGGGTGTGCATGGACTACAGCTTTAATATCAGGCCTTTTTTCATAGATAGCTTTATGGAAAGGGTATTCCATTGATGGTTTATGTTGGCCTATAATTGTCCCATCAGGTTTTACCTGCATGATATCAGTAAGCTTCAATGAACCCTTATCAACACCCGAAGGGGTGACCCACATATCCCCATTTTCGTCCATAATGGATATGTTCCCACCTGAAGTAGTGGTCAACCCTTTTTTATATATCCTGTCAATGATCATAATGATCTGATCACGAGGATGTAACAGGTTTAAGTTTCTTTCTGTCATTTTAGTTTTACTTTTGAAATTTCCATCACTGTTTTAAAGGCAGCAACTATGGGGTTGGTTATATCATTGGCAAAGCCCGATAATGCAAACAAGCTGGTAATAACTATAAAAGGTAGGAGGTATTGCTTTGGGACAACTTTAACTGAAGAATATTTCATTAGCTTATTTTTATTAATTGATAACTGGTTTTAGTTGTGTTTTGAATAGATTTCCCCGTAAACCCTGGCATTGCCTGAAGGTTTTACAATGGTTGGGTTATATGGTATTTGTTTTCTGGCATCATGTACAGTGTCAAAAATTCCTGTACCTGCAAATACAAATAAGGCAGCTCCCAATACAGTTGTTTCTTTTTGGCCAATTAACTGGATTGGGGTATTGCATACATCAGCCCTTAACTGGTTCCACAACCTGTTTTTTGACCCACCACCAACACAAATAATATGTTCAGCTTTGAAATCACCAGCTTCTTGCAAAGCTTCCAGCCCATCACGTAACCTGAATGCCAGGCTTTCAAGGATTGCCCTGTAAATTTCGCTCCTGTTGGTATTAATGGTTAACCCTGATATGCTGCCACCTGGGGCCTGGGTGTTTTCTTTATAAAAATCAGGGTTTACCTGCAACCCATGTTGCCCTGGTTTAATTTTATCAGCATCACTGATCATGGTTTCATAAAGTTTATCACCACAAAGTTCAGGATAAAAATTCCCATGAAACCATTCCAGGATACCTGACCCCAGCCAGTTTTGCCCAATATTGAAAACGTGAGGCAATGCATCTGTTTCAGTGGTAAGCTTTTTTAAAAGTTCTTGATTAGATGTTTTAAAAACCTTTGTCCTTGCCATCAGTACTTCCCAGGTGCCTGAGCTTAACACAGGCTGGTTTAACCCTGCACCTGAGCCAAATAGTGCAAACTGTGTGTCATGCCCTGCAAAAAGTACAGGCAGCCCTTTAGGTAGCCCTGTTACTCCTGATGCAGCTTCATGGACATATCCTGCAACCTCTCCTGGCTCTTTCAATTCACCAAACAATGATTCATCCAACCCTAACCTGGAGAGGATGGAATTGGAAAGAGTCCTGTTTTCAAGGCTGGTCATCATAGAGGTTCCTGCCATGGTAACATCATTGTGCATTTCTCCTGTCAGCTTATGGATAAACAGGGAAGGCATAAATAAGAACCTGTGGCTTTCCTTGAATATAACAGGTTTGTTTTCCTTATACCAGATCATTTTATTGATGGTGTTGAAAGCATAAGGATAAACACCACTTATTTGATACAATTCTTCTAAAGGAATATATTTAGAGATATTTTCAATGATGGGCTGGGTGCGGTCACATTGCCATGAGATAACATGTGATAAATGGTTTCCTTTTTTGTCAAGTAATGTGCCATCCACCCCAAAAGTGGTAATGGTTGCCCCAATAATCCTGTCTGTATCAATGGAAAAGGTGACAATTTTTGCAGCATCACAAAGTTTGCCCCATAGCTTTTCTACATCCCATATGCGCCCTCCTGGGTAACTCGGGTCTTCATCTGTTTCATTTGGAAAAGCGTGTGATGCAATGGCATTTCCTTTTGTATCAATTGCTACTACCCTCAGGTTGGTTGCCCCACAATCAAAAACAATGGCGATATCTTTCGTTGACATAAGGTTGATATTTTATTCTAGTTATAAGTTAAATATCTATTAATCAGCATGTTATGGATATATTTATATTAATATGCTCTTCAGTAGGCATTTTTACTTTTGTAGCCAGCTCATCTGCAATCATTGCAATAATGTTTTGGGTTCTTTCACGGGATTCTTTATCTACCCTTGGGTCGCAGGCAGCACATACCCCAAATGTTACTTTGTTGGCAGCATTGCCTATTGGTTTGTCCAGTTTTATTGATTTTATTTTCATAATTTGTATAAAATGTTTTTTTTGAAAATAAGATTCGTTTTATTATACCTACAAAAATCAGTATTCTTAGGGTTTTTTAAAATGTTCAGTTTTTGTATTTTTATATCTGTTTTAAACATGGCTGTCTGTGGTGACTTTAAAGAAAATACCTGTAAAGGAAGACCCCTCAGATATTTTGCAGCAATTTCCGAATTTTAATGTGCAACTGTTGTGTTGCCGCCATTGGAAACTCAGTAAGTGGGAGTTTGAAGAGCTTTCTTTCCCATTCTGGAGGATTTATTATAATGCAAATAATGGGGCATATATTAATTACAATAATAAGGAATTAGCCCTGCTTCCCGACAGGATTTACCTGATTGCCCCCAATACTTCTTATTCATCCCATTTGTTTGAGAATAAAATTCCTGAAAAAGGGTATGCTTTAGAGGGCACACGTGTACAGACCAAGTTGGAGCACTTGCTTCCTGTGGAAGGAAGAATTGTCTATCATTTATTTATCCATTTTAACCTGGGAGTACCCTATGATAACATTGGGGCGGGCATTTTCCAGTTTTACCTGAATAGCCATTTGAAAGAAAAGATCAGCATCATTTTGGAGCAATTAAGTGTTGATTTTACCCAATTTGACTACCATTCAGCCATTGTCATTCAATCATTGATAAACGACCTGCTCTCAACCATCCCAAAAGCGGACTGGAATATCGCATTTAAAGACCAACGCGTGCAGGAAGTTGCCAGGTTTATAGAAAACAACCTGCAACATAACCTGAAAAATGATATATTGGGGCGCCAGGCTAATATGGCTACCAATGCTTTTACACGTTTGTTTGTAAATGAAATGGGCATCTCTCCCCAACGTTTTGTAAAAAAGAAACGCATTGACAAAGCTTGTGTCTTGCTACACCATACCAGCTACACCATTGACAGGATAGCTTCAGAAACAGGCTTTGCCGACCGTTACCACTTCTCAAGGGTTTTTAATCAGGTTACAGGTTTTTCTCCTGCCAGATATAGAAAGGGGTTTGCTTGGAAGTAGAAGGGCTTGGGTACAATAAATACTGAACTTTAAAGTATGATAAAGTTTTAGATCATTTTCCTTTCCACAATAAATAAATATTGCGAAAAAAGCCCAAGTTTTTAGTAAATATTAAACTGTATTTTATTGCCATAATTACAGGTAGTTTATTTTTTATCTCTTCGTTTGGTTGACAAGTAGAGAACTATTATAGAAATAATTATTAAAATGAATCCAATCCAAGTACCATTTGCTTTAAAAAAGATTGTAGCACTTTTATTACTTAAAATTGTTAAAATAATACCAATTAAAGCAACTATTAAAGTGCCTGAACCTATTAACCATCTATTTTGTAGTACTGTTGCTTCATCTCTTAAATTTTCTCTAACTATTTTAGGAATACTGTTTGCTAGCTCCTTGTAGGTTGCAGAAATATCTTTAATTTCAGAATTTAGCTTATTTATTTGATCACTTATATTTGAATATTCTTCGGTTACAGATTTAAATTGATCGTCAATTATTTTTAATTTTTGTCCTAAGATGTTCCACGGGTAACCAGAGTTGATTAAATTATCTATAATTTTTGCTGGACTATCATTTTTGTTAGGATCAATCCATTCATCATCTCTCATTCCAACTGGGGCACCTTTTCTTCTTGATCTAGAGTAACCTTCTTGTAGTTGATATGAGCCATTATATAAATTCTCAGGAGACTCACTTTTATAAAGTTTGAATATTGTTAACCTATAAATATTTTCTTTGAACAAAAATCTTCTATCTAGATTTGAGGTATTTGTTAAAGTCCAATTTAAAGACCCACAAAAACCTGCATCTACTTGAGTAGTGGGTGCAACAATTCCTTCTCTAGATAAATCAGTGGCAGGACTTAAAATGGCATGTAAGTCACATTCAGGGAATATTTTTTGAACAGTATCTCGCCTAAAATCGATTTTTTCAAATGAGCTCAAACCTACTGAATGTCCTGGTTGTACAATTATTCCTTTTTTCTTTGAACTAAATTCAAATTCTTTATTAGTATTTATAAATTCACCTTGTTTTCCACACCGTAAAACATATGAGTTTGGTTTTATATTCTCTTCTACTCCATCAATAATTATTTTATTTAGGATTTGTTTTAGTTCTTTATCGCATAAAATTTCTGCCATGGTGGTTAATTTTAATTATACAATAATAATAAATATTTGCTATGTTATCTCAATAAGCGGCAATATGTATCCAATTCCAAGCATGACTTTATCCCTATTAGATTTTTAGTTTATCCACTAGTTTGAGTGTTGCAACCAGGCATTTCTTAGTGTAATTAATCAGAGTTGAAAAAGAATCACAAAAAACATATAAATATTCATTGACCAATTTGATGAAAATGTTCTTGAATAAATCAATTGAGCTAACTTGTTGGTGAATATTCCAGCCAGAAGAATGCATTATTAGGATGATGCGTGTTAAGGTTTTAAAATTTAAAGTTAGCCCAAGTTAGGAAAAGTATGGTAAAAAAACAACAGGTAGGTTACGAAAGGTAAAATTCAAGTTATAAAATGCGAAACATTAGGTTATAAAATATGCCCTACACTTCCCTATTTCCCTATTCTAACCCTTGTATGTGTCATATAAAGTCCTTATATTTAATTGCTTGTTAAGCACAAAACCCGAAATTTTATGCTTACTGATAAAGAAACCAAAACGCACAAAAGCTCTGAAGCCCACATGGATGAGTTGCAAAAACTTCGTGACGAAAATGTAGTATTATCCCAGGAACATAAAAGAATACTGGAGCGTATTGAAGAGCTAAAGAAAAACGAGGCTTTTAAAGAAAAGATACTCGACCTTTCTGTAAATGGGATGTATATTTATGACCTGGTAAAAGGTTTGAACATATACATAAACCAGCAATACACCAATTTAACAGGATATACCCTTGAAGATATTAACGGGATGACACAGGAAGAGTTTGTTGGGCTTTTCCACCCTAATGAAAGGGCGGTTGTTTTAGATCATATGCGGGAGGTTATCAATGCAGGGTATGGAGAGGTAATTGAAATTGAGTACCGTTTTAAAACAGCAGACGGGCGCTGGATGTGGTGTTTATCAAGGGATGCTGTGTTTGAAATGGATAAAGATAAAAATGCCACCCAGTTTATGGGGACATTTATTGACATCACTGTCAAAAAAGATGCAGAAGAAGCATTAATGGAAACCAACAGGAAGCTGGAGCAGGCAAACAGAGACCTTCAGGAATTTTCGTATGTGGCAGCACATGACCTGAAAGCACCACTAACCAACCTTACTACCCTGGCAGAAATGATTGATGAAAAAACGTTTGTAAGCAGCCAAAGCCAGGAAATATATGCTAGGTTAAAAAAGTCAGTACACCAGATGTACAGTACTGTGCTTGCATTAAATGATGTTATTGCTTTTAAAACAACATTAAGGGATAGCAAGGCATTGGTTTGTTTTGAGGATTTTTTTAATGAAATAAAAGAGAGCATATCAGAAAGGCTGGAAGAAACAGGAACTACTATAAAAGCAGATTTCTCAGCATGCCCCGAGGTGAACTACCCGCCAGTGCACCTTAAAAGCATTATGCAGAATTTAATAACAAATGCTGTTAAGTACAGGATTCCCAATAAAGCATTGAAGATAGAGATAAAAAGCTTTAAGGTTGATGCTAGGGCATGCCTGGCTATAAAAGATAATGGCCTTGGATTTGATTCCGGCAAATTTGGGAAAAAAATGATGGGCTTGTTTACAAGGTTACATACCCATGTTGAGGGAAAAGGGGTTGGAATGTATATTGTTAAGTCTATTGTTGATTCGCATGGAGGGAAAATTGAAGTTGATAGCAAACCTGGAAAAGGAGCATTGTTTAAAATTTATTTAAATGATTGAAAAAATGGATAAAGTATTGCTTGTTGAGGATGATGAAACAGCAAATTTTCTATCAAAAATAGTTTTGGAAAAAGCGGGCCTCAAAGATATAAATGTGGTATGGAATGGGAAGGAAGCTTGTGAATACCTTCAGAAAAGATGCCCGGATATAATTTTTTTGGACATCAAAATGCCTGTGATGGATGGATGGGAATTCCTGGATGAAAAATACAATAGAGGGCTTTGCAGAAAAGTTAAAGTTGCTATGCTCAGTTCTTCTATCCGCCTTGAAGATAAAGAAAAAGCCAAAGATTATGATTGTGTGGTAACCTACCTGGAAAAACCATTAACAGTTGAAAAAGTAGAACGGGTAAAAGAAATCATAAAAAAGTAAGCTATATTTTATTGTTGGCAGTTGGATATTCACAATACAGTCACTAGTCGTTAAGAATTGGTTATTAAAAGATAATTTTGATAAAGGGGTAATGCTTGAATGAGTGAATGCATAAATGTTTAATGTGATCAAATCCAGTTCATTCAATTTATTCAGTTGATTAAAACTAGCATCCAGCATCCAGTATCTATTTATCCAGTAGCAAGCATAGCATCCACCATTTAACAATATTTTCAGTATTTTAGCCTTCCTCAATATAAAACCATTATGCTTTCAGTAAACAAAAAATACTTTTTTGTGCTGGTTGCAATTATTATATTGCTACCTACTTCCCTTTTTGTAATGATAGAGCTTAGTACATTGCAGCATAATGAAAAGGTGCTAAAGCAAGCCTACCAGGAGCAGCTTAATGCTATCCTTTTTTCATTGAACCAATATACTGATGATGTATTGGTATCAACCTCAAGGGAGTTGGTTTATGCTTCACAGGAAAGTGAAAACCAGCTTATAGCTAAGTTGGATAATTACAACTTTGTTTCCGATTTTTTCTATGCCAATGAATACATAATACCAGAAAACAGCCCTCGAGTAAAATATCCTGACCCTGCTATCAGTGAGAAATTGGGGTGGATATTTTCAGAAAATGGGCAAACATTAAATAGGCTAAGGCAATTCTACCAGGTGGGCTACCAGCGCCTTGAACCTTTCCACATTGAGGATACTGAAATGACCTTATTTGTTTTTATAGCAGAAAAGAAAGGGCAGGTGCAAGAAGCTGTTATGGTAGTCAATTCAGTGGCTTTTATTCAAGAAAGTATGAATGTGCAAATGCAAAAGGTTGCAGGAGACCAGTTTAATATAGCTGTGCTTGATGAACACGGAGAGGTGGTCTTAAATTCTGGCCGTGAAATTAGTGAAGCCTTTGAGCTAACCAGCCCTTTGCAAGCGTTCAATAAATTTTCAATAGGAATTGTATTAAAGGGTGAAACCATTGAAGAACTGGTTAGGAAAAGGATGGCAAAAAATACCTATTTTATGGGGATTTTGGGTATTGTTTTATTTATAGTAAGCTGGCTGTTTATCAGGATACTTATTAGGCAGGTAGAGCTGGCAAACCTGAAATCTGACTTTGTCTCAAATGTGTCTCATGAATTGCGCACACCCCTTTCACTGATAAATATGTATACTGAAACCATTGAGATGGGGAGGGTGCCTTCTGATAAGATCAGGGATGAATATATCCAGATCATAAGGCAGGAGGCAAATAAGCTTTCTGGGATGGTCAATAAAATACTGAATTTTTCTCAAATTGATAAAAAGAAAAAGCAATATACATTGGTAAAAGGTGATTTAAACAAGGTGGTTGAACAAACTTACAATAGCTACCTTGCTTATTTCAAAAATAAAGGATTTACACATAAGCTAGAGCTGGATAGGCAGGTTCCAACATTGATTTTTGATGGACAGGCTATTCAGGAATTATTGTCAAACCTGATTGATAATGCCATAAAATACAGCTTTGATGTGAGGTCAATTGTTATTAGGACAGGCCGGAAATCAAATAGATCCTATGTTGAAGTGGAGGACAGAGGGGTTGGTATTTTAGAAAGGGATAAAAAATATATTTTTGATAAATTTTACAGGGTAAACAGGGATGATGTTTTTTTCAAAGTAAAAGGCTCAGGGTTAGGGTTGTCTATTGTTAAACACATAGTTGATGCCCATAAAGGGAAAATTGAGGTAAATTCTAAATATGGAAAAGGCAGCACCTTTAGGGTTTTATTGCCTTTGTATAAGTAAACTAGATAAAAGGCGTGGAGTTTTTAACTTCCACAAGTGCTCCAAATAAAATAGGAAAGCAACCATCAGTAAAAAGTAAAAACATGGCTTTAGCAAAAAAAATATTAGTTGTAGATGATGAACCTGATATGGTAAAGGGGTTAAAATATAACTTGGAATTTGAAGGGTACCAGGTAGAAACTGCTGAAGATGGGATATCAGGGTTTGGGAAGATTACAGAAAATAAGTATGACCTGATTGTCCTGGATGTAATGATGCCTGGCTTATCAGGTTTTGATGTATGCAGGAAAGCCAGGTTAAATGGGATAATTACCCCCATCATTTTACTTACTGCAAAAGGGGAAGAAATAGACAAAGTACTTGGGCTTGAGCTGGGAGCTGATGATTATATAACCAAACCTTTCAGCTTGAGGGAATTACTGGCGCGTGTTAAAGCTATATTCCGCAGGGAAACATTCATGGGCATGAATGAAACAGGGCCATCAAAAATTGTTGTTGGCAAACTAACAGTTGACCTGAAAACATATGAAGCTTTTTCTGATGGCACTCCTGTAAAAATGTCTTCAAGGGAAATTGAGGTGTTGGTATATTTATTTAAACGCAAAGGGCAAAATGTTGACAGGTTTGATATGATGAAAGATATTTGGGAGACTGATTGTGAGATAACTACCAGGACCATTGATAACTTTATTGTAAAGCTTAGGCAAAAAATTGAAGATAACCCATCTGCACCTAAACACATATTAACCATCCATGGGAAAGGGTATAAACTATCAATATAACAGGTATTTATAAGAATCCTACAAACATTCAATTTTTTTTCTGAATATATTCGGCATGCCTCCTTCATTTAATGATGACAATTTATGACAACTTCTTACTTTCCCCTGACATTTAATATATTTTATCACCTTATTTTTGATGGTAAATAATTTGACTATGTTAAAGAGCCTACTTTTATTCATTTCAACAATCTTGGCCATACAGGTTTCTAATGCTGAAGACCTGAGGCAACTTGTTAACCTGGCAGGGCATTGGAAATTTACTGTTGGGGATAATCAGAAATGGGCTGATGCCAACTATGATGACACTAGCTGGGATCATGTAAAAGTACCAACTGGTTGGGAAAGCCAGGGGTATGATGATTATGATGGGTATGCATGGTATAGGAAAACCATTGAATTTGAAGATTGGGATATAAGCCTTCCTGTTTACCTGGTTTTTAGCGGGATTGATGATGTAGATGAAGTATATATTAATGGGCAGATGGTTGGAAAAACAGGGGATTTCCCACCTGCAAGCAGTTCTTTTTGGAACAAAAGGAGGAAATACTTGATACCTGAGAAATTCCTGTTTAAAGGTAGTGTGTTAACCATTGCAGTCAGGGTTTTTGATTTTGGCGAAGATGGTGGGATTAGGTTCAGCCAGTCAGGTATTTTTTATGATTATGATTTGAACTATATGGATATTCCTTTATCAGGTTTATGGAAGTTTAACCCTGAAAAATCAGAAGGTTGGCAAAAAGAAAAATACAATGATGATACCTGGGATGAAATGATGGTTCCCGGTCATTGGGAAGATCAGGGATATGAAGATTTGAATGGCAATACCTATTATCGTAAAGCTTTTACAATTACTGATGATTTTGATGATGAAGATGTTTACCTGGTTTTAGGTAAGGTAGATGATTATGAAAAGGTATACATCAATGGAGAATCCATTGGGTCTTATAAAACCATAAAGAAAAGTTTTGAATATCACAAGGTATCAGATATTTGGAAGAATATGAGGTACTATAAGATACCCAAGGGGGTGTTAAAAGTGGGGGAAAATATTCTTGCTGTTAATGTATACGATATAAATGGGCCAGGTGGTATTTATGAAGGGCCTGTTGGCATTACATCAGAATTAAACTATATGAAGGTAAGGAAGAAGTATTCCCGTAACAAGAATGTTTGGGAAGCGATACTGAACTCACTGATTAATTATAACTAATGCTAAAGATGAATAAAAATATTATTTTGATAATAGCCCTGGTAATCATAGCATTTCATAGTATTTCTTCAAATAACTATGAGAAAAGCCTGATTTGTGAAGTAAACCTTAATGGTACATGGAAGTTTTCTATCATGCATTCAGAAAACTGGGAAACAACAGGGTATGATGATACTGGCTGGGATCATATTAACGTTCCCCAAACATGGGAAAGCCAGGGGTATAATGGTTATAATGGCTATGGTTTTTATAGGAAAAACATTGAAATCCCTGACCATTTAAAAGAGAACCAACTGTATTTGGTACTTGGGATAATTGATGATGTAGATGAGGTATATTTTAATGGTAAGTTGATAGGCTCAACTGGGAATTTTCCTCCAGGGTATAAATCAGCATGGAATGCTAGCAGGAATTACAATATACCTGAATCTTTGATAAAGTTTGGCCAACAAAATACAATTGCTGTTAAAGTTTTTGACATGCAAGGGACTGGTGGGATAGTAAAAGGCAACCTGGGCATTTATGCACAGGAATTTCCCATAAAACCTAAAATAGACCTGGCAGGGGAATGGAA
Organism: Prolixibacteraceae bacterium; assembly: GCA_028282705.1. Taxonomy (GTDB): domain Bacteria; phylum Bacteroidota; class Bacteroidia; order Bacteroidales; family Prolixibacteraceae; genus JABMQB01. The sequence goes on along the minus strand of JANQHI010000073.1, from coordinate 809 downwards.
ATTTTCAACTTCAAATGGCTTAAAGTTCAAAGATCCTGACTTCAATGATTCTTCTTGGGATGTCCTTATGGTTCCCGGGATATGGGAGAACCAGGGGTACTACAATTACAATGGCTGTGCCTGGTATAGAAAAACTTTTGTTGTTAACCAGGAGTTTAGTGGAGATAAGCTGGTCATGTTAATGGGAAGGGTTGATGATGCTGACCAGGTCTATTTAAATGGTGTATGGATAGGTCAAACAGGGGGGAGGAAATGGTTTGAAACATGTGGCAGGGGAGACGAAAAAAGCCGCTATAAAATTGAGAGGTCATATCCTTTCCCTCCAGGGCTTTTGAAGCAGGGAGAAAATGTAGTTGCAGTAAAAGTGGTTGACTGGTCAGGTGAAGGAGGCATTTATGATGGTCCTATTGGGATAGTTGAGCAAACAACATTCAGGGACTACTGGAAAAAAAGAAGCCAGAAGATCAGGGCTCAGAGGAATAGCAGGTGGGATAACTATCAATAAAATAGGGCTATTAATATAAAGATTAAATACGTTTTCATAAGTTACACAAGGTGTTGATTAGTTAAGCAGGTTATTACAATCAACTGAAGGGAACCAGAGAGGTTCCCTTTTTTTTAGCTTAAATTGGTCTATTTGGGTGGGCATCATTGCTTATTTAGAATTTGTATATAATGAAACTATTATATTAATGATGACAAAGATTTTACTAAGTACATGACAAAAAATTAAAAATATTTATATCATCTTCAAATTCAGAGTTTAACAACACACAAGCAACATAACTTAATCCATATTTAAATATACT
>JANQHI010000024.1 GCA_028282705.1 Prolixibacteraceae bacterium | reverse complement strand
AAAGATAAAGCTAAATACTGATAGTCAGAAATTTACAGCTGTAGGTGATTTATTGATTTTTATCATTTCAACGTTTATGTATGATTACGGATATTCAATAACCGTTATTACCCATTGGTTGATTATGATCTTCAGGTTTAACAGTCCTCAAAAAAAAGTCAAAGTCAGTAATGAATTTGAAATCAATTTTTGAAAGGTAAATATCCGTTGTTGAAAGTTTCTTCTCTAAAAATGCAAAAATGTATCTCCCTGGTTACCCCGTAGTTTCTGATTGTCCCTTCAGATAATTTGGGGAATTGTGAATAATCGTGATAATATATCAATTCTTTTAAAGGTGTGCTGGTTGGGATCGTCTCCCCGAAAAAGCTGTTTTATCGCGTTTGGGGTAATAATCTCATTTTTTAAGTTGCAATTCTCTTATAGCATTCCGTTAACCGAGCCTGAGCCTGTCCTAGGTACGTATTTAATAATTTGCATTAGGATTAGAACCTTTTACGCACCCTTTTCCTTTGTTCCAATTAACTAAATGAATAGATTTTTTTAGCGAAATCTCAACCCTGGCCTTGTCTACAGTGATTCTGACATAAACTTTTCCAATGTCTTTTTCGCGTTTGGTAGTCCGTGTTATGAACTGAACTCCAAAGGTGTGACTTGTTTTCATAAGGTACTTCATTTTGAGTTAAATAATGTTTAATTGGTGCGCATGTGAGAAAAGATACACTAAAATGTTCGCCAGAGTTCATCAAAAACGAGCAAATTTATTAAAACAAATCAGCTTATTTATGCCTGAAAGTACTTGTTTTATAAGCTTTTGATGCCTTCTTGGTGAGTCAAAGATAAGTAAAAGAAGTACTCACCGCTTTACTCACCAGAATTTTGAAATTGTTTGATTTACATTGATTGTGTAAAAATATAAAACCTGCAAAGCATACAATTTGCAGGTTTTTAGTTTCATCTGATTTTCCGAAAAGTGATCCCACCGGGATTCGAACCCAGATCGCAAGAACCGGAATCTTGTATTCTATCCATTGAACTATGGGACCATTTTTTTATCTGTTCCAAGCTAATAAAGCCAGCCCTTTATTTCAGGAGGGCAAAAATAAGAAAACTTTAAACGTACCAAAAAATAAGGATGGTACCTGTTGGATCAATTAGCCTGAAGTACCATCCTTATCAATTTATATGGTCAGGAATTATTCTTCTTTCTTTTTCTCTTCCCCTGCAATGGAGTCACGCATTGAAGTATCAGCCATGATGTTTTTATACTTCATATAGTCCATGATTCCCAGGTTGCCACTTTTAAATGCTTCCGAGATAGCAAGAGGCACTTGCACTTCAGCTTCAATAACTTTAGCCCTTGCTTCCTGGGCTTTGGCAATCATTTCTTGCTCTAATGCAACAGCCATAGCCCTCCTTTCTTCAGCTTTAGCTTGTGCAATGTTTTTATCAGCTTCTGCCTGGTCAATTTGCAGCACTGCCCCAATGTTTTTACCAATGTCCATATCAGCAATATCAATTGAAAGGATTTCAAAAGCAGTCCCTGCATCCAGCCCTTTTTCCAGCACAACCCTTGAGATTGAGTCAGGGTTTTCCAATACAGCTTTGTGTGAGTGTGATGAACCAATGGAAGAAACAATGCCTTCGCCAACACGTGCAAGTACAGTTTCCTCACCAGCACCACCTACCAGTTGTTTAATGTTTGCCCTGACAGTTACCCTTGCCTTGGCAATTAACTGGATACCATCTTTTGCAACAGCAGTCACAGGAGGTGTATTGATCACTTTAGGGTTTACTGACATTTGCACTGCTTCAAATACATCACGCCCGGCCAGGTCAATGGCAGTGGCCATTTTGAAAGTTAGCTCAATGTTTGCTTTTGAGGCTGACACCAATGCATGCACCACATTGGCAACATGCCCTCCTGCCAGGTAGTGGGCTTCCAGGTCATTCCTATGAAGTGAAATACCTGCTTTTGTCCCTTCAATAAGGGCACGTACAATAATACCTGGAGGCACCTTCCTGAAACGCATCAGGAACAGTTGTAACAGAGAAATCCTAACGCCCGAAACCAGGGCTGAAAACCATAACCCAATTGGGATAAAATAGAGGATAATAAATAGCAGGACAATTACGCCAACAATTACTCCCCATGTACCTAATGCATCTATCACTCCCATAATAATTTAATTTACAGGTTCAACAATAATTTTATTTGATAATATCTTGATCACTTTTATTTCAGTATTCTGGTCAATAAGAAGCCCGGTAGATTGTGCCTCAACAGTTTCATTATTAATCCTAACTTTCCCCATGGGTGCCAGCCTGCCAATAGTTTTCCCAACATCGCCTACTTTAATCTTTTCTTGTTTGATGGCTCCAACATTTCCGTCAATTTTGGCATTCAATACCATTTTTTTTCCTGCCCTTGACTTAAAAAAATAGTAGATCATTACTGGGGCTAAGATCAAAACAATAGCCAAAGTAATAAACCCTGCCAGTGTACCATATTGGTCAAAAGCAATGTAAACACTTGCCCCTAGCATCAGGAAGCCTCCAATCCCGGCTATAGTAACACCTGGTATTACAGCAAATTCAATCAACAGGAGTAATAACCCCAGCAAAATCAACAGTATTATGGCAAATAAGCTCATCTTATTTTGTATTAATCAATAGTAGCAGTTAATTCACGCCCAACCAATGCATCTTTTAAAGGTTTGAGGCTGTTAAAGCTCCCAGTCCTTACATCACACTTTCCTTTGTAATGTGTAATAAAAGTACATTGGGTAGCCTGTACATAGTCATGCTCACAAACTTCAATTAAAGCCTTGATCACATAATCAAAACTATGGACATCATCATTATGCAAGATCAAAGAGTTCTCATTATTGGAGATTTCTTTTTCTGAATTAACAGGATTTTCTTTTACCTCTTTTGATGTCATTTCTTTTGTATAATTTCTTTAGCTTCCCTGATTGTAATCCTTTTCCCATTTAAGTAAGGAACAACAAAAGCATCTTTTATCCCTTCCTGCCTGACTTGTTTTTGTAACCTGATGGCATCATCAAAATCTGTCAAGCGCCCTGTTGTATATACTACAACCCCTTTCTCGTCAGTATAGTTGTCAATCTTCCTTATTAATGATAATTTTTTATACAGTTTATCAACATATGCAGGCAATCCCCTGCTGTAAGCCCCAATCTGAATCCTGTAAATCAACTCATCTTCCTTTTGTCCATTTTCTTCTTCAGTCTGGGCAACTCTTTCATTGAAAAAGATTGTTGGGTCAATTTCCGAAAATGTATCTAAAATAGCAAGTTCTTTATCAGTATTCTTTTCAGAAATATCTTTTTGGCGGCTTTTTTCAACTTCAACCATAAAAGAATCAACCTCGTGTTGGCTGGCTGTGCTCCAATAACCTATTTCAAGGCTTCTTGCTTTTGTGAACAGTTGGTCTTGCTCCATTTTTAATTGAAATGATACTTGTTCATTATTAATAATGGATTCAGCAATGGAGTTCCTAGCAGCAACACTTGATGAGCTTTCATATACAACCCTCAGTGAATCAGATTGGTATAAAATGGAATCCAGTTTTTTGGAAACCTGCTGTCCTTCTTTAAAAAGCCCTAATGCCTCATTATTTTTAAAATGCTCCAATTGGGTATAACCTATAAAAGAATTGACCTGGAAATCGATCAATGTTTTTTTGGGAAGCACAGGTTTTTTTTGGGGTTCTTCAACCTTTTTTTCTGTTTTAGGGTGTTCAACCATTGAAGGTTCTACATTGGTAGTGTCTGTTGCAATTGGTTTTAATACAACTGAATCAACAGGCACTTGAAGTAATGGCTTTGCCTTTTTGTTACATTCATTTATTAATTGGGCTATATTGAGTGCAGATTTTTCTTCTTCAGTTGAAACACCCTTAAATAAATTAAAATACTTCAAAGCAGAAGCCCACATATCATTCTCCATAAAAAACAACCCAACATAGTAAAGTACTTTGTCTGGGGTGTCGCCTGATACTGCTTTTAACAATGAATGGTTTGTATCATCATTAAAAATGCCACTTTCAGCAAGGCATGCCCCATAATAATAGTTCATTAATTTATTCTCTGGGTCTTTTAGCAAAATTTCTTTAAACAATGGCAATGCTTCAGAAAAGTCCTCATCTTCAAATAGCTGGATAGCTACTTTTACTGTATCTTCCTGAAAAATAAAAAATTTTGTTTCAGCTTTTAACTGGCATGTAAACAATATCAGGAAAAGAGTTGTTTTAAAAAATAATTTTTTGCAGCTCACCATGACGCGCTAATTGGCTGTTTTTATCAGGTTTTAAAAATACAAAAATTGGCTTAGTAAAAATAACTCTTCATTGGATTGTGCTTCAAAACAGATAAATGATTTAATTAACTTATATTTGTATAGTAAACCTTAAAATTCCATGACACATTTAAAAGTTGGAGATAAAGCTCCTTTATTTACAGGGACAAATCAGGACAAGGAACAGGTTTCTTTAACTGATTTTAGTGGGAAGAATTTGATATTATATTTTTATCCAAAGGATAACACCCCTGGTTGTACTGAAGAATCGTGCAACCTGAGTGATAACTATGAAAATTGGCTTAACAAAGGTTATGAGGTAATAGGTGTAAGCCCAGATAGTGTAAGGAAACACCAGAACTTTATTAAAAAGTTTGGGTTGAAATTTGACCTGATTGCAGATACTGAAAGGGAAATAATTGAAGCCTATGGGGTTTGGGGCGAAAAAATGATGTTTGGAAAAAAATATATGGGTGTGTTAAGGACCACTTTTGTAATAGATAGCAAAGGAGTAATTAAAGAAATTTTCACGAAAGTAGATACAAAAGATCATACAAACCAGGTTATTGAGGTACTAGATCTTTAAACAAATTTAGATATGGCAAAAGAAGACCAAAATCAAGTAAACAAAGAAAAATTAAAAGCACTTCAGCTTACCATGGATAAGATCGAGAAAAGCTATGGCAAAGGCTCGATCATGAGGATGGGAGACCAGGTGGTTGAAAATGTCCCTGTTATCCCTTCAGGCTCTATAGCCCTTGATGTAGCCCTTGGAGCAGGAGGCTACCCAAAAGGCAGGATTGTTGAAATTTATGGGCCTGAATCTTCAGGTAAAACAACACTGGCAATCCATGCCATTGCTGAGGCTCAAAAGGGTGGGGGCATTGCAGCTTTTATTGATGCTGAACATGCTTTTGACCCAAATTATGCCCAAAAGCTTGGGGTAAACATTGAGGAATTATTGATTTCACAGCCTGATAATGGGGAGCAAGCACTGGAAATTGCTGATAACCTGATACGCTCAGGTGCCCTGGATATTGTGGTTATTGACTCAGTGGCTGCATTAACGCCCAAGGCTGAGCTGGAAGGAGACATGGGTGACTCAAAAATGGGGTTGCAGGCAAGGCTAATGTCTCAGGCATTGAGGAAGCTTACAGCTAACATCAATAAAACAAAAACCTGTTGTGTTTTTATTAACCAACTACGTGAAAAAATTGGAGTGATGTTTGGAAACCCTGAAACCACAACTGGTGGTAATGCACTCAAATTCTACTCTTCAGTTAGGATTGATATCCGCAGGATTGGCCAGATAAAAGATGGGGAAGAAGCCATGGGTAACCATGTCAGGGTGAAGGTTGTGAAAAACAAAGTGGCACCACCTTTCCGCAAAGCTGAATTTGATATTATGTTTGGGGAAGGTATCTCTAAATCAGGTGAAATAATTGACCTTGGGGTTGAATATGAAGTGATCAAAAAAAGTGGTTCATGGTTTAGCTATGGGGAAACCAAGCTGGGGCAAGGGCGCGAATCAGTTAAAAACCTTATTAAAGACAACCCTGAACTTGCACAGGAACTTGAAACAAAAATATTGGAAATCCTTACAGGAACAATGACAGAATAAAAGAAATTATTTGGCAGTGCAAAGGGTGGATGGCAGCTGTCATTCACCCTTTTTTTACCACTGTTTTAAGTTTCTTGTAAATAAATGGATTTTAAACTTATTAAAGCATATTTTAATTATTTTGCAGAATTAACCCACAAAGGGTTTAGATTAAATTTATCATTATGAAGGTTTTAAAATTTGGCGGGACTTCAGTAGGTTCTGCCGAAAACATTAAAAAAGTTAAAGACATTGTTCTTCAAGAAAAAGATGATGTGATAGTGGTTATTTCAGCTTTGGGAGGGGTTACAGATAAAATCCTCAAAGCTGCAAGGATGGCATCAATAGGCACGGGATACTTTCATAATGAGTTGACGGAAGTTAAGAAAAGGCACTATGAGGTTATAAATGAGTTGTTTGAGGAAGGCCATGAAGTGAAAACAAGGATTGATATCCTCCTCAAAGAAATGGAAAAAATATTGACAGGGGTGACACTGGTTGGTGAACTGACCCCTAAAACTGTTGACAGGATTGTGGGGCTTGGTGAGAGGTTGTCTTCTCACATTGTGGCCAGGTTTATACCAGGAGCCATCTGGAAAAACTCAGCAGATTATATTAGGACTGATAGCAATTTTGGAAAAGCAAATGTCAATTTTAAAGTTACCAATAAGCTTATAAAGAGGGAATTTGCAGGGTTTAGTGGTGTGGCAATTGCCCCTGGGTTTATTGCAGGGAATGATTCTGGAGAGTACACAACACTTGGGCGTGGAGGATCTGATTACACTGCCTCTATTTTTGCAGCAGCTTTAAGTGTTGATGCCCTGGAAATATGGACTGATGTTGATGGTTTTATGACTGCTGACCCAAGGGTGATCAGCAAAGCTTATACCATCCCAATGCTGACATATGCTGAAGCAATGGAGCTTTCACACTTTGGTGCCAAGGTAATTTACCCACCAACAATTTTGCCTGTTTACCAAAAGGGGATACCTATACAGATAAAAAATACCATGAATCCTGAAGGGGATGGTACACTGATAAATAGTAAATCAAAAAATGGGAAGGACAGGCCTATAAAAGGGATTTCTTCTATCTCGGGAATTTCATTAATTACTTTACAGGGAATAGGAATGGTGGGTGTCACTGGTATTTCCATGCGCCTCTTCAGTGCCCTTGCCAGTGAAGAAATTAACGTGATATTGATTTCACAGGCATCATCAGAAAATTCAATCAGTATTGCTATTGACGACCAGAATGTTGAAAAAGCTGAAAATGCTATCAGGGAGGAGTTTGAAAAAGAGATAAAACAGGGGCAGATCAGCAAAGTGGCCATTGAAACAGCTTTATCTGTGGTGGCAATTGTGGGCGAGAACATGAAACATACCACAGGCATTGCAGGAAAACTTTTTGATACCATTGGTAAAAATGGGGTAAATATAATGGCCATTGCACAAGGGGCTTCTGAGTTAAATATTTCATGGGTTGTAAAAAATGCTGACCTGAGGAAAACCCTGAATGTGGTGCATGAAGCATTTTTCCTTTCTGAATTCAATGAGTTGAATGTATTTTTGATGGGGATTGGTACAGTGGGAGGGCACTTGCTTGACCAATTGAACCAACAACAGGAAAAGTTAATGAAAGAAAAGCACCTGAAAATTAAATTGGCAGGTGTGGCAAATACCAAAAAAATGGCTTTTGCACGTGAAGGTATTGACTTAGAAGGCTACATAAATTTACTGGAAAGTTCAACATTAAATTCAGGGCTAAATGAATTCCTTGAAAAAATGACAGAAATGAATATGTACAATTCTGTTTTTGTAGATTGTACAGCTTCAGATGATGTGGCAGGGATTTATGAGAAAGCATTGAGTTCAAACATAGCAGTAGTTACAGCCAATAAAGTTGCTGCTTCATCACCATATGATAACTATGCTAACCTGAAAAAAATAGCCAAAAGGAAAGGGGTGAAGTTCCTGTTTGAAACTAATGTGGGGGCAGGGTTGCCAATTATTAATACCTTAAATGACTTGGTAAACTCAGGTGATAAAATTTTGAAAATTGAAGCAGTACTATCAGGCACATTGAACTTTATTTTTAATACCATTTCTCCTGAAGTTTCACTCAGCCAGGCTATTATGATGGCAAAAGAAGGAGGCTACTCAGAACCTGACCCAAGGGTTGACCTGAGTGGAATTGATGTAGTGAGGAAGCTGTTGATACTGGCGCGCGAATCAGGCTACCCATTGGAAGCTGAAGATATAAAAGTAAATAAGCTCATTCCTGAAAAATATTTCACAGGGCCAGTCGAAAGTTTTTTCAGCCTGATTGCAGAACTAGATAGCCAGTTTGAGGCTGATAGGGCAGGCCTTGAAAATGAAAAGAAAAAGTGGAGGTTTGTAGCCAAATTTGAACCTGGAAATGCTGAAGTAGGTTTGCAGGAAGTGGATTCAAAACACCCTTTTTATGACCTTGAGGGAAGTAATAACCTGGTTATGTATACCACTGAAAGGTATAATGAGTCACCCATGCTGATTAAAGGGTATGGGGCAGGGGCATCAGTAACTGCTGCTGGTGTATTTGCTGATATAATTAAGGTGTCAAATATCTAAAATAGGTAAGCTTTAAACTTGAGGATTGAAAATTATTTGTTGGATGTTGAGGCTTTTATTAATCGTCAATATTCAATTCTCAATATAAAATATTCAAGTAAAAAAAATAGGTATTTTTTCATGTGCTTAAAGTTTGGAATCTAATTGTAAATAAATGAAACACATTATAATCCTTGGTGATGGGATGTCAGATGAACCATTAGAGAATTATGGGGGTAAGACCCCATTACAAATGGCTGACAAACCACACATTGATGAACTGGCAAAAAAAGGCAGGAATGGGAAGTTAAAAACAGTTCCTGACACCATGCACCCAGGAAGTGAAATAGCCAATATGGCTGTATTGGGTTATGATGTGGAAAAAGTTTTTGAAGGGCGTGGGGTATTAGAAGCTGCCAGCATGGGGGTTACTTTGCAAGATAATGACCTGGCTTTCAGGTGTAACCTGATCTGTATTGAAGATGGTAAAATAAAAAACCATTCAGCAGGGCATATATCTACTGAAGAAGCAACTGAATTGATCAGTTTCCTGAATGAAAAATTGGGCAATGAGGGCATTACTTTTTACCATGGGGTTTCTTACAGGCACCTTATGGTTATTAAAAATGGGAAAAAGCAGTTAAAGTGCATACCACCTCATGATGTGATGGGGACACCTTTCAAAGAGGTGCTGCCAGTTGCAGTTGATCAAGAGGCAATATCAACCAATGAGTTGGTCAATGATTTAATATTCAGGTCAATGGAACTGCTAAAAGATCATCCTGTAAATAAAAAAAGGGTGGCTGAAGGAAAAGATCCTGCTAATAGCATATGGCCATGGTCGCCAGGTTATAAGCCTGCCATGCCTACCCTGGATGAGATGTATGGTGTTAAAACATCAGCAGTCATTTCAGCAGTTGACCTCATTCAGGGCATTGGGGTATATGCAGGCATGGAGGTGATAAAAGTGGAAGGTGCAACAGGGTTGTATGATACCAATTATGAGGGCAAAGCACAAGCAACCATTGATGCCATTAAAACCCATGATTTTGTTTACCTGCACATTGAAGCAAGTGATGAGGCAGGGCATGAAGGGGATGTGGAATTAAAAACCAAAACCATTGAATACCTAGATAAAAGGGTAGTAAAAACCATTGTTGAAGAAACTGCTAAAATGGATGAAAAGGTAGCCATTGCTGTGTTGCCCGACCACCCAACACCTTGTGCCATTAAAACCCATACCCGAGATGCAGTGCCTTTTGTTATTTATAAGCCTGGTGAAGAAGCTGATGAGGTAGAGGTGTATGATGAGTTTGATTCAGATAATGGCTCTTATGGGCTGTTGCATGGGAATGAGTTTATTAAAGCATTTCTTGGTAGGGGATAACAATCTGATGGGCTAATAAAGGTGTTTACTTTTGAATGAATTAAAATGGGAGCTTCATTTTAAAGGAAACCCTCACTAAAGAAAATAACATGAAATATTACAGTACCAATAAAAAAGTTAAGCCAGTTGGGTTGGAAGAGGTAGTGGTAAAAGGATTAGCTGCTGATAAGGGGTTGTTTATGCCCGAAAAGATAATCCCCTTTGAACCATCCTTTTTTAAAAACATTCAAAAGCTTTCTTTTCAGGAGATAGCTTTTGAAGTAGCCAGGAAATTTTTTGGAGAAGATGTTGAAAATGAAAAATTAAAAAAGGTTGTTTTTGATACCTTGCAATTTGATTGCCCTGTGGTGCAGGTAACCAAAGACATTTGGTCACTGGAGCTGTTTCATGGTCCTACCCTGGCATTTAAAGATGTTGGAGCACGTTTTATGGCAAGGTTGCTTCAGTATTTCCTAGCTGGCCAGCAAAGGCAGGTAAATGTATTGGTAGCCACTTCTGGTGATACAGGCAGTGCTGTTGCCAATGGCTTCCTGGGGGTTGAAGGGATACATGTTTTTGTATTGTACCCCAAAGGGAAAGTAAGCCCAATACAGGAGGTGCAGTTTACTACACTGGGGCAGAACATAACAGCCCTTGAAGTGGATGGTACTTTTGATGATTGCCAGCACCTGGTAAAAACGGCTTTCCTGGATGAAGAGCTTAACCAGAAGCTGCAACTGACATCAGCAAACTCAATTAATGTGGCGCGTTTTTTACCACAGGCTTTCTATTATTTTAATGCCTATGCCAGGTTGAAAGAACAAGGAGCTTTAGCAGGGAAAAAGCTGGTGGTATCAGTACCCAGTGGTAACTTTGGCAACCTGACTGCTGGCTTGTTTGGGCATCAGATGGGGCTGCCTATCCATCAGTTTGTTGCTGCCAACAATGCCAATGATATTGTCTATGAATTCCTGAAAACAGGTAATTATAACCCACGCCCATCTGTTGAGACATTAGCCAATGCCATGGATGTGGGAGACCCCAGCAACTTTGCCAGGATAATGGATTTGTATGGGCATTCCCATGAAAGAATTTCTTCAATAATGAAAGGGTACAGGTACAGTGATAAAGACATCAGGGAAATTGTATTAGAAGCATACCAAAAGCATAACTACCTGCTTGACCCACATGGAGCTTGTGGTTACCAGGCTCTTAATGAATACCTTTCAGAAGGTGAAGTGGGAGTATTCCTTGAGACTGCACATCCAGCCAAATTTACTGATATTGTGGAAAGTATAGTAGGTAAAAGCCATGTCCCCCTGCCTGATAAGCTGGCAGCCTTTATGAAAGGTGAAAAGAAAAGAGCAGCCATAGGCAAAGATTTTGAGGAGTTTAAAGCCTTCTTACTGAAATAAATTATTGTTTTCTTTTAATCCTACCCTTGCTTGGCTAAAGTGTCATTTCGAGTGTAACGAGAAATCTTTTGTGTTGATAGTAATATACTATATAGGAATTTCTCCCTATTGGTCGAAATGACACTTTTAAGGCAGCACTTATATAAATAATAGGCTTTAGCCTTTAACTGTTAGTTAGTTCCAGCAATTTTTCTTTGGTTTTTGGATTAGAGGGCCTGCTGGCATTGGCTTTGATTAATTTACCTTCTTTATCTATCATAATAAAATATGGGACTCCCCTGATACCATAATCTTTTACAATTTTGCTATGCCTTTCTTTGGGTGCAAAAAGCTGGTATCCTCCCATCTCTTTTTCTTTTACCATTTTTTCCCATTCAGCTTTATCCCTGTCAACTGAGATGCATACAAAAACTATATCCTTATTATGCAACTCTTTTTCCAGTTTCTGGAGGTGTGGGATTTCAGCTTTACAAGGGCCACACCAGGTTGCCCAAACATCAATATAGATAACTTTCCCTTTAAGGCTTTCTGATGT
>JANQHI010000022.1 GCA_028282705.1 Prolixibacteraceae bacterium | reverse complement strand
ATCCATGTACCACCTATTTTGACTTTGGTTTCGCTCATCCATATCGGGAATAATGGTAATCGATTTGGAACCTGATGTTAAAATAAGTGCAGGTGCACGAAATACATGATCTGAAATAATATGCTCATCAGTTGGTGTTAAATGGGGAGCCCAGTGAAAAGTACCTTTAAAACCGGGAACGATAGTAGTAGCCCATCCTTGTTGGACCAAGTCCTCCTTTAAGACCACATTAACGCTGACTTTGTAAAGCCCATCATTAATTTTATGGACATTAAGTTTGGGGGTGTTCTCCCCAAGGTTTTTAAGCTCTATACTCTTAATAAACTCCTGAGGTAACTTCTCACTCTTTCCATTCGAGCATGAAAACAATCCTAAACACATGGTTAAGATTAATAATATTACTTTTTGATTTTTCATTTTTATTACGAATTGATTCTTTATTTTTATTGCTAAGCTGTCAAAAGTTAATCTGAAAAACTGCAAGCAACATTTTAATCTTATCGGCTTCAGCTAATTTTTTTCATAGCTGTGGCTATGCAAAAAAAAATAGAGTTTCGCTACTGAGAATTAATATGTCACTTTCAAAATTCCCCCTCCAACTTTTGACAAGTTCATACAAACAATAAATATGGTTCAGACTATTAGTAAATAGTTATTTCAAGTTTATCTCTTTCAGTTAGAGATATCTCATCAAACCCTAAAGAAATTGAATTATTTTCCTGAGTAAACTTAATATTGATTTCTTCACCATTCAATTTACCTTCGATTGTTTGTGGCTTTTTACCTGAAGTACCGGCTAAATGTAATTCATTAAGTTTGAGTTTACCATAAACAAGTTCAATTGCACAAACCATCTTATTATTAATAACCTTTTGAGAAAAGCTCCCCCACCCTTCGGCAGTAATAAATGCTGATTTAAAATTTTCTGCATCCATTTTAGGTTTAAAACCGATAACACCCTGTGGACCATTGTAGATAAAACCACTGGCAGAAACAAATGGTGCATAACCACTCATAGCCCTGGTGTAATGATTTCCGTATTCAATTTCATTGTAAGGGTTACGTCGCTCAGCAGAATATCGATTATGAACAGCCTTTTCAACCTTCAAAGCTTCTTCAATCAAACCTTCAGAAATTAAAGCAGCTGCTAACTGGTGTTCCTGTCCAGTCCAAAACTCGCTAAAATAGCCAACTACCAGCTTTTCCCATTCGTTATTGATTTTACCAGGTGCTTTGTCGGCACCTCCTTTAGGGAAAGAACACATGATTACCCCCTGTTCATCATCATCACCATACCATCGTTTAATAGGGATTTCTGTATTTGCCAAAAACTCCCCATAATTATCTACATAATTGTATTTTACGATTGACTTTAAAGCTGATTTTACTTGTTGATTTGGAACAATATCACCAAGCCCCATTTGAGTAGACCAATACTGACCAAGCAATTGGTCGATGTGGCAACCAATATTAGAGTTGGGTGCATCCAAATGATCAGGATCCAATTTCTGAATAAAATACTCACCATCAAATAGTTCCTTTGAAATATTCTCGTAAGCCAATTTAGAAAGTTTTGTACAAGTTTTGGCAAAGGCCTTATCGCCCACTTCAGCTGCCATTTGTGCACCTGCTTTCAACGAAGCTGCATACAAGCCACTGATCCAGGCTATTTTACCATACCACATACGATCCAGGGTATTATATTGAATCCCTTCAAGGATACCATCTGCCTTGCCTGTTTTTTCCTTGTCGTGATCGATCATGTATTGGATACCCTTTTTAATTTTCGACCAGTTGTTTTTAAGGAAAGAATTATCAGGAGCCATGGTATGTTCGCGGTATGCCCTGAGGATTGTACCTGCATGACCGTCAACGGCATAGCCCCTGCCATCATGCCGTCCCATACCGCTCAATTCCCCACGGTATGCAATTACCCCATCTTTTTTAAAAGAAAGGCCATAATCGACCTGTTCCCTTAATTTCCTGGCAAGGTTCGGGAAAACACGCCCCAGGGCTTGTTCGTAATGAAAAACATGGGTGCAGGTTCCGTGTCCAAGGTACACTCCTTCCATGGCATAAAACCGGCCTTCGTTATCAGGGTCATCTGTGGTATCATCCAGCAGATAACATGCCGTGGTGGCGAGAGTACTTGTATTTAAAAAAGTACGATCGAGAAACCAAGTTGGCAATGTTGAATTGTACCATGTATTTGCCCAATCTTTTGTAGTTGTTGATAAGTATTGAAAGTTATCAGAGATGTATGCTGCAACGTCAGCAGAAGAGCCAAACCTGCTACTATAAGCATACCTCAAATTTGCTTTCCCTTTTAAATTGTGAAAACCACTTTCATTCCTGTGCAGGTTTGGATAGTACCATGTTAGCATGAAAGATACTGTTTTTTCCTGACCGGGAGTAAGCTCAACAAGCTCACCCACAACTCCTGTAAGTTTTTCCCCCAGGCTGATTTTAGCTTCAAGCTCTGTTGATTTTTTAACTTCCGGCAAATTATAACTAATATCTGCCGGAGTACTTGGCGAACTCCATCCATTGTTTGGATTCAACAAAGTCAAAGTCATGTTTC
This sequence comes from Prolixibacteraceae bacterium, assembly GCA_028282705.1. Classification (GTDB taxonomy): domain Bacteria; phylum Bacteroidota; class Bacteroidia; order Bacteroidales; family Prolixibacteraceae; genus JABMQB01. The sequence goes on along the minus strand of JANQHI010000022.1, from coordinate 32,365 downwards.
CAGAATCAGGCAAATCCGTTAAATCATTTCCCGAAGAAGTACAAACTAATTGCAGCTTATTTTCATTTTTAATTACTGAATTAATGTGTTTCCCCCTTTTACCTTTTGAAGTAAAATAATTTGCGGTATTTTGAAGCCAGCCAAATAGCTCTGCTTCCACATTTTCGTCTCCGGTATTTTTTATGGTGTATTCCATAATAATAGCAGGAAAAGCTGACTCCTTATAATTTGTGGGGATAAACGGTGTAAATGCTTTTAGCCCTACTTCCAAAGGGAAGCCTTTTTCGCGATAACTTACATTTCCTACCGGATATTGCCCGAGAAAAGAGATATCAGCAAAACCACCTGTACGTAAAGCCTTTACAGTTGGCGTGATTGCCCCTTTAAGCCTGATTGCAAATCCCTGGTCAAACTCCTGGTCCTGCACCATGGGGTTCAAATAAAATTTATCGCCAGGTCCTCCCGGATTAATTCGCTTAATATTAAAGACATCCCAATACCAAAGTTGTCCATCACCCCCTAAATACACTTGCCCTGAGCCAATACCACCTACGGGCATTCCAATATAATTTAACTTCTCAGTTTCAATAGCAGATAGTTTTGCAAAAAGCACTGTAAAAATGGAAATAAAAATAATTCGCTTCATTGTTATCTTTTATTTAATAATCTTATCTCAAAAATACGTCTACTAAAAATTTAACATAGGTCGAAATCATGCAAAAAAGTATCCAAATCAATAAAAAAATGGGTAAGCCATTTTCATATAGCTTACCCATCAGGCATTTATATACCCTGTAAAAAAAGCTTATTACCATCCAGGATTTTGTTCCAGGCTTGGATTCAAAATAATTTGACGTTCCGGTAACGGAAGTAAATAATGCTTTGTAGGATCAAAAGACCTGTTGTCCTCAACAATTATAAATCCATCTGCATCTTTTGTGAAAACATTTGAAGAATACCTTGGGTCGGTTTCCCATTGTGTTCCTGTCCACTTCACACCTTTTATTGGCTCTGGAAGAATATCTTCTGCAATCTTCCAACGACGGATATCATCATACCTAAAGCCTTCGTAACAAAGCTCAACAGTACGTTCCCTGCGAATTTCATCTTTCATGCTAAGACTATTTGTTGAAACAAATGCATTGGTTAAATCAGGCATTCCTACACGTTGCCTCAATTTGTTGATAGATTTATTAAGATCTGCGTCATTAATACTTCCATTTTTCTCGTACGTAGCTTCAGCATATATCAGATAAACCTCAGCCAAGCGGATTACAGGGTAATCAGAACCTCTTGGACGTTCAATCTCCTGAGTGAACTTACGCCCGTTATAACCTGTGGCCGTTCGGCCTCCCCAATCGTCACCATCCTCCATATATATAAATCCATTGGTTTCAGGTTCTCCCCAAACACGCCACCATTCAGCAAAAAAGTGTGCCCAATATCTATGTTCAGGAATATACATCATGGTAGACATGCGAGGATCACGGTTCTGGTATTCAAAATGAATACTATCATACCCCATAAAAACAGTTGATTTATCAATGGGAAGACCATCTGTACATAAAAATTGATCCATCATTGCTTTTGTAGGATTCATTTCCCGGACATCAGCTAAAGGCGCAAACCAATGAGACCCTAAAATATCCTTGTCATAACGTTTTGCCAAAATGGTCTCAGTATTAGCGGTTTTTGTCAAACCAACCGGATTGGTGAGACCATCGCTGTCCAGAGTAAAAAATAAACGGTAACTTTCATCACCTAAAACATCCCTGCGGTCGAACAGCTGATATTTGTTACTTGAAATAACCGAGTTAGATGCGCTGATTGCCATGTCTAACAAGCTATTAGCATCGTCTCCCCCATGGTACTTACGCCATGTTCCTTCGAATAGAGCTACACGGGCTTTATAAGCCTGAGCAGCCATTTTTGTTAAGCGTCCAACATTTGAACCAGTAACATTATCGGGAAGCAAACTAATTGCCTGATCTAAGTCAGCAATAATCTGATCGATTGTTTCAGTTCGAGTATTTCTTGCTCCTTGCAATTCCTCACTATCAGTTGATAAGGTTTTTGTAAAAACTGGGACACCACCATAATTTTTAAATAAGCGATAATATGCCATTGCCCTAAAGAATAGAGCCTCTCCTTTATAAACCTCAATTGAAGGCTTAAGATCATCAGTGGCAATTTCAGCCTTTTCAAGCAAGAGGTTACAAGCCCGGATAGTTTCAAACGACCCATTCCAAAAACCGTCATTTTGAGGAGCAATCAAAGTACCGCGGCTAATATCGTTTCCACCTTCATTGTAAGCGATATCTGTGCGACGATCGTCATGTGAAGGCCTCGGTAATCCGTCATACAATTGTGTTGCAAAAAGTTTAAAATCATTTGCACTTTTAAAGAAACTTGATTCGGTAATCACATCTTCAGGAGCTAGATCAAGATCTTTTTCACATGCCCCAAACACAAGTGCCAAGGCAAATAATATATAGATAAATTTATTTTTTTTCATTATACCAATACTTTTAGAATGTGACATTTAAACCAGTTGAAAAATATCTAGCAAGAGGAGTAAAGTTAAATGTAAATGGTTTTTCAGGATCGAAACCTTTTGGCAGGTTATGAGTTTCCCAAAGATCACTTCCACTTACGTAAACCCTTAATTTAGAAACCTTAAATTGCTTTGTAATTCTACTAGGTAGTGTATATCCAAACTGAATGTTTTTCAACCTAACATAGGCGTTATTATACATTTTATAAGGAGCATCGGAAGTTGACCAGTTCCACCAGTCAATACCTCCATTACTGGTCATTGCCGGCCATGTTGCATTAGGGCGGTCAGGATGCCAGGTTTTTCCATACTCATACCTCCAAGGCTGCTCCCACCAGTTTCCACCAAGTGGGCTGTCATTATTCTCCACATTCCATGTACCAACACCCTGGAACATAGCCGAAAAATCAAAACCTTTCCAACTTCCACCAAGTGTTAAAGAGAATTGATGACGGATGTTACTATTTCCTAAGTACACAAGATCTCCTGAATCAGGATCACCTTCTTTATAAAGTTTCCCACGTTCAATAACTCCATCGCCATCTTTATCTATCCACATGGCATCACCTAAACGAAGGTTATGTGGCACTCCACTAATTTTTTTGTACTCATCTAATGCTGCCTGGTCAGTAATCAAACCACCGTATTCAAGACCAAACCAAGAACCAGTGCTGTAACCTTCACGATAATCATTCCAACCAAAGCCCACGACCTTAGCATCTTCTAATGATGTAACTGTATTTTTATCATCAGTATAAACACCACGTACATAATATTCAAAGTCTCCAATTTTATCTTGCCAGTTAAGTGCCAACTCCCAACCTTTAGTCTCGATCTCACCACCATTTACGGTAGGTGGAGCAATTCCCAATGTAGTTGGGAATTCCTGAGAGATCAGGATATCTTTTGTTTGTTTGATAAAATAGTCAACACTTCCCGATAAGCGGGCATCAAGTACTGCAAAGTCAACTGCAAAGTTATTCATATTTACAGTTTCCCAGGTGCGGACCTTACTTGCAAGAGGTGCAACTTCTGCGGCATATTGTTGTTTAATCGGGCTTAGCGGATCACCGAATGGCCGTTCTCCACCAACCCAGATTCTTGCAAAGTGGTCAAACCTTCCAACGTTATTCTGGTTACCAAGCTGACCATATGATAGCCTAAGTTTTAGATTATCAAAAATTCCGAGTCCCTCAACAAATTTCTCTTTTGCCAAAACCCAAGCTCCCGAAACACCGTAAAAGTTACCCCAGCGATAATCTTCATGGAAACGAGAAGAACCATCACGTCTGAACTGTGCATCAAACATGTATTTTTTCTGGTAATCGTAACTAAAGCGTCCAAAATAAGAACTAATTGCATACTGACTTTTGAATTCATTTGTAAATTGTTCTTCCGGGTCACCAAGGTCAAGAACACTAAGTTCATTTGTAATCAACGAATTCCTTGAAGCTCCAAAGCCGCGGTTGTCAATCTCTTCATGACTGGCTCCTGCAGTAATGCTTGTATTGTGGTTACCAAAACTGCGCTTATAAGTAGCGTACAGGTTTGCTACTTGGTGAACATCTTTTCGGTAAGATGATCCTGCACCGTTTTTATTGGTCGATTTTGAGGTAGGGTTGTTTTCCCAGCTATAAAACTGGATAATTTTCCTCATCCATGAATAATCATCAATATCCAGGTTTGTAGAAAACTGCCCTTCAACCACTAAACCTTCAACTGGAGTTAATTTTGCATTGAATTGCAACCTTGATCGGTACTGCAAATTCAATGCATCACCTGAACTTTCAGCAAATGCATGAGGAGGGGCAAACCCACCAAAATTGTAATAATTCCCCTCCGGATTATATAAGGGCATTGAGGTCCATGCCTGATCAATTGTTGCTTTCATGGCACCATAATTATCCGGACGTTCAATTCTTTGACGTTCCAAAGAAATATTTGTACCAATCGTTAATAAATCTTCCAATACTTCAAAATCATATTTCATGCGGGCAAAGTAGCGGAGGTTTGAGTTTTTACCATATTGCAACATTGACCCTTGGTCTAATAATCCAACTGAGACATAATAATTTGATTTCTCATTACTGCCCGAAACAGAAAGGTTGTGCGACTGCATAAAAGCCGTACCCCAAAGCACATCTGCCCAATCTGTATGTCCCAGCCAAATATGTGGCGTATCACCAAATGGACCAGGAATAACCTTCGGATTATTAATATCAAATGAAGGATCTAATACGGCTTCTAAAGTTTTTACAAAGAAGTGGTTGTTATTACCATCGTTAGCAAAGGCCTCAGATGCCATAATCATATGCTCCTTAACATCAGTTGAGATAGGCGTTTGACTAGGCTTGTTCCAAGAAAAGTTAGCATCGTATGAAATGGTTGGCAAGCCCTTTTTCCCTTTCTTTGTTGTAACAATGATTACACCACCAGCGGCCCTTGCACCATAAATTGCAGCCTGTGCATCTTTTAGCACAGTAATATCTTCAATATCCTGTGGATTAATATTGTTAAGGGCATTGGCGTTAGCTTCCCTTTGCGGAATTCCATCAATAACAATTAAAACCCCTGGGCTACTCCGAGATGTTACACCACGTAATTGAATAAAGTTGTTTTCATTTCCAAGCTCTCCATCACCTCTTACAACCATTAAGCCAGGGATCGCTCCTTGGAGTGATTGCACAACTTCGGTTTGAGGTTTACTCTGGAATTGCTCAGATTTTACAGTAAAAGTAGAACCAGTTAACGTTTCTCTGGATTTTGTTCCATAACCAACGGCAACCACTTCTTCAATACCGATTGCATCTGCGATCAAGCTTATATCAATCACAGACTGGTTACCCACTGTAATTTCCTGAGTAACCATGCCTATAAAAGAAAAGGCAATTACATTAGTGGAATTTACATTTGCCAAACTATATTCTCCAGATGAGTTGGTAGTTGTACCAATGGTAGTACCTTTTACCAATACGGTTACACCTGGAAGTGGCAGGCCGTCTTCATCTGTTACTTTGCCAGAAATGGTTTTTGTTTGTTGAAGTGTTTGCAAGGTGGATAAAATGATATGCCTACCCCGTATCTCGTACTCTACATTTGTAGTTTGGAAAATATTATCCAATATTTCCCCTATACGCAAATTCTCAGCCTTTAGGTCAATTTTCCTATCCATGTCTATAAATTCCTTGTTATAGACAAAATAGTAGTCGCTTTGGTCTTCAATAGCTGTAAGAGCCTCAATAACAGATATATTATTAAGTTCCAGGGTTATTTTTGCAGATTGTGAATAACCCGTAAAAGCTGCTGCCTGGATTATCCCAACTAATATGAACAATGATATTAGTTTCATTTTCATTACAATTTCACGGGAAAGCTTAAATTTCACCCTCCCGAAATTTAACCTATTACTTTTTTTCATACTTTTGGTTTGATTTGTTAGTAATTAATAAATCACGGATTTCGAATCTTGAACAGGAAGGAGCTGCAACTCTTTCCTGTTTATTTTTTAGTTCTTTTGCTTATTCCATAGGCATTTACGTTTAAATTAAGTTAGTTTAATCTGATTTGTCGACTCATATCACGTTTGACGATTATTTTACGTTTGGTATAAGTCCCATCTGGTTTTTTCTTCCTTTTAGGGTACTCAATTTTAATGGGAATGGAAGCTGAAAATATATCCAGCACTTGTTCAATGTTCTCATCAAAAAAGGTTGCATACATGGAATAATTAGCCAGGGAAGCATCACTTAGCTCTATATCAACGTTATACCATCTTTCCAGTTTATCCAACACCTCAGTAAATGATTCGCCCCTGAATATCAGCTTCCCAATCGTCCAGCCAATGTATACATCTTCATTTTCTATTTGCGCGATTTCCAAAACCCGTTTGCCTTGAGAAAAAGAAGCTACCTGCCCGGGTTTAAGGTTATGTTCTTTTTTATTTCCATCAATAATAATGGAAACCCGACCTTCAACCAGTGCTGTTTTAACTGCTTTTTTGCCACCAAAAGCATTCAGGTTGAATTTTGTCCCATATACTTTTACCTTAAGCCCATTGGTTGAAACCAGCATAGGCTTTTTATCGTCCTTAACTACATCAAAAAATGCTTCTCCTTTTAGTTCTACATTCCTGATTTTTTTATTAAATGTAATGGGGTATGAAATAGAGCTTCCTGAATTTAACCAAACCAATGTACCATCGGGAAGGATTACCTGTGATTTTGCACCCAAAGGGGCGCTCACAGTATTGTAATGCATTGCCTTTTGACCTAGTGCATATTGTTGGGGTACACCTTCCTTTGACTTTTGGTAAAAATAAATGGTAGATAATAGTAATGGAATAGTAAGTACAGCTGCAACTTTTAAAGCAGTTGCAATGGCCTTTTTTTTATAACTTAGTTTAACTTTTGGCTGGACATCCGTAGGTGAAATTATTTTTAGCAACTTCTGTCTTGCATATTCCACCTCTCCTTCTGCTAATGCTTTTTTCTTTGGTATTAAACCCAAAAATAAATATCGGGCATATAGGGCTTCCTTCCTGCTAATTGAATATTTTTCCAGGATTCCTGTATGTTTTTCTTTTGAAAAATCAAGTACATCATCCTGAAATTGTTCTTCTACAAATAATTTGTCAAAACGCTTATTAAAAACCATTTATCCCCTTATTGCCATTTTATTACAATAGAGAGGCATTTATAAATTATGTACTAGGCTGAGTTGCTATATTTTTTTATTAAAAAGAAAAAGGTAAGTAAAAGCTGGTCAATATTATCTATATCTTCCCATAAAGTACGGTCGATTTTCTGCCTTAGTTTCGCAAGTGCACGTTGCATCAGGTTTCGTACTGTTTGCTCGTTAATTTCCATTATACCAGCTATCTCTTTGTATTTAAAGTTGTAGTAGAACCTTAATAAAATTAATTCCCTTTGGCGTTCAGGAAGGCCATTTATGGTGGTTGCCAACAAGTTTTTTAATTGGGCTGAAAATTCTTTGATTTCTATAAACTCGGAAGTTATAAATGAAAAATTCTCATGGTTTTCTCTTTTAATTACCCCTTCAATTATTTCATTTTTCCTTGCACCCCTATTATGAAAAAGCTTCCTCCTAACTGATGATATCAGGTATGCTTTGGGGCTCTGCACATCACCTATTGTATCACGGCGTTCCCAAATTCGTATAAAAACATCCTGGATGGTATCTTTTACAAGGTCGGGAAGGTTAAAAATCTTTATCCCATATTGATACAGGTCAGAATAAAACAATGTAAATATTTCAGAAAATGCTTGTTCATTGCCGCCAATCATTCCTTCCCATTCTTTTTTAATATCAATATCTACCTTGGCTTTTTCCATTAAGAATTTTCAAATTTAACTGAATAAAGAAACAAATAATTCTGGGATAAAAAAAGAGAGGCAATTGCATCGTGTTGATAACAGGTGTTTAAAAAAACCATAGTCAGGCTAGTCGTTAAATCTTATTCCTGAATTTTATCGGGGGCAGTCCAAATTGTTCTTTAAAACAGCGTGAAAAATATTTTTGTGTCCCGAAGCCAGTTTTATCTGCTATTTCGGAAACTGATAATGTGGTGCTTTTCAATAAGTTTGCTGCTTTTTTTAACCTGTATGCCCTTATAAACTCAACAGGGCTTTGCCCGGTCAACCCTTTTACCTTACGATACAAGCCAGAAGAGCTTAAAAATACTGATTGGGCAAGTGCCTCAACATTGAATTCAGTATTCTCTATCTCATCAGCAATTGCTTGTTCTAACTTGCCCATAAACTCAAGGTCAAGCGTATTTAAATGTTCATGAGGTAAATTTTGCCCTGATTGTTGCAAGTATTTTTGCCAAAGCAATTTTCGCTGTTCAATTAATTTTTCGACTTTCAGTTTTAATAACTTTTCGTTAAAAGGTTTTGAAATGAACACATCAGCATTGCACTTCACTGCATCTAGTTCAGCTTCATCCCCTGTTTTTGCTGTTAACAGTACAAAAGGGATGTGGCTGGTTTCAATATCTGACTTTACCTTTTTGCAAAGTTGAAACCCATTGTACCCGGGCATCATTACATCTGAGATGATTACCTGTGGGGCATGTTGTTTTATAAGTTCCCATGCTTTAATGCCGTCCTCAGCCTCTACACAAGAAAAGTTGCCTTCAAAAATTTCCCGGATGAATGCCCTAATCTCAGGTTGGTCATCAGTAATCACCAGGGCAGGTTTTCCTGATGCTATTTGGTTTTCACCAGAAGCCTGCAATTTTTCTTGTGGGGCTTCTAACGGGAGGACCAGGCTAAAAGTACTTCCTTGCTCATATTCACTTTCAAGCTTGATGGAGCCATTCAATAATCCTGCAAATTCTTTAACCAAGGATAAACCAATACCTGCCCCAAGTTTGCTGTTCTTACTTGTTTTATAGAAACGCTCAAATATCAGTGGTTGCTCTTCTGCTTTAATGCCAACCCCATAATCCCTGACACTTATTGTGCAATTATTTTTAGCACCTAAACTCAACAAGACTTCGATCGGTTCATTTTCTCCGCTAAACTTAACTGCATTTGAAAGCAGGTTATACAATATTGTTTCTATAAGGTCACGGGCACTGTTGATCCAAACAGGTTCTTCGGGCACTGTAAGTTTTATCCTGGATTTTTCTTCCCTTAACCTGAATGCATCAACTGTCGATTCCAAAAAATCCTTTAAGTTGAAATAGCTGTTGTTTACTTCAACTTCTGCTTTTTCAATTTTCTTTAAATCAAGCACTTCATTAACCATCCTGATCAAACGGTTTGTGTTTCTTTGTAAACGGCCAATTTCCCTTTTTCCCTCATTCCCTGAATGTTCTGCCAACCTGTCAATAGATCCTTTGATAAGGGTTAAAGGTGTCCTTATCTCATGAGATATGTTTAGGAAAAACTTAAACCTCAGCTGGTCATATTTTTCTTTTTGCAGCTTTTTTTCTTCTTCTTTTGCTTTTAGTGTTAAAAACCTGACTATTAAAGTTGCTATTATCAATATTAACAGCATATACAAAAAGATAGCCCGGGAAGTACCCCACCACGGGGGCGGGATTTTTACAGGGATGCTAACCTCATTTTGTTTCCCTTTTTCCCTCACTTTAAAAATGTATTCCCCTGCAGGTAATGAACTCCAGGTACGCCTGGTATCTGTGGTAACTTCCCAGCCATGGTCATTCCCTTCTAACATTACTTCATATATAACCTGATTTTTTGAAGAATAATTAAGGCTGGTATATTCCAGTGATATGGTGTTTTGCCTATAATTAAGGTTCAGGTACCCAGGCTTTGTGTGACTTTCCCTTTTCCAATATTTTGACCTTTTTACGGAATCGATACCAAATACTTTCCCTGATATTGAAACCTTACTGAATACAATAGGGGCGACTTCGGGTTCATACTCCAGATTATCAGGTAGAAACCTATACAAACCATGCCTGCTCCCGAAATAAAGGTATCCTTCTGCATCTTTTGATGCCCCCTGGGTAAAACTACTTCCCATAACCCCACCAGGCAAATCAAAAATTTTCACCTGGCCTGTGATAGGGTTAACTTTGGCAAATCCACGGTTGGTCCCTAACCAAAGCATACCTTTTGAGTCGCTTAATATGGACTCAATACGCGATGATGGCAAGAGGTGGTTGTTTTTAAAGGGATGGAATTTATTAGTGCTTTCATCGTAATAAAATAACCCATTGTTGCCTGCAAACCAATCAATATTATTAACCCTTGCATGGTTAAACAATGTCCCTAGCCTCAAACTATCAGCTAAGGTATATTTGCTAACTTCATTTGTTCTAATATCCCATTGGAAAGTTATTTCCTGTGCAGTCCCAATCCACAATTTGCCAAAACCATCCATCTTCACCATGGTAACCTCTTTACCTTTAAATAAATCCGGATTTTTTAAATTAGAAAAAGTTGTTGTGCTTTTTAGCTTGTTGTCAATATATACTAAGCCTTCTGTTGTACCACACCAAACCCCATCTTCTTTATCAGCATAAAGTGACCTGACAGTGTCTGAAAGTAACTGCCCGTCTTTTACCGTAAAGGCTTTACATTGATATTTCTTTTGGGCTCGATTAACATTTTCCAATAGGTACAGCCCTCCCCCAAATGTGCCAAACCATATGTTTAATTCCCTGTCTTCCAATAGAGGGAATATCCGTTTTTCGGGAAGAGGTATGTTGCCCTCAACCTTCACAAGGATATTCACGAAGGTTGGTTCAACCAATTCGAGTTCATCTTTTTCCCAAATATTTATGCCCCCTCCCCAGGTACTGATCCATACATCGCCACTTTTGGTTGCCAGCGGGAAGCTGATATCCTTGTGTACCAATCCTTTTTGTTTTTCATAATCAAACCTGAAAAACTGGAAGCGCTCGGGTTCAAAAGAAATTTTATAAATACCATTTTCTAATGTGGCAATCCAAAGGCTCCCAGCCCTGTCAATAAATAATGAGGAAATATTCCTATCGATCAACCCTGCAAAAACCTCATACCCATTTTTAAATAAATGATACTCTTTTATATTTTTGAGCGTGAATATTTTTTCCTGCACCGGATCCCAAAAACCAATGCTGTTTAAATGCATAGAAAACCATATTTTCCCATTTGCCCCCTCCTCCAGGTTTGTGCATTCAGTTTCGGGAAGGCCTCCCTGATCTCCAACCACCCTAAACTTATGTGTATTAACATCTACAATACCTAACCCATTTAGAGAGGTTGCCCAATATTTTCCATCGGTTGCTTTAATATGATTATTAAATACTCCTTCCAGTTTGGTATTATTTACATAAAGTTGTTGGTTTTTTATATGTATGTATCCATTAAAAGGCAGGTGTTTATGTTGATAATCAAGCTTTATGCTTTCTTGCCCATCAAAACGGTAGCTGCCCTCAGGGCCTTGAAACCATATATAACCTATTGAATCTTGCCAAACTTCTTCTACCCTGTTGTCAGGCAAACCATTGCCAACCATCCAATGTTCAATGGATAGTTCAATTTTTGCCGAAAAAGCTAAATCCTCCAGCAATAACAATAGGACCAAGCAAAGAATTCTTTTCAACTATTTGTTTTTAAAATTATCGTTGCCAACCCAATTTATTGGGTTTACAAATGATGAATATACGAACATTCAAAATATCTACGGCATTTTTACCATATCTCTATTATGGAAATTTTAAGATTGGCCATCCTTATTACAGGTTCTATAGAGGTATTTCTCCAATCCCATCTATTAGCAGGATTATTTCAACCCTGAAATTTATTTTTTACCATATACACTTTTGCAATGAATTGATAAAAAAAGCGTAAAATTCCTGCCTATAATTTCCTAATCTATCAAACTACTTTCTTTTAATCAAAGTTAGGCTTTAACGGGGATTCATTAACCATAAAACCCACACCAAATTTTATCAGCATGGGTTTTATTTTTAACTTTTAGATATTTTTATAATCTTATTCTCTTTACATAGGTTTTACTTCTATTTCAATATTTTGCATTTAGCCTTCAAAGCAGGCCTATTTCCTATCGCTTTCCTATGTATTTAATCCCTAGCAACATTCAAAGCAAAACATTTTCTGCAATTTCCCAACACCTTAAGTCATCGTACCTAAGTCCTGCTTTAAATAATTCGATTGCACGTTCCCTGTATATCTTTGTCCTAAAGCTAAATTGGTTTGTTGTTGCAAAAGTGTTTGTTAAGGTAATCACCTATGCGTGCCTTTAATTTGAAAATCTTTTCCTGTTACATTAATTTATAGTAACAGGAAAAGATATTTTATTCATGGGTTCAATAAATAAATTACCAATTGGGATTTTGAGTCAGGTTTTCATTTAAAATTAATTCATCAGCAGGTATAGGCCAAAGATAATCACGGTTAGGATTAAATTCTTTTAAAATATTGGCATCCACTTTTACTAACTGACCATTGCTGTCTTCATAAGTCATACCATAAACTTTCCCAGGCACCACGGTTTCTGCAGTCCGCCACCTCTTTATATCGAAATAGCGAAGGCCTTCAAAACAAAGCTCAACCAATCTTTCATTCCTCACAATCTCACGCAATTCATTTTGATCCCTTAGCGATGAGGGATAAGCCGGCATGTTTACATCTGCCCTGCTTCTTACTTCATTAATTGCTTCAATTACAGAATTGTCAATGGTATTTGCTTCGATCTTTGCTTCAGCATACATCAATAAAACATCCGCATATCTTAAATAAACCAGGTTGATACCACTTTTGGCAAGGTCTACCAGGTCATCTGCAGTAAAATATTTCCTTTGATAAAATCCTGTACGGGTATGTGCTTCGCTATTGTCATCCACCGCATCGCCAGTATTACTTCCTGGGTAAGAGTTTAAGATAGAGCCATCAGGGAAAGTTGCACCAGGCACGAAAATGGCATATTTTAAACGTGGATCTCTGTTTTCGTATGGGTTGTAAGGATCAAAACCGCTATCATTATTAGTAATTGATTTTCCATTTGCCATTTGAAAAGCATCAACAGCAATATTTGTTGGTACTGTATTGTTAGCTGTGGGCCTAAGGCTATTAGGGCTTATATTTAATGCCAGCCTATGTGCAGCTATGCTTCTTTCAAATTGCTGCTCAAAAATTACTTCATTGTTACTTTCTGCAGAATATGTAAAGAAATTCTCATAAGATGCATACAGGTTATACTTCCCAAGGTCTATAACAGCTTTTGCTGCTTCTGCTGCCTTAGTATACCTTTGAGCGTACAGCATTGCCCTTGCTTTTAAACCAAGGGCTGCCCCTTTTGTTGCCCTGCCACTTGTATTTTGATCAACTGGTAAAAGGCTTGCAGCTTCTGTCAGGTCATTTTCAATAAAGTCCCATACCTGTTCAACCTGGGTTCTGGCAATTGAATAACTTTCGGATAATGGCAACGATTCTGTAACCAGAGGAACGTCTCCAAATAATGTTGCCAGCCGAATATAAAACCAGGACCGTAAAAATTTTACCTGCCCTTTTAAAGAATTGATTAAATCTGTGTCATTTGTTTCAACCCTGTCAATATTGCCTAAAAAAGTATTTGCCGATTGAATTCCCCTGTAAAGGTTCTCCCAATCGTCTTTTATCCTGCCATCGTTAGGGTTATGCAAACTTTTTGCTATTGTTGCTTCGCTTCTCCAGTCAAGAGTTACACAGCCAATATCTGACATGGCATCCCACATCAAATAATCCCAACTTGTTGGCAACATCCCATACACTGCATTACATGCATATATAGCATCTTTTTCTGTTTGCCAGAAAATTTCCTGAGATATCCTATCTTCCGGGGTTGTATTAAGAAAATCATCGTCACAACTCAATATAAAGGTGCTGAAGATGAGTACTGTGAATAAAAATTTATATGGTTTCATTTGTTTTTAATTTTTTAATTATTCGAGTTTGTTAAAAATTAACATTGATACCAATAGTAGTTGTTGAAATTTGTGGGTAATTGTACTCCGCTGCCCTTTGTTGAGATTCAGGGTCTAAATCAAAATCCTTGTAAATTTTTGAAATTGTAAAAACATTGGTTTTTGACAGATAGACATTAACATTGTTTAAACCTATTTTATTTACAATTCTTTCTGGTACATCATATGCTAACTTAAGGTTTTTGAGGCGGAAGTAATCGCCTTTCCTAACTAAACCGTCGTATAAATCAGTATTTCTTGTTGTAAATTTATAGGGCCTTGGAAACTCAGCATCCCTATTATCCGAAGTCCAGTAATTATTTGTAAAAAATTTATGCGTGAAACCGCTCCAGTTACCCATTTCAATCAGTGCTCCTTCCAGCGCAGTATATATCCCTGCTACACCCTGGAACATAAGGTTTAAAGAAAATCCTTTGTAGTTTAAATCTATATTGGAACTATAGGATACTTTAGGGAAATTTGAGCCATCTAATATTACCCTGTCAGCATTTGTAATTTTTTTATCGCCATTGGCATCAATGTATTTTAGGTCCCCAGGTTTTGTATTAGACCACCTTACAGGCGAATTTTGAATTTCTTCTTCGGTTTGAAAAATGCCATCTGTCCTGAATCCTCTGTAAGAATTGAACGCATAACCTTCTTTTTGTATAAAGCTTCCTTGCAAATAAGGGCCTGTATTAGCCAAATCAACAATTCTATTTTCTAGGAAGTTTGCAGTTGCACTAATGTTTACGCCAAAATCACCAAATTTATGTTTGGCACTTACCAAAAATTCCCAGCCTTTATTATCCATGATACCTGCATTTTGTGCTGTAGGTTCTAAACCGTTAACAGATGGAATAGGTAAAGTCAGCAATATATCAGTAGTTCTTTTATAGTAATAATCAATACTTAACATGTATTTATTATTCAGAAAGCCAATATCCAAGCCGATATCTGTTTGAGTAGTGGTCTCCCACGAAAGATCGTCACTTACTGCTGTGGTCTGGGTATAGCCTGTGGCTTGCTCTTCGCCCAATATCACATTGATTTTATCATAAGTAGGTATATAAGTATACAAACCAACCTGCTGATTACCTACCTGCCCCCATGAAGCCCTGATTTTAAATTCATTGGCTATGTTGCTTAATGAACCCCAGAAACTTTCTTCAGCAACACGCCACCCACCAGAAAAAGATGGGAACAAACCATACCTGTTGCCATCAGCAAAGCGGGACGAACCATCGTACCTAAGGTTCGCTTCAAGCAAGTATTTGCCTTTAAAATCGTAGTTTAACCTACCAAAATATGACCTTAATGAATATTCGGATAATTCACCGGTAGCTCTTTGCCTGCCATCATTAGTACCCTGGCTCAATTCCGTGATGTCATTGTTGTAAAAACCGTGGCGTTCTCCTCTTAAACTGTTAAAATCATGCTTGATTTGCTGGTAACCAGCAAGTAAATTCAAATTATGCTTTTGGGCAAAAACTTTTTGGTAGTTTAATAAATAATCAATTGTTGTTTTGGTAAAAAATTGATTCTGAACTACCAGGTTATTAAAGAAATTCTTTTTTGCAATTTTATCAGGGTTTTCATAGCTTCTTACCTCGTACTGGTGGTTATAATTCTTAAGTTTAAAAGAACTGTAATTATAGGCATATTGGGCTGTGAACTTCAGTCCTTTAATTACTTCGTATTCTACCTTGAAAATGCCTGTAATATCTTTGTGGTTTCTTTCTGATGGACCAAATAAATCTGCTGCAATCAAAGGGCTTTGCCCACTGCTTGTAACGCCATAAGTACCATCAGGGTAACGAGGTACTCCCCATTGGCTTCCCTGGAAGGTCCTATAGATTACACCACCCCAGCCTGTCAGCCAAAGAGGCCTTTCGCTATCCATTTGCCTGTACTTTAAATTCGCGGATAGTTTAAGCTTATCAGTAAGGTCGTAGTTGGTATAAGACCTTAACTCGTATTGTTTAACCCCGGTGTTTATAACCACGCCGTCCTCATCCCTGAACCTGAAGCTCAGGCGTGTTTGAATTTTATCTGATCCCCCATTGACTGATAGTGAATGGTTCCAGGTTGGAGCATTCCTATAAACATAATCTTGCCAAACGTTAGGTAATGGGTATTTTAACCTGTCTGTTGCATTTACATATTCATTGATGTAATCTTCCGAATATGGGGCATTTCTTCCTGAATTCACATAAGCATCGTTTTGCAACCTCATATAAGGTTCCAGTCCCATGTGTTCAAATTTGTTGTTTTGGCTTGAAATACTGTAATAGCCATGGTATGAAATTATAACATCGCCCTTCATTGGTTTCTTGGTAGTGATAAGAATAACGCCATTAGCAGCTCTTGAGCCATAGATTGCCGTAGAACTGGCATCTTTAAGAATAGAAACACTTTCAATATCGTCGGGGTTTAAGGCTCCCAAACCATTATTCCCAGTGACTGTTTCCAATTCAACCCCATCAACTATTATCAACGGGTCGTTATTATTAATTGAGGTGATCCCTCGCACACGCATTGTGATATTATTTTGCCCGGGAGCTCCACCCCTGTCAATAATGGTAAGGCCTGCTACTTGCCCTTGCAAAACCTTGCGCATATCGCTAACATTGGTCTTTGATAATGTTTCATTGTCAACTGCACTCACAGAGTTTGTTAAACTGACCCTTTTCTGAACACCATACCCTACTGCAACTACTTCATCTATCCCTATTGCATCAGTTTCTAACGTTACATTAATATTAGTTTGGTTTCCAACTAATACCTCTTGTGTAACCATACCCACAAATGAAAATACAATTGTGTTTTCGGCAGTTACATCAGATAGGTTATATTCACCATCTGCATTAGTAACTGTTCCATTGGTTGTTCCTTTCACAACAACAGTAACTCCTGGAAGGGGAATACCCTGTTCATCGGATATGGTTCCAGAGATTGACAATTGTTGTTGGGCGTTTGGAAATCCAAATCCGTTTTCACTTTTCATTAAGGCAATCTGCCGACCTCTTAGTTTATAGATTATTTCGGTATCTTCAAATAATTCATCCAGAATCTCAGACACTTTTTTATCCTTTTGCGAAATAGATACTTCGCGATCAACATCGACATCTCCGCTAAAAAAGAAACGGAATTCACTTTGATCCTCTATCTGGAGCAGAATATCCCTAACAGATGTTTTTTTTACATCAAGGCTGATCCTCGTACCCTGCGAATAACTTTCAGCTGCAAGGGAACTCAATATCATAACACAAACTAAAAATACTGTTAGTTTCATTTTCCATAAAATTTTAAGTATCAATGGCGATAGGCCATGATACAATGATAATTTTTTCATACTTTTGTTTTTTGGTTTAATAATAGCGTTAAACTGAATTTTAAGGGGATAGAATGGCGTTTCTATCCTCTTTTGTTTTTTCTCAAGTATAATCGATTTAATATATTCCCATAGGCATAAAAAGTTTATTTAATAATTATTGGTCGTAATAAATCTTCACCAACCTGTTTTGTTTATTATAAGCATATTTAACTGGTGCTGTGACCTGTAATAGTTCTAAAACCTCGCTAAATGTTTCCATCTCAAGGGTACCTGAATAATGTATCTTGCCCAAGCGGGGATCATTGTCCAGCTGAATCTTTATATTGTACCATCTTTCAAGGCGTTTAGCCACAATGGGCAGATACTCTTTCCTGAATATCAATTTCCCCTCTTTCCAAGAGGTATATATTTCCGTATCTACTTTAATTGCTTTAAGGCCTTCTCCTGTTTCTATTGCCTGAAATCCCGGATTAAGTAACAAGCTATTTCCATCCTTAGCTTCCACCAATACTTTTCCTGTTACAAGTGTGGTAGCAAATGATTCCCCTTCAAAAGCATTAATGTTAAAGGAAGTCCCCTTAACAGTTACATCTCCAAACTTTGTCTGAACAATAAATGGTTGCTTACTTTTTTTTACCTCAAAAAATGCTTCTCCTGCTAATTCAACCATTCTTTGTTTTCCAAATCCCGATGGGTAAAGCAACTTGGATCCTGCATTTAAATTTACAACAGAACCATCTGGCAGTGTCATACTGGTTTGTGCACCATAAGGGGTTGTTATTTGTTGGCTCGAAACAGTTTGATCGAAGGAGTATTTCCCGAAGTAAAAAACAATGGCTGGAATAATAAAACCAATAATAAAAGCTGCGGCAACAGAGGCAGCAACTTTATAAGTCCATATTCTTCTATACCCAGGTTTAGTTGCCATTTGCTGACTACTAATACGCTGATTCAAACTGTTCCATTTTTTATCCAATTCCTTATTACCCTGTTTCAACATTTGAGTAGAAATGGCATGTTGGGTTTCTAGGAAAAGTGACTTATTTGATTCGTTTTTCTTCACCCAGTCCAATAATTTCAGTTCCTCTTTTTCTGAAAGTTTTCCCTGGATGAATCCTTGGATTTTATATTTTAAATCTTTCTTCCCCATTTCTATAACTTTGATTACCTTTTAATAGAATACGATTGAGGGGGGATTTTACCAACCTGGTAGTTAGTTTTTTTTATAAAAAATGGTGATTATTAACATTCTGATGGAGAAGTAATAAAAATCATGAATAAAAGAGGGTGCATTTTGTTCCGTGCAATTTCAAGACCCTTTGCCAGATGTTTGTCAACCATGGTTGTGGAGATTCTCATTATTTCTGCAATCTCCCGGATTTTTTTCCCTTCCATCCATTTCAATTTAAATGCGGTGCGACACCTGGGGGGCATTTCATTTATAACTTTAACCAATTCATTATGTAATCGTTCATTAACAGAAACGAATTCCTCTTTTTCTAAAAAACTTATGGTATACAGTTCTTCCGCCTCATACTTAACCTGGTTAAGGGTATAATTTTTTTCAATTACTTTATGTTTAAGCCTATCGAGGCACTTATTTTTGAGAATGGTAAAAATGTAGGGAGCTAAATTTTTTTCTTTCTTCAACTGTGTACGATTCTTCCACACCTGATAAAAAGCATCCTGAACCAGATCGCTAGCTTCATCTTTATCATTAAGGAAATTTTCGGCATAACGACACAATCGGGAGTAATATGTTCGAAAAAATTCTTCGAACAAGCGTAATTCTGCTTCAGAATGAGTCATTTAACTTATCTTACCCTATAAATTCTTTGGCTAAAGCTAAAAAATAAAAACTCTTTATACAAAAACAGGGAAAAAACCAAACAACGTGAGTTTTGGATAAGAAAAAAGGTGTTTTTTATTTCTTTATTTATCTGAATATCAGTATATTTAAGAAACAAAAAACACCAAAATGCTTAGAGATAAAGTTACTGAATTCTTCGTAGAAACAGACGATTTTTGCAAAGTTTTCTCTTCTGAGGTTAAAAATCAAAAGAAATTGGAAGATTTCCCAATAAAAAGACGAAACAGGAAGTGCAAACTATCAGATAGTGAAATAATGAGCATCCTGCTTTTATTCCAATTTGGCCAATTTACCAATTTCAAGCATTTTTATTGCCAGTATGTTTGTAAGCATTTACCTGGCTTGTTCCCTGACCTGATAAGCTATTCCCGTTTTGTGCAACTTCAATGCAGGGTGATGCTCCCAATGATGCTTCACCTTAAACACAGGGGGCTGGGCAAAAATCGAGAGGGATAAACTTTATTGATTCCACTTTGCTACATGTTTGCCATATAAAGAGGGAAAAGCAAAACCGTGTCTTTGAAGGGTTTGCAGTAAAAGGAAAAAGTACAATGGGGTGGTTTTTTGGCTTCAAACTCCACCTGATAGTTAATGATAAAGGCGAACTTTTAAGTTTCTACTTGACAAAAGGCAATGTTGATGACAGGGACATAAAGGTAATGACAGAAATGACAAAAGAAGTTTTCGGGAAACTATTTGGGGACAAAGGCTATAAATCATCAATCCTATAAGATTCAAATTGATGCAAGTAATTATTCCTGATCATTGCTATTTTTCCAATTGGTTCTCTACAACTCGAACTGTTTTTAGATGGGCTTCCAGTACTTGTTTAATTTCTTTCAAAACTTCAGGATATTGGCCAGCAATATTGTATTTCTCGCCAGGATCAACATTTACATTGTAAAGTAATGGTTTTTCAAGGACAACAGGATCCCTTTTTAATTCAATATTTGGCATTGTAATGGGATGAGCTGTTTGTGTTCCGTATTCATTTTGGATAATAAAGTGTGCTTTGAAATCTCCTTTTCTGATCGCGTAAACCCTTTCCCCCCTATAATATAAAACTACATCTCGTTCTGCTGCTGCATTTCCCATCAGAATAGTCGTTATATTGTATCCATCATAAATTCGTCCTCCTGGCATTATGGTATTTGAAAGGGCACAAAACGTGGGGAAAATATCCAGAGTAGTCCCCATATCCATTACAACGCCCGGTTTAAGTTTCCCGGGCCACCAGAATATAGTAGGTTCGCGCATCCCACCTTCAAAAGTACCACCTTTTGCCCCACGCAACAATCCGGAAGAACCTCCATGTGTTTTAAAAATATGCCATGGCCCGTTATCTGATGTAAAAACGACCAGCGTATTCTCTGCTACTCCTTCTTCCTCAAGCGCATTGACTATTTGTTCTACTGACCAGTCAATTTCTTCCACCACGTCTCCATAAATCCCGGCCAATGAACGGCCTTTGAAATTTGCAGACCTGAATAATGGAATATGAGGTAATGAATGAGCAAGGTATATAAAAAACGGCTTGCCACTCATCTCCTTTATTTTATTCACTGTTTCTTCCGTGTATCTTTTGGTTATTGTTCTTTGGTCGGCGGGCCGTTCAACAATCTCTTCATTGCGCATTAATGGCACGTTATATGCGTGAAAATACTCATCTTCTGCAAATATAAAGTTGTCTTGAAAGTAATTATCTCCCTCTATCTTGTCCATATCGTTTGAATAGGGAATTCCAAAATAGCTGTCAAATCCATGGTTGGTGGGAAGGAACGGTTGTTTATGGCCAAGATGCCATTTCCCGATTGCAGCAGTTTTATAGCCATTTTCTTTTAAAGCACGCGCGATGGTAATTTCACTTTGTGGAAGACCTCCATTGGAATCAGGGAAAAGGACTCTGCGTTTGTTGCTGCACATTCCGGAACGTATCGGTAACCGGCCAGTTAACAATCCAGCCCTGCTTGGGGTACATACCGAAGCCGCTGCATAAAAATTGGTCCATTTCTGCCCCTCGGCAGCAAGCCTGTCAAGTGTTGGTGTTTTTATGGTTGGATGGCCAAAAATACCAAGGTCGCCATAACCAAGGTCATCGGCAAATATGATAATAAAATTTGGTTTATCAGATTTAACCTTTTGCTCTGTCCTTCCTAATAAAAAGCAAAATGACATTGAAATAAATAAGACCGTTTTTTTCATGTTAACCCATTTTAAAATATTCATGTTTGATTAAAATTTTTGTTATATCATAACAATTCCACTTTAAGAAATAAAAATCATTCTAAGTGATGTTGAACTATCCTCTTTTTATCCAATCCTGAAAAGTGATACAGGCCATTCGACTTTGTCTTTTAAACTAAAATCCTTAATTCAATTACTTAACGGGCAATCAAATAAAATGCCGTAAAAACCTTGAAAATCCGTTTTATGGTGATTAATAACTCCATATTAAAAGGAACAAAAAATAAAGCGGATTAAACAACCCGCCCTATTCTTTACAAACCTTAATTATATCCTACAGTTTGTTCCAATTTTGGATTTGCATCAATTTCAGTTTGTGGAATTGGGTAAACCTTATGAAAATCTTTTGCAGATGTTATACCACGCCCTACCGCACTGGAAATAAATTTTCCGTGCCGAATTAAATCTTCGCGATCTTTATCCTCAAAATAAAATTCATGTGCCCTTTCTTGCAGGATTAAGCCGTTCAATTGATCCTTATTTGCATAATTAGCAATATTAATATTTTCCAAGCCAGCCCTCACTCTAATAAGGTTAATCAGTTCAACGGATTCCTGATTCGGGCCATTAATTTCATTTAATGCTTCAGCCCTTGAAAGCAATATATCAGCATACCTGATTTCCGGGAAATCGTGCCCGTTAAAAACTGAAACAGCATCCGGGTCTGGTTCATATTTTAAACAAAGCGATTTATCATTTCCGTAGCCCATAACTGTAATACCGGACTTATTTACATATTCAGTAACAAATAATTCTTTCCGTTTATCATTTGGTTCAAATGAATCAATAAATTCATCGAACACATAGCATTTAGCTGCCCACGTTGCCTGATTTGGTAAAAGCGGATAGTCGGTTGGTAAAATTAAACCAATTAGTTGCTGGGAGACATCTCTTGGAGCAGTTTGATTTGGATGGACCCATATCATTTCCTTATTTTGTTCGTTATCTAAACTGAAAATATCCTTGTATTCAGATACAAGTTGGTATTGATTAGATTCAATTATCTGTTGAGTTGCATTGGCACATTGTTGCCACTGACTGGTTTGTAAGTAGAACTTTGCCAGGGCAGCTAAAGCTGCACCCTTTGTAATCCTGCCATATTCATCTTGCCCTAAAGGTAAGATTGCAGCAGCCTCCAACAAATCATTTTCTATAACAGAAAATAACTCCTCCTCTGAAGCCCTACCTCTTTCTAACTCTGTGGTAAGGGTAGTAGTAAATAATGGTACAGTTCCAAACATCCGATACAAAAGAGAATAGTTAAAACCACGGAGAGCCAAAGCTTCACCTCTCATCATTTCCTTTTTTTCTTCACTGAACTTACCGTTTCCTACATTATCTAAAACTAAATTTGCATTACGAATGGCAAGGTATGCATCTACCCAGGTAAACCTGTGAAAGCTATTGTTTGAATCCCAGGTGAAGTTCATGTGTGGAATTGCTACTCCCGATTCAAAACCACCTCCTTGCCCCCAGGCATATCCTGCTGTAAACATTGAAGTTAAAAGCCTTCTTGCAAAATCCTGATAATGAAACTGAGAATAATAATATGCTCCGTTAAGTACAGAGTTTAGCCCTTCTTCTGTTTTAAGATAGTTCCCGGGTGCTAATTCTGAATAAACTTCCTCTTCCAAGGGATCCTCACATCCAACCACTAAGCTGAATATAAATGAGGCTATTAAAAATGGCCTTATAAATTGCGATTTCATATTTTTGCTTGTTAAAATTCAACATTCATACCTAATAAAAAAACTTTCGACAAAGGATAAGAATTATAATCAATCCTGACATTACTCCTACCAAATGCATTTGCTTCAGGATTAAATCCACTATAATTTGTTATGGTAAATAAGTTTTGGGCAGATACATATACGTTCAAACTTTTCAAAGAATTTGATCGATTCATATTAATTTTATAATCGAGCCGGATTGTTTTAAGCCTAAGATACGATGCATCTTCCACAACTAAATTGCTTACTTTTCCTCCACCATATGAGCTGGGCTGTACGGACGAAGGCCATTTTGCATTTGTATTAGTGGGAGTCCATCTGTCAATTACCTGCTCTGCAATTCTGTTTCTTCTGAAGTTTGAAGGATACATGCTCTCTATGGCATTGTTGTTCAATAATTTAGCTCCAGCCTGACCTTGAAAAAAGATGCCTAACTTAAAATTCTTATATTCAAATGTATTGTTCAAACCAAATGTAAAATCGGGGAATGGGTCTCCCAAAATAACCTGGTCTGCCGGAGATATGGAGCCACTTTTATCAGTATCTTGAAAAATTGGGTATCCAGGCTTAGACCCTGGCTGCGCAGAATTGGCGACTTCTTCTTCAGATTGAAAAATGCCGGTTATTTTATAACCATAATAAGAATTTAAGGCATGCCCAGGTTTAACTATAGTCGTATTGCCAACATTCTGTATCCCTCCCATAATAATGGATTCTAATTCTCCAATATCTTTCACTTCATTTTTTAACGTTGCTACATTTAATGTTGTATTCCATAAAAAATCCGTTCTTTTAACATTTCTTGACAACAACATTATTTCCAAACCAGTATTCCGCATTGATCCAGTATTTGAAAGTATTGAGTTAAATCCGGATGAAGTTGGCAATGGGAGCCGTATCAACATATCTTCAGTGTTTTTTACAAAATAATCAATGGTGCCGGAAAGCCTATAGTCAAATATGGAAAAATCGATCCCTGCATTAAATTGCTCTGTTGATTCCCATTTCAAATCTGGGTTAGCAACCCTGGATGGATTAGTACTAACTTGCAATGAATTGCCTAAAAGAGCTATTCTCCCAGCTGAATATGTTGAGATAGAAGCATAGTTAGATATCTCCTGATTCCCGGTAATGCCCCACGACAGCCTAAATTTTAATTGGCCAAAAATATGCGGCAGGAATTCCTCCTCGTGTAATTTCCATGCAAAGGCAAAAGACGGGAAATATCCATATTTGTTATTTTCACCAAATCTTGAAGAACCGTCTGCACGGACAGAACCAGTAAAAAGATATTTATTAAATAGGGAATAATTTATCCTGCCAATGTATGAAAGTAAGGTATATCCATTTTTATTGCTTCCAACAGCAGCCAATTCATTATTCCCCAAACCTAAATTGTCAGTACCTAATACATCAGTAGGGAAACCAGCAATTCCAGATGAAAATGAGCTATTGATAAAATCCTGGTATGTTATACCTGCTAACATATTAAAGTTATGAATATCATTAATTATTTTATCGAAGGTGACCGTATATTCGACTAAGGTATTGGCTCTTTCCAAAGATGAAATATCAGCAATACCGCCACTTGCTGCACCATGAATGGTTAATCTCGAATTATATAAATCTCTTCGTCCAACATGCCTGTCAGTACCAAAGTTAAGTTTAGTAGAGAGGGATTCCAGGATATCATATTCCAATGAAACATTTCCGAAAACCCTACTGGTTTTATTAATACTACTGATCCCTTCTAATATACTAACGGGATTATTTATTGTTAAATCTGGCGAACGGACAAAAGTACCATCCTCATTTTTTACCGGTAAAGTAGGGTCATAAAGCAATGCGGAATTTATAACGCCTGCTTGTTCATTGATTGCAATACTTCTGATTGCATTGTTGGAGTTTACTAAACTTGCATTTATATTAAATCCTAACTTAAATCTTTTCCCTATTCCTTGTTCAATATTTAATCTTGCAATGTATTTTTTCATGCCCGAATTATCTACTACCCCATCTTGATCGTAATAATTTACAGACATAAAATATTTTGTTGCATTAACACCTCCGGTTAATGACAAGTTGTGATTAGAAACGTACGCATCCCTGAAAACTTCATCCTGCCAGTCAGTTCCGTTACCAATCTGAGATACCTCATTTGAAGTAAACACTGGTTCATTGCCCATGTCTTCAGCAATTGCATTTAATCCTTGAATATATTGAGATGTAGAGAGTAAATCTATTTTCTTATCTACGGTTTGCACACCCCCATAAACATCATATCGAATGGTCAAATCATCCTTTTTCCCCATTTTTGTTGTTATAAGCACCACACCATTAGCACCCCTGGAACCATATATAGCTGTGGCAGACGCATCTTTTAAAATTTCAATAGATTCTATGTCATTTGGATTTAAAGAATTTAATGGATTTTTAGGATTTGGATTGCTTCCGATCTGCGCTACAATTCCGCTCGAAGTTGAGGATGAAAGCATTTCGCTGTTATCCATAGGCATACCATCAATAACATATAATGGTTCATTCCCAGCGTTTATTGAACTAGCCCCTCTAATCCTGATTGACAATCCACCGCCTGGTTCAGCGCTGGTTTGAGTTACCAGGACACCTGGAATCCTCCCTTGCATAGCTTCATCTACTGAAGATATTGCGCCCTGGTTAAAATCATCATTTTTCAAAGAAGCAACAGAACCAGTTAAATCACTTTTTTTAAAAGTTCCATAACCTACAGCGACTACTTCTTCAATACCAATAGCATCAAAAACCATTACAACATTAATTG
Organism: Prolixibacteraceae bacterium; assembly: GCA_028282705.1. GTDB lineage: Bacteria > Bacteroidota > Bacteroidia > Bacteroidales > Prolixibacteraceae > JABMQB01. The sequence continues at coordinate 6,387 of JANQHI010000022.1, read as the reverse complement.
TTGTTTGAGTTCCAACTATAACTTCCTGAGTTATCATTCCTACAAATGAAAATACAATGGTTGACCCAATTTCAACTGCGCCAATTGAATATTCCCCCTCTGCATTTGTTACAGTGCCATTTGTCGTCCCCTTTACTAAAACAGTAACACCAGGGAGTGCCTGGTCTGATCCATCTGTAACTTTTCCTGTAATGGTGTTTTGCTGCAGATTATTATCAACATTAGCTATTGGGCTAATTGCAATGTAGCGGTCAATAAGCTTATAGGAATAACCACTCTCTCCTAAAAGCTCATCCAAAACCTCTCTTATATTCGCATTTTTGAATTCTGCATCCATACGCTTTTTAAGGATATCCTGATCGTATTTCAGCATAAAATAGAATTCGGTTTCTTCTTCTATAAATTCAATGATTTCCTTAAATGTTGCATTTTTCATGGACATGTCAATTTTTGTTGACTGTGCATAACTGTTGGCAACAGATTGGAAGGTAAAAACGCAGATCAGGAAAAAAGATACTTTCATAATCTTTAGTAATTTTTTAATACTCCCGATATCGGGAATATACATTTCATTTTTTTTCATAAATTTGAATGTTTAATGGTGAATAGTGACCTTTTACGGTCGTTATTTGTCGACTGTTTACATGTGTTGGTAGCACATGTGAAGGCATACAGGCTGGAAATACTGAACCTATTTTCAGCCTGTTTCGTTTTTTAAGATGTGTTGTTTTTTTCCATAAATTTTATTTTTTAAAGGTTATAATTTCTACTTCCAAATTAGTTTTGTTGGTTTATCTGATTGTGGTATAATCTCATATTCTAATGATGTGGTGAGTTTAAATACTTCCAATATCTGGTCTATAGGTTTGTTTTTCAAAATTGTCCCAAAATATGATTCTTCTCCTAATGCGGGGTCTTGAATTTCAATTTCTACATTATACCACCTTTCTATCTTTTTGGCTATGTCTTTTAATTTTTCACCCCTAAAAGTTACCAGGCCTTTTTTCCATGAAGTATATATTTGGGCATCTACCTCATTAATAACAACATTGGCATCACCATCATTATAATTTGCTTTTTGCCCAGGCTCAAGAATAGTTACTTCTATCCCTTCCTTATTTAAAACACTAATACTCCCTTCAACCAACGTGGCATTAAAGGTTTTGTCTTCAGGATAAGCCTGTATATTAAAAGAGGTTCCATATACTTTTACATCCAGCAAAGAAGATTTTACAATAAACGGATGTCCTTTATCTTTTTTGACATCAAAAAATGCCTCACCTTCAAGCACAACTTTGCGGTTACCATAGCTAAAACCACTTTGATAAGAGAGCTTACTACCTGAATTCAGTATAACTATGGTGCCGTCAGGTAATTCAAGGTTTGTCATTTGCCCAAGTGGGGCCTGGACTGAACAACTCTTTGAATATAGAGGGGTTCCTACCCTGGATTTATTGGTAATAAAATAGTGGCTTAATACCCCTAACCCAAATAATAAAATAAATACAGCTGCCTGCCTGAAGAAACGTTTATATACAAGCTTTTTACTCGCTTTCCTGATTTGTGGATAAAAATCTTTCCAGGCTGTTTCTTTGTCTTCATTACCTTTTGATGTAAGTGCCCATACCTTTTTTAATGATATGTATTCATCCTTATTCTCAGGGCTTTTTTCAATCCATTCCAGCACTTCTTCGCGCTCCTTTTGGCTGGCTGCCCCTTCCAGATATTTAATAATTGCCTGATTGTTCATTATTGATGTTATTTAGTTAATGTACACACGAAAATAAGTTTACCCTATATGGGAAGTTGATCTTTTTTTGAAGAATATGGAATTGTTGTTTATAACCCAAATATTATCAAGAGGGTAAGGAAGTCTGACAGTTTGGATCTTAGGATTTTTAAAGCCCTGGTCATATTGGCTTCAACTGATTTTATGGCTATGCCCATTTCTTCAGCTATTTCCTGGTTCTTTTTCCCTTCTAAACGGCTTTTAATAAAAACTTGTTTGCACTTTTCGGGAAGCTCATCAATTGATTTCTGGATCAATTCTTTAAGCTCTAACACTTCAAGGCTATCAAAATTGAAAGAAGCTAAAACTTCTCTATTTAGGCTATCTTCCCGTTCTTGTATCTTGTTATTTAAATAATGAGCTTTGTTTTTTTCGGACCTAAGGTAATTGAGGCATTCAGATTTTGCAGCAGTATACAAAAAAGCCCTTATCCCATTTATAGTTTTAACTTTCCCCTTGTTTCTCCATAACTTAATAAATGCTTCCTGGGCCAGGCTTTTAGCTTTATCCTTGTCAGGTATAAATTGCCTGCAAAAACCAACAATTGGATTATAATTTAACTTAAAAATAGTTTTAAACTCGTTTTCATCCCCCAGGCGAAATAAAACAAGGTCAAAATTATTCTGGTTTAAATTTGAATACCCTCCCATAAATGGTCCTATCAGTATTAATAGCAACAGGTGGAGATTAATAAAATACCTTTGTTTTGCCTACCTCAAATATACATTACAAATATGAACTTTATTAATGAAGTTGTCAAAAGTTAAACTAAAAAACCACGTGACCATGCTACAACTACAAGCCCATAATTTCCTCAGCAAATTGTATTGTAGCTTTTAAAACATCATTTACACTGCCAGAGGTCAGTTCACATCCAATTACATGGTCGCCAGCTTCAGGAAATGCTGTTTTCATCTTTTTATCTGTTGGAGTCCCCAGCTTATCAAACATCTTTAGCATGGCACTTACTTTAACCACATCATCCTGGTTTTCATTATCCTTATAATAATACCCAAGGAATACAGGGGCAGTAACATTTTTAAATGTCTCAGGCTTCATGGTAACGTCAACCAATTGCTGAAGATAAACTAATGCCTCCACCCTATATTTGCAATCCCAATACTGGCAATCTTTAGAGCCAAAATCTTCATTGGTTATCCTGTATTTACTATCATAAACATTACGTGCAATTTGCAGCCCCCAGGGTTTTGAGAGTAAGAAAGCTGCCCCATTATTTATCCTGATATTGGGTGAAAGCAAAATCAACCCCTCAACATATTCAGGGAAATCTGAAGCCAGTTTCAACGCCAGTGTCCCTCCTGTTGATGTGCTCATTATCACCACTTTTTTGCCCAATACCTTTGCTGTCATTAAAGCCTCTTTAGCTGATTCCCATAAATTGCCAGGTGTCATATCAATCAGTGCATCTGGGGTATCAATCCCATGTGCTGCCAGGCGTGGGTAATAGGCATTCATCGCAAAATGTTTGGCAAATCGGGTATTCACAGGATACCCTTCATACCACGAGGCAGAAAACCCATGCAAGTACAACAGGCAGTAATTTGTGCGTTCTTTTATGCTGTCATTTGCCCAAATGATACGTGTTTCATTATCTTTTTTTAAGCTGAATGCTGCCTCCTTCTTTTCAATCAAACTTTCCAGGGTTGAAAGGCTTCCTTGTATCACAGGCAGGTCTTTGGTGATTTTAGGTTTACCGGGTTTTGGTCCTAATAAGTAGGCTATCACAAGGATTGCTATAGCAATAAATAAATATTTTTTCAGGCGTTTCATGTTTTAGTTATTAGATGCTGGATACTTACTGGATACTTGATGCTGGTTACTGATTTAATTTTCAGGTTGCAACTTAATCATTTTTTTAACTTTCTCCAATCAGCAATTGCTAATTGTAAATATATGAATACATAAATTAGGGGCAGCTTACTGACCAAATATACTGGGCACTCGTAACTTGGCATTCAGTACTAAAACAAACCCCCTCCCTCTGCCAAAGGCAGAGTACTCCCCCTTGGTAAGGTGGAGAATTTTTATTCCTCTCTTTTCTGAGAATACAGTATACTGACCACTGAGATTAAATGCTTGATACTGGCTATTAGGATAACAATTCTCCCATTTTTGGGGAGCCTGTCAGGCTGCATTTGACAGACTGGGAGTGGATTTATTTGTTGCCAAACAAATAAAGGCAAGGGGGTGAAACCTCCAACCACTAACTTATAGCTATAGAAAGAATATTAATCATTCAACATTTATCTTTTATCCTTCACCCTTTCCTTTCCTTGTTTTCTTTCTGATCTTTTGTTACTTTAGTGTAAACTAAAAATTGGCACCTTGGCACGCATGTTTCAAACAGTAACTTCACCTGAAACACATAAACAATCACAGTCAGTGCTGCTAGTCTTATACCTACACACAAATTAGGCATCATACTTAAATTATTAAAACCAATGCGCATCAAAATAATCTACTAAAATAAGTAAAAGTAAAGATGAAATTGTTTCATAAAATACTGGGAATTCAAAGTAAGACTAAATCTTCTAATCAACCTGATTCGGATAGCAATACACCTAAAAAAGACTTAAAAGGATTCATAACAGCCTTGAACACAAGAGGTGATGATATCAAAGCAAAAGATGTAAATGAACTATTTAAACACATAATAGAAATGAATAGTGAAGAAGTCTACATTGAGTTTTCCATTTATTTAATTGATTCAACAGTATTGCAGGAACATATAGTTAAGCTATTAATGACACAATCTGAAATTTATGATTGGGTATTTAATTCAGTCATAGAATTTCCTGACAAATCCAGCAGAAAAATATATGTGGAATTGCTTTCCAAAGCAGATAAAGAAAAGACCTTCAGCCTTCTTAAAAAAGTTATACATAGCGAAGATGAATTGAAAGCATGCTATGCTACTGAATCACTTATTGTTTTTGATGATAAAAAAAGCGTTGAAATACTTCTTCAAATTCTTCAATCAGGAAAAGAATGGCTTGCAACTACAGCCGGTACAGTTCTGAAGCACTTAAAACACAATATAGATTTATTTGATCAACTTATACAACTTGCAAGAAACAACAATCCCAATATAAAAAAAGGCGCATTAATCGCTATGACAGGAATAAATAATAAAGTTTCGGCAGAAATTTTAGTTAATTATATCAATGATCCTGATAAAAGCTTACGAAACACCATTAAAAAAGGGCTTCGAGCTATGGGAGAGTGTGGTGTTGAAGCATTAAGCAAAAAAATAGGATATGAAGAAGCCCTGAAGATATTAAACCCGCAGCAGCACCAAAACTATATCCTCGAACAACATAATAAACATATGAATGAAGTAAATAAACAAATGTCTGATATAAAAAATCTTATCAATAAATTAAAATCATTGGATATATATAAAGGAACAAAATGGTTAAAAGAAAAAGTTTTTTGCGGTACTTATTCATATGAGTTTAATTATGTGGTAAGTGAAAATAAAATTGAACGAAAATACGCTGGAAACCAATATAAAATAGAACATGCAGCCCGAAAATTATTTGATTTATGGAGAAACTCCACAATAAAATTAAAGAAGAATGAAGAAGAGGTTACGATCATAAGCAAAAATTTATCTTTTAGCAGCAACAAGTTAATCATACAGTTGAAAGGAAAACATAATAATTATAAAAACCTAAAAATTGAGATATCTGTAATACGTTTAGAAAATGACAACATTTTTATTTTGAAGGAATACATTTCAGCAGGATCATCCTTATGCAGTTTTAAATAAATATAAACCCCTAAAAACTATTTAATTCAAAAAAAGTGAATCATGAAAAATCAATTAATGGATAATCAATATTTTAATGGGATAAAAGTCATCCTTATTCTGAGTGTAATTCAATTCTCTGTTACAAATTCCATAGCTCAATCAGATATAGGAACCGTTAAAAAACTATCCATTAAATGCCAAAAAGGACATATGAAATCTTGTGATAAGCTTAAAAAAGTAGCTATTTACGATATATCAAAAGACGTTCGTTTAGCCGCAATAAATGGAATAAATGACCAAATAACATTAACATTTATTGCTGAAAATGACAAAAATAGTTCAGTGCGTTTTGCAGCTATAAATAAAATAACATCTCAGGAAGACATTGTTAAGTTCATACTAAAAATTAAAGATGGTAATATATTGAATTCTTTAATTAACAAAATTAGTAATGATGATCTATTATATAATATTGTCCTGCAACACAGTTCTTATAAATTTCGCAGTAAAGCATTGAATAAGATCTCTAATCAAAAAGTTTTGAAAAAAATTGTCCTTACAATAGACAATAAAAACATTAGGAAGAAAGCGGTTACAAACATTAATGATCAGGAGATTCTAATAGAGCTTGCAAAGAATAATCAGGATGACAATATCAGGCGTGAATCAATTAGAAAGATATCAAACCAAGATATTTTAATTGATATTGCTAAAAATGACCCTGTTCGCATCGTCCGCTTTTGGTATGGTTGTTTTTGGGTTGGGGCTTTCGGGGATACAATTACAGTACCATTTATTTTACCCTTTCCTTTGTACCCCCTAT
>JANQHI010000071.1 GCA_028282705.1 Prolixibacteraceae bacterium | reverse complement strand
GTCAGCATCAATAACCCTTGCCATGGTTGGAATAATCTTGCCTTTGACAGTTTCCAGTACCTTGTCCAGAATATGTGCCTTGTTTCTGAAATAGTAATGCAAAGATGTTCTGCTCATTTCTGCCTCATCAGCAATCTGCTGCATTGTTGCACCATCTACTCCATATTTTAGAAAAACTTTGTTCGCAGCCTCAATAATCTTATTCTCAGGCAATATAGAATCTTTTTCCTGCATGTAATTTGACTAAACTGTTTGACATTCGTGTCAAAAATACAAATATTTTTATAAGTACAAAAATTTTTCAAAAAAAATGACCGTTACAAGTAAGAATCTCATAACGTCCAGCAAATTATTCAGAAACTGTTTTGATTTTATTTTTAGGATCAATTACAAAAATTGTCTCACTTCATACTTCTAGCTTTTTTCTTTCCTGAATGGCTTGGTTAAGCTGATAAATGCCGGAGTAACAAAAAAGCAGCCAGAAATGCAATACCTGTAGCCGCTATCAGCACTATAACATGCAAGTAAATGACGCTAGGAATATTATTGAAAACCAATACAAAACCCCTCCTACAATTAACGAGCTGGCAATGGAAGTATGAATGAGTGCCACAGTTTTGAAATCAAGCTCTAAACGTTTTTTGGGGACTACAATTTATGGCTACCTATTTGACTACCGACTGAATATTGCACGAAACCTCTTTTACAATAGCCGAAATTGCTGAACGTTCGGGCTATGAACATGCTTCTCTTTTCACAACTGCTTTTAAACGCAGGTTTGGAATGAGTCCAGTCATTTTTCGGAAGAAGGTAGCATGAGTATGTATTCTCATTATTTACAGAATAACGAAATACAAATAGTTCAATTTATTGCTTCTGTTCAATTCTTAAATTTTTGCTCATTGGGTCAATTATCTTTACTATGATAACATGGAAAGTGATGATAAAAAAGAATATTGACTGTTGCAATTAAAATGTTATTTTCTGCATGCAGAACCTCCTCCCTTTAAATGCATATAGCCCTGATTTATTGAAACCTAAAAAAACCACAATAAACCACTATGGATTGAAAATCCATAGGTTAGGTTGCGAATGAAATTCGCTTAAAAAAAAAGAATTTGAAACACAATTAAAACTGAAATAAAAGTTTATAGAAACTGAAAGTATCTGTAATGAAATTGCAGGGTTTTAACCATTAACTTGATAATAAAATGTGGACTTACATTCAAAGCCAGGATATTCAATGCTATAAATATTTCTAATTACGACAGTGAACAAAAATAATGTATCGCGAACTTCAGTTTGGTACTTATGGAGACTGTTTTAAATTTTCGATTTATAAAAAGTACCCCCAAGTACCAATGCCGATGAAATAATCATCAGGTTTTTAATAATGTATTGCCCTTCAATGGTTGGCAGCAGAAAGTTGTTTTGCTGAAAAGTTACATCGGGTAAAGTAACTAGTGGCATAAAAGTTCCTAACATTTGCAGGAACAGCAGGGTAATGGCAATCTTTGTTGTTTTTCGGAATAAAAAAGTAATTCCGATAATTACTTCCCACCATCCAATGATAATGAGCCACAACCCAGGTTTGCCAATGGGTAGCCATACCACTGTTGCACGCAGTAAATTTTCGGCTTCTGACAAACCAAATGGTTTAAGTACTCCAAACCAAATAAAAATAACCCCAAACGAAATTCGAAGGGCTGGGATACTCCATGCCCTCATCAATTTTGCAATTTTCTGGTCCAACTGTAAAAATACCTTATTCATATAATAAATTGTTTATTTATTAATCCCAGAAGAGATAGTTATAGCAGTAACTCATTAACACCCGATAGATTTAAAATAACAAAAATCGCCTTAAAAAGTTGGGAAAAAACCACGATCAATGGGGAATATTTTGCCTACTTCATCACGATTTTTGTTGGAATAATTCTTAACTGCCATCAACAAACATTCGACTTCTGGCTTACGTAAAACCATGTAATGATTTTTTGAATTTTATTCATTATTTTTTAACAAGGGTTTGTCCCGATTTTTTCTAAAGAGAATTTAGTTTCTAAAAAAACATTTGTAGAAGAAAGCTTTTTTATATTAATAGACACATCCAGCCGATCCTGCAATAACTTTACCCAGGTTTCGCGGTGCATATTTTCTAATAACCCTTACCTAAAGCAAATACCAACTCACAACTTTATTCTTTTTTAGCAGGAATTGATTAATCTTGTTTGTTTTGTAAGATACACCATTCAAACCACTCGTTCATCCCTTCACCGGTTTTGGCTGAGAATTTAATAAACTCAAGATTTGGATTTAAATGTTTGGCATATTCTCTACATTTTTCCACGTCAAAATCAACGTAAGGCAACAAATCTGTTTTATTGATAATACATAAATCAGAGCTTTCAAACATATAAGGATATTTCATTGGTTTATCATCGCCTTCAGTAACACTGATGATTACAATCCTTTTTGATTCGCCGAGATCGAACATGGCTGGGCAAACAAGGTTCCCAACATTTTCAATCATTAAAACAGAACCGCTTTCAGGATTTAGTTTTTTCAAAGCATTATAAACCATTTCAGCATCCAGATGGCAGCCACTGCCAGTATTCACCTGAACAACCGAGGCTCCGGTAGCATCAATACGGTTAGCATCGTTCATGGTTTGCTGGTCGCCTTCAATTACATAAAACTTTTTATCGCTTAACTCAATAATTGTTTTTTCTAGGATAGTTGTTTTTCCCGATCCCGGCGAGCTGACGAGGTTAAATGCAATTATATCCTTACCTTCGATATAACCCCGGTTTCGCTCTGCTAGAAGGTTGTTTTTTTGCAAAACATCCTGCTCTATACTAATTGTCCTCGATCCGGGATGAGCATGTTCGTGGTGGTGGTGATCATGCCCATGGTCGTGATGATGGCCGTGGCTATGATCATGAGAATGACCATGCTCGTCTCCATGTCCATGACTATAATGTTGATGAGTATTTTCGCCTGGTTTTGAAATTGTAAAACCTCCATTCGGGTCTTCGCAGCCACATGTATCGCACATAATTAATTCGTTATCTGATTCTTTGTAAAATTAGCTTATTATTCTACTTCAATTGACTTTACTTTTAATTCTTTACCTTTTATAATTTCAAAATTTGTTGAACTACAGTAAGTACAAATCGAAAAGAAGTCACTTAGTTCAAATTCCTTTTTACATTCATTACATTTAGCTTTCGCTTGAATATCGTTTATTTTAACAATAGCATTTTCTATAGGAGATTCTTTTTTTGCCGAATTCATTGCAAATTCCAGGGCATCAATTATCACGCCTGATAAGGTTCCAACATCAATTTCAACACTGACAATTTTTTTTGCGCCTGAATTCCTAAATGATCCGGTAACTATTTCAACAATATTTTGTGCTACTGAAAATTCGTGCATTTTTACTTTAACTACAAACTGCAAGCCTCAAGACTTTCAACTCCTGGCTTCAAACTTTTCTAACAAATCCTTGGCAATTGTTCGCCTGCAAGTTTATCAATTATCCTGTTCCCACCTATGACAGATTCCAGTATTGCCATACCGCCATTTCCCGAGGTAACCTCACCAATAATCCGGGCATCTTTTCCGTATTCATTTTTCTGAATGGTTTGCAGTATTTCCTCTGCATTATTGGCTTTTACCACAAACAATACTTTTCCTTCGTTTGCCATGTAAAGCGGGTCATAGCCAAATATCTCACACAAGCCGTTTACTGATTCCCGAACAGGTATATCTTCTTCAGTTATGATAATACCAAAATCCTTATCTTCTACCATTTCAACCAAAACGGTTGCAAGCCCGCCACGCGTTAAATCGCGCATAAATTTCATTTCATGGCCTGTTTTTAATACATCCTGAATCAATAGGTTAAGGGGGGCAACATCCGATAAAATTTCATTCTCGAACTGAATATTTTCGCGGGCACCTATAACAGCAATACTGTGGTCGCCAATGTATCCACTTACAATTAACTTATCTCCAACCCGGATGTTTTTACCTTCCGAAATTTCATGGTTTTTTTTATTAAAAATACCAATTCCTGATGTATTAATAAAAATCTTATCGCATTGCCCTCGTTTAACAACTTTGGTATCACCTGTAACAATTAACACTTTTGCCTTTAGGGCTTCTTCCTTCATTGATTTACATATTATTTCAAGTTGCTCCAAAGGAAATCCTTCTTCAATTATAAAGCCAGCACTCAAATACAAAGGTTTGGCCCCGCTTACAGCTAAATCATTAACTGTTCCGCTTACTGCAAGCATACCGATATTTCCACCTGGAAAAAAAACTGGGTCAACAACATAAGAATCAGTTGCGAAGGCAAGTTCACCTGCGTTAATATTCAGGATTGCAGAATCTGTTTTTTTCCGCAAAATATCGTTATCAAAATATTTTACAAACACGGAATTGATTAAATCGCTTGTCATTTTTCCTCCACTTCCATGCCCAAGTAAAATGTTTTTATTCATTTGTTAAAAAAGTTTAAAGTAGGGAAATTTTTAATAAATAAAACAATTTTTTTCTTCTGACTTTCAACTTCTGACTTCGGTCTTTATTTAAACTTATAAAACGCATGGCATGCGCCCTCACTCGAAACCATACATGCCCCAACCGGATTTGAAGGCGTACATACTTTTCTAAACAATTTACAGTCGGTTGGCTTATTTATACCTTTTAAAATTTTACCACAAATGCAACCTCTGGGTTCGATGGTTTTTTCTATTTCAACATCAAATTTCTTTTTGGCATCAAAATCTTTATATTTCTCCTTTATGCCTAAACCACTTTTATGAATAACACCTAGCCCCCTCCACCAGTCGTCGCGAAGTTCAAATATTTCATTTACAACTTTTTTCGCTTTTAAATTACCCTCAGGTTTTACTATTCTCGTGTATTGAATGTCAACTTTGGGATTATCACTTTCGAGCTGCCCAACCAGCATATAAATTGCCTGCAACAAATCTACGGGTTCGAAACCTGAGATCACAACCGAGAGTTTATATTTTTCAGCAAGTCCGTTATACATTTCTGAACCAGCAATTGTACTTACGTGCCCCGGACCAATATATCCGTTAATTTTAACACCTTCTTCAATTAATGCCGACATTGCAGGTGGCATAATTTTATGAGCACTTAGTACCGAAAAGTTTTTGAGATTGTCCTTTTTTGCCTCAATAACTGCCAGGGCACTCGATGGTGTTGTGGTTTCAAATCCAATTCCCAAAAAAATAATTTGTTTATCGGGATTATCCTTAGCAATTTTAATTGCATTGAGAGTTGAATAAACGATCCTGATATCTGCACCATTTGCTTTCTCGCACTCCAGGCTTGATGAAGAACCGGGAACACGGATCAAATCACCATAGGTAGTTATGATTACATCGTTCAGCCTGCTTAACGCAATAGCATGGTCAATGTATCTACGGCCGGTTACACAAACAGGGCAGCCGGGACCCGAAACAAGATTAATGGTTTTTGGCAATAAAGAAGGAATGCCGAACTTATGAATTGACATGGTATGGCCACCACAGACTTCCATTAATGTAATATGCTTTTTAGAAACCGAATGTATCTTTTTAATGAGGATTTTGACAAGTTCCTTATCTCTGAATTCGTCTATGTACTTCATGTTCCGGCAGATTCATTTCCGAGGCTTTCATCCAATTCATCCAGTTCTTTTATCAGTTTCAATGTTTCAATTGCTTCTTCTTCGCTAATTTTCTCAAGCGCATATCCCGTATGAATCAAAACATAATCTCCTTCTTTCACATCTTCCACAAGATGAAGCCCTGCATTGATAATGGTACCTCCAACCGAAGCCTTTGCCATATTCCCATCAACTGATATTACTTTTGCCGGTATGCTTAAACACATATTCTTAAATTACGAGTTAAAAGTTTTATGAAATTTCATTATACATTAAGTATTATACTTTGAACATATTAGCTGCTATAGCAAGCTGCCCTAATGCAATTCCTCCATCGTTACATGGAATTTTATTCTGTGTGAAAACTTCATATCCGCTTTTTGAAAACATTGTTTCCAATTTTTCTAACAAATAGCGGTTTTGAAATGTTCCACCACTCAAAGCAATTTTATTTATTCCAGTTTCTATCTTAATTTTATTCGTTACCTTAAAAATAGCCTCAACAACTGTATTATGAAATTTTGATGAAATTACTTCTTTTTTTATTCCATCCCGCAAGTCTGATATAATTTGTTGAATCATTGGTTTGAATGAAACATAATTCTTAATTTCAAAATCGTAAAATCCTTTAATTTCTTCCGATGCGATAGCTTCTAACCGCATCGGAGCCTCGGCATGGAAGGAAGAAAGAGTGCATACATTCAGTAAAGCTGAAACTGCATCGAAAAGCCTTCCTGCACTGCACGAAGCCGGGCAATTGATTTTTTTATCGATAGCGTGCAGGATCAAACTTACTTGCGAATTGGGGATATTTTTCAGGAAATCCAGTTTAAAATCCAGGAATTCTTTTCCGTAAATTCTGTACAAATTAGAAACTGCAATCCGCCAGGGTTCGTAAGTTGCTTTATCTCCTCCTGGCAATTCAATATATTCAAAATGAAATTTACGCTCATATCCATCTAAATCGGCTATTAAAAATTCGCTCCCCCAGATTGTTTTATCATCTCCAAGTCCAGTGCCGTCAAAACTCAATCCGATTACAGGTTCATACAATTCATTTTCAACCATGCATGAAGCAATATGGGCATGATGATGCTGAACCTTTATGGCCTCTTTGTTTAATTCTTCCCCGAAATGTGTTGATAAATAATCGGGATGCAGGTCGGTTACAACTAGCTGTGGTTCAAAGCGAAATACTTTTTTGAAAGTTTTGAATGCCTTTTTATAGAAATCGAATGTTTCATAGTTTTTTAAATCGCCAATATGCTGGCTCAGAATTGCCTGATTACCTTTACCGATGCAAAAGCAATTGACCAGTTCCGCTCCGGCTGCAAAAATACCTTCGGTTTTGTTTTTTAAATAGACAGGATTTGGGGCATAACCACGCGAACGCCTGAGAACCTGTTCCGAGTCATTAATGATTTTTATAACCGAATCATCAGTCCGGTTATAAATTTCCCGGTTATAAGTTAAAACTGCATCAGAAATCCGAGCTAAAATTTTTAAGGCATCTTCATTATCAGTAATTATTGGTTCTTCTGAAATATTCCCGCTGGTTAACACCAAGGCATCAATATCTAATTTTTCAAACAACAGGTAATGAATTGGCATGTAAGGCAAGAATGCCCCGATTGTATCAAAGCCCAGGCATACACTTTCTGCAAGCTTGTTTTTTTTTGCTTTTAATAAGTTAATCGGCCTTTTCCATGAAAGTAACGATTTTTCCTCAATATCAGAAACGTATGCAAATTTCTGTATAGCGTCAATTCCCGAAAACATTACTGCAAAAGGTTTACCTTCCCTTTTTTTCGAGTTTCTGAGCCTTTCTACAGCCTTTTCGTTGGTTGCATCGCACATGATATGAAAACCGCCTAATCCTTTGATTGAAATAATTCCACCTTCCTCAAGAATTCTTTTTAACTCAACCAAGATTTCTTCGATAATTTCAATTTTCTTCTCAGGATAATGCAACGTGTATTTGGGCCCGCAATCATTGCATGCAACCGGCTGGGCATGAAACCGCCTGTCCAAAATTTCTTTGTATTCCGATTCGCATTTTTCGCACATCGGGAATTCATCCATGGTGGTATTTACTCTGTCGTAAGGAAAATCTTTAACAATACTAAACCGGGGACCACAGTTCGTGCAATTTATAAACGGGTAGTTAACCCTGTGTTTTTGTTGCTTAAGGTCTTCTAGGCAATCTTCGCAAGTTGCAATATCAGGGCTTATCTCAGAAACTAAATTCGAAGAATCATTGCTTTTTTTAATTTGAAATTCATCATATCCTTCATATCTAGCATCTTCCAACGAAATGCTCACTATTTCTGCTGCCTGAGGATGGTTATTTTTTATTTCAGATATAAACCTGGAAATATTTTCAGAATCACCTTCGACCTTTATAATTACTCCTTCAGTAATATTATAAACACAGCCTTTAATTTGGTACCTATGTGCTATCTGATAAATAAAAGGCCGAAACCCAACACCCTGGACAAGTCCTTGCACGTTGATTACTTTTGTAATGCAATATGTTGAATCTTCTTTCAGATCATAGATTTTTCAGTGTGTAACAAAAGCCCTAAAAATAGTGAATTTATATTTAATTGGTTTTGTGGTTTTATCACGCTAAATGTTGGTATTTTTTAAATATGCTTTTACAAGATTTGGTTTTATAATTATCATCCATATTTTGTCCACAGGCTTCGTCTTTTATTAATCTAAAATGATTTTAAATTATAATATTCAAGCGTATTAATGGAATAAATGTCGAAAAAAATTCCTATTTTTTAATGGTTATTATCCACTATTTTAATAAACTAAAAATCATAAATATGATTAAGGTGAAAAGAATCTTAAAAGAAAAAGGGTCAGAAATTTTTTCGGTAAGTCCGGACACTTTGGTTTTTGATGCACTTAAGCTCATGGCTGAAAAAGATGTTGGAGCTTTATTAGTTATGGATAATGACAAAATGATAGGTTTGTTTAGTGAAAGAGACTATGCACGGAAAGTCATCCTTAGAGGCAAGTCTTCAAAAAAATCCTTTGTGTCAGAGTTTATGACAAAAAGGATTTACTATTGTAGCCCGGAATCAACAAGCCGCGAATGTTTGGCATTAATGACCGAAAAAAGGGCAAGGCATCTTCCTGTTTTGGATGAAGGTAACCTTGTTGGGATGATTTCAATTGGCGATGTAGTAAATAAGATTATTTTAGATCAGAAACATACAATAAAGCACCTTGAAGATTATATTACAGGCGGATAAATTATCCAACATTTATTTAGACTTAAAATAAACTATTCATATCCTCAAATTGGTACGATGATCCCCTAAATTTTAACTATCAAATTATTATCTCCTAAATCATTAGATAGCAATAACTTACAAATAGGCTATTGGCAAAGTTGGGATGCCTGCTTAATTATGATTAATTATTTGTAATATTAAATCCTGCTACCAGAACTTTATTGTTGCATAACAGCTCGAATAATGTTGCAGTTGTAACAAAAAGATAATATATTTTGGCAAATAAATCTAATAATGTTTTCCGATAAAGAGAAAATATCAAGGTTGCTTTCTTATAAGAATCTATTGTACAGATTTAAATCACTAGGATTTGTCAGGGTGTTTTCAGATAACCTGGCTGACACCTTGGGCGTTTCTTCTTCCCTTATCCGTAAAGATTTTTCATATTTTGGTATAAAAGGCAACCAAAGAGGTGGTTACCATATTGATACAGTTATTGAAAAAATCCAGGAAATTATTGGGTTCAATGAAGCACAAAAAGTAATACTAATTGGAGTTGGCCATATAGGTAAGGCCTTAATTCAATATGAAGGTTTCAGAAATGATAATATTGCTATTGTTGCAGGATTTGATATCGACAGAAATAAAACAAACGAAAAAAGCAATCCTCCAATTTTACATACTGAAAAATTAGGCGAATATATAAGTAAGAATAAAATTAAGGTTGCAATACTTGCAGTGCCTGGCCCTGTATCACAATCAGTTATAGAACTATTGCGGGAATCGAAAATTGAAGGCATTTTAAACTTTACACCGTTAAAACTAAAAAGTACTGACAATTTAGTAGTACGAAATATAAATATTAAAGTTGAACTGGCGAATCTAATCTATTCGGTAAAGCATTAAAAAGGTAAATAATTTTATAAGATCATTACTCAATGGGAACAATAGTTGAAACGATCCTTAAAAAATACGGTAACGACAGCACAAGGCTAATGGACATATTAATTGATGTCCAGAATGAGAAGTCTTGTATTTCTGACATTACTGTAAAAGAAATAGCCAATGGATTAAATATTTCTATGGCTGACGTAGAACAGACTTTATCCTTTTATCATTTCTTTTCTAAAACCCCCACCGGCAAGTATACTGTATATTTAAACGACAGTGTGGTTGCATTTATGATGGGAAGGGAAAAAATTGCGAAAGCATTCGAAGAAGCTGTGGAATGTAAATTTGGTGAAGTAAGCCCTGATGGGCTGATCGGGCTTTTCAATACATCGTGTATTGGAATGAATGACCAAGAGCCTGCTGCTATCATTAATAACAGGGTTTTTACAAAACTTACCCCTTTTCGGGTAAAAGAACTTGTTAAAGATATGAAAGCTGGCAAGAACATTAATGAAATGTTTTCAGCCAGTACCGGAGACGGGAACAACAGCCACGAATTGGTTCATTCAGTTGTAAATAATAATATAAGGAAAGAAGGACCGGTTTTGAAAGATGACATCGCACAAGGTGAGATTATTGAGAAAATTTCAAAAATGGACCCCGAAGATGTTATTAATGAAATAAAAGATTCAAATATAAGGGGGCGTGGTGGTGCCGGATTCCCGACTGGCTTAAAATGGGAATTTTGCCGTCGTGCTGCCGGAGATCAAAAATATATTTTCTGCAATGCCGACGAAGGAGAACCCGGTACATTTAAAGACAGGGTTATGTTAACAGAAAGAGCTGAACTGTTATTTGAAGGGATGGCACTAGCAGGTTACGCAGTTGGTGCAACCCAGGGAATCCTTTATCTACGATATGAATATAAATATCTCCAGGAATATTTGGAGGACGTAATTAAAAGAGCAGAAGAAGCTGGTTTGCTTGGCAGGAATATTGCAGGCAATAAAAAATTCGAATTTAATATCCGCATCCAGTTTGGTGCTGGCGCATATGTTTGTGGCGAAGAATCGGCACTTATCGAGTCCGCAGAAGGCAAAAGAGGTGAGCCAAGGGACAGGCCTCCATTCCCAGTTGAAAAAGGTTATCTTGAGTACCCCACCGTAGTTAATAATGTCGAAACCCTTTGCTCGGCGGTTAAAATTATGAAATACGGTAGCGAGTGGTACAGGGGCTTAGGGACATTGGAATCAAGAGGAACAAAAGTCCTAAGTATTTCAGGAGATTGCTTTCATCCGGGAGTATATGAAATAGAATGGGGTTTTACTATAAATGACATTTTAGATATGGTTGGAGGTTTCGATGTTCAGGCAGTCCAGGTAGGAGGCCCTTCAGGAACGTTGATTGCACCAAATGAATTCGACAGGATTTTAGGATATGAAGATTTGGCAACCGGAGGTTCATTAATAATTTTTAATCAAAACAGGAAACTGCTAAAAGATGTTGTGCTAAACTTTACAGATTTTTTTATTGAAGAATCATGCGGTTCATGTTCAACATGTAGGATCATGCCAGTTGTAATGAGAGATAAACTGGTGAAAATTATGGATGGCATTGGAGTTGCTAAAGACATTGATGATTTGTTTGAATGGGGTGAAATCCTGAAAGCAAGTCGTTGTGGATTGGGGCAAACTGCATGTAACCCAATTGTTTCAAGCATAAATAATTTCAGAGATTTATATACTTCGCAAATAAAAACTGCAAAAGATTATGAAACCGGTTTCGACCTGAATCTTGCTGTACAAGAAGCTTGCGAAGCCACAAACAGAGTACCTAATATTTAAATTGTATTAAAATGTATCAAACTATAAAATTCACAATAGATGGTAAGGAATGCATTGCTAAAAAAGGGCAATACTTAGTTGATGCGGCAAAAGAAAACAATATATATATACCTACATTATGTAATGTTGAAGGAGTTAAACCCAAAGGAGCATGCAGAATTTGTACAGTAAAAGTTAATGGGCGATTAATGACTGCCTGTACAACCCCTGTTGCAGAAGGTATGGCAATTGAAAATAATACTGAAGAGATAATAGATTTAAGGAAATCAATTGTTGAACTATTTTTTGTTGAAGGCAATCATTTTTGCCCTGCCTGCGAAAAAAGTGGTGAATGTGATTTACAGGCATTAGCTTACAAATTTTTAATCATGGCACCACGCTTCCCATTCCAGTTTCCAGTTAGAGAACTTGATGCAACCAATCCTAAAATAGTTAAAGACCATAACAGGTGTATACTTTGTAAAAGGTGCATACGGGTTATAAAAGATGAAGAAGGAAAGAATATATATGCTTTCAAAAAAAGAGGGCATAAGGTTGAAATTATAGTCGACCCCGAGTCTGCTGATAAATTTACCGATGAATTAGCTGAAAAGTCTATGGAGATTTGCCCTGTTGGTGCCATCCTGGTTAAAGAGAAAGGTTTCAGTACGCCAATTGGACAAAGGAAATACGACAAAGTGCCGATTGGCAGCGATATTGAAAAAGTTACAAAAATTAAAAACGAGGTACTATGAGCAAAGCAGTTGTAGCCACTACTTCTTTAGCCGGATGTTTCGGCTGCCACATGTCGATACTTGATATTGATGAAAGAATACTGGACTTAATTGAAGTGGTTGAATTTAATAAGTCACCTATCGACGACATTAAGAAATTTACCAAAAAATGTGATGTAGGAATTATTGAGGGCGGATGTTGCAATAGCGAAAATGTTCATGTTTTAAAAGATTTTCGTGAAAACTGTAAAATATTAATTGCCCTTGGTGAGTGTGCTATTATGGGCGGATTACCAGCAATGAGAAATGGGATTCCAATTAAAGAATGTTTGGAAGAAGCATATATTGGTGGTCCGACCGTGCAGGGAAACGACCAAAAGATTGTGCCTAACGATCCTGAATTGCCAATACTTCTTGATAAAGTATATCCTTGCCATGAAGTAATAAAAATCGACTACTACCTTCCGGGGTGCCCTCCAAGGGCAGATTTGATTTGGGAAGCGCTGGTTGCATTAATAAAAGGAGAAGAAATGGATTTACCCTATGAAGTTGTAAAATTCGATTAAATCAGAAAAAATGGGACAAAAGATAACAATAGAACCGGTAACCAGAGTTGAAGGGCATGGTAAGGTTACAATACATATTGACAACGAAGGCAAAATTTTACAAACCAGGCTACACATTGTTGAATTTAGGGGATTTGAACGTTTTATCCAGGGAAGGCCTTACTGGGAAGCTCCTGTTCTTGTTCAGCGCCTGTGTGGGATTTGCCCGGTAAGCCACCATTTGGCAGCAGCCAAAGCAATGGATGTTATCGTTGGAGCCGGGACAGGCGAAGGCTTAACGCCAACAGGTGAAAAGATGAGAAGATTGATGCACTACGGGCAAATGTTTCAATCACATTCATTGCATTTCTTTCATTTAGCTTCACCCGATTTACTATTTGGGGTAAATGGCGACCCCGCAATAAGAAATGTTATTGGCGTTGCCCTCGAACATCAGGACCTGGCTGTCCAAGGAGTAATGATGCGTAAATTTGGGCAGGAAATTATCAGAGCAACTGCAGGTAAGAAAATACATGGTACCGGCGCAATTCCAGGCGGAATCAACAAATCGCTTACACAAGAAGAAGTGGATTCGTTTTTGAAGGGAGATGATCCACTGAATATTGATAAAATGATTTCATGGAGCAAAGATGCTTTAAAATTCTTTAAAGACTACCATAAAACCCATAAAAGTATAATTGATGAATTTGCAGAATTTCCATCAAATCATTTGAGTTTAGTCCGTAAAGATGGCGCGCTCGACTTATATCATGGTGTTTTAAGGGCTGTTGATCCTGAAGGGAAAATCATCCTTCATGACATCGATTACCAGGATTACAATAAATATATTGAAGAAGAAGTCAGGACTTGGAGCTACATGAAATTCCCATATTTAAAAGAATTTGGTAAAGATAATGGCTGGTACACTGTTGGTCCGCTTGCCCGTATGAATACTGCTGAATTTATAGACACACCTCTTGCTCAGAAAGAATTTGAAAAATTTAAGGCTTATAACAATGGAAAGCCAAGCAACAAGTCAATGCACATGCACTGGGCAAGGTTAATTGAGATTCTTCACTCTGCCGAGAAAATGAAAGAATTATTAAGCGATCCCGACATTCAAAATGGCGAGTTAACTACAAAAGGTACAAAGAAACCTGAAGGAGTAGGGCTGATAGAAGCACCACGCGGCACCTTATTCCATCATTATAAGGTCAATAATAATGACCAGATTGAAATGGCCAACCTCATTGTTTCTACTACAAACAATAACCAGCCAATGAATAATGCGGTAAACCAGGTTGCAACCAATGTTATGACCAGCCAACCTGAAATAACTGAAGGAATGATGAATGCCGTTGAAGTTGCCATAAGGGCTTATGACCCATGCCTGAGTTGTGCAACACACGCTTTAGGGCAAATGCCGCTTGAAATCACACTTTACAACTCAGATGATAAAATTATAGATCAGAAAATTAAATAGCTGGAAAAGTTAAAGCATCAGAAAGTAACAATTAATCTTTTATAAACAGATCATTATCCCGGTGCAATTTGTGCCGGGATTTTTTAGAATAGTATTTTACTTTTGTACATATTTGGCAATGGGAAAACTTCCGGAGATATTGATATATGGTTTTGGCAACCCGGGCAGGCAGGATGATGGATTAGGTATTGTCCTTACTGAAATGGTTGAAGAATGGACTAGAAAAGAATCACTGTCAAATATAGAAGTTGACAGTAATTACCAGTTAAATATTGAAGATGCTTCCAATATTTCAGATAAGGATGTTGTATACTTTGTAGATGCCTCAAAAAAAGAAATTGAAAGTTTCTTAATTGAAGAAGTTATTCCCTCACCAAAGGTCGATTTTACAACACATTCTGCATCGCCGGGATTCATCCTTGATTTATGCCATAAAATATATGGGAAGTATCCCCAGGTATATTTATTCCACATTAAAGGATATGAATGGGAATTTATGGAAGAAATGACCGAAGAGGCAAAAAATAACCTTGATAAAGCATTTCAGTTTCTAATTATGGAAATTAAACAACAAATTGCTAAATAAATAAACGGCCAAGAAAAAGTTGGGCTATAAAACCCATTATATGCCTTTTTGAATAGTTTTAACAAAAATGTTGCACTTGTATCTTGAATTTAGGAAAGCATATCTTTTAGGTTGTTGGGCACATTAAAGCCAAGTGTAATATTTGTAAAAGTGCTTGGTCCCCTACCCTTGTGGGGATATTCATATTGAAAAGTAATTCCGATAGTTACTTGTCGCCATCCTATGACAGTGAGCCATAACCCAGGTTTGCTAATAAGTAGCCATACCACTGTTGCGTGTAACAAATCTTCAGTTTCTGACAAACCAAATAAAAATAACCCCAAAATATGGTGTTCTGTTTAGGTACCTGCAACAATTACGCAAAACTGCATATTAGACCTAAGGCGTATATGAAATTTAACTTAAGAAATCATATTTACATTTGGATTTTAACTGCTTATAATACGAACTATCCTACTTTTAACTGATATATGGTTAAAATAAGAAAGTATAAAGGGCTAATAGTTTTCACATACCTTGTGCTAACAAGTATGCTTCTTTTAAATAATGCTTTGTTTACACACTCGCATTTATTTAATGGAACTATTATTGTCCATGCCCACCCTTTTGATAAAACCACTAATCCACCTACAAATCACAACCATAGCGAAAACGAGATACTTCTTTTGAATAATATTTCACTTCTTTACCTTGTTGCATTACCTGTAATTTCTTTCATTTCGCATATTTTAAAGGAAAATAAGTATGCTTTACTTTATACCAATGATTATTATGCATTTTTTTCAACAAAACGGGGAAGGTCGCCACCTGTAGCTGCATAATATAAGATAGTTTTACAAATACAAAATCAATTAATATTTAAGGCATGTACTTCTATAACTTCTGCATAGAAATAAAATGCTTGTCTATATTTTGTTAATACCCGTTATATAAAAGAAAAACTTAAGGGCATTAGCATTGTTATGGGAAAAGTAGGTACTTGCTTCCATAGCAATTTTAATAAAACAAATTATTACAATAAATAATTTAGCAAAATGAAAAATTATATATCGATAATCCTATTATGTTTATTAGTACAACTAAGTTTTGCCCAGAAAAACCACACTGACGCAGTAATTGTAGGCCATGTTGTCTGCAAAGGAGAACATGTCCCTTTTATCAATATAACCATTGATGGCACTACAATTGGGACAGGAACAGACGCAACAGGGCACTACCAACTTACCAACCTCCCTACAGGAGAACATGTAATCCGGGTAAGCGGCATAGGTTACAAAGGCAGATCAAAAACCATTAACATTAAAGCCAATGAAACAATTGAAGTCAATTTTGATATTGAGGAAGATGTATTAAACATAGAAGGAGTGGTAGTTACTGCTGATAGAAATCAAACAAACCGTGCTGAAGCAGCAGTTGTGGTTACAACAATCTCGCCAAAACTAATGAACCTGACCCAGTCTGTAAACATTGCTGAGGGTTTGTGCTTCACGCCAGGTTTGCGTACAGAAACTGATTGCCAGAATTGTGGTTTCACACAACTTAGGATGAATGGCATGGAGGGGCCCTACACCCAAATTTTAATGAACAGCCGCCCTGTTTTTAGCGGCTTGGCAGGTGTATATGGCCTTGAGCTTATCCCCACAAACATGGTAGAACGGATGGAAGTAGTGCGTGGTGGCGGTTCAGCACTTTTTGGTGGGAATGCTATTGCAGGAACCATAAATATCATAACCAAAGAACCAATCCATAATACATTTAATATGGATAGCAGGATGGGGGTTATAGGTATTGGCGGAGAAGATGGGTCTGATGCTTCAACTGATAAACAAATCAACCTAAATGCCTCCATTATTTCTGATGATAAAAAAACTGGGGGTTACATTTACACCATGATGCGCAACCGCGATTCTCATGATTTGAATGGAGATGGGTTTTCCGAACTGGTAGAAATGAAAAATACTACTTTTGGTTTTAGTGTATTCCATAAACCAAACCCAAAAAGTAAACTTTCGTTGGATGGCTATAGGATCAACGAATTTAGGCGTGGTGGCAACAAACTTGATTATTTGCCCCATGAAGCAGATATTGCGGAACAACTTGACCACCTGATAACTGGGGGAAACCTATCATATGATTTATTTACCAATGGGGAATATGACAAGTTCTCTGCTTATGTTTCTGCCCAGCATATAAACCGTGGCTCATATTATGGTGCACAGCAAGACCCAAATGCCTATGGAGATACAAAGAACCTAACCTCATCAGTTGGTGCAAATTTCTCATTCCATGGCGACCATTTTCTTTTTGCACCATCATTTACAGTGGTTGGTATTGACAATACTTCAGATTATTTGCATGACGTAAAACTCGGTGCAAATGGGGGCAAAAACACAACACTTACAAAACAAACAGTAAATACCCTTGGGGCTTTTATCCAGCATGACTGGAAATCAAAAAAAGTGAATGTTTCTGTTGGGTTAAGGTATGATAATTACTGGATAACTGACCATGAAGATAAGGGTAGTGATCAAATAAGCAATGGTGTAGTAGTCCCAAGGGCAAGCGTTTTGTATAAACTTACAGGGAACAACAGGTTCAGGCTGGGCTATGCCCAAGGTTACAGGGCACCTCAGGTATTCAACGAGGACCTGCACATTGAACTGGTAAACGCTACACGTGTTGAAACCTTTAATGCACCAAACCTAAAACAAGAAACATCCAACTCTTTTACTGGTTCATTCAACTCTATCTTTGACCTTGGCAATACATATAATGATTTCCTTGTTGAAGGTTTCCATACCAAGTTAAAAGATCCGTTTGCAAACGAATACTACCCTATTGATGACCAGGGGAATTTTGCATACAAAAGGGTTAATGCAGAAAGTGGTGCCTATGTTACTGGGATAAATATGGAATGGAAATCATATGTTTCAGAAACAGTGGAAACCCAAATTGGTTTCACCTTGCAAAAAAGCCAATTCGAGGATGTCCAAGCATGGGGAGAGGGTGAAAACAGTGTCTCAAAGAAATTTGTACGCACCCCAAACCACTATGGGTATGCAACACTTATATTTAAGCCATCCCACCATTTTAATGCAACTTTAAGCTTCAACCATACAGGTTCAATGTACGTACCACACTTTGGGTTAAACCCTGCCGACTTTGATGATCCAACTGAAAGGCAAGCAGTGGAAGCAGCTATTCAAAAAGGGGATATTATTAAAGGGGAAGAATTGGCTAAAACGAAAAGTTTTTTAACTACCGATTTATTGCTTTCTTATGATATACATATTTCCAATGAAACAGAATTGGTTTTTTATTGTGGGGTAAAAAACATTTTTAACCAGTTGCAAACAGACTATGACAAAGGGATGTTCAGGGATGCTGGGTACATATATGGGCCAGCTATGCCCAGGACAATAAATTTTGGTATTAAGTTTGGGAATTTGTTATAGAAGCTATCAATAGCTAAGATAAGAAAAATCAAAATAGCTTCAACTAAAAAGGTTTGTTGGGATATAATATATCCCAACAAACCTTTTTAGTTGTATTTTTTCATACCAAGAGCTAAACAGGAAATACACAGTAAGCCTCCGAAAAAATAAATTCAAAGTAGTTTCTAAGGTTTCACTAAAATAATGGTAAAATTATAATAATTGCCCCGAAAACCATTATAACCACTGCTATGCTCCTCCTTAATAAATTATGTTCCATGAAATAATACCCTCCAAAAACTGCTGCAAAAAAAACAGATGTCCGTTTTATTGAAAGAACCAATGCAACCGAACCAGCTTTGATTGCCAATATGTGCGAATAGCGGTAGATAACCGCAAAAACAGCCACTGCCAAAATAATTTTCCCTATTTGCTTAGGCTTGAATCCTAAAGCATCAGCCTTCCTACGCCTGATAAGGAAAATAAGAAAAAAGTTGATTGTAAAAAAAAGCTGTTGGATAGGCAGGAATGCCTCAGGTTGCAGCTTAAAGTTCTTTAAAATAGCCTTGTCCAATATGCTTGTTATTGTAAATATTAAAATGGCCCCAAGAATGTACCATTGTGCCTTATTACGTTTTACGAATAAAAAGGGTGAAAGCCATGTCCCATTTTTTTCAAGTTGAAGGAAATATGTACCTGCCAGAAGGAGTACCATTCCTAAAACATCCTGCAAACTAATTTTCTCGCCCAATAAAAAAAATGCAAAAATGGCCACCACACCAGGCGTAAGTGCAAGCAGGGGGAGCGAGTTGCTTAATTCATTTCTTTTAATCCCATACATAACCAGCAAAAATGCAGCAGCCCCTAAAACCGATTTTATATAAAGCACCAGCAATGCATTTAATGAAACTTGCCCAAAATCAACAAAAAATAAAAAGGGAATGGTGAGAAGAAATGTTAAAGCTGATAACTGGAAAGAAAACACAACAGGTTCTAACTTAAACAATGCTTTTTTCTCAAAAATTGCTGCAAGGGCAGAAAAGATTGCCGATATAAAAGCTAATAGTGCCCACATAATGATTGATAATATTTTTGTTCTTTTTTACAATGGTACAAAACAAAAAAATAATAGGTTGGTATTATCCACAAAAAAACCTGTAAAAGTACAGGTTTCTTTTTTCTAAGCGGATAATATCTAAAATTAGGGTTACCCACAACTAATAAAAACACGAAACTCATTTTTAGAGACAATAAATGTCTGGAAATGATAATCATGTTCCATTAGGTAGCTATAACAATCAGTTGGTTCCCGGTCGTTTATTAACCATAAACAACCTTTTTTTTCCATCTCCCCTGAATTCTGCTTAAGGGCCATAATTACTTCTTCTGATGTAAATCCCCTAACATCCAGGACATTTGATAAGGATTTCATTTGCATTTATTTTATATTAACCTATCATTTTAGAAGGGTCAACCCACTCATTGAACTGTTCTTCAGTGAGTAGTTCAAGGGCAAGTGCCGCTTCCTTCAAAGTCAGATTCTCGGCATGGGCTTGTTTTGCAATTTTTGCAGCATTGTCATAACCGATATGTGTGTTTAATACCGTAACCAACATCAACGAATTATTCAGGTGTTCTTCAATCCTTTGGGTATTTGGTTCAATTCCAATAGCACAATTATCGTTAAATACCTGGCAGGCATCTGCAAGTAAGTTGGCAGACTGAAGGAAGGCATTTATCATTACAGGCTTATAAACGTTCAGTTCGAAATGCCCATTTGATCCACCAATGGTAATTGTGGTATCGTTCCCTATCACCTGTGCACAAACCATTGTCAATGCTTCCACCTGCGTAGGGTTAACCTTGCCTGGCATGATGGATGAACCAGGTTCATTTGCAGGGATAATGAGCTCCCCAATTCCTGAACGAGGCCCTGATGCCATTAAACGGATATCATTTGCTATTTTCATAAGGCTTACTGCCAGTTGTTTTAATGCACCATGTGATTCAACAATTGCATCATGTGCTGCCAAAGACTCAAATTTATTTTCTGCAGTTATAAATGGTAACCCTGTTAAAGAGGCAATCTCTTCTGCTACTTTTTCAGGATAACCTTTTGGGGTATTTAAACCTGTCCCCACAGCCGTTCCCCCCAATGCCAGCTGTGCAAGGTGTGGCAATGTGTTTTTTAATGCTATTAACCCAAATTCCAACTGGGCTACATAACCAGAAAATTCCTGCCCCAAGGTTAATGGGGTTGCATCCATCCAATGTGTCCTGCCAATTTTAACCACACTTTTCATGCTTTCTGCTTTTTCAGCCAGGGTATTTTTTAAAAGCCCTATTTGGGGAATTGTTGCTTCCACCAGTTTTTTATAGGCTGCAATGTGCATGGCAGTAGGAAAAGTATCGTTTGAAGACTGTGACTTGTTAACATCATCGTTTGGATGGATAAACCTCTCCCCTTCTCCCAGCTTATTTCCCGCCAAAACATGACCCCTATTTGCAACAACTTCATTGCAATTCATATTGGTTTGTGTACCCGACCCGGTTTGCCATACTACCAATGGGAAATGCTCATCCAACTCTCCTTTTATAATCTCATCACATACCTTCTCTATCAAAGCTGTTTTTTCTTCAGGCAAAACACCCAAATTAGCATTGGTGCGTGCTGCAGCTTTTTTTAAATAGCCAAATGCTTGGATTATTTCACCAGGCATGGAAGCTTTGGGGCCAATCGGAAAATTTTGTATTGAACGTTGTGTTTGTGCACCCCAATATTTCTCTGAAACGACCTCAACCTGCCCCATGGTGTCTTTTTCTATTCTATATGCCATTTTTATTTAGGATTTATTTTAAAAAAGTAAAATAACAGAATTGAAAGGGGAAAATCAATCCTGAATTATGAGGATAATAAAACAACCTCCAACTTATTGGATTATGCAATTGCCCTATTTGTATGAATTACACGATACCCTTGAAATAATAAACATAAAAAGGCTAACCTAGTAATATGCAGGCCAAAATAATTTCATTATGGCTTATTCAATTTAAAATGAATACACAGCTCGTGGGGATTTTCTAACCTGAATGCCCAGTGGATAATATCAGTTAGGGCGTAGTTTATACTATTGTAAAGGCCTGAACTGATTATGGAATATGTGCCTAGATTTGCCCTGTTAAGGCCATTTCAAGAGGCTCATATTAAAAGCCATATAAAAGAATGGATACCAACCAGGTATAAACTAGCCAATATCCATTTCACAAAAACTAAAGGTTACACTATTTAAAACTAATACATATAGGGGCTAATTTTTTTAAGCTATATTACCAAATACTTTTTCTTTTCTTCTTAAATAACGGTTGCATTGCTGGTTGCGGTCATACCCCAGCATAACACCAAGTATGAAATCTTCTTCAGGAGTATAAGAAGACAGCGATTTTGCCCCAAAGGTCCTAACAACTTTTATACAATCAGGATTACCAAAGAATATATTGACCTTACCTTCATTCACACGGTCAATAATAAAATCTATACCCCTTGTAATTAGCAACTTTTCAGCTTTTTCCTGTTGTTCAGTGCTCATGGTATGTAAAACCAGGTTGCGGATTCCTTTTTTATACTCATATATATGATGTATGAGTATTTGCAACTCTGCTGACTTATAATCCTGGCAAGTATATTTCATAATCAGGTGCCCAGGATTAATTAAGATCCGGGCTAATTTGTTCAACCCATTTATCAATCCTGCTTTCAGTAAGGTCTCCCTGGTTTTCCTCGTCTAAAGGAAGCCCAACAAACTTGCCGTCAACTTCGCCCGTTGAACTGTCATACTCATAACCAGCTGTGTCAGTAAATCCAACAAGCTTACATCCTTTGCCTTTCACGGCATTGTAAATGGTACCTATGCCATCTACAAAACTATCAGGATAAGAATCGCTGTCGCCAAGCCCATAAATTGCTACAGTTTTTCCGGTTAAATCTGCATTTTCAACTTCCTCAATAAAAGCTTCCCAATCATCCTGCAAATCGCCAATCCCCCAGGTTGAGGTCCCAAAAATAAGGTTATTATATTCACCCAATTTCTCAGTAGGGTTATCAACAACATCAAAAACATCTGCCCCTAGCTTTTCAGCAAGTTGTTTTGCCACAGATTCTGTGTTCCCTGTTGACGAACCATAAAGTATTGCTATTTTACTCATAATAAAAAATTACTTTGATTTTTGTTTTATTTGGTCAAAACTATAAGTGATACCTGTACTTTGCAATCGCTATTTATAATGATTTTTGGCTGGTAATTATACACAGCCCATGTATTGGGCTTTGCTGTTTTAATTCCTTGATATATTAATGTATTTATTGAACCAGGTAAGCGAAGAATTATCTTCTTGCCAAGGATCAATGCTTTCAAAAAGCTCTTTTAATTCGTTTACTTCTTTTACATTAAACAAAGTTACAAGGTTATCATGCCCTACCGGGATCATTATTTTGCGGTTACAAATTTCGTTTTTCGAAACTTCTTCCCAATATTCTGCATCAAGGGTAAGAAAATATTTCCTGAATTTCCTAAATTCCTTATCTGTAAAAGTGAAGTACAAGTTATTGTATTCAACATGTAGCCTATTACAAGATAAACACCTGAATATTTTACCGTTCTGGGTTTGGTTAAGAATTTTTATGTTACATTTTTCCATTGGTCCCTTTTAAAACAAATTGTTGTCCCAAAAGAACTCAATTATAAAAACCTGGGCAATCACTATTTATAATGATTTTAATTAATGTGAGATATCAGGTGTATGTTGAAAATGGTGCTTTGTAATTTTCAGCAGATACTATTTGTTTAAATGAACATTAGGCATTATTGTATTGCATCTCCTGGTTTTATATAGTTATTCATCATGGCATAAACAGTAAGGCCTGCTATGGTTTTTATGCCTAATTTTTCGGTAATATTTTTCCTGTGGGTTATTACTGTGTTGATGCTTATGAATAGTTTGTCTGCAATTTCTTTGTTGGAAAACCCCAAAGCCACTGATTTCAGCACCTCAATTTCACGTCCACTCAATAATAATTTTTCAATGTCATCAGGTGTTTCTTTTATTTCAGGTTCAAAAAAGAAATCCTGAAGTTTGTCAAGGATTTCTTTCTGGTTATCTGTATTTACCACAAAGCTTGAATACGGGCAATTTTCTACCGCTTTATCCCTAATTACCAATAATTTGGTATTGGGATAGTCGCCTTGTAAAGCCTCTAGGCTACAACATTTAGGCATCACCAATAATTCCTCGCTTACAATAATAAAATCGCACCTCTCTTTTTGGGTAATCAGTTGGATTTCTTTATAGCTGGTTGCTTCAATCAGTTCAGCATCAACACCAATTACTCCTATAATAGTTTTTATCCCAAACCTATATAGGAATTGCCTGGCTGCAACTATTCCACGTATTTTACCATTATTAAGCTTCACTTATTTGCAATAATTTTTGTTCTAATATTTTCACCCTGGGAACCAGTACATTTTCTTCAATGCGCGAATGGTTTTCCAAATCTTCTTCCAGCCTGAATAGCTCAATTAATAATTTCTGGCATATTTCTTTGCCAAGGACGGGTGGCAAAAATTTGATTAACAAGTTTTTTAAATCACCAAGCTTTTCTTCCAGGTTGTCATGGTTCCTTTCATATTTCTCAATAGGTTCATTTTCAATCTTTCCCAATAGTTCAGCACTACATTCTTTCTCATTAACTGCTTTTTCTAATGCTAAAATGTAAGGAAACACCCTACTTTCTTCATAATCAAGGTGTTTCTCAAGCTCAACCTCATACTCTTTGAAAAAAACCTCCAATAGTTCAATATTTTTTAGGTTTTTTACAGATGCAAGCTTTTTCATCCCACTTATATAGCCTTCTATTTCAGGAACTTTTACTTTAAGGTAATATGAATGGGTATTGGATAAATACTGGATTATCAAGTCAGAAGCAAAACTTTGCAACTGCTTCTTGGGGAAATATTGCGGGTTATGATATGAATTTGCTATTTCGAGGAAGAACCAAGCATTAATTTTATTCTCTTCACACACCTCCAAAACAGTCTTGTTACCAAACCCAAAATTAATACCAAAACGGCTAATGACTGGTATCAACCTATAATCCTTATGGATCACATCAGCCATTTTTGTTTTTTCGTTAAAAAGCAAAATTTTATTCATCAAATAAATTTTAATTACATATGCTCAGTATTTTAATCCATCATCCCGGGTGATCTTTACCTGCCATGCACAAAAAAGTATATCAGCACATTTATTTTTGACTTACGAAACTAATTAAATCCCTTAGCAAGTAAATCATAAGATATTATGATTTTTAAAATCCAAAATTATTTCAGGCAAAAAGCTAAAACACCAATTTTTATTATTTAACCTTCCAAACTGACCTGCCCTATTTAACCAGGAAAGAATATTAGCGAACGTTTAGATTAACATCATAAATTGTTTGAGCAAACAAAAAATAGAAACTTATTTTTATTGTCATAATTAATCAGAAATGGGACGAAATAAGGCTTACAATTATTTAAGGACAACTTACAACATTTAGCAAACAATTACATCCTGTGACATCTTCTTACTTTAACCTGACATTTGATTCTATTTTCAATATTATCTTCGACTTATATTATGTATACAATATATATTTAATTGAAAATATCAAATTAGTACTCAAAAAACAGAACAAAATAAGTAAGATGTGCAATACCCTTTTAAATAGGGTAATTGACCAAAAGAATAAAAGCAGGAAATTATCATGTAATTTGGGTTAATTACTGAAATTTTTATCAACATATTTTAATTTTTATTAAAAATATAGAAATATATAACCATGAAAAACACCAATTAAAAATTTATACATTTTAAAAAATCCCAATAAACCAAATGAAATATTAAAAAGCCAAGCTTGGTTAATTGAGAGATATTATAATACAAAATCCAAACAAAAAAATAGAAATAAATCTGAAATTTTAGGTGATCTTAAAGGCGAAGCAAAACAATGAAAACAGAAAACAGTGCCTGAAGGAAAACCAAAAATTAATTACTAACAATTAAAAATTTAATGCCATGAAAAAAATTATTTTAACCTTCCTCGTTTTAATTTCATTCCTAATGTGTACATATGCAAATAATCCAGGTTTAGATGTTACCTACATTGGCAATGAAGGTTTTTTGGTACAGTCAGCAAACCATAGAATATTGATTGATGCACTATTTAAAAGTGGGGCACAACCCTATTTAGCACCAACCAAGGCAATGGTAAAAAAAATGATTAAAAATGAAGAGCCATACAATGATATTGACCTACTGCTAATTACACATAGGCACATGGACAACTTTAATGCCCCACTTACAATTAAATATTTAATTAACAACCCAAATTGTAAGCTTATAGCCCATAGCCAGGTAGTATGCCAGTTAAAAAAATGGGCTAAGTTTGCCGAAATAGAATCACAGATAAAGGAGATTGACTCCAATATTTGCTCAAAAATGTCTTTAAAGGAAAATGGGATTGAAATAGATGTCTTAAATACAAGGCACTCATTTTTTAGGACAGACAGGGAAAATTTAAATAATACTGTTTTCAACCTCGCTTTCATAGTAAACCTGGATGGAGAACATATATTGCACATGGGAGGTTCTGTTGTAAAAGAAAATATTTTAACACTGGAAAAATATCCATTTGCAAAAAAACCAATTGATGTACTGTTTTTAACCTATTTTGACATCGCACAAGATTCAAAACAATTTATAACAAACAAAATAAAACCCAAATCAATAGTTGCGATGCACATCCCATATGGAATGGAAAGTAATGTTTCAAAATTTATTAAAACCCATTACCACAATACCCATACTTTTAAACATCAACAAGATGCTTGTTATTTTGAAAATGGAGGGAAAACAGCTTATAAACATGAATAATCTATTTGGCTGAATGCAACTAAAGCAATAATACATTTTCAGTGCTTGCTTGAAACAAAGTAGGCACTGAAAATTGTTTGACACTACTTTTAAAAGGATTCTTATAAAAACCCTGGAATCTTCCTGCCACTTTTTTAAATTAGCGGCTATGAAATACTGTTAACAGATTTCCTTAAAATGATCTTTGGCCTTAGCAATACCTGGTTTGTGCTTAATTCTTCTTTATTGATCAAGCTAAAAAGCAACTTAATAGCAATTTTGCATATATCATTGACAGGCTGGGCAATAGAGGTCAAGGGTACCGACAAATAATCAAGGTAAGGGTGGTTGTCAAAGGTCAATAATGAAATGTCCTCAGGGATGCGCAGGTCAAACTCTTTAAGGGCTTTGATGCACCCCAAAGCAATGGTGTTGCTAAACGAAAAGATAGCAGTTGGTTTAACAAGTTTCTGAAGGAGCAAAAGTGTTTCAGTATAACCATTCTGCACAGTAAATTCCGAGCCAGTAACAGTAAAATCACTGATCCCTTTTTGCTTCATCACCTCTTCAAACCCTTTCCTCCTAACCTCATTTGGTACTGACTGTTTAGACCCCTGTATACAAGCTATTCTTTTGTGCCCATGCTCAACCAGGTACCTGGCACCCTCACTTGCCCCCCAAAAATTATCAGTAGAAACATAGGGTATTTCAAGGTTTGCATAATAACGGTCAAAACAAACCAGGGGAATCCCAAGGCTTCTTACCCTATCAATATGGTCACCATAGTTGCCACATGGAGATATCAAAATCCCATCCACATTCCGTGAAACAATTTGTGTAAGCTCCTCTCTTTCAATTTCTTCGTTCTCATTACTATCACTAATTAAAGTAATGTACCCGGTTTTTTGCAACTCAATACTTACCTGTGCTGCCATGTTTGCAAAGAATGGGTTGCTAAGTGAAGGGACTATTAGCGCAATCGTTTTCGTCTTTCCCAGCTTCAAATTCCTTGCAACCTGGTTAGGGACATAATCCAGCTCTTCTGCTACTTTAAAAACAATTTCTTGTGTTTTTTCACTTATCCTGTACTGCTTTGCTTTTCCATTTAAAACACGCGAAATAGTTGATACTGACAATCCTGTAACTTTTGATATATCCTTAATGTTAGATTTTTTAACAGACATCTGGTTGTGTTTAAGTATTAATTGATTCGCGCATTGCAATTTAGAAATG
This sequence comes from Prolixibacteraceae bacterium, assembly GCA_028282705.1. Taxonomy (GTDB): domain Bacteria; phylum Bacteroidota; class Bacteroidia; order Bacteroidales; family Prolixibacteraceae; genus JABMQB01. Next base: position 28,115 of record JANQHI010000071.1, on the reverse strand, counting down.
TAAGGTGATCGAAATTACAAATATATTTTTGAATATGAAATCTTTCTAACAGAACAAACGATTGTTCTGTTTTGTCAAAAAAACATAAAAAAAATATAAATTATTATATATCAATATATTAGTTGGATAAAACTTTAAATCAAAAGGAAAATTTATGTTTTTTATGTTATAAAGCATAAAAATTTAATAATATCTCTAACAAAACGCCAAGAAAAACTTATTATCACTTGAATGTAAGCAATTTATATCCTTAATCATTTTTATAAGGAAAGGTTAAGCTTAAAAAATTTAAGCAGCTAAAAGCTAAAACAGGTAATAGGTATTTTTGAGTTATTGAAAAAATTTTTAATATTGCACAAACGTTTGTTCTTAGATAGTGAGAACTGTTTTAGTAAAAATTTTAACTCGAACTAAGGCCATGAATAAAAATTATTACCTATTATTTGTACTAGTTTTTTTTACATCAATCCATGTAAATATTTATGCGCAAACTGAAGTAAAACCTGGGATACAGGCTGTTCAGGAATTCAAATCAGCTACTGAATTAGAGTACTTATTATACCTCCCAAATGGCTATGATGAAGACCAAACAAAGCAATGGCCAGTCATACTTTTTTTACATGGTGCAGGAGAACGTGGAAACAATGTGAAGTTTGTAAAAAAATGGGGACCGCCTAAAGTTGCTGAAGAAAAAGGACTTCCATTCATATTAGTTTCGCCACAGTGCCCAACCAATTATTCTTGGTCTAACTTGTTAGAACCTATAAAGCAACTGCTTGATGAGGTACTTATAAATTATAGGGCAGATATGTCACGCATATACTTAACAGGCCTCAGCATGGGCGGCTATGGGACTTTCCTTATGATGGAAAATTACCCGCAATATTTTGCAGCATATGCCCCTATATGTGGAGGAGGAAACCCTTCAAATGTGGGCAGGTACAGTTATATCCCCGGCTGGGTTTTCCATGGCGACAAAGACCAGGTAGTCCCTATTTCAAACTCACAGGCTATGGTTGATTCATTAAAAGCTAAAGGAGCTGATGTAAAATTTACAATATATGAAGGGGTTGGGCATAACTCATGGACAAATGCCTATTGGGAATCAGGTTTATTTGACTGGTTTTTAAAACAGAAAAGGAAATATTAAAACTATAATATGACAATTGCAATTAATTTGATGCTCATAAATTGCTTTATATAAGGGCATTAGGGCATTTTCGTTAACGAGCTAGCTGAACCAAGGTAAATCTCTCATTGCGGATATTGAGACTAAACTTTGCAACTAAACTAAAGGCATGCTTGAGAATAGTTTAAAGTGGGTATGCCTAGTCATTAAACTAAAACAAATAGCCACAATGAAAAAGAACATTTTACTTATGTTATTTCTTTTCAGTTCTGTGTTGCTCTTTGCGCAGCAAAAGATTACAGGAACTGTCACAGATGAAAACAATGAACCATTGCCAGGTGCTGCCATTATGGTTAAAGGCACCAGTTCAGGGTCAATTACTGATGTAAACGGGAATTTTGAATTAACTGCAACAAATTAAAATTTAAACGATGAAAAAAGTAATAATTTTTTGCACGTTATTAGCTTTTATCCTTGGTTCTGGTTACTCGCAAGCTGGAACTAAAAAGAAAGGGTTAGGGCATATAGGTTATGAGCCTCTCCCTGTTGAGGATATTGCGTTTTTCTCTAAATCATTGCAAAGGGAAATGCACATCAATGTAGTTTTACCACGTGGTTATGATAAATCGGGGCTTGATTACCCTGTATTATACCTATTGCATGGTTTTACTTCTAACTATTTTGAATTTGTCAATGTAGGTGTACCTGAATACCTCAACCGTTTTGATATGATTGTGGTAATGGTAGATGCAGGGAATTCTTCCTATGCCAACTGGGCTGAACCTGAAGGCAACAAACCTCTTAATTTTGCCGACCATGTTTGTAAAGATGTAATTGGTTATATTGATAATCATTACCGAACTATTGCTGAGAAAAAAGGGCGCGCGATCAATGGTATTTCAATGGGTGCCAATGGAGCAATTACATTGGGGCTCACCTACCCTCACCTATTTTGCTCAATTGCCGGCCACAGTGGCGGGTATAACATGGACATGGCAAGGGCTGCATTAAAAGTTACTGAAACTGAAAAGAAAGAAGGAAATGATTTCAGGAATATGATGATGCAAGATACTACCATGCGTTACCTGGGCATTAATATTCCTGGCTTCTCTACCATGCGAGACAGGAGCCCAAAAGGGAAAATGTATACCACTAAAGAACAAATTGATAGGGTTGACCCATACATTAATGTGCTGAAAATATCCAAAGAAGAACTTCCACATATTTATATTGATTGTGGGACAAAAGACTTCTTATATGAATCCACCAAAAACTTCATGAAATATTTGCTTGATAATGGAATACCATTCGTTTACGGGCAATCTGATGGAACCCACGAAGAAGATTACTGGGGACGTGAAGTTTCTGTCTCTATGGCTGTTCAAAATGCAATCATGTTAAGGAATATTTGGGGTAAAGAATATCCCGTTTACAACCCTTATATGGAAGTATTTGAAAAAATGAAAAAAGATACTAAAGAATAAAATTAGGCTTAGTTAAGTTGATTATCCGCAAAGTAAGCCCAGGATGCCAATTTATTGGCTCCTGGGGTTTACACTTAAGAATTAACAAAATGATTTGATCAAGCTACATAAATTTAAACAAATGAAAAAAATCTTCATCTTTTTAATTATTGTAACCCAAGCCTTTATGTCTCTGGCTCAACAAAACGTGAGTGGGACAGTATTAGACGAGGGGAATGCCCCACTTCCTGGTGCGAGCGTTGTTGTAAAAGGAACCAGCAGGGGTATGACTACTGATGCCAATGGCAAATTCACATTACAAATAAGTAATGGAGAAGTACTTGTTGTCTCTTTTATTGGTTACAAACCACAAGAGGTTACCTATAATGGGCAAACTGAATTAAACATTCAACTTGAACAATCTGTCATTGGCCTTGAAGAAATTGTTACAATTGGTTATGGTGTACAGAAAAAAGTCAGCATTACCAATGCAGTTAGTAACATTGACTCTGAAGAATTGGCAGAAAGGAACTCTACCAATTTGAACCAGGCCTTGCAAGGTAAGCTTCCTGGCCTGACGATTATTGACTATGGTGGTGCCCCAGGAGCTGAAAACCTTTCTATGCGCATCAGGGGTATTACTTCATTAAACAGTAATGCACCACTGGTATTAATTGATGGTGTACCCGGGAGCTTAGCCAGGGTAAACCCAATTGATATTGAATCAGTATCTGTGCTTAAAGATGCTGCTGCTGCTGCAATCTATGGCTCAAGGGCTGCTGCTGGTGTAATCCTGGTAACAACAAAAGCTGCTAAAAAGGGTAAACTATCTGTAACCTACAATGGATATTATGGTGTAGCACGCACAAATAATAATCCTGAACATATGGGTGCTGTGGAATATATGAAATTACAAAATGAAGCATTCAAGAACTCATTTGGCTTTCAATATTACACAGATGAACACATAGCACAATGGCCTCAGAACCATAAAAATGATCCTGAGAACTATCCAAAACCACATACATGGTTTGATGCTTTATATAGCCCGGCACCACAACACAGCCATACCCTTACATTGAGTGGGGGAAGTGAAAATATTAATACTAGGATTTCAGCAAGGTATTTAAACCAGGATGGTGTCCTGCCAATGTATAATTTTGAGATAAAAGAGTTAAGGGCAAATACAAATTTTAAAATAAGCGAGAAACTAAACCTTAACACTAATGTAAATATCAGAAATACTACAAGGGAAGAACCATACAACCCATGGGGAGCCTGGACAAGAATTACCTACCGCATTATGCAAAATAGCCAATGGGGTGTACCAAGGTATTCAGATGGTTCTTATGGTTTATCTGTTGATAGTTTTAGCCCTCTTGTTTACGCAAACGAATCAGGACTTACCAATGCAGAGAATACCAGCATAATTGGTATTTTCAAAGGAGAATATGAAGTCATAGATGGTTTAAAGCTCATTGGGCAATATTCTACTCAATATCATAATGGGCGGAATACCTCTTTTGCAAACAAGTTCTATTTCCAGGATAAAATTCATTCCAATAGGGTTACATTTAATAACCTGAATTCAATGAACGAAAACAGGTCTAGCTCACGTGAAGATGGCCTTGACCTGCAAATTACATACAATAACACCTTTGGGAAACATACTGTAAGTGGAATACTGGGTTATTCACAAATACATTTTGAAACCAGCAACCTGGGAGGTTATAGGCAAGACTTTTATAATAATGATTTACAAACCCTTTCTTTGGGTATTGATGATGCTACACAATCAGCAACAGGAGGTGGTTCAGAATGGGGCTTACGCTCATATTTCGGCCGTGTAAATTATGAATATGATGGAAAATACTTGTTTGAAGTAAATAGCAGGTATGATGGTTCCTCCAGGTTCTCTGACGGAAACAGATATGGGTTTTTCCCATCATTCTCAGTGGGTTGGCGTATTTCAAATGAAGGCTTCTGGGACTCATTGAAAAATACAGTTAATGAATTAAAACTTAGGGGTTCATGGGGGCAAGTAGGAAGCCAAACTGTTGGGTTATATACATTCATTGAAACCTACAACCAAAGCAACTATATCTTTAATGAAGGGCTTGCCACAGGTTACAGGCAAACTAGCCTTGCCAGCCAAGACCTTTCATGGGAAACTACTACCCAGTTCAACATTGGGTTAGATGCCTACCTGTTTGACAATAGGGTTAATTTTACTTTTGACTATTACAAAAAGGTCACAGATGATATTTTGCTTGCTGTACCAATACCTTCATTAATAGGGCTAACTGCAACTGACCAAAATGCAGGTAGTGTTGAAAATGAAGGGTTAGAATTTTTGGTTAGCGGAAGGCAAACATTTGGCGATTTCAAAGTTGGTTTGACTTTAAATGCCAACTATAACCAAAATAAAGTTACCGACCTGGCTGGAACAGGCCCGCATATTTCAGCTTTTGGAAACAGTGACTATAGGACCATCACTACTGAAGGGGAACCTATTAATTCATTCTACGGCTTTGAAACTGATGGCTTTTTCCAAACCCAGGCAGAAGTTGATAGCTATGCAAAATGGGATGGCTCAGTTGGACCTGGTGATGTAAAATATGTTGACCAAAACAATGATGGCATGCTAACTCCTGCAGATTTCGTGATACTGGGAAAAGAAATGCCTGACTGGACATTCTCATCCAATATGTCATTCAGTTGGAAAAATTTCACCTTAGACCTATTTTGGCAAGGAGTAACAGGTTCTAATAAACTGGTAACTGGTGCTACCTTAGAAATGGGTATATGGGGAGGATTTACCCACGAAGTCTTTGAAGACTACTGGACTCCTGATAATACTGATGCGGAATTCCCAAGGCCTACCAAATATACCATGAAAAACGTTCAGATATCTGACCGCACCATGGTTGATGGAAGCTATTTAAGGTTAAAAAACATCAGGCTTTCCTATGATATTCCGAAAACATTTTGCAGCAGGTTAAAAGTTCAGGGCATGAATGTATATGTTTCTGCAACAAACTTGTTGACTTTTGCTGAATTAAACAAGTATGACATTGATCCGGAACAAATTGGAAGGGGACCAGAATCTAGCTTCCCCCAAACTTCTGTTTCAACAATAGGTCTGAATATTAATTTTTAAAAAATGAAAACAATGAAGGCTTATAAAATATTAATTTGTATTGGTTTACTGTCATTGATGACAGTATCATGTGAAGAAGACCTGCTAAATACCATTCCTAAAGATAGGCTTGCAAGCGACCTGTTCTGGCAAACAGAACAAGATGCCCTTTATGCTTCAACAGGGATATACTCAAGGCTTGGAGACCAATGGAGGTACTGCTCCATGGATGCCTTTTCTGATATAGCCCACTTTATCCTGCAATGGAGGGCTGAATCTGGTATCGAGAAAAACACATTTGATGCAAGTAATAATGTTGTAGCTGGCGAATGGTCCTATTACTATGGGATTATCCAGGCTGCCAGTTCATTCCTTGAAAATGTAGACAAAGTAGAAGAAATGGATGCTAACCTTAATGCAAGGTTAAAAGGAGAAGCCAAAACCCTTAGGGCTTTTGCCTATATCAACCTGGTTATGCTTTATGGGGATGTTCCTTTAGTTTCAACCTCAATGAGTGTTGAAGATGCTAAAACCATAAGCCGCTCACCTGCATCAGCAATTTGGGATTTTGTCTCAACTGAACTTAGTGAGGCTGCTGCTGCATTGCCTACCACCCAAGCAGAAAGTGGAAGGGTGACCAAAGGTGCTGCACTGGGGTTAAAAGCCAGGGCTATGCTTTATGCAGGAAGGTACAATGAAGCTAAAGCTGCTGCAAATGATGTTATGCAACTGGGTGTACATTCATTACACAGCTCATATGCAGAATTATTTGATTATGCTGGCGAAAGTAGTTCAGAAATTATGTTTGCCAGGCAACATGCTAAAGATTTGGATGCCCACTCTATTTTCTATTTCTATACAGCAAATAGCCTGTACACCCAGCAATGCCAGGTAATACCAACCAGGTCATTGGTTGATGCTTACCTGATGCAATCAACAGGGCTACCTATTGATGCAGCCGGAAGTGGTTACGACCCAAATAACCCATATAATGACAGGGATCCAAGGTTAAGCCACACTATTTACAAAACAGGTGACATCCTTCCTAATGGTGCTGTATTAAATACGCTCCCTGGCAATGGTTCAGGTGATGATATTACAAGCTCAGCTGAAAATGTAACGCAAACAGGATGGTACTTCAAAAAATATGTTAGTAACAGTGATTATGCAATGCCCTGGAACTGTGGGGTGAACTTAATTTATTTACGCTATGCTGAAGTACTATTAACCTATGCAGAAGCATGTATCGAACTAGGAGGTTCAAACATCAACCAATCTGTCCTTGATGCTATCAACCAGGTAAGGGGAAGGGCTGATGTAAACATGCCAAATGTTACAACTACTAACCAGGCTGAACTACGTGAAATTATCCGTACAGAACGCATGGTAGAATTAGCCCTGGAAGGGCACCGCCTTTATGATATCAGAAGGTGGCAAATTGGCGAAGATGTAATACCAGGGACAATTAAGGGGATGACTTATGAAAACCCTGCAAGTCCTGGAACATTCGTAACAGTTGAACTATCAGGTTACGTAAAAGAATTCAATGCTAATAAGCATTATGTATGGCCATTGCCATTCAATGAATTAGAATTGAATGAAAACCTGACACAAAACCCTAATTGGTAAAAGAGAAGTAAACAAATGACTAAAGAAGGTAAATAGGATACATACCATTTGAAGGTTTGCTGGTGTTGTTCAGGCAATGCCAGCATCCTTCTCACTTTAGCCATTCAATTGCAAATATTAATTAATAAACTGGTAAATCCAAAATATGGAAACAAACAGGCGGAAATTCATCACCACAATGCAAACAGGAGTTGTAGGCTCATCTGCTTCCGAAAAAACATAAAAATGGGATCCTTGTATAATTTATGAAAACTGGAGGCCCTAGCTGGGGAAGCTTACCCAAGTGGAAACAATACACACAAGAGGGAGGAGAAACAATGATTCTAAATGAACTAAGCGAATTTCAAACCTGAACCTGAAGCCATAATGATAGATACCTAAAAAATAAAACTGTAAAAAATTATTAATTATTAAATATTAACAATCATGAAGAATAAATTTCTAATAATACTGATTACATGCCTGAGCTTAGCTATAACCTCTTGTGATGTTGGTGCAAGTAAAGGCAAAACAGTTAAAATGACCAAAAAGGAGTTGTTGAACAAAGTAAAAGGAGGCTGGGCTGGCCAGGTTATTGGAGTAACCTTTGGAGGGCCAACAGAATTCAGGTACTTGCAAAAAATTATCCCTGATTCAGTTAAACTAAGGTGGGATAATGACCTGGTTAAACACTTCTATGATACATTCCCAGGGTTGTATGATGATATTTACATGGACCTGACATTTGTAGACGTTTTTGAGAAAGAAGGCTTAGATGCCCCAGCCAGTTCACATGCAAAGGCATTTGCCCATGCCGATTATATGCTTTGGCACGCCAACCAGGCAGCACGTTACAATATCCTTAACGGGATTATGCCTCCTGAATCAGGGCACTGGAAATACAACATGCATGCTGATGATATTGACTTCCAAATTGAAGCTGATTTTGCAGGCCTGATGTCTCCAGGTATGATAAACACTTCAGCAGAAGTTTGCGATAAAATTGGGCACATCATGAACTATGGTGATGGCTATTATGGGGGCGTTTATGTAGCTGCTATGTATTCCCTTGCCTTTATTTCTGATGATGTGAACTATGTTGTTAATGAAGCTTTGAAAGTAATACCAAAAGAAAGTAATTATTACAAAGCCATGAAGGATGTTATTGGCTTTTATAAAAAATACCCCAATGATTGGAAAAAAGCATGGCATGCTATTGAACATGCTGAATGGTCAACTGACCTGCATTGCCCTGATGGCATAGCTTCACCATTCAATATTGATGCAACTGTAAATTCAGCTTATGTCCTCCTTGGGATGCTTTATGGACAAGGAGACCTACAAGTAACCATGGATATTTCAACCAGGGCAGGGCAAGATTCTGACTGTAATCCAGCTACTGCAGCAGGGATACTTTGTACTATGATGGGCTATGACAAGATTTCTGATTATTGGTTAGACCCCCTAAAGCCAGTGGCTGACAGGGATTTCCAATACACCACAATTTCATTGAATGATGTATATGATATGGGGTACCGCCAAGCCCTTAAAATGATTGAAAAGCATGGTGGAAAAGTTGGCGGTGAAACAGTGGAAATAAAAGTACAGTCTCCAAAAGCTGTGCCCCTGGAAGTTGCTTTCCCAAATATCTATCCTACCAAGGTTACCCAATCAACCCCACCAAAAAGGGGTATGTGGGGGCAATGGAAAATGCTGCATTCACTGAAAACAAAAGAACCAGTGGATATTGATTTTAAAGGTGTAGGGCTTGTTGTAAAAGGTGGTATTTCAGGAAAAGAGCTTGACAAAAGCTATGTTGCAGAACTTCAGGTAAGCATTGATGGAAAAGTAGACAGGGTAGTTAAACTTCCTGTTGATTATAGGAAAAGGTCAGCAGAATTATACTGGAATGTAATAATTCCAAATGGTGACCACACAGCTACCTTAAAATGGTTGAACCCTGTTGAAGGTGGGGAAATTGGCATTAGGGGTTACATTGAATTTGCCAATACAAAGAAAGAAATTGAAGTGATAAACAAATAGTATTGAACATTCATAATCCTTTTAATGAAGGAATAGATAGTGTTAGTTAGGACAAGTTTTTGATGGATTCGGAAGTATATTTTTACTTCCGAATCCTGAAAAAAGCCTACAAACTAAATTACAACTATCATAAATACTAAAAAACAAAAAAATTGAAGAAACTTTAAACCAATAGGTTATATCAATTTTCTGTCCATGGGCAATACACCCATTTTGTTTACACGATGTGTAATTTAAATAAACATTATAATGAAGAAAAATATACTGGTAATAGGTAGCTCAAATATGGATATGGTTGTAAAAGTCCCTCATTTCCCGCAACCCGGGGAAACCATCATGGGTGGGAACTTTTTTATGAACCAGGGAGGGAAAGGTGCAAACCAGGCTGTTACTGTTAGCAGGCTTGATGGAAATATTGATTTTATTTGTAAAACAGGGAATGACTCTATCAGCAAACAAATGATAGATCTATTTGCAGCAGAAGGTATCAATACAAACTGGATACTGAAAGATAAAGAACTTCCATCAGGCGTTGCAATTATTATGGTTGATAAGAATGCTGAAAATAACATAGTAGTTGCAGCTGGCGCCAATGGAAACCTTTCATGCCAGGACATTGACAACTCAATGGAGGCCATTGATAATTCAGATTATATTTTGATGCAGTTGGAGATACCTATTGAAACTGTGGAATATGTGATAAAAATTGCATCAGAAAAAGGGAAAAAAGTGATCCTTAACCCTGCACCAATGGCAAAACTCTCTGATAATATCCTGAAAAATATCTACCTTTTGACGCCCAATCAAGTTGAGGCAGAAACGTTGACAGGGATAAAAATTGAAAGTGAAAATTCGCTTACAAAAGTTGCTGATGCCATTTATGGGAAGGGAGTTGAAAATGTGGTTATTACATTGGGTGCTGAAGGTGCATTCATTTACAATGGCACAAGCGAAAAAGTACCAGCTATAAAAACAACCCCTGTTGATACTACTGGTGCAGGAGACGTTTTTAATGGCGCATTAACAGTTGCACTGGCAGAAGGAAAAGATTTGCATGAAGCAGTAAGGTTTGCTAATAAAGCCTCTGCAATATCCATAACTAGGGATGGGGCAATACTATCCATACCACAAAGGAATGAAATTGCTGAATAAGAATTAAAACAATATAATTAACTAAGTCTAATAAAAAATTGAAGTTATGTTTATAGTAAACAGTTATTTTTTAGCCATTGTATTCTGTTTTATTACCATGTTGTGCTGGGGATCATGGGGAAATACGCAAAAATTGGCAGGAAAAACCTGGCGTTATGAATTATTTTACTGGGACTATGTTATAGGTGTCCTTTTGTTATCCCTGGTTTTTGCTTTCACCCTTGGAAGCTTTGGGGGCAATGGCAGGGGGTTTATCCAGGACCTTGGGCAAGCTGATATGAAAAATATTGGAAGTGCATTCCTGGGAGGTATTATTTTCAATGCAGCTAACATCCTCCTTTCAGCAGCCATAGCAGTAGCAGGTATGTCAGTAGCATTTCCTGTTGGGATAGGTTTAGCCCTGGTACTTGGCGTGATCATTAACTACATAGGTTCACAAAAAGGTGACCCTGTATTCCTTTTCCTTGGGGTTGCACTGGTAACAGCAGCAATTATTGTAAATGCATTGGCTTATAAAAAAATGTCTTCAGGTGGGCAGCAAAAAATATCTTCAAAAGGGATCATGATCTCAATTGCTGCAGGGCTTCTTATGTCATTCTTTTACCGTTTTATTGCAGCCTCTATGGACCTCGACAACTTTGTGTCTCCTGCTGCTGGTAAAATGACCCCTTATACAGCTTTTGTTGTATTTGCTGTAGGGATTTTCGCAAGTAATTTCGTGTTCAATACAATCCTTATGAAAAAACCAATCAGTGGTTCACCTACTAACATTAAAGAATATTTTAAAGGGAAATTGCCCATCCACCTTGTAGGCGTCCTTGGAGGTATAATCTGGGGGATAGGTAATTCTCTTAACCTGATAGCTGCTGGTAAAGCAGGAGCTGCCATATCCTATGGCCTTGGTCAAGGAGCTACATTGGTCGCAGCATTATGGGGCGTTTTCATCTGGAAAGAATTTAAAAATGCACCGAAAGGCACAAACTCAAGGTTAGCCCTGATGTTCGTGCTATTTGTCATGGGGATCATATCCATTATCTATGCAGGCCAATAAGAAAAAACATTGAACCTGCTTTTAGCACAATGCAACAACTTATGTATAAATACATAGCATATACTTTCCTGATAACCATTGCCATAACATTGGGTGGGAAAGTCTTTTCACAACCATCTAAAGTAATCATTGATTGCGACCCTGGTATTGATGATGCCCTTGCATTGTGCCTGGCTATGGAAAGCCCCAAATTTGAAATTATAGGTATTACCACAATTTTTGGGAATACAACATTAGGACAAGCAACAAAGAATGCTTTAAACATTGTTGAACTATCCCAAATGGATATCCCGATTTATAGGGGAGCTGCCTATCCCATGCATGCTCCCCTTAAACCTCCTCCTACTATTGTCCATGGAGAAGATGGGCTGGGAAATATCCATTTAGCTAAACCAACATTAAAGCCCAAGGGTAAACCAGCAGCCCAATTTATAGTTGATATGGTAAACCAATATCCTGGAGAAATTACCATATTGGCTGTTGGTCCCTTAACAAATTTAGCCCAAGCCATAAAACTGCAACCTGGCATTGCACAAAAAGTAAAAGAAGTGGTTATTATGGGAGGTGCCTTTACTGTCCCCGGGAATACCAGCCCTGTTTCAGAAGCAAATATTGATAGTGACCCACATGCTGCAGATATTGTTTGTACAACCCCTTGGAAAATGACATTCATACCCCTGGACGTTACAATGAAAGTAAAAATTGATATCAGCCTTTTAGCCCAGATCAGGGAAAAGAATGAAAAGTTTGGCACATTTATTTATGATATAAGCCAATACTACATCAATTTCTACCAAAATATCCCAGGCATTGAAAAAGGCTTTTATGCACACGACCCATCAGCAGTAATGTACATGGTTGACCCTACCCTATTTTCAGTAGAAAAGGGGCCTGTCAGGATAGCAACTGAAGGAATAGCTGCCGGGCAAACAATTATGGCAACTAAGGCGCACCTGTATAAAAGCCCCTGGAAAGGAAAACCTATAGCATCTGCTGCACTAAAAGTTGACTCTGAGAAACTACTTGAATCTTTTATGTCAATAATGGCAAATAACCCTTAAGGAAATAGAATTTATACACAACCTGTCTCAAATCACCAATGATAACCATGAAGAAAATAACATTTAATTTAGCTATTTATGCCCTGCTTGCTTTCCTTCTGGCATGTAACCAGGGGCATGAAAAAGTCACACCCGAAAATGTTGGTTTATCTTCTGATACCCTTGCTTTAGTTGATGCTGCAATGCAAAAATACATTGATGATGGTAAAGTATCTTGTGTTTCTGTGGTATTGATCAAAAATGGAAAAACCATTATTAACAAAAATTTTGGCCACAGGGACATGGAAAGTGGGGACATAAATGCAGAAAAAACCATTTTCAGGATTTACTCCATGACCAAGCCTGTTACTGCTGCTGCCCTTATGATGCTATATGATGAGGGGAAATTTAAACTGGATGATGAGGTTTCAATGTATATACCAGAGTTCAAAGAAACCATGGTTTATACACCTGATGGTGATGGTTTTAAGCTGGTAGCCCCTGAAAATGGCATGACTGTACGCCACTTGCTTACCCACACCTCTGGTATTAGTTATGGGTGGAACCCAAACTCTTATGTTGATTCACTCTATAAAGCAGAAGGTGTTTCAGCCTGGGATACACCAATTGGCAAAAACGTTAAAAAACTGGCCAAAATACCATTCAACTTCCAACCTGGCACCAAATGGTCTTATGGCTTGTCCATTGATGTGGCTGGATACCTGGTAGAAGTGCTGTCTGGTATGCCCCTGGATGAATTTATGAAAACAAGGCTCTTCAAACCCCTTGGCATGGTTGATACCGATTTTTATGTCCCTGAAGAAAAACACAACAGGTTGGCATACCTTTATTACAGGGATGCTGAACATAATTTAACACGTACTGGGCAAGGCTTTGGAATGGACGTAAACGAAATCTATAAAAAGCCCACAGTACATTTCTCAGGTGGGGGAGGCCTGGTTTCCACTGCTGATGATTATGCCAAATTCTGCAAAATGCTGCTCAATGGTGGCGAACTGGGTGGTGTAAGGCTGCTTGAAGAAGCTACTGTTAAATTAATAATGACAGATCAAATGCCTAAAACAGCCACTTTCAGGGAAGGCTATGGTTATGGCTTGGGAGGTGATGTAAACCTCAAAAGTGGTGAATACAGCTGGGCTGGTGCTGGCTCCACCAATTTCTGGATAGACCCCTCTAATGACATGACCATCATGGCATTCACACAGTTGATGCCTGCTTGGCATGGTTATGCTTACGAATTTAAAGATATTGTGACTAGGTCAATTATAAACCAATAAAAAACTCATTTTCATGTTAGGTAAAAGCTTCATTTTAAGTAAGCCCCAAAATCTGAAAAAACAGATGGGCGAAAAGCAAAAGGTTTTCTGCCTTTATTTTGTTTTGGCTTTGAGTATGTTATTATCACCTGGACTTTTAATGGCTGAACAGGTTGATGAATTTGCAAATGAAAGGCGGATCCCGTTATCAGAGTACCGTGATAAAATGATGGCTGGTTGGATAGGGCAAATGGTGGGAGTTGGTTGGGGCGCTCCCACTGAGTTTGCCTTTAATGGCATCATTATCCCTGAAGATAAAGTCCCTGTGTGGAGCCCAGAAATGGTCAATGTATTTGGGCAGGATGATATGTACGTGGAAATGACCTTCCTCAGGACCATGGAAGAACATGGCATTGATGTTTCAATCAGGCAAGCAGGCATTGATTTTGCCAACAGTGCATACCTGCTATGGGTGGCTAACCGCGTAGGAAGGTCAAATCTTAGGAAAGGAATTGCCCCTCCAAACTCTGGGCACCCTAAATACAACCAAAATGCCGATGCCATTGACTACCAGATTGAGGCTGACTATTCAGGGCTCATTGCCCCTGGGTTACCCAATGTGGCAGTGACCCTTGGTGAAAAGTTTGGCAGGCTCATGAATTATGGAGACGGGCTCTATGGTGGCCAGTTTGTGGGTGCTATGTATGCTGAAGCATTTTTTGAAACTGACCCTTTGAAAATTGTTGAAGCTGGTTTAAAATATATACCTGAAGGAAGCCAGTATGCTGAAGCTGTTAGGGATGTAATTGCTTGGCATGCACAATATCCCAATGACTGGGAAAAAACCTGGGGACTGATCAATGAAAAATACCATAAAAACCCTGAATACAGGAAATTTACTTCAGCATTTGGTGGCGAACAAAATATTGATGCCAAGCTAAATGGTGCTTTTATTGTTATGGGATTGCTTTATGGGGAAGGGGACCCTGATAAAACAGTGGTCATCTCCATGCGTTGTGGGCAGGACTCTGATTGCAACCCTTCTAATGCTGAGGGCATACTCTTTACTGCCATGGGCATGGATAAAATCCCTCAAAGGTTTATTTCAGAACTTGATAAAAACACAAAATTCAGTTTTACTGATTATACTTTCCCTGAATTGGTTGATGTTTGTGAAGATATGGCTGTGCAGTTGGTTACACATGCAGGTGGGAGGATAGAGTATGATAGCAATGGAAATGAAATTTTTGTAGTACCTGTGCAGGAACCCAAGCCAAGTAAGCTGGAGCAAAGCTGGTCTGCAGGTGAGCCTGAAGAACTAACATATTCAAACGCTGAAATGAGGCAAATAAAAGGTTCAAGCTTGTATACTTGGTCATTGGTGGTACTTGTTATAATAGCCCTTTTGACCCTAAATAGGAACAGGAACCTGAAGGCTGCAAGCATCTTGGTTCCATGGGCTGTTATTTATTTCTTGCTTGAACTTGGCGAATCTGCCATTCCTCCTGATTTGTTAAGTACTGTAAATGTCATTGCAATTTTCCAGGCATTGGTTACCCTTATGGCCATATTGCTGATATTCTCACCTGATGCAAAAAAAGCAGGCTATATTACCTTAGCCTCAACCATTGTTATACTGTTGGTTACAGCCATTGTTGGGGCAATTGGTGCAACAGAAGGAAGGTACATAGCTTCCACAAAAATTGGCTTGATAGGTACCCTGCTTGAGCTTGCAATATGGTTTTTGGCAACATTGGCAAGCATTTTTATTTTGAAAAAGAGTTATAGCAGGCTAAAATTTAACCTGGTATATTTCATTTCATTATTTGTATTCCAGGCTGTTGGCATCTATATAGTAACAGTTATTATGGCTAATGTAAATGGTCCATGGTCTGATATGATTGGCAGTTTTGGGGTAGTAGTGTTTGGTGGCCTTACCATAGCTATTATTTTATACCTGTTAACATTGCCATTCCTGATTTTAACCAGGTTCCAAGGGACATATAAACAAAGGTTTTCAGCCTACTTTAAATAAGAACTAAATAATCTATTAAACTTTTTTACAATGAAATATTTAATACTGCTTATAGCATTTTTCCCATTTTTATCTTTTGCCCAAGAGTGTACTGAAATTATTGCCTCAAAAGATGTGGGCATTACAGAAACTGAAAGTGGCAAGGTAAGGGGATATATAGAAAATGGCATTTATACTTACAAAGGGATACCTTATGCTTTTGCTGAAAGGTTTATGGAACCTGGCCCTGCCAAACCATGGGATGATGTAAGGTTTATGGGCTATTATGGTGCAACTGCCCCATTGGATATGGAAGCAATAAAGGCACGTGGCAATGGTGCAGGTATGTTTGCCATGAAAAACGACTGGGGTTACCCCCATGAAGACTGCCAATCCATAAATGTCTGGACACCAGGTGTTAATGATAATAAAAAACGGCCTGTAATTTTTTGGATACATGGTGGGGGCTATGCCTATGGCTCATCACATGAATTGCCATTTTATGATGGGAACAGCCTCAGCAAGAAGGGTGATGTGGTTTATGTTTCTGTTAACCATAGGTTGAATATCCTTGGTTTTATGGACCTTTCACAATATGGCAAAAAGTATAAATACTCGCCCAATGCTGGCCTGCTCGACCTGGTTGCAGCCCTAAAATGGGTAAAAAACAACATTGCCAATTTTGGTGGCGACCCTGATAATGTTACTGTTTTTGGCCAATCAGGTGGTGGTGGCAAAATTACTGCCCTGTTAAACTCTCCTGTGGCTGATGGCCTATTCCAGCAAGCAATTGTAATGAGTGGGAGTTTTGCACAAGAATACCAGGATCCTAAAATGGCCCAAAAACTTTCTGCAAAAGTCCTGAAAGAATTAAACATCAAAGCTTCAAAAGTTGATGACATACAGAAAGTCCCTTATGATGAGCTGTTGCGTGCAGGAAAACGTGCAATGGCAGCCATGGCAGAAGAGGCAAAAAAGAAAGGTGAAACTGTCCCAAGGTTGGGATGGGGGCCTGTGGCTGACGATTATTTCTTGCCATACCCAATGTTTGGGAAAGAAGTCCTAAAGCAAGTGAAGGATGTAAACATCATGATTGGGACCACCAAAACAGAATTTGCAGTTGGGGCAGCCATGATGACTGGTGAAGATATGGAAGCCACAAAAGCAGCCATAAAAATGCGTTACAAAGATAAAGCTGATGCCTACATGGAAGCCGTTAAAAAAGCTTATCCTGATACTGAAAAGGCTTCAGACTACCTGGCGGTTGATTTTATGTTCAGGCCTGGGGCAATCAGGGATGCCAATAAACTGGTAAAAGGTGGGCATAAAAATACATACATGTATGTATTCACTTGGGAATCACCAATTAATGATGGAGGCTTTAAATCTATGCATTGCATGGAGCTGCCATTTGTTTTTAACAATATTGGTTTAGGGATAGAAATGACTGGTGGGGGCAAAGAAGCCTATAAACTGGCTGATGTGGTAAGTGGTGCATGGATAAATTTTGCACGTTTTGGAAACCCTAATGCCAAAGGCCTGCCAAACTGGCCAACTTACACAATCAAAGAAGGTGCTACCATGATCCTTGATACCAAAAGTGAACTAAAACACCATTTTGACAAGGAATTGATGGAAATTGCATTTCCAGGATTGTAGTGTACAAACAATAAAGCTATAAATCTTATAAAAGATGCTTAGAAAATCTTTATATACCATATTTTTCCTGTGTGCCTGCCTACTTGCAGGTGCTCAGGAAATCTCTTACAAAACAGAATTAAACATCCCATATTATAGTGAACCTGTAAATACATACAAAAGTGAGCGTTGTGTTTTGGATATTTATTTTCCTGAAAATAACCCTGGCTTTCCTACTGTTGTTTGGTTTCATGGTGGCGGTTTGGTTGGAGGAGAAAAAGAAATCCCGGAAAGGTTAAAAGGACAGGGTATTGGTGTGATAGGTGTTAACTATCGTTTGGCACCAAAAGTAAAAACGGTAGAGTGCATAAAAGATGCTGCTGCTGCTGTGGCATGGGCATTTAAAAGCATTGCCAACTATGGTGGAAACCCTGATTTGATCTTTATATCAGGCCACTCTGCAGGTGGCTACCTGGCCAGCATGGTTGGGCTAGATAAAAGTTACCTGGATGCTTTTGGTGTGAATGCCAACCAAATTGCAGGCCTTATCCCTTTCAGTGGGCATACCATTACCCATTTTACTGCCAGAAAAGAAATTGGGATTGAAATTACCCAGCCAATTATCGATAAAATGGCACCCTTGTTCCATGTTAGGAAAGATGCACCCCCACTTTTATTGATCACTGGAGATAGGGAGCTGGAAATGCTTGGGCGTTATGAAGAAAATGCCTACATGATGAGGATGATGAGGGTACTAGGGCACAAAAATACCCACATTTTTGAAATGGATGGCTATGGGCACATGATGGTTGAACCTGCCTTGCCCTTGCTTATTAATGAAGTAAAAAGGTTGTCAAAAGAAAAACAGGAAAATTAAAAGGCCGTTTAATTTTCATTTTGGCAAAAAGGCAGGTTGCCTTTAAAATGGCCTTTTAACACCTAGAAATAATACCATGGAAAAAACAATAGCAATTGGTAGCGACCATGCAGGATATAAACTTAAAACTGAAATTTGCTGCTACCTTTTGGATAAAGGCTATGCAATAAAAAATTTTGGTGCAAAAAACCAGGATTCTGTGGATTATCCTGACTATGCCCACCCAGTGGCAGAAGAGGTACAGCACAAAAACACAAAACTTGGGATATTAATCTGCCATAGTGGGCAGGGTATGTCATTAACTGCCAATAAATATAAAGATGTTAGGGCTGCTGTTTGTTGGGACATGGAAATTGCCAAATTGGCCAGGCAACACAACAATGCCAATATTTTATGCCTGCCTGCTGGGTTTATTGACCTGCATAAAGCAACCCAAATACTGGATGCCTTTTTATCTGAAAACTTTGAAGGGGGAAGGCACCAAAGGAGGGTTGAGAAAATATCTTGTCAAACATAACTGTTTTATATAAGCTAATGTTAATTGGTGTGAAATACAAAAAGGTAAAAATCAATAGCTTAATGCTATTTATTGTTGTATTGTCCACCTTCTTTATTACCTCATGTATTAAAGAAGAAGACGAAATTATCCAGGACAAAGAAACTGGGCCCAAAAGCCAGGTTGATATACACCAGACCATAAGCAGTACCATCCTTGGGCAGCAAATGAATTATTCAGTGTACTTCCCCAAGGGATATGATAGCAGTGAAAAGGAATATCCTGTTTTGTACCTCTTACATGGAATGAATGGAAACCACATTGATTGGATTACACAGGGTATGGTAAACATTATGGACATGGCAATTGAGGGAAAAGAGGCAAAAGAAATGCTTGTGGTAATGCCAAATGCCTTTAACACCTTCTATTGTAATAATTTCAATGGGAATGGATTGAAGTACAAAGATTACTTTTTTGAAGAGTTTATCCCAGAAGTTGAAAAAAGGTACAGGATAAAAAAGGCACTCAAAAGCAGGGCTATCTCAGGGGTTTCCATGGGGGGGTATGGTGCAACCTACCTTGCATTCAGCCATCCTGAATTATTCTGTTATTGCTATTCAATGAGTGGGGCTGTAATAATAGATGGCTCTTCAGCTCCTGACATCAGGGATGTTATTAATGAAAAATTGGAAGAAGAAAATAAAGTTTTCCCTACATACTTCATGGATTGTGGTACAGAAGATTTTCTGTTTCCTGCCAATATACAATTTGATGCTTTTCTAGACCAAAAAGAAATTGGACATACTTTTATTACACGTCCAGGTACACATGAATGGGGCTTTTGGAGGGTGTCGTTAAAAACAGTGGCAAAAGGAGTTAGTGAAATTTTTGAATAATAAATTTATAATTTAAATATGAAAACCTTAATAAAAAATACATTGGTTATAGCAGGCTTTTTACTGGCAACCAACCCTGGTAATGCAACAGCAAGTAAAAAAGGCCAGGATAAAATAGATAAGATAGCCTCTTCAATGAGCCTTAGGCAAAAGGCACAGCTGCTAATAGGCACAGGCATGTTTTTTGAAATGCCTGACTCCATTAGGCAAATGCTGCCACCCATGCTCAACCCTCAGAAAAGTGATGATGCAGCCTATAATGCCATGGTAGATAAGGTGAGGCAATTTGTGCCTGGGGCTGCTGGCACAACTGCTGAATTTGAAAAGTTGGGCATCACAAGCCAGGTATTGGCTGATGGCCCTGCTGGGCTGAGGATCTCCCCTGTGCGTAAAGGGAAAGAAGGTACATTTTATTGTACAGCCTTCCCCATTGCCACCAACCTGGCTTCTACCTGGGACACTGACTTGGTAGAGCAAGTAGGTAAAGCCATGGGGAATGAGGTGTTGGAATATGGTGTTGATGTGATTTTAGGCCCAGGCATGAACCTGCAACGTGACCCATTGTGTGGGCGTAACTTTGAGTATTATTCTGAAGACCCATTGGTAACTGGCAAAATGGCTGCTGCCATGGTAAAGGGTATCCAGTCAAATGGGGTGGGCACATCCATCAAGCATTTTGCTGCAAACAACCAGGAAACCAACAGGATGTCAGTGAATACCATTGTGAGTGAAAGGGCTTTAAGGGAATTGTACCTTAGGGGTTTTGAAATTGCTGTGAAAGAGGCACAGCCCTGGACAGTAATGTCAGCGTACAACAAAATAAATGGTGAATATGCTTCTGAAAGCCATGACCTGTTAACCAAAATTTTGCGTGATGACTGGGGATTTGAAGGCTATGTGATGACTGACTGGGGAGGTGGAAGCAATGTGAATGCACAAATGGTGGCAGGAAACGACCTCCTGATGCCTGGGCAAATACAACAAATTGAAACCCTTGTAACAGAAGTGGAAAGTGGCAAGCTGGATGAAGCCATCCTGGATAAAAACATCAAAAGGATTTTGGGCATCATGCTAAAATCGCCAAAGTTCAAAGGCTATAAAAATACCAACAAACCTTCCCAAAAAATGAATGCAGACGTTACCAGGCAAGCTTCTGCTGATGGTATAGTACTGCTCGAAAACAAGGGGGGGCACTTCCTTTTAAACCAAACCAAAAAAACATTGCTGCCTTTGGTACCAACTCTTATGAGTTAATCTCAGGTGGTACAGGCAGTGGTGATGTGAATGAGGCTTACACAGTTTCATTGACTGAAGGACTGAAAAATGTTGGACTAAATACCAATGGGGCATTGGCAAAAACCTATAAAGATTACATAAAAGCAGAGAGGGCTAAAAAGAAAAAGCCCACAAACTTCCTGGCTGCCATGATGGGGGCAAAAGAACCTGTTGAAGAAATGGAAGTAGGAAAAGCCCTTGCCGAAAAAATGGCCAAGGAAGCTGATGTGGCATTGATCACTATTGGTAGGAACTCTGGTGAAGGGGGAGACAGAAAGCCTGATGCTGGCGATTTCTATTTAACAGGCACTGAGAAAGCTTTGGTAAAAACTGTTTCTGAAGCTTTCCATGCACAAAACAAAAAAGCCATTGTTGTGCTAAACATTGGTGGGGTAATTGAAACTGCCAGCTGGGGTAAAACCCCTGATGCTGTACTTTGTGCATGGCAAGGTGGGCAGGAAGCAGGAAATTCAATTGCTGATGTGCTTACAGGCAAGGTAAACCCATCAGGGAAACTGGCTATTTCTTTCCCAATTAAGTATGAAGATGCACCTACTGCCAACAATTTCCCTGGAAAGGAAGTAAAACAGGAAGGCCCAAAAGACAATGCTGCTGACCTGTCTGGTTTTTCGTTTATGAGCCGTGTACCATGGGAAGTGGTTTATGAAGAAGACATTTATGTTGGTTACCGTTTTTACAATACCTTCAACAAACCAGTAGCCTACGAATTTGGCTATGGCCTGTCTTACACTGATTTTACTTACAGCAACCTGAAAATCAACACAAAAACTTTTAAAAATGAACTTGCAGTTTCTGTTGACGTGAAAAATACTGGAAGTGTTGCAGGAAAAGAGGTCGTCCAGGTATATGTGGGTGCACCTTCTGTAAAACTTGAGAAACCTGCTGAAGAACTGGTAGCTTTTGGTAAAACAAAACTCCTGGAACCAGGCGAAAAAACAACATTGAAATTTACTGTCAAAGCTGAAGATATTGCCTCCTTTGATGAAACCACATCTTCATGGGTCATTGAAAAAGGCAATTATTCATTGAAAGTTGCAGCATCTTCAAAAGACATAAAAGGCAAACAAGCATTTACTGTAAAACAAAACCAAGTGGTTGGCAAGGTTTCAAAGGCCCTAGAAGCCACAATCAATAGTAAAGGGGCCATTCAAAAATTTAAAACACAAATAAAGTAGGAATTTGCCCCCTTCTGGGGAGAAAGCAAAGGTTTTTTCAAAATAAATTGATAACCACCCTTTAAAACCTGTTTAAACTGGTTTAAGGGTGGTTGTTTAAGGGTTTGTTTGCCCAAAAACAAAGAAACAGCAGCAATGGCAGATGCAAATTTTAAGGAAAATATACAAGAAAATAGTGTTGTTAAATACCTTTCTGGTAATGGTATACTGCCTGTTTGTTTTAAAACTAAATGCCCAGTCAGTAACAACAGAACTAACTGCCATGGATAATGACTGGTCTTTGCAAGGGGCTTATAACACAATGTTTGGAAAGGATAATAAGTTCAGCTTTTTCTGCATGGGCAGGGTAAATTCAGGGTACTCAACAGATGAAGGGCTAATGGCATTGTCCATATCCAGTTTTGGGTATACCCTTAACATATCAATGAAAACAACAGCAGGTGCATTTTATAGTTCCTACTCAGGCTTTAAACCAACTGCAGGTGTACAATTTTTTTATGTGAAAAATGGGCTTCAGCTATTGTTTTCCCCAACCCTAAGTTTTAAAAAAGAACTGGGTTTAATGAATATTACCAGCATACAATATGTAAAGGGCATTGCCTATAAGCTGGAAGGGGTTTTCAAGATGCAGTCGTTTGCCATTTTCAATATTAAAGAGCATCAATATACCACTTTCCGCCTAAGGGTGGGGATACAAAAAAACAAACTCCAGTGTGGGTTGGCTTCCAACCTGAATTTTAGTGAGAGGAGTTTTGATTTTGATGGAAACTATGGGCTGTTTGTCCAATACAAATTTTTATAAGAACATGTTTAAACTTAAAATATATCAGCTAATTTTGCCACTTGCAGGCATTTTAATGTTAACCATTAACCCTTTGGGTGCAAAAACAGCCAAAAGCATTTTATCCATTGCACGTGCAAACAGCACCATAACTTTTGATGGGCTACCTGAAGGCCCATGTTGGGAAAATGCAACACCAATCCCTGTTTTCCAGCATTCCCCAAATTTTGGGGATGAACCAACTGAACAAACCGAAATGAGGATTGCTTACAACGATAAATATTTGTGGGTATTTGCAAAGCTATATTACAATGACCCTTCCAACATAGTTTCAAAAACAAAAAAAAGGGATGGTACAGCCACTGGTACTGATATATTTGGCATTATCCTGGATACATACAACACCAATGAAAGTGCCTTGGCTTTTTTCACTTCCCCATCAGGGCATAGGACAGACTATGAGATATCAAACGATGCTTCTGGTAGTTCTTTTTCAGGGAAGGGATCCATTAATTATAGCTGGAACACCTTTTGGGATGTGAAAACTGCACGTACCCCCTATGGCTGGTCAATGGAAATGAGGGTGCCATTTTCAAGCCTTAAATTCCAGGAAGTGGGAGGCAAAGTAACTATGGGGCTTATGGTAAATAGAAAAGTTAGCCATAACAATGAGCTATACACATATCCTGAAATTGACCCAAAGCATGGCATGCTTGCCCCCATAAAACCATCGTTGGCAGCAAAAATAGAATTTGAAGGGATCAAAGCTGAAAAACCTGTATATGTTTCACCCTATGTAATAACAGGGATGGAGCAAAAAAGGACTTTGTCATTGGATAAAACCCACTATGACAAAGACAATTCCCCTGAATTGGATGCTGGGCTTGACATAAAATACAACATTAGCAGCAACCTTACGCTAGACCTCACTGCAAATACTGATTTTGCCCAGGTAGAGGCTGATGACGAGCGTGTAAACATTACACGTTACTCTTTGTATTTCCCTGAAAAAAGGATGTTTTTCCAGGAACGTTCCAGCCTTTTTGGTTTTGGGCTTGGTGGCTCCCAAGAGCTATTTTACAGCCGTAGGATTGGGATAAGCCATGATGGGCCTGTACGCATTTTTGGTGGTGCCAGGCTAACTGGGCGTGTGGGCAAATGGGATATTGGCCTCTTGGATATGCAAACACAAAAGCTCAACGATATCCCCTCTGAAAACTTTGGGGTATTTAGGGTAAGGAGGCAGGTAGTAAACGAAAACTCATTTCTTGGGGCAATGGCAACCACACGCCTTGGCAATAATGGCTCTAGAAGTGCAGCCTATGGCATAGATGGGATTTTCCGCCTGTTTGGTGATGATTACTTGGAAACAAAAGTTGCACAAGTGGCCAACAGTGAAACCGAAAACCCTGGGTTTAAAGACAATTCGTTTGCCCATATACAGTGGGAACGTAGGAACCAAAAAGGTTTCTCTTACAAATTTTCATATGGCTATACAGGCAAAATGTTTTACCCAACTGTTGGTTTTATTTCAAAACTTGGGGTTCAGAGTTATTCTGCACGTGCACAGTATGACTGGTTGCCAGGCAACAGTTCAAAAATTTATAGCCTTAAGCTTTTCTTAAGCAATACCTATGTACAACGCATCCAGGGGAAGGAACTGGAGTCACGTACCATATTTGGGGGTGTTAGTGTAAGCAGCAAAACAGGTTGGACAGGCTTTGGGAGCTTTAGCCAAGTGAAAGATGGGATCAAATACAATTTTTATTTGGCAGCAGATGCTTATGTACCTGCTGGGGAATATAGTTACCTCACTTTCTTTTCACTGTTGTCTTCCCCTTCATCCAAGCCATTGTCAGTAAGCCTGAACCTATCAGGTGGAGGATATTATGATGGGAACAGGCTTTCTGCTTCATTTAGCCCTATGTTCAGGGCATCATCCAGCTTACAGTTATCAGGCTCTTACTCCCTCAATAAGATCAGTTTTGATAAACGCAACCAAAAATTCACCAGCCACATAGCCAGGTTGAAGCTAATGTATATGCACAGCACAAAGGTTTCTTTGAGTTCTTTTAT
This sequence comes from Prolixibacteraceae bacterium, assembly GCA_028282705.1. GTDB lineage: Bacteria > Bacteroidota > Bacteroidia > Bacteroidales > Prolixibacteraceae > JABMQB01. The sequence goes on along the minus strand of JANQHI010000071.1, from coordinate 2,964 downwards.
ACAGTACAACAGCCAGAGCAACTTGGCAATTGGCAACATTAGGCTTAGGTATAACCCACGTGAAGGCAATGACTTTTACCTGGTTTATAACGAAATAAAACCAAGCTTTAATTATGATTTTGGGGAAGCCAGAAAAGTACCTTTCCTAAACAGGATGGTATTGCTAAAATATATCCACACGTTTAAGATGTAACAACCAGCTACTAATGGTAAAAAATATAAACCTTAATTTTCCTTTAATATTCATGAATAGAAGATAGAAAATAAAAAGACTCAATTTCAGGAAAAAAATTCCAGGAATATCATTTATGCAAAATCTATGATATTATCATGCAAAAAGAGGCTACCCTTTTGGGACAGCCTCTTCAAGCACCCATTATTTTTAACAACAGATATACAAATTAGTTAGACATTCAGTACCCAAATTTTATGATCCTGTTATAAGTCCAAGCTCGGCAATTCCAACATGCCCATCTTCAAAGGCTGGGGAGAGAGCCTTTAATTTTATGTACCTTGCTTTTTGCTTTGCAAATGTAACTTCTTGCAGGATTGGGCTGTTTTTAATATTTGAAAACTCCCCATTTTGCACTGCTTTTTTCCAGTTCCTGCCATCTAAACTAGTGTAAAATTCATAATTAAGTATAATACCTGGAGATGACCTTCCCTGGCCAGGAAAGTAGGTAAAACCTTGTAGGTTTAAGGTTTCTCCCAGGTTAACCATAAAATCAACAGGGAGTGCACTTTTAGTCCTCCAGCCAGTGTGGCTGTCCCCATCAAACACAGTGCTTATGTTTTTTTCTTTGGCCAGTTTACCAATGACCTTCCATTTGGCTTTTGAAACATCCAGTTTTCTTGTGCTTACAGGGCTGAACATGCCACTTTCCCCATCAAAAACTATTGCCTTAACTGTGCTTGGCTTATGCACCTCAAATGGTTTTGAGAACTTGTTGGATGAGGTGTCAGGTTCAGTCCCATCAGTGGTATAATAAAGGTTAATCCCCTGGTCGTTGCCAGTTATTGTAACCAGGCCATCTTTGTCCCTTTTAATGTCAGGCCCCACCAATACTTTTGGTGCTTTGTACACCTGAATGTTTGAAATAACAGGGCAGGCTTTGGCTGCCAATACAGTAAATTTCAGTTGGCTTGCTACCACATTTGGCAGCCTGAGTATCCTTTTTGCCCCAATGGTTGTTTCATTGGCTATGGTTTGCCAGTTGTTGTCAATAAGCCCTTCCAGCATAAATTCCTGTACCCTTTGCCCCAGCAAAATATTTTCCTGTACCAAAAACCTGTTTATTGGGGTTGGTTCCCCAAAATCAATGGTGAGTGAAGCAGTGTTTACCCCATCATCTGTTGCCCAATAGCTTTCTGGGTCTCCATCTACCACATTGGCTGCATTAAATGCTTTAGCATTTCCACGTATATTGGAAGCAGTAACTTTTTTCCCTTTTGCCAGGTCATGTGCAAAGTCTGATTTGAGGGCCTCAGCAAGTTTGAGCACCTGTTCTACATCTTTTTCATGGATCAGGCCTCTTGGGTCAACAGGGAAATTTAGCAGCAAAGATGCATTCCTCCCAACAGAGTGGTAATAAATATCCAATAAATGGGGCAGGGTTTTTACTTTGTGGTCTTCATAGGTATGGTAATACCATCCTGGCCTGATGGACACATCAACTTCTGCTGGCAACCAGTGTGTACCATCTTCTTGCCCTTCTTGCAGATCCCTTCTGTCTTCTGTTATACCTGGGGCAAAATCATCCCTTTTTAAGATAGACCAGTTTGTTTTTCCTGCCCATCCTTCTTCATTTCCTACCCACCTTACATCAGGGCCACCATCACTAAACATGCATGCATTTGGTTGCAGTTCACGCACAAGTTTAAAGGTATTTTCCCAATCATAATAAGTGCTCCTGTCAATTTTCCTGTTTTCATTGGCACCACCATAGTAGCCAGTGCCACCATTGGCACCATCAAACCAAACTTCAAACAATTCACCATAGTTGGTTAGCAATTCCCTAAGTTGGTTCCTAAAATAGGTGATGTATTCAGGTTTCCCATAATCAGCATGGTTCCTGTCCCATGGTGATAAGTACAGGCCTAGTTTTAACCCATATTCTTTACAAGCATCAGCAAGTTCCCTAACAACATCCCCTTTGCCATCTTTCCAGGGAGAATTTTTTACAGAATGTTCAGTATAAGTTGAAGGCCAGAGGCAAAAGCCATCATGGTGTTTTGCTGTTAGTATAATGCCTTTCATGCCTGCCTCTTTGCAAACACGTGCCCATTGCCTGCAATCAAGTTCTGTGGGGTTGAATTGTGCAGGTTTTTCATCACCCAGGCCCCATTCCATATTGGTGAAAGTGTTCATGTTGAAATGTACAAAAGCATAGTATTCCAATTGGTGCCAGGCAAGCTGCCTTTCTGAAGGGATTGGTCCAACTGGCTCAGGAGCTGGTGTCTGGGTACAAGAAATGGAAATCAACAGAATAAAGGTGAAAATTACAAAATCTCTCATGTTATTTAGAATAGTTAGTTATATAGACAATTAGCTAAAAAACAAAGATAGGTAGTTTTTCTTCACTTTTGAACAGGAAATTATTCAAAATATGATATAAGGAATCAACCATTAAAATATCAACAGAATATATAGAAGTGGAGTTAATGTCAAAAATCGGGAAAGGGCTTGGTTTGAAAGATTTTATCATTAAAATCATTAACACCTGATGATTTTAATGCAATATAAGTTGTTACAACAAAGCCGTGGTAATATACATATCCAGTTTAATTTAATATAAGTTATTTAATAATATGTTATCCATCATTAAACATTTTGATTATCAACAAGATATTTTTTTTGATAAAATCTTTTTAGTACATGACAAAAATATAAATATCTGACATTCAATAAATTAGTCGTATAAAAATTTGACAAAGACGTTGATTTTCAGTATATTAGAAGAATAA
>JANQHI010000063.1 GCA_028282705.1 Prolixibacteraceae bacterium | reverse complement strand
GCTACTAATGTTATAATCGTCCCAGTCATCTGCAACACGCCTACGCCCCCAGGCATCATAACTATATTCAGCAACAACAGAATTGGATGTATTTACCTGGTGGGTTATATTACCTAGATAATCACGTAGAAGATAATAGTAACTTGTAGTACTGCCTTCTTTAACAGCGACTACCGGAGCCGAATAGGCATCACCGCCAATGTACGTGTATTCTTTGGTGGTACTTCCTTCAGTCTCTTTCATATATCGGCTACCCACATACCAACGGGTAAGTATTGTACTTCCTAAATCAGTAACCACCATCTTTGCCCGTTGATCATCACTATTATAAGTAAAGGTGGCATAATAATCCCCTTCATCAATGGTGCTTACCTGTTCAAACGAGGTGTAGGTAATGGTTTGCAAATCCTGTGAAATTAATCCACTGGAAGTTTCAATATCGGTTAAGGCATAAGGCTTGCTGGCATGGTTGTATTCAAACACATTGGTACCCACATCGCTTTTGGTCGTGATATTGCCATTGCTTTCATAAGCCATATCCAACAACGTGATGCCTCCACGATACACTCTGTCCAAACGATCCAGGTTATCATATTCGAAACTTTCGGTACAACCGGTATGTTTATCGTTAGACCTGTACGTCAGCCGGGCATCATCCGGATCAAAGGTGTATTCATAATCCATGATACTACCTACTGTAACATAATCAGGATATCCATATGAATCATATCCAAAACTTGCAGTGAGGTTACTACCATATAGACTACCTGTTATTTGCTGCCTTGCATTCATATTTGTTACTGTCCACCTCGTTGAACCACCTGCAGAAATGGATGACAAATACCCATAACTGTTGTAATTATTGGTTTCAACAACACCGGAAGGATGAGTACGTGTACTTAAACGTCCTTTGGTATCGTAAGTAAAGGTAGTAGAAAAAACTGATGAACCGGGTATGGTTTCACTAATTGTAGACACCCTCCCTTTGGTATCGTAAGTAAAACTTTTGCTGACACTGCCCGGTGAGCTTATACCTGTTAGCTGTTCGTTTGTGTTGTAGGTGTAACTTGTAGTGCCCTCCGGGGTCACTTTTGAGCTTAACCTGCCATCTGTATGGTAATTGAAGGTAGAAGTTTGGTTTCGTGCATTTTTCTGTGTTTTTAGTTCGCCAAACGAGCTATACGTATATTCAATCGTACCGGCACTTGGGTCTACCAGTTTTTTTTGTTGCCCGGTTACTTCATATTCCATACTGGTAATTACATTACCTGGTGCCGTAATGGTTTTCACATTACCATCCGGGTAATAAGCATAGCTAATGCTGCCCCCATTGTCATTGGCGAGGGTCATCAATCCCTGGCTGTCGGTTTCCTTATAGCTGGTTTTTCCGGCTGTGGTTTGGGTAACACGGTTACTGCTGTATGAATAATCCGCATCCCTGCCTGTATGCCGGTCAATGTAATCAATACGCCCGTAACTGTCGTAGGTGTTTGTTGTCCACTGCGAAGGCGATGTGCTTGTACTTGGTTCAGACACCCGGTACAGTTGCCCTTTGGTATTGTATTCAGTAACCGTATAGATGTTAGAACCACTAAACCCCCTTAGGTCATTACGGATTTCACGTGCCAGTTCATCGTACCAGGTTCTGGTGAGTGAACCGTCGTTCCCCGATTGCTGCACGTAATAGCAGGCGTAACCCGGGCCGCCTGTTAACCCCCAGCCATAGGTGTTGGTGGTAACAAAACCATCGGGTAGGGTTTCAGTAGCCACACGCCCCATGTTGTCATAGGTGTATGAAGTGGTATTGCTTAAATAATCCACTTCTGAACTCAACCGTCCATAGGTATCGTAGTTTTTAGTGGTTACATGCCCCATGGGGTCGTTAATGGTTTTTAACCTTACCTTATTGGTTTCATAGGTGTAATTGGTTTGTCGTGCACCAACCCCGGTTCCATACTCATACTGCTGTTTCAGGTTACCATTGCTGTAATAATCATGGTTAACGTACCGGTAAAAGTTGGTCCCTTCATAATACTTAACAAAGTCAGGTTTTAAGATACCATCTGTGTAGTACGTTTTGCTAATTGTTCGGGTGATGGTTGTTTCACCACTTTTCGCATAGCTGATACTTGTACTTGTATTTTTACCGATCAGCCAGTTGGTAGCATCATTGCTGAAAACATTCGTTGTTGTTTCGGTAACGCCATTGTTATAGCTTTTGGCTATTTGTGTTGGGTTACCGTAGGTGTCATAACTGGCAGTCTGCGTTATGCTATGGCCGGTCAGGCTATTGGTTTGGGTTGATGAAAATACATAAGGCAATATCGCATCCCGGGTATATACCCCGTTGGCTGTGGTTAACTGTGTCCAGCTATTACTTACTGTGGACATCGTAGTTGTACCGGCTTTATTTACCGTCGAGGTCAGCTTGGGGTAATAATACGAGGTACTGTACCCGTAATTACTTTCAGTACTCATATTATTCGCAACGTCTTTTACGATTTGTTTGGAGTAACACAAGAACCCTTTGCCCTGTCGGTGTATTTTGGCTCCTTCGTAGGTATAGTTCATGGTATTTTGGCTTCCCCGTCCATTGTCAGTTTGCACCGAAGATACCACGGTTAATGCACCCTGGAAATCAAACACCGGGAAGCTTGCTCCCGAACCTTTTGTATAGGGGGCACCATTTTGGGCAAGTGTTTTATAAGCTACCCTGGTCAATTGGTTTAAGCCATTCGCTACTTTTTCCATCAGTATCCTGTTTTTAGAACCCGCCCGGTACATCTGATAACCATTCCAATAAGGACTTACCCCATCTGTGCACATAAAATCAGTTCTTCCATCTCCGTTGTAATCGCCCAAATTGTACTTGTGTGAAGAAGAAGGATAACTAGGCAATGAGTTGGTATAAAAATCAGTTCCCCCATTTTTAGTTACATAAAAGTATGTTCCAGACCAGCTTTGATCAGAAGAACTAACCATTAGGTCTGTAGCTCCATCTCCATTAAAATCACCTAATCGTACATAATCATCTTTTAGGTTACTTTTCTTTTTGGGGATATACTGCGTTTCAAATCCTGTTCCCGTTGATATCCTTACTTGCCAATCAGACCAGTCATAAGTAGAATAGCCATAAGCAAACATATCTGTTTTTCCATCTCTATTAAAATCTCCTAAGGTAAAGTAATGGCTATTTGTTGGCCAAGAGGATTGGTAAATGATGGCTAATCGGTTGGTGTTGTCTAGTTCATATATGGTTGTTCCAGTACTAGTGGTGCACCAAATGTCTGATTTTCCATTACCATTAAAGTCTACAGTTAAAACCCTTTCTTTGAAATTTGATGAAGTTGATGAGGTAACATTTCTTAAAGAAGATCCTAGTTGGCCTGAAGTGGTAGCCAATGTAAAAATTTGATAATACCCAGAAGTACTGTTCAAGAAAATATCGTTAATACCATCCCCGTTATAATCTGCACCAGTAATTGAATTTTCATTATCGTTCTCTTGATATTCTACTACCCTATTGTATTTACCACTTAAGCCAGTTTTATCGTCAGTAGTCAAGGTGGTAATTGTGACAGGAGAACTAAATGATGAACCATTGAAAAGCATATAATAAAATGTGGATGTTCCAGAGTTTATCATTTCATATAGTACATCATCATAACCATCTCCATTTATATCTAATGAACGTACATCACGGAGGTTATTTAAATTCATTGAGGTGGTTTCAGAAAAACCATAAATGAAATTATCATTTCCATCACCATAATATACTTTAATTCCTGTCCATGAAGCCAAACCAGGAACGGGTATGCAAAGAAAATCAGATAACCCATCCCCATTATAATCTCCTGTAACTAATTTGGACTTGTATGTCACATAACTATGTGATGTATTGTATCTAGTTTGAGAAAAAGAAACAGCATCTGGTGTTTGATAAGAAAAAGCAGTAGAATTAAACCTACTACCGCCAATACCATATTCTATTATCTCGTTTAAAATGAGGTTTCTGGTATAATTTGAGGTAGGGTAATTATATTTAAGCTGGTATTTTTTTACCAGATTACCATTATACTCCATTTCTACACGGTCAAGGATAAGCCTTTGATTAAGTTTCCCAGAATATTTATAACCATTTCTTGGATCTGGATCGATTTCATTTAGATAAGAAATAGTATTATCTTGCCTCTCTTTATAAAAAAAAGTAACAGTATTTGGACCATATATTATTTCGCCCAAATAGTTATGACCTTCATCTTTAATGTAGTTGAATTCTATCTTGTTACCATAAACATCTGTCATTTTATTGGCATACCAGCTTATTTCCGGGGTAAGTCCTTCTACTGTTTGGTCGGCATCAGAATCATAACCGTATTCTATATCAATACCGCCCTTTGTCTCCGCCAAAAACTTTATGGGGTGTGAACCATCTGTATAACATGTAACCCTTGTAAAGTTATCAATTTCTGTCCTGTATTGAGAACCATTTTCATAGTGGGTACCTGAAGTACAAACCAATCTTTGTCCATCCAGTGAAAAGCGATCTGCTGAACTTAATCCTACATAATTTGCATATCCATCATGATAGTAATTTTGGGGACTTCTTGTGATAACTGAAATACTACCAATATTCCAGCCATACCCTGCAACACCCCTGCCTGCCAAACTTGAATAATTTAGGCTTAGGCTAGGGGCAAAACCACCAATTCCAGGAGGTACTTCTAAAGGAATGGTGTAGGTAGCACCACCCAAAGCATTTACATTAAAAGTCCCCGTTGTTGTACCAACTTCGTAAGATGCATTTAGCGACCTGGTTTCTGGGTCAATAATACTGCCATATGAAACTGTACCCTCCACTATTGGATTAACAATTTCTGCTGTCATAGTTCCACCACTGGGGGTGTAGGAATAATTTGGGCCAAAAGTAATGCTATTTCTGGCCTGATGGGTTTTTGTGCCACTTTCAGAGCTGGTAAAAGTAAGGTCAAATTCCTGCCCCAAAAGGGTATTAAAAACCATCACCATTGTGATGGATAGTAATATTATCCGTTTCATAAATATTTTTTTAATTACAAAAAAATGATTACGCAATAACCAAGGATTTTATTCCTTGATGATTTTCCATTCAGAAACCTGTGGCCCTGAAGAAATTTTCATAATATATACCCCTGAAGGCTGACCCTTCAAATCAATAGTGTTTATTTGGCCTGTAACCAGTTGGCTGGTTATTTTAGCTCCTTGCATATTGAAAATGGATATATGTACTTCTTGCTCTAAAGCAATTAAAGGAACTTCAACCTTCAATGCTCCTTTTGTAGGGTTAGGGTAGATTTTTATTAGGCCTTCACCAAACAAACCTTCATACATTTCTTTGCTAAAATCGTTTTCTTCAGATGAAGCTACGCTTGCACTTTTTAATGTAATGAACTGCCTTTGAATTCGGTTTCCCGAATCATCATAATCATATTCAAAAACCTTTGTTTGTGAAAAAACAGTTATGGATGCTAACAAAATAATCATCAACATTCCCAGAAAATAAAAACACCTTTTCATGGCTGCTATTTACTATTTTTCTGCAAATCAAAAATTTGCTCTTTAAGCACATCAATCTCTTTTTGCTGGGATTGTATCATATTAATCACCACAGGGATCAGTTCTGTATACCTAATCCCCAATGAGCCATCTTCATTTTCCGTTACTATTTCCGGAAAAAGTTCTTTAACCTCCTGGGCAATCAACCCATATTGATCATCAATTTTTTTATTTGAGCTTTCTGCTTCTGATTTGTTGCCCTTTAATTTGTAAATAACTGGACGTAATAGATGAAACTTGTTTTTTACGTTAACCAGATCACGCACTTCAGTTTTCATATTAAGGTCGGAAGTAATAATTGGTGAATAATTCAGGTACGCATATACCCCATATATATCATACCACCTGGAACTGTAATTTCCTAATGAAAGGCTTCCTGAAGAAGGATAAAATTCGCCATAGTTAAAAAGGATTGTGTAACTACCATCATCAAGCCTTAAATTACCTGAAACATCAAGGCGGTAGCTCGGGTTAGTGTTGTTAATACCTACCTTTCCGGCACTGTTCACTTTAATTTGTGAAAAACCGTTTAGAGCCAGGGCTAAAAAGCCCACCACGAAAAGAAGTGAATTTTTTTTCATAATTTTGTAATGTTTATTGTTGCGCAGGATTGCCGTCCTTTGCAACAGATTAATAAATAAAACTTGTGCAGCTCGGTTTAAAAAACCGGGCTGTTATTTTTAATACCCAGGGGCAACGCTTTTACTTCATTGGTTAAAATCTGGTTTTCGTCCTTGGGTTTATTTTCAATGTAAATTTATGCCTTTTTACGTTTAAAATCCAGGCACTAAAATTAATTTATATTTGGCCTAAATAGGTAAACCTGCATTTTTACCTTCATTTAAATAGATGTACAAAATTAACAAATGGTTGCGTTAATAATATAAGTAAAAATACGTGTTTTGATGGTGGAAAATACGTGAAAAGTTACCGTGTTAAACAGGATGAGGTGCAAAAAAAAGGTTTTGCCTTCATTACACTGTTTTTGGATTCAGAGAACAAAATCAAACTAAGAGGCTGTTTTGATCTTATTTTTTAGAAAACAGGGATTATCCTGATTTTAAGGAGCTTCTCAGGAAAGCTAAAAATATTTATTAAGAAGGCTTCAAAAAGAACCAGGGTAGAATACAAAAGGAAAATCCATTACCTAAGGTTTGACCAAATCCTGAAAATAAAATATATATTAAAAGAAGGAGAGCAAGAGTAAATATCCACGCTTAAAAGACGCGGCTTTGAGGTAACCTATAGTAACAGTTAGGAAATTTGTAAAATAAGTTTATACAAATTACATTCATTAAAATAAAACCTTGGTGGATGCTTTGTGAATTAGTGGCTTAGTGGCATTCTTAAGGTAAATACCCTTAGCCACAAAGGCACCAAAACTCTAAAAATCACAAAAAGATAAGAGCCTGGTAATCAGGCACAATTAAAATTTCCTAACAGTTACTTATACCAGCCTAAGTTTGTATTAGAAGGGGATAAACTACTTTCAGTTTCTATTACAATATAACTCACCCTGATTATACCTTTTGTACAATCATTTTGGATTTTAAACAGTTGGAAGTTTATTGTCCTTTTAAATTATCCCCATCTTCTTCATCAGGAAGGTGGCATTCATTGATTGGGTAACCCCATCAGCTAATTTATAGTCAAAGGTAAGTTCATTGTCCCTGATGTGGATTTCAAAACATTTATTTACCACTGCGCCATTATGCTCTTTTTCCATTTCAGCCAGCTTTAGGTCATGAGTTGCTATAAGTGCAGCAGCTTGTAATTCCACCATTTTCTTAACCAACTCTTTTGATCCATTAAGCTTATCCACAGAATTGGTGCCTTTTAGCATTTCATCTAAAATAACAAAAAGCTGTTCACCCTTTTTTAACCTTTCCAGCATTGACCCAAGCCTTTTTAATTCAGCAAAAAAGTAGGACTCATCTTTAAATAGTGAGTCTGTTGTCCTCATGTTTGTATAAATACCCATGGGAGTGTAATTCATCTGGGCTGCACAAACAGGTGCACCTATGCCTGCCAATACAAGGTTTACACCCACTGCCCTCAAAAAGGTACTTTTGCCCGCCATGTTGGCTCCTGTAACAATAACCACTTCAGGGATTTTGTTGAACTTAAAGTCACTGCACACCCTTCTTTCAGGGTTTAATAAGGGATGCCCCAATTCTTTGGCATCCATAGAAAAGTTTCTTCCATTTATTTCAGGGTAAGCATATCCAGGATGGTTATCGGCAAAATTTGCCAGGCTTATCAGGGCATCCATATTTTCGATGGCAACCAACCAATCCATCAGCTTTTCACTATTTTCTGATTGCCATTTGTACAGTAAATACACACATCTGATATCCCAAAGGAAAAATGAATTAAGGATGAAACCCACCAAAATATTCTGCCTATATTCAAATTGCCTAACCAACTTCCCAAGCTTATCGATAGTTTTACATGCTGAATGTGGTACTCTAGCCAATGACTGTTGCTGCTTCAGCCAGGATGATTGGAATTCCTGTTTTTCAATTTCACTTAGCAAAGCTTTATATTTTTCAATGAGCAACGTTTTTTTACTAAAAAACCTGAAGTAACCTTTTATCTGTTTCCTATAGAAATACATGGCAAACCATTGCAAGAACACAAATATTAAAAGGACTGCATAGTTTACCCCAAAGAAGAGGGAAACCAAAGATAATACTGTAAAAAAAGGTATAGCAATAAGCAGGAATTTAGTAAACCCCAGGCTTCTGAATGTAAACTTTTTTACTGACCAATTAATAATTTTTTTATGCTGCTCTTCAGATTCTTCAAATAGCTTACCCAAAGAGAAGAAATTCATCCTCCACTTCCTTAAGGCAGCCATTTCTTTTACTGCCTCCTGCAAAGGCACAATTTCAGCTTTACTGGTTAATGGGTTTTGCAGCCACTTTGCCAATGTTTTTTGCCCACTTATTGTTGATGTCCTATTGATGAATTGAAACAATGACCCTTCACTAAAAACATCCAGGTCATATGAAAAATCATGGCTGGAATCAATAAATTCCTCCCCTTCATGAAAATGCCCAAATTCATGGTTTAATGCTTTTAACTCATCCTGGCAAAACGCAACCAATATCCCATTCTTTTTTTTATTTTTTTCAACCTGAATATGCAACTTCACCAGGAACAGGAAGAGCCCCAATAAAACAACTGCAACAGTTGTAGCTATTAACCAGCCAATCTGGGGCAGATAAAACAAAGAGGCTACCAGGGCAACAAATACCCCAATCCTAAACAATGAAACCCACCTGAGTTTTTTGCCCAAAAGGTTAACATTGGCTTCAAACTTATCCTTTTGCTGAATATAAAAGGTGGCTAAATTTTGGCTCATAAATAGGGTTTATTTGACTAGCTGATAGTGTAAAAGGATATGAGTGGTAAATAACAACACAGTGGCAATAACCAACAACACTAAAATGATAATAACAACATGTTTAATATACAGCCCAGATTTTTGGATGGCAGGTTGCCTGGCAATAAAAAAGTGGTTCTCAACAAACATCATCAACCTGAAAAACAGGTATCCTAAAAAGTATCCTAACATTATCCCTCCAACGATATCAAGGGGGAAATGCACCCCAAGGTAAATGCGCGAATAAGAAACCAACAATGCCCACAACAGTATTGACCTTGTATATAACTTATTTTTAAACAAATAGGCTGTGAATGTGAGGGTTGTAAATGAATTGGCAGCATGCCCTGAAAAAAAACCAAATTGCCCGCTTTTTTTACCAAATACATGAACCAGGTCAGTAATCTCAGGGTCATAGAGTGGCCGTAAACGTTGAACTGTTTCTTTGACCAGGAAAGAAATTTGGTCACTCGCTACCAAAGCCACAATAAAAAACAAGAATACCAAAACAGATTTGTGCCGGAAGTTTTTAATTATATAAAATATCAGGATGGCATAAAAAGGGATCCATGTTTCTTTGCGCGTTACAAAAAACATAAACAGGTCAAAAAAATCATTGTGCATGCCATTCAGGAACAGCAATAATTCCTTGTCCAACTGTATTATTTTATCAAGCCACTGCATTAACCTGTTTTATTCAATATCTTCCAAACCTGGTCTTTAAGTTGAATAATGTTATATCCTGATACTGAAGAGATATACATGTGTGGTATATCTTCCAGTTCCTTACTTATTTCAGCCTGAAGTTCTTCATCAAGCATATCTGATTTACTGATTACCAGAAACCTGTCTTTATCGAGCAACTCAGGGTTGTATTTTTCCAGTTCATTAACCAGTATTTCATACTCTTTCTTGTGCCCTTTGCTGTCAGCAGGAACCATAAACAGCAACATTGAATTACGCTCAATATGCCTAAGGAACCTTAGCCCCAACCCTTTACCTTTGTGAGCTCCTTCAATAATCCCAGGGATATCAGCCATAATAAATGACTGGTTGTCGCGATAACTTACAATCCCCAGGTTTGGAACCAGTGTTGTAAAATGGTATTCAGCAATTTTAGGTTTGGCTGCTGACACCACTGACAACAAAGTTGATTTGCCAGCACTTGGGAAACCCACCAGCCCCACATCTGCCAGAACTTTTAGTTCAAGTATTTTCCACCCTTCTACTCCATTTTCACCAGGTTGTGCATACCTGGGAGTCTGGTTGGTTGCTGATTTAAAATGGACATTCCCCAGCCCTCCTTTTCCTCCTTCAGCAATGATTTCAGTTTCTCCATCTTCAGCAATTTCAAAAAGGAATTCATTGGTTTCAGCATCCCTGGCAATGGTACCCAAAGGCACCTCAATGATCATGTCTTCGCCAAATGCCCCACTGCTGCACTGCCTGCCACCAGGCTCACCATGCCCTGCTTTAATATGTTTTTTGTATTTGAGGTGCAACAATGTCCACATATGGGTATTGCCTTTTAATATCACATGGCCACCCCTGCCTCCATCACCACCATCAGGACCTCCTTTGGCTACATATTTTTCACGCCTAAGGTGTGCTGACCCTGCACCACCATTCCCTGAGGCACAAAATATTTTCACATAATCAACAAAGTTATTTTCAGCCATGCAATTTTTTGAAACAGGTTTTTCAACCAATTGACCATGCAAAAATACACCAATTTGTACTTAGCCCAAATTTTTCAGGATATGAATCTGTTTAACTGAATACCAATTATTGCATCATAAGGTATCAACAACTTGTTTAAGCCTGCCTGCTATTTCTTCAATTGACCCCATGCCATCAACACCATAATGCTTGTTGAAAGATGCATAATAATCAACCAATGGGGCAGTTTTTTCATTATACACGTTGATCCTATTTTCAATTACCTCCTGGTTTTGGTCATCTGGCCTTCCTGAGCTTTCACCACGTTTCAAGAGCCTGTTAATGAGTTCTTGTTTTTCAACCTCAAGGCTTAACATGGCAGAAATAGGAGTTTCATTTTCATTGAGCAGTTTGTCCAGTGCCTCAGCTTGTGCAACTGTCCTAGGAAACCCATCAAAGATAAACCCATTGGCATCCTGGTTGGCTTCAAGGCGCCCTTTGATCATCCCAATTACTACTTCATCAGGAACCAATTCCCCCTTTTCCATGTATTTTTTTGCCTCAAGCCCAAGTTTAGCCCCAGCTGCTATTTCGCTGCGTAATAAATCACCAGTCGACAAATGTAAAAGACTATAAGCCTCAATAAGATATTCTGCCTGTGTCCCTTTACCAGCTCCTGGAGGACCAAATAATACCAAGTTTAGCATAATGATCATGTTTTTATTTTTATTTTATTAAAGTATAGATGTCTATCAGGTTTCTTCCCCGTCCATCATAATCCAGCCCATACCCTACTATAAAATCATTTGGAATTTCCAATCCCACATAATCCAAATCCACTTCCATTTTCAATGCATCAGGTTTTAATAATAAAGTAGCCACTTTCACTTCATGTGGCTCCATGCCCTCCAATTGCTTCATAATATTGTTGATGGTGATGCCTGTGTCAACTATGTCTTCTAAAACAACAACTGTCCTTCCTTTAATATCCTCATTAAACCCAATTAATTGTTTAACCTTGCCTGTGCTTTTATCCCCATCATATGAGGCAAGCTTTACAAAAGTTATCTCAGAATCAATAATCTCAATCCTTTTATAAAGTTCTGCTGCAAACACAAATGAACCATTCAGGATACAAACAAACAGGGGGTTCTTCCCTTTTAGGTCTCTATTCATTTTCTCAGCAAGGCCTTCCACTACTGACCTGATCTTCTCATAAGGAATAAATAATTCAAACTCTTTGTCATGGATTTTGACCTGCTTCATGTCCTACTCTTTGTTTGTTGATATTTATTGATTTTTTTTCTAATGAAAATCCTGTATTTTCGCCTAAAAATTAGAAGGCTACAAAATAACAAAACAATTTGTCACACAAAAAATAAATAGGTAAAAAATGAAGCCATTAGTAAGTATTATCATGGGTAGCACATCAGACCTTGATGTTATGGAAGGTGCTGCCAAAATCTTGGAAGAATTTGAGATTCCATTTGAAATGAATGCATTGTCAGCACACAGGACACCTGATGAGGTAGAACAGTTTGCCAGGTCAGCCAAAGACAGGGGGATAAAAGTGATTATAGCTGGTGCAGGCATGGCTGCACACCTTCCTGGTGTTGTTGCTGCTATGACTCCCCTGCCTGTAATAGGTGTCCCTATTAAAGCCTCCCTTGAAGGATTGGATTCAATATTGGCTATTTTACAAATGCCGCCAGGTATCCCAGTTGCCACTGTTGCACTGAATGGCTCAAGGAATGCAGCAATCCTTGCATTACAAATGATAGCTACTGGAGATGAGGAATTGATGGGCAAGCTAATTACTTTCAAGGAAGACCTAAAACAAAAAATTGTAAAAGCAAACCAGGAACTTTCAGAAATTAAATTCAAATTCAAGGTTAACTAGGGAAAACTTTGGGAAAAAATATGTAAATTGCCCAGTATGGTGTACTGTTTAAGTACACCTTTTTTAATGTTAATATGAAACACTTAACTGTTGCCCTATTCATACAATTATTAGCCTTCAATGTTGCTTCAGCCATAGAAAACCAATATGCAGGTGCCAGGGCTGTTGCTTTATCCAATGCATATGTTTCTATTTATGACACCTGGTCAGTGTTTCATAACCAGGCAGGCATTTCAACTATTCATGATATTAAAGCAGGGCTATATTATGAATCCAGGTTTATGGTTGATGAATTTTCCCTAATGGCAGGTATGGTGGTCCTCCCAACACAATCTGGTGTTTTTGGTTTAAGTTTTACACAATTTGGGACAGGTACATTTAAGGAAAATAAATTTGGGTTGGCTTATTCAAGGCAATTATCCTCTAAAATTTCTGCTGGCATCCAGTTTGATTATTTTATGTCTAAGATGCCTGAAAATAAACGTTCAAAAGGGTTTGCAACAGTTGAGGGTGGGGTTATTTACCAGCCGACCCCTGAGTTAAACCTTGGCTTCCATATTTTCAACCCTGTTGAAGCTGGCCTAAAAACCCTCAATAGGACTGAAAAAATGCCTGCCACTGTTAGGCTGGGAGGTAGCTATACATTTTCAGGATATGTATTAGCCTGCTTTGAATGGGAAGGGAATAGCCAATATGACCTTCAATACAGGGTAGGATTGGAATTCCTTCCTGCTGAGAACCTGGCTTTACGTTTTGGGGCATCAGGAAAGCCATTTATTTACACTGCTGGAATTGGTTATACATTCAAAAATATGGTTACTGATATTGGCTTTCATTATCATGGTAACTTAGGCATTACACCTGCAATTTCAATCCAATTCCTATTCTGATGAAACAAATCCATAAACATATCATTGTTTTATTGCTGGCAGGCTGGCCTGTGTTTGCTTCATCTCAGGAAACTGCAAAAACCACCCATTTTGAAAACATTATTGAATCATTGGTTGAAGACCTGGAAGGTGAAACAGATTACCTTTCTATCCTTGAATACCTGGAAGAATATTTTGAAAACCCATTGAATTTGAACATTGCAACTGAGGAAGAGCTCAAACACCTTTCTTTTTTAAATGAAATCCAAATCTCAAACCTTTTAAATTATAGGAATAGATATGGGGATATTTATTCCATTTTTGAGTTAACCCAGGTTGAAGGTTTTAGCAGGGAAGTATTGGAGAAAATCCAACCTTTTGTGAAATTTGAAACTTCAGCAGGTAAAACAATACCTCAGAAACTACCCCTGAAATATGGAAGGCATCATTTATTTCTACGCTCAACAAGGATACTTCAGGAAGCCAAAGGATATAAAAACAAGAATACTGAACCTGCCAACTATGAAGGAAACCCATTTAGGCTTTATTCACGTTACCGTTTCCAGTTGGGCAACCAACTATCTGTGGGGCTGACTGCTGAAAAAGATCCTGGAGAAGCATTTTTTACTGGTTCAAACAGCCAGGGGTTTGACTACTACTCAGGGCATATCAGCATGGGGTTTAATTCAATATTGAAAAATGTAACCATTGGTGATTTTGTTGTCAGGTCAGGTCAGGGCCTGGTCCTATGGCAAGGATATGCCCCAGGGAAATCTGCTGATGTGCTGGCTATTTCCAAAAATATCTCAGGAATCCGCCCATATACTTCAAATGATGAAAACCTATTCTTCAGGGGTGTTAGTACAACCTTCCAACTTCAGAACCTGGGCTTGCAGCTTTTCTATTCACATAAAAATAAAGATGCCAACCTTGGTTTCTCTGGAGCAAGCCAAACCCCAGGTTATTTCACCAGCTTGCAAACTTCAGGTTACCACAGGACAGCCAATGAAATAGATGATGAAAAAAGTGTGAGGGAAATTGCAACAGGGGCTTTAATCGAGTTTCAAAAAAACAGGCTAAAAGTTGGGGCTACTATCTTCTACCAACAGTTTGAATTGCCTTTGATTTTAAATGATGGCTTGCATAATTCCTTTAAATTCAGTGGGGATGAAAATATCAATGCAGGGCTTAATTATCGTTATTTAGCAGGGAAATATGAGCTGTTTGGAGAAGCAGCCTGGTCACAATCAAATGGTATGGCTGTGCTTCAGGGGTTAACAGCCCATTTACACGACCAGGCCACATTGTCAATGCTTTTCAGGCACTTTGACAAGGATTACCATGCCATCTACAGTAATACATTTTCAGAAGGCAGCTCAACAATTAATGAAACTGGGTTTTATATGGGGCTTAAAGTATTGCCTGCTCCAAATTTCAGGCTACAGGCTTATGCAGATTTTTATAAATCACCCTGGCTAAACTTTACCACTGCAGCACCTTCAACTGGGAATGACATATTATTCCAACTTGAATACAGGCCTTCAAAAAATATCCTTGTTTACGCACGCTATAAAAATGAAGAAAAAGAGGGGAAAACTGTTTCTAAGGAAAAATATGTAAATGCCCCACAGCAAAAAAAGCAAACAAGGCTCTACTTTCAGTATGATGTTTCTGAAAAGGTTACCCTTAGAAGCAGGTTTGAATATGTTTTATTTAAGGATGAATCTGACAGCCATGGCTTTATGTTTTACCAAGACCTGGTTTATAAACCCATACCTATTCCTTTAACAGGATATGCACGTTTTGCTTTGTTTAACACACAAAGCTATGATTCAAGGGTTTATGCCTATGAAAATGACTTGCTATATACATATTCTATCCCAGCTTACCATGGGAAAGGTTTCCGTGCTTACTTGAATTTTTCTTATACTATTTCAAAAAACCTGAGCTTGTGGTGTAAACTTTCCAATACTCACTGGACAGACAGAGAGTCAATAAGTTCAGGCAATAATGAAATTGATGGGAAAAACTTAACAGAAGTTAAATTCCAGGCACGCTTGAAGTTTTAACCCTATTTTTGTTACTTTGCGGCCTAATTAAACCAAGTGAATGAATAATACACATAAGTATAGAGATATTCGCCCATACACAGATCAAGAAGTCAATGAAAAGATAAACGAACTTTTAGCTGACCCCATATTTGATGAAGTTTTACTTGACCTTTTTAAAGCCCCAGAAGTTGTTGAACAAGCAAAAAAAGAGTTATCCAGGCTGCAAACCATTGAACAAGTGCAATTGGGGTTTACAGCAAAACTGGTAGGAAACATTATTAAAAATTCCACCAAAGGCCTTACCTTCAGTGGAATTGAAAGGCTTGATAAAAACAAAGCTTACCTGTTTATTTCTAACCACAGGGATATTGTGCTTGATTCAGCATTCCTTAATTATATCATCTATAAAAATGGCATGAACACTACCCAAATTGCCATTGGGGATAACCTTTTTATGTATGATTGGATAGTTCATGCAGTAAAGCTTAACCGCTCATTTGTGGTAAAAAGGAACATTGGTGCAAGGGAACTTTTGAAGGCTTCACAAATAATTTCCGAATACATAAGGGCTAGTATCAAAGACCAAAATATTTCTGTGTGGATAGCACAGCGTGAAGGAAGGACAAAAGATGGGGATGACCAAACCCAGCAGGGGTTATTGAAAATGCTTCATATGAGCAACCAGAAAAGTTTCTTGAACAGCATAACTGAGTTAAATATTATCCCTGTTTCAATTTCCTATGAAATAGAGCCTTGTGGGGTTGCCAAAGTAAATGAAACCCTAAGAAGGGAAAGGAATGAATTTCAAAAAACCAGCAAAGATGACCTGAAGAGTATGGCCATGGGTGTAAAAAACCAAAAAGACAGGGTTCATTTTTCTTTTGGGAAGCCTATCCATACATTCTTGAAAGGCATTGATGAAAGTGCAAAAACCAATGACCTGATACAGGAACTTTCCGAATTAATTGACAAAAGGATACATTGCAACTTCAAGCTTTGGCCAAATAATTATATAGCTTCTGATATTTTGTCTGCAGAAGGCAATTATACATCTTTTTATACTCCTGAAGAGAAGGAAAAATTTATGCAATTGTTGCAAAATGCCATCAATACATTAAATGATGATAAGGAAAAGGTGCGTGACCGTTTCCTTAGGTTATATGCCAACCCTGTTATCAATGCAAAAAAATATGGGCTTTAAACTTTTTGGCAAACCTGTTGAAGCAATCATTTGGGACTGGAATGGCACCCTGTTAAATGACCTGGAACTCTGTGTTAATACCATCAACCAATTATTGTCAAAAAGAGGCCTCCCTTTGCTTTCTTTTGGGAAATACAAAGAGGTGTTTTCTTTTCCTGTAAAAGATTATTACCAAAAAATTGGCTTTGACTTTACCAGAGAAGACTTTGCCATCCCTGCACGTGAGTTTATTGATATTTATAATTCAAATGTAAACAAGTGCAGCCTTCATAGCAGAGTGGTACATATATTGGAGCATTTTAAGATCAATGGGGTGCAGCAATTTGTGCTGTCTGCCATGAAAGAAGACAAACTAAAAGAGACACTTATCCATACCAATATTTACTACTATTTTGAACAAGTATTAGGGCTGAATGACCATTATGCTGTTTCAAAAATGGAGCGTAGCAAGCAGCTCTTTAAACAACAAAAAATTGCAAAGGATAAATCCATCATTATTGGTGACACTATCCATGATTTTGAGGTTGCACAGGAGCTTGGGGTAGATTGTATTTTAATTGCTGATGGGCACCAATCAAAAGAAAGGTTAGAGGCAACAAATGCCAAAGTATTGGATTCCCTGGATGAATTGTTAAAAAGCTAAAAATTAGGTTGTCAGGAAGTTTTATTCATAATATCCCTTACATATAATTGTAGGTTTGTTTTGCCCCTGAATTCATTTTCAACCACAGAGTAACAAATATCAAAAGAGAGCCCTGAGTTGACTATATCAAACTTGTCAGACTGGTTAAAAGCTATCCCTGAAAACATTTCAGAATTAAAATCAGGCTCAACCAAATCCAATTTTATGTGCTCTTCATTTTTACCAACCAACCTGCTTGAACCAGGGTCAAGTACCCCTTCAGTTACAAATACAGGAACCATGTTATGCGGGCCAAAAGGGGCAAATTGTTTTAAAACCCTGTAAAATTTTGGGGTTATTTCACTCAGCATAATTTTAGCATCCACATCAATTGCATGCACCTGCTGGGCTTCTGTAATCGAATCTGCAACAATCCTCTCAAAACGTTCAGCAAAAGCAGGGATATTTTCTATTTTCATGGTCAGCCCTGCAGCATACATATGCCCTCCATATGATTCCAACAGGTCACTGCACATACCGATGGCCTCGTACAGGTCAAAATCTTTTACTGACCTTGCAGAACCTGTGGCCATCCCATTTGATTCAGTTAAAATAACTGTAGGCCTGTAATAATATTCTGTTATGCGCGAAGCTACAATACCCACGACACCCTTGTGCCAGTCACGGTTATAAAGTACTGTACTTTTATTCCCCCTGGTAAATTCATTATACTGGATCATGTCAAGGGCTTCCTGGGTGATATCCCTGTCAAGGGTTTTCCTGATCTCATTGTATGAGTTGATCTCATCTCCCAGTTCAAAAGCCTCTTTTTCATCATCAACAACCAAAATAGCCACTGATTTTTTACCATGTTCAATCCTTCCAGAAGCATTTAGGCGTGGCCCAATTTTGAAAACAATATCACTGATTGTAATCCCATCACCATTTAACCCTGAATACTGGATAATGGTTTTAAGCCCCAGGCAGGGGTTAGCACTCAATTTCCTCAGCCCATAATAGGACAACACCCTGTTCTCGCCTGTCACAGGGACAATATCAGAAGCAATGCTGACAACCACCAGGTCAAGCAGGTCATACAATTCCTCAATGTGAACATCATTTTTCTCACAAAAAGCCTGGCACAGTTTAAAACCTACCCCACAACCTGACAATTCCTTATATGGGTAATTGCAGTCAGGCTGCTTAGGGTCAAGCACTGCATATGCATCAGGGATGATACTGTCAGGGTTATGATGGTCACAAATAATAAAGTCAATCCCCTTTTCTTTTGCCCCATTGATCTTATCAATGGCTTTAATGCCACAATCCAATGCCACAACCAAGCTAATGTTCTCACTAGCTGCATATTCTATACTTTTGGGAGAGATACCATACCCTTCAGAATAACGGTCAGGGATGTAATATTCTAGGTTTTCAATCTTGTTTTTCAAGAACTGGTACATTAATGCAACTGAGGTTGTACCATCCACATCATAATCACCATATATCAAAACCTTCTCTTTATGCTCAATAGCCCTCTCAAGCCTGTACACTGCCTTTTCCATATCCTTCATAAGGAATGGGTCATGAAGGTCATTCAAACGTGGCCTGAAAAATGCCTTGGCTTCATTGTAAGTTTTTATCCCCCTCTGAACCAACAATTTGGCAATAACCATCTCAACATTTAAGGCTGCTGATAAATGTTTTACCTCATTTGGATCACCTTGTGGTTTTACTTTCCAGAG
The DNA here is from genome assembly GCA_028282705.1 of Prolixibacteraceae bacterium. GTDB lineage: Bacteria > Bacteroidota > Bacteroidia > Bacteroidales > Prolixibacteraceae > JABMQB01. The sequence goes on along the minus strand of JANQHI010000063.1, from coordinate 40,375 downwards.
TTTTTCCATTATGGCTGATGATGGTTACTATGAATATGATTACAAACTGGGCAAAGGTACAAAATTGAGCTGTTTTATAAGGTACGTTTTTAGATTTAATAGGGTATATATGTCCGGTCATTTTTCTATATCACTGATTTTCAACACCCCAGAAACAAGAGTATTTTTCTAATGAAAAGAATACCTAAATAGCCTAACTTCAATATTATGAGGATACCTATCCATCTGGCAATTTTTGGCTATAAGCCAGGTTAATTGGGTAACCATTCTTTTTTTATCTTTGCAAAAATTTTATAATCAGAAAAAACAGAAGGTAAATGAGCCATCCAGAACTTAGTGAACAGGAAATCATCAGAAGGAATTCTCTTCAGAAATTGCGTGAAGCACGCATTGAACCATATCCTGCAGAACAGTACCATGTGAACATTACAGCAGAAGCTATAAAGAAAAATTTCACAGATTCAGAAGAAAAGATGAATGACATCTGCCTGGCAGGAAGGATCATGAGCAGGAGGATCATGGGTAAAGCTTCATTTGCTGAACTTCAGGACCACACTGGCAAAATCCAGGTGTATGTAAACAGGGATGAGGTTTGCCCTGGTGAAGATAAATTCCTCTATAATGAAGTTTTCAAAAAACTGTTGGACATTGGTGATATTATTGGTGTAAAAGGTTTTGTTTTTAAAACCCAAATGGGTGAAATTTCCATCCATGTAAAAGAATTTACCCTTTTGAGTAAATCATTACACCCACTGCCTATTGTAAAAGAAAAGGATGGCAAAACCTATGATGCTTTTACTGACCCTGAACAAAGATACAGGCAAAGGTATGTTGACCTGATTGTAAATCCACAGGTGAAAGATGTGTTCCTGAAACGCACCAAAATTGTGAATACCATGCGCGAAATGTTCAATGAGTATGGTTATGCTGAAGTGGAAACACCCATCCTACAACCCATACCTGGAGGAGCAGCAGCAAGGCCTTTTGTTACACACCACAATTCATTAAACATACCTCTTTACATGAGGATTGCCAATGAACTTTACCTGAAAAGGTTAATAGTTGGAGGTTTTGAAGGAGTATATGAGTTTGCCAAAGATTTTCGTAATGAAGGGATGGACAGGACACATAATCCTGAGTTTACTGTGATGGAGATCTATGTGGCTTACAAAGATTATAAGTGGATGATGAAATTCACTGAAGAGATTTGTGAAAGGGTAGCCCTGGCACTTCATGGTACTACAAAAGTCCAGTTGGGTGACCATGTTATTGATTATAAAACACCCTACCCAAGGATAACCATGACTGATGCCATAAAAGAACATACTGGTTATGATATTTCAGGCAAAACAGAAGAAGAGCTAAGGGATACTTGTGATAAGCTAGGCATTGAAACTGACCCAAGCATGGGCAAAGGAAAATTGATTGATGAAATTTTTGGCGAGAAATGTGAGGGGAACTATATACAACCAACCTTTATTACTGACTACCCAAAAGAGATGTCTCCCCTTACCAAAAAACACAGGGATAACCCTGAACTAACTGAACGTTTTGAATTGATGGTAAATGGAAAAGAGTTGGCCAATGCCTACTCTGAATTAAATGACCCCATTGACCAGCGCGAACGTTTTGAAGAGCAGCTAAAGCTCTCTGAAAAAGGAGATGATGAAGCCATGTTCATTGACCAGGATTTCCTCAGGGCACTGGAATATGGTATGCCTCCTACCTCTGGTATGGGGATGGGGATTGACAGGTTAACCATGTTTATGACCAATAGCCCATCCATCCAGGATGTGTTGTTCTTCCCGCAAATGAAACCTGAGAAAAAGGCAGTTGAACTGACAGAAGAAGAAAAAGCTGTTTTTAACATCCTTAAAGCAAGTTCTCCAATTGACCTGAATGAATTGAAAACACAGGCTGGGCTAAGTAATAAAAAGTGGGACAAAGCCATAAAGGGTTTGACCAAAAACAAATTGGCAAAAGTGGAAAAGACTGATGGTGGTTTGTTTGTTTCTCCAATATAGGGTACAGAGTAGTAAGTATTGAGTAAAAAGTAGTAAGACTTATTATATTTTAAGCCTTCTCATCCAAAATGGGAGGGCTTTTTTTATGGGTGTGGCGGTTTCCAAACCGCCAACTTTGTGGTTCTGGTTGTCACTTTTAACTAACACTTAAAGTTATTTAGATTTATTGATATTTTGTTTAATTATTGTAAATTACACAATAAAAACCAACAATGAAGAGAATAACTTTTACTATTGTTTTAACCATACTTATGTTTGTAAATGGTGTTCCCCAATCTCTTGAAAGTCAAATTAAAAGTGTAGGGGGATTTTTACTTAGCGAATTAAGTAATAAAAAAGAAATTAGAATTCTAGGTGATGCCATAAGGAAGTCTGGAGAAATGCAGTTTGAGATAGAAAGAATTAAAGCTCAAAACACAAGATACAACTCCTTTAGTATAAACTATCCAAACCGAGTAATAACAAAAGATGGAGAAATCTTTCCTAAAAAGGGATATGAATGGAAGAATCCAGAGATATCAGACAATTATGAAGTAAAAAAGATTGAATCAGCTAATTTTAATGAATTTGAAGAATGGCGATCTTTGGCACTGAGCTTCTTTAAGATTCATGAGTGGAAACAAGTAATTAATTACTCATCAAAATTTCTATCTGAAAAGCACGACTGTTCACTATATTTTATGAGAGGAATCTCTTATAGACAATTGAATAACCTAGATAAAGCTCAGGATGATCTTTCTCACGCCAATTTGTTCTGTAGATCTATAGAAGGGATGTCTGGTACAGTATATTTCTTTAAAGGATTAATTGCATATACTCAGAAAGATTACAACGAAAGTTCAGAAAACTTCTCAAAAGCTATTAGTTATAACATTCCTAAGAATCATATGGTTACTGCCTTTATTTATAAAAGTGAAATCAAACTGATTAATAATTACAATGCTGATATTCAAAAGGACTTATCAATGATTGAGAACATGTTAAATGAGGTTGAGATTACATCTGCAAGAGATTACTTCATGCTTGCTAAAATATATTTAGCGACTGAGAATTATGATAAAAGTTACAAATATTGCAATAAAGCACTATTGTTGGACGAGAACCATGCATTGGCATTATATTGCAGGGGGCTTACTTCTCTAAGTTTAGGTCTGAATGAATCTGCTATAGAAGATATTCAGAAAGCTGCTGATTTAGGATGTCAATCGGCAATAACAACTTTAAAAGAAATTTATCCAAATAAATAAAGTCAAATCAATTCTTCCTACCCTGTCCTAAACCATACTCGTTTCTTTTGGTACGTGTCACCAATCTTATAATTTAACCCAAAGAATATTTCAAATTGAAAATCTTTTACCCACTCCCTTTTACCTTTCAGGAAAAGGTTGTGGGTGTGGAAGTTTCCAACTTCCACAGTGCAGTTAAAAACTGCACCACCCAAAAAAGTTGACTTAAACAATCTGATCAACATCCTTTGTTAAGAAACAATATTTGTTAATCTACTCATTTGATCAAACAAGTATTAAAAAAGGAAACAATTTGATTCTTTATATTATATATGTTGTTGTGAATTAACTGATAAGATTACTAAAATAAATCATGCTTACAAATAAAAATACATCAAAAAGACATAGATAAAATCTATGGAAATAAAAATGTCACTTAATACTCATTTCATATATTTGTATTGATAACTAGCCATTTTAAATGGGTAAGCTAGTTAGAGAAGTAGCAGTTTGAACAAAAGGGGGATATGATATTTTTATAGAAATAAAAACAGTTATACATCATCGAATACCCAAATATGCAAAAAACAGATAAGGAACTTGTTGCACAATATTTAAAGTTAAAAGCTTACAGAAGATTAAGAAAAATTAAATTTACTGGTAAAATTAATTTTAGTTTATTTGGTTTAACTATTGGATTAATAGCTGTATTGCCTATGATTCCTGTTAGTAATCAAATAGATTTTGTATTTATAGACCTATTTGATTCTTTGGAAGTTAAGTATAGCTTAGTTATAACTATTTATTTTGGTATTTTGGTTTTATTACTTTGTTATAATATCCTTTTAGCAATTATAAATATTAGCAGAAAGTTTAAATACAGCAGTTTAATGTAAGAGATTAAAGACTTAAATTCCACTCAATTATGATAATAGCGATTTTATTTGGTATATGCATAATATTATTAGGGATATCAACCTTTTATTCAATTTCAAATGGTTATTTTTCTCCTAATTCACATTCAGATAAATTTTATTCCGAGGATCAAAAAGAAAAGATGGAAAAAGCCCAGAATGAGATTATCTCAAAATACATCAATAAAGTGAAAGTATAATTCCATATTTTAAATTCTTCTACTGGATATTTATTTTTGCTTCATATTACTACTACATTACACAGAGTTATAAATCTTTTGCTATCCTGAAGCCATAGTTTAAGCTGGCATACCTGGGGGAATAACTCAGGCGAAAAGTATTGGTACAGAAAGTTTCGTGTACAAACCAGCTTCCTCCACGCAAAACATTGTCAGTATCTTTGAAATCTTTGGGGCGCTTCCTTGGTTCAATCTGCTTTTCTTTATAATACCAGTCACTACACCATTCCCACACATTGCCTGACATATCATAAATCCCCAACTCATTGGGTGCTTTCAGCCCCACTGGATGAGCCTTCCCACCTGAATTAACAATACACCATGCTACTTCATCAATATTATTGCTACCACTATAATTATATCCCTGGCTTTTGATGCCTCCCTTAGCAGCAAATTCCCACTCTTTTTCTGAAGGCAACCTTCCTCCTGCCCATTGGCAATATGCATTTGCACCAAACCAGGTAACCATTACCACAGGGCAATCAGCAGATGTGATAAAATCATTGGGTTTAAATACAAATTTCTTATCCTCATATTTAATGGCACAATCCCTATCCTCAACCAAAACATAATCAACAATCCCAAATTCAAGGTCATGGTAAGTGCCATCAGGGTTGCAGTCAATTTCTTGCAGGAAGGTTATAAACTGGGCATGGGTAATTTCAACTTTTGAAATTAAAAAACTATCTACAAAAACCTGCCTTGTAGTTACTGCCCCTGTTTCATCATCCTTGTTTTTGCTTTCAAAAAAACCAGCTTCAACCAAAACCATCTGATGCTTGTGCCCCTCATTATCAAAGCCAGAATTTTTAAACATAATACCCAGCATAAGTACTGGTATCAAAGCCAGGAATTTCATATAAACCACCTATTTATTTGTTCAATTTAAGAAGTTAATTTACATCCTAAAATCCAAATAAAAAAGCCCTGTTACTTTAAAAGTAAGCAATAAGGCTTTTCAAGGTGGCAGTTGTGAAGAGGCCTTTTACATTATTCCTCTTCTGCTGTTTTTTCTACCATTGTAGTATCTATCTGGGCTTTGGCTTTATTGGCTTTGTCAAGAGAGACAGTGAATGTAGAATCCAATTCAAAAGCTTTCATATAGTGCTTAATAGCCATCTCATATTCACCCACATTCATAAAATAATCTCCTTTTGAGTCATATGGGTTAGCTTTATCAGGCTGTAATCCAATATATTTATCAAAGGCCAGTTTTGCACTATCAGGCATTTCTAACCCCATATAAGCATACCCCATTGCATTATACAAAATAGCAGGGTTGTCAGATATTTCCAGGGCATTTTTTAAGTTTTTCAACTGTCCTTCTTTATCATCAGCTGCAATTTGTTGCCCATACAGCAGGTAATAAACAATTATATCAGTGGGGTACATTTCAACCAGGTTTTGCCCAATTTCAGTAATATCTGTTCCTTTATTTTCCATTAGGCTTATCAACCCTTCTTTTAACATGGCCTCTGCTTCACTTAATTCTACCTTGTGGCTTAGTGCATTTTTTGCATAAAAAACAAACTTGGCTGAATCACTAAAATTATTCATAGCCAAGCTATAATTACCCATAAAAAACAAGGAATCTTCAGCTACTGACTTATTAATTAAAGTGAAAGCTTTGGTAAAATTACTTTCTTCAAAAGCTTTAAAAGAATTGAGGAGCAATTCCTGGGCATTTTCATTTTCAGTGGTAATAGGCATTTTTTCTTCTTTGGTTTCTTGCTGTGTACATCCCCAGCATAACAGGGCTGCAAAAGAAACCAACATCAGGTACTTGACAGGTGACTTTTTCATGATTTGATGATTAAATAATTAGTAAATAGGAACTTAAATAAAAACAAATAATTAATTATATGTGGTATGTGTCTTTTGAGTTAATGGTTTATTAAATGAATATTATTATGCCAGGATAACTATTGCTGCAAACTTCCAAACAATGAGGATAGCTCAACTTCAACACCTACCCTGAATTGCACACTATTATGGCTTGGGTCTACAACATGCCCATCAGCTTTAAAATCGCCAAAATGGATAAGCGAAAGCCCTGTAAAAACACTGGCATCCAATTTTTTGCTGGGTAATTTATATCCTGCCAGCCCACCTAATGAAAAACCATTGGCTACAGGGTTATCCCATTCTGCATGATCATAAACACTTTTATCGCGCACATAAGCAGCTTCACCACCAACCCAGAAATTTTCAAAGTTATTAGCTAATGACCTCCTGGCCTGCACCCCAACTTTCAGCAAATTATCATGCCCACCTGTATAATCATATCCATCACCAAAGTAATAAATATGGTAGCTTGCAGTCCCAAAAACAGATGTTTTTTCATCTGCCAGTTCCTGCCCCACCAACCCTGTGAAGCCAAACCCATATTCAGTTTCTGTGCGTTTTAACCCTGCATCACACTGTACTACTGTGATCAATTGCATACAACCTTCAGAGAGGAAGATTGCTGAAAAGAGAATAAAATAGGAGGTGATTCTAAACATACCATTTGTATGCCTTTGGGTAATAAAGGGAAACATTTTCTTCATAGGTTGATTTTTAGTTATACAAAATACTGTGGATAAATCTGTTATGTTATACTCATATATAAAAAGATAGTTTCAATTTGGTTTGATTATCCTCAAAAAGAAAGTTGCCCTAACTTGTTCAATTTGAAGATTTTGATTACAGGTTTTTTGTTAAATCCAACCATTCTGATATCTTTATAGCAGGTTACCCTTCTAACTTTTATAACTAACAAAATCAAACTTATATGAAAGCTGAAATCATTGTCCTGATCTTTCTTTTCCTGATCACTCCTGTTGTTATTATTTACCTTGAAGGAAAATTTTCACTTTTCAAAAAAATTGGGGCTGTCCTCATTTGTTATGCCATTGGCCTAGTTGTTGGCAATATGGGTATCCTCCCTGAAGGGGCAGGGAAATATCAGGATTTACTTACCAACATTACCATTCCTTTGGCACTGCCTTTGATCTTGTTTTCAATGGATGTTAAAAAGTGGCTTAAAATGGCAGGTTCTGCTTTCAGTTCACTGGCAATTGGGCTTTTTACAGTCCTGTTAATGGTTTTTGTTGGGTATTGGATTTTTAAAGGAAGTATTGATGAAATATGGAAAGTTGCAGGGATGCTGGTTGGGATTTATACTGGAGGTACACCCAACATGGCTGCTATGAAAACAGCCCTTGATGTGTCACAAGAACTATATATTTTAACACATACTTATGAACTCACATTAGGAGCTATTTACCTGGTCTTCATTTTGTCTATTGGGCAACGCGTGTTCCTTACATTCTTACCCCCTTATAAACCACTGGCTTCATCAGCTCATGAAGGAAATAAATTGAACCTTGAAGAAGAATTTGAATCATATGAAGGCTTTTTCAAAAAAGCTACTTTTTTACCATTGCTGGCTGCTTTTGGCTTGTCTGTCCTTATTTTGGGTGCAAGTTATGGGTTAAGCCTCCTCCTGCCTGATGAATACTCAACTGCTGCCATTATCCTGTTTATTACCTCATTTGGTATAGCTGCATCTTTTATTCCTAAAATAAAAGCTATTAAGAAAACTTTTCAATTGGGTATGTACCTGATTCTGATATTCTGCCTCGCTGTTTCATCAATGGCTGATATAAGCAAACTGGCCAACATTTCATTCTCACTGTTCTACTATGTTGGGCTTGCCATGTTTGGTTCACACATCCTTCATGCATTGATTGCTAAAATATTCAAGATTGATGCTGATACAGTGATCATTTCAGGAAGTGCCCTTATTTGCTCACCACCTTTTGTTCCTGTTGTGGCAGGAGCTCTGAAAAACAGGGAAATTATCCTTACTGGCCTGGTGGTTGGTATTGCAGGATATGCTGTTGGGAATTACTTAGGTGTACTAGTAGCATTTATTTTAAAATAACCTCATATTAAAGTAATAGGATTTAGTGCCCATATCACATTTCTTTTTATTATTTTTGAACAAAACAAAGTTTTAGTCGAAAATGGGCAGTAGGAAAAAAAAGCCAATTCCATACAGTAATGACCTAAGGTATAATACCAGCCCCATTCTGAGTATTACCCTGGGGTTATTCCTGTTCCTGCTCTTTTTTCAACCTCTTGACCCTGTGCATTCTGAATTTAATACTAAACTGACCATTATTGCTGCTTTTGCAGGGATCACTGTTATCCTGCTTTTTCTTTTCAGGGTTATTATCCCCACTGCATTTTCAAAGCTTTTCCATCCAAAAAAATGGAACCTGTTGCGCGTAATTATTATCAGTTTTTTATTTGTTGCCTGCAACTCTGTAGCCTATGCTTTCTTTGCCAGATATGTGGGAAAAATTGAAATAACCTTCCTTGTGGCCATAAAAATTGTGCTGCTTTCAGTAGTTCCTGTTGCTGTTTACCTGATCATAAGCCAGTATAAATACCTGAAAACCCACATGCAAAACCTGATTGATTTGCGCCCAAACAGGCCATTGGAAAACATTGCTAACCAAATGGTCAATTTTGAATCAGACAACAAATCTGAATACCTGAAGGTTGCCCCTGAAGATCTTATCCATGTAAAATCAGCCAATAATTACATTGAAGTTACCTATCTGAGCAAAGGGGTTATAACAAAAAAACTGATCAGGAGTACCCTAAAAAGTGCTGAAGCCAAACTGGATGATTTTACCTTTTTTGTGAGGTGCCATAGGGTCTGTGTTGTAAACATCCAGCATGTAACTGAACTGGTAAAAGCCCATGATGGGTATAAATTAAAAATCAACCATGTAACAGAAGAAGTGCCTGTGTCCAGGCAATATATCCTGAAGGTTAGGGAAGCTTTGAAGAGGTAGGCAGCCTCAACTTGCAGTCCCAGTTTGTAGTTTCCAAGTACATTATTTTTGTAGTTTAAAAAGATATAAATTATCCCCTCTTCAATTCATCCCTGGTAAATGCCATTCACCCCTGGGCAAAGTTAATCCTACCTTTCTAAAGCAGCTTGTCCCATATTCTTTTTCAATCCCTACTTTAAAAATAGATTTGCTTTAAACTGTAAAATCCATTAAAATGAATATCCTGTTTGTATACCCAACATACCCTGATACATTCTGGAGTTTTAAACATGCCCTCAGGTTTGTATCAAAAAAAGCAGCTAACCCTCCTCTTGGCTTATTAACCATATCTTCATTGTTGCCCAAAGAGTGGAACAAAAAACTGGTTGACCTGAACATTGAAAAACTAAAAAAGAAAGACCTCTACTGGGCTGATTATGTGTACATAAGTGCCATGTCAGCACAAAAACAATCAGCTATTGAGATTATTAACCAATGTAAGGTTTTAAACAAAAACATCATTGCAGGAGGCCCTCTTTTTACTGCTGAACCTGAATACTTTGGTGATATTGACCACCTCATTTTAAATGAGGCTGAAATTACCCTGGTAGAGTTCCTTGAAGATTTTGAAAACCTGGAACCTGAGCCCCTTTATGAAACTACTTGTTTTGCAGATATTAAAAAATCACCAGTGCCAGATTATAGTTTGATAAAAGCCTCAAAATACAATTCACTTTGTATTCAGTATAGCAGGGGTTGCCCTTTTGACTGTGAGTTTTGTGATATAACAGCTTTATTTGGCAGAAAATCAAGGGTGAAAACGGCAGAACAGGTCATACAAGAGTTGGAAAACCTGCTGTCTATTGGATGGAAAGGAGATGTGTTTTTTGTGGATGATAATTTTATTGGCAATAAAAACCTTTTAAAAATTGACCTATTGCCAAAACTCATTGACTGGATGCAGGCTAATGGACACCCCTTTACTTTTTCAACAGAAGCTTCAATAAACCTTGCTGATGATCAAGAACTGATGGATATGATGGTAAAAGCAGGGTTTGCAGCAGTTTTTGTAGGTATTGAAACTATTGATGAAAAAGCACTGGAAGAATGCAATAAAGTGCAAAACAAAAATCGTAACCTGGTAAAAAGTGTCCATATTATCCAACAAACAGGGATGGAAGTCCTTGGTGGTTTTATTGTTGGGTTTGATAATGACCCCTCTTCAATTTTCCAAAAACAACTTGATTTTATTAAGGAAAGTAAAATTGTTTCTGCTATGGTTGGCCTGCTAAATGCCCAAAAGAAAAGCAGGCTTTACAAACGCCTAAAAGAAGAAGGCAGGATTATAATGGATTCATCAGGTAACAATACTGACTATTCCCTGAACTTTATCCCAAAAATGGATAGACAAACATTGCTGGATGGTTACAGTAAACTGGTTCATAACATCTATGAAGGTAAAGCCTTCCATGAAAGGGCTATGCAATTCCTGAAAGATTATTCTCCTGGGGCAAAACAAAAAACCAAAGTAACCTTTACCAAGTTTATGGCACTGGTTAGGTCAATTTTTATTATTGGTATTTTTGATAAAAGCAGGAGATATTATTGGAAATTGTTTATCTGGTGCCTGTTTAAACGCCCCAAAGTATTTCCCCTGGCCATTACCTATTCCATATATGGATACCATTACAGGAAAGTTTATAAAAATGTAGCTTAAGTAAAGGTTACCCAGCCACAAAATCATGTGCCTATTATTTAACTGGCACATGCTTGTCAATGCCCTGCCAAAAAACTTCTTTGTAAAAAAGATTATTAAATTTGCAGCTTTAATAAGGCAAAATTTATGGTTTCAGGAATAAAAAAAGTAGCCATTATTGGTAGTGGAAGCTGGGCAACAGCCCTTGCCAAAATATTGCTTGAAAACCTTCCTGAAATAAATTGGTCTTTCAGGAATACTGACAGTATAAAACTATTTAAAAAATTCAGGCATAACCCTAATTACCTGAGGGGGGTTGAATTTGATACCAACAGGATAAATTTCTTTAATGATATTAATGAAGCCATTGAAGCATCTGAAACCATTATCCTGGCTGTCCCTTCTGCCTTTTTAGCTGAGACTTTTAGCAACCTAACTGCTGACATTACTTCCAGGTTTGTGGTTTCAGGGGTAAAGGGGGTTTTAAGTGATGAGAATTTGGTGGTTGGGGAATACCTACATAAATACCTCCATATCCCATTTGAATCAATAGGGGTAATAGCAGGTCCTTGCCATGCTGAAGAGGTAGCCCTTGAGCGCCTTTCATACTTAACCATTGCCTGCCCTGATGAAGCAAAAGCACAAGTATTTGCTGAGATTTTAGCGTGTGACTATATACAAACAAAAACTTCTGATGATATATGGGGCACCGAGTATACCTCAGTCATAAAAAACATTGTTGCCATAGCTGCAGGCATAGTCCATGGTTTAAGGTATGGTGACAATTTCCAGGCAGTGCTTTTAGCTAATGCCATACAGGAGATCAAGCGTTTTGTAGACACTGTACATCCCATTACCAGGGATATAAAAAGTTCCGTTTATTTAGGAGACCTATTGGTAACTGCTTATTCACAGTTCAGCAGGAACAGGCTGTTTGGTACCATGGTTGGGAAAGGGTATTCAGTAAAAACAGCACAGCTTGAAATGCATATGGTGGCTGAAGGGTATTATGCTGCAAAATCAATCCATGAGCTAAATAAAAAATTCAAGGTTGATATGCCCATATCAAAGGCTGTGTATCAAATACTCTATGAAAATAAACCACCTAAAAAAGTCATTGAACTGCTTACAAATAAGTTGAATTAAAGGGAATTTTTCCTTCACTAACCCCAGGTTAAAACCTAGGGCTAGTGATACCTTTCTTATGATATAAGCAATTCATATATGATACAAATTGGAATAAAATAAGGGACTCCTGATTTCCAAAAGCATAGAGAATAGGTTGGACTTAGAAAGTCCAACCCCCATTTTAGTAGTTACCTCATTTTTTTGAAGGCATTGATAAGCCCATTGGTTGAAGCATCATGCCCCACCACTTCACTATCATCCTCAAGTTCAGGGAGGATGGCATTTGCCAACTGTTTGCCAAGTTCAACACCCCATTGGTCAAAGCTGTAAATGTTCCAAATTACCCCTTGTACAAAAATTTTGTGTTCATACATAGCTATTAATGAGCCTAATACATGTGGGGTGAGTTTTTTCAGCAGGAATGAATTGGTAGGGATATTCCCTTTAAACACCTTGTAAGGAAGGAGTTCTGCAATTTCTTCATCAGATTTTTTTGCAGCTTTTAGTTCCTCTGTAACTTGTTCTTTGGTTTTTCCTACCATCATTGCCTCAGTTTGGGCAAAATAGTTGGCAAGTAGTTTAGGGTGGTGGTCCCCAACCTGGTTGTGGTTAACTGCTGAAGCAATAAAATCACAGGGTATCAACTTTGTACCCTGGTGGATAAGTTGGTAAAATGCATGTTGCCCATTGGCACCAGGCTCTCCCCAAATAATTGGTCCAGTTTGGTAACCAACCTGTTTACCATTCCTATCCACATATTTGCCATTGCTTTCCATGTTGCCTTGCTGGAAATAGGCTGCAAACCTATGCAAGTACTGGTCATAAGGGAGGATGGCTTCACTTTCTGCCCCATAGAAATTATTGTACCAAATTCCAATCAGGGCAAGTATCACAGGGATGTTTTTATCAAAATCAGTTTCTGCAAAATGGGTATCCATGGCATGGGCACCTTCCAGGAGTTCCAGATAGTTCTCAAAGCCTATTCCACAAGCAATAGAAAGGCCTATTGCTGACCATAATGAATAGCGCCCACCAACCCAGTCCCAAAACTGGAACATATTTTTTGTGTCAATACCAAATGCTGAAACTGCCCCTGCATTTGTTGAAACAGCCACAAAATGGTTCTTCACAAAGCCTTCATCTTTGGCAGCTGCCATGAACCAGTCCCTTGCAGTTATTGCATTGGTCATGGTTTCCTGTGTTGTAAAAGTTTTTGAAGCAACAATAAACAGGGTTGTTTCAGGGTTAAGGGGCTTTAATGCTTCAGCAATATGTGTCCCATCTACATTGGAAACAAAATGCAAGCTAATATTTTCCTTTTTGTATGGTTTCAATGCTTCTGTTACCATTAATGGCCCCAGGTCTGAGCCACCTATCCCAATGTTTACAATATCAGTAATGGCTTTGCCAGTATATCCTTTCCAATTGCCACTGATTACTTTATCTGAGAACTCCTCCATTTGGGCCAGCACTGCATTTACCCCAGGCATTACATCTTTGCCATCAACTATAATTGGTTTATTGCCTCTGTTCCTCAAAGCCACATGTAACACAGCCCTGTCTTCTGTTTCATTTATTTTTTCACCAGAAAACATGCTATTAATTGCCCCTTTCAAGCCACACTCTTCTGCCAGCTCCAGCAAAGCAGTTTTTACTTCATCACTTACAAGGTTTTTGGAATAGTCAAGCAAAATGTCCCCAAATTTCAAGGAATATTTATCAAAACGCCCAGCATCATTTGCAAATAGTTCTTTCATATGGGCCCCTTCAAACCCTTTATAAATATTTTCCAGCTTTTTCCAGGCTACTGTACCTGTTGGATTAATTTTTGGCAACATAATATATTGTTTTAGTTGGAAGGCAAAACCTTCCAATAATTATTATTCTAAATGCAAAGATAATGGATATAGGATAGGTTGGTTTTAAGTTTCAGAAAGGTTAATGTAGGGTTAAGAAAAAAAATATGACATCTCTAAAAAGGATGGCATTTTTTATGTTTGAATATTAAAAGCTTTAGCCCTTAATCTTTCGTATGCTTATTTTTCTTTTTCCTGAACAGAACCACTACAAGCATAAGCAGGATTGTAACCATATTTAAACCGCTCATCAAATCATATACCCAATCTGGTAAATACCCTACTTTTGATAGATGTGATCCAAATAGAAAAAGGGAAAAACAAATTATTAATACAATTATTAAATTTTTCTGCTTTTTTGAATACATAGAGCTTAATTTTAAATAAGAAATTATCTGGTTATAAAGAAAAACGATAACCCAGGTTAAGCATTAATGCTGCCCCCACGTCATCAAGGAAAAAATTTACCCTTGCCCCAGCTCTGATCCTTTCTGTTATGCTGATATCTGTGCCTAATTGAAACCCTATTCCCAAGAGCTTATAATGCTGCTGTGTGAGATTAAAAAAATTAAATTCTTTTGCTGAATATGAACTTGTCGCCCTTTGCCTGTTGTAAATATTATAGCATAAACCAGGTCCCACATAAACTTTTATTGACTTATTATTCACTGGGCTAACATATAAATATCCTCCAAAAGAAGTAAGGTTTTCAAATTCTGAACTTACATATGGTTGCCTCCCTGATTGAGGTATTCCATCATTAAACAGCCCTTCAATTGTAAAAAAATAATCCATAAGTTTATTCCCGTCCCCTAATGTAAAAATACTTAATGATGCCCCAACAGTAAACCAATTGCTTATTTCATACTGGAACTCATTCCTGACAGCTATACCTTCATAGCTATCCAACCCAAATGAGGTCTCACCTGAAAATAACCTGCCAACTCCAATCTGGTATTCAAACTTATATGTTTTTTCTTGTTGAGAAAAACATACAGTGAAAATGTTAAGGAAAAGAAAAATCAAACAAAGTTTTAAAGCCATACTTAATGTATTTGGAGATTCCTAAAAATTACATGAATTGGGGAATCTGTATTTAATTTAACAACTAAGCTATAAAACAATACAGATAAAAACAACTATTACTATCCAACATATGTATCTTAGATTAACTAAGAAAAAAACAGCACCTAAATTTTCCATTTAGGTGCTGTTCTCAGTTTAGCTTCTTTGAATTTAGTTCAGTTCATATGATAAAGAAAACCTTAATCCAGTTGAAGAAATAGTTGATTCCTTGCCTCTTCCTAAAGTAGGAGGTAACACATAAGTTCCTCTAAATGAAAATTTATTATTGATATTAATTTGTACCCCTCCAATAATATTAAGTTCCAAGTCAGCAACATTAATTTTATCAACATTAGCAAGTTTATATTTTGTTTTGTTGTAAAAATTATATATTCCTTCAATTCCGAAATATGGATGTAATAATCTAATTTTTGACCAAACCAAGGTGATTGGAACACTCATTGCATATATATCATGTTCTAATATATCCACTCCTTTTTCTTAAGATAAATTTATCAGAAAGAACCTTCGATTGATCAAATCCAGCTTGCCAGCCAATATCTGGCTCATACTCAGTATGATTTGTAAAAGTTTGGTTAATACCCAAAATTATGTTTGTATTGTTTTGAGCATTTACAACATGTACACAAATTAAAAATAGCCAAATAATAATTAGTTTTGATTTCATATATTTTATTTTAATTATCAGTTTCGCTTAATAAAATTTTAACACCATAATTTGGAAAAATCAATTGCTTTTCAGGGTTTTCATAGTAAAATATGCAGAACCACATTGTTCACCTTTATCTTTAAAAGTTATTTCATATTCTACACTACCTGATTTATTTATTCCTGCTGCATCTTTTTCTAATGAATTATAGCTAACACCAAGTTTTACATTTAAGACATTTAGGATGCAATCTCCCTACAAGAGATGGCATCCTTTTATGCTATGTTGGTAATATAGGAGATACCCCATTTAGCGCTACTTTGAAACCAAACTATAGCTTAAGGAAAAAATCCACCTATTTAAATGTATTGGGAAAATAGCCTCTGTTATCCTGTCCCCATTTGGAGAAACATGTGTATATTGGATATCCTTTACAAGTGTTGTAATATCCCTTTCAAATTCAAAGGAACAGGCCCATCTTTTATATTGATAAACCATCCCTATTACCCCTGCCCAAGATGTATTTGATACATTACCTACTATTAACTTCTCAACAGTTTGGGCATTTGTATTGTATTGGTGGCTTTTTTTATTGGTGATATCCACATTAAAACTGGTACCAACCTCTAACCCAAAGTTTTTATAAACTTTCTTCCCAATTGACAAGGGAAAGGATAGTTTTTGGATTGAAATAGAGTTTAAAAACCTCTTGCCATACAATGGCCCATCCATTAAATTATTTTTAAAATGGAGCATGGTGTTTTGATGGTATGTAAATATCCCACTTTTAAAATAGAAATTGGTATAACCTTGTTTTACAAAAACCCCACCTTTATAATCAATTGGTGCAGTATGTGTAGCATCCACTTTCCAACCTAAAATATCGGTTGAAATACCAGGCTTTAGGCCCCCACCTCCTTTTAGCCCCCCAAGGGCAACACCAAGTTCAAAATTTTGGGCATTGCCAATGGTTGAAATAAGTACCATTATAAAAAAATACAGTTTACGCATTTTAGCTAATATTAATAATTATATGAATCTACATCTAATGTAAAATAAATCCCACCTCTGCCACTTGGGCTTCCAGCCAACCTTACACATATACCACCTTCTGTACCATGCCTGTCAGCATCTCTCCAATTTTCATTGAAAAACTGTTTTCTTTCAAATATTGCATCTTTACCCATCATGTCTTTTCTAGATATCTCCACCTCCCACGCAAATAATTTTGTCGTTAATCCTGTTTTCGTACCCTGTTTAGCCTCAATGTAATCTTTTTTTGTAGCCACTGAACGTTCCTTTGTGAGGCTTAAATTTATGTCTCCTGAGAACTTTGTTTTAACATCAGCTTCTACCCTATGTAGCTTTACACCAATCCATTGTTCAAGCTCTCCTGGTTTCCAGTTATAATCCCAAACCTGATTTATGGTCCTATATCTGCCTTTCCTTCCTGCCCACCTATCAATCTTAAAAGTTTGTCCCACAACAGGGCGATCATTGTTTGTTAATTCTTCTCCAGCCCTATAAAAAGTAATGTAATTTTCACCTCCAAAAAGCCCCCTGAAATTTTTTCCATTGGTTTTAACCCTACAAATGAATATTTTGTTAACATCAAAATTTCCATCATTCACACTTGTAGTTGAAGCACTTGAATTGCCTCCTGATCCTGAACCAGGTTCTAAACCTGTTACATTTCCATCTACATCAATAATTATAGTAGGTTTATTCCATGCATAGTCATCATCAACAAGTACTTTTTCATATATATCTGTACTAGCAGATTTAAGTTCAGAACTCCTAAAAATAAAACCTTCATTTTCTTCGTCATTATCAAAAGGCTGATAAGTAATAGTAGGTATCTCATTCCCATCCCAATTTTGAGAATAGGGCCAATACATATTAATATTATTGTCTTTGAGAAAAGTGATTAGCTCTTCTACACTACTATTGGGATCAATTTCAACATCACCACTTTTTAAATTATCCTTATCATATAATTTTATGGCAGAGTTTTCAAATTCTGATAAAAAGTTCAATTGTTCATTTCGTACTTTAGAAACGCTTTTTGTTTGTTCTGAACTAAATAAATCAAGAAAGCCTACTCTGTACAAACCATTTCTTTTTTGGTTAACTTCATTAAAAACCAATTTATTTAGGTTTTTGTTTTTAGTCATATTTGTAACAACCAGGGCTGCTTCCCTGAGTTTTTTTCTCGTCTCTAATTGCTCCTGGGTGATTAAATCTTCTTCAATTAATACATCAGCCTTTTGACATGAATCAAAAACAATTAAAAAACTTGCAATTAGCAATAAACTCAATAATTTTTTCATAATTTTAAAGTGTTTTGGGGAATAGGGTAAGAGACTATCCCCCTGATTAAACAAATAATGGTACCCAGTATTTTTATACTGGGTATTTTTATAATTTATATGCAACATGTCTATCATTTGTGCCTTTGGAAGCCCCTACTAAATTTTTTGGAAATATGGGGAACTTTGGTTTATTATTAACACATTAAATATAAGGGATATAAAAAGAAGAAACAAGGATTTTATAATAGGGGGGGGGGTAATTTATTATTGTTCTAAATAATGGGGCAAGCTAAAATGAGTTTTCGTTTTTTACCCCCTAAATCCCCAAAAATGGGGACTTTTTGCTATGTGGAAATATTGTCCCCTTCATACTTTCCCCTTCCTAAAAAAAGAAATAACCAGGATAAGTAGCCCTACAGACCCCAGCCCTGCCAGGAAATAAAAAACATTGTTTTGCCAAGTGCCAAATACATTTGGAAACTGCCATGCCACCATTGCCAATGCAACTGCCAGCAGTATGATAATAATTGCTACCCTCCTACAACACATATTCTTGATGCTTGATTTATAAAATCCTAAAGTAGGAAATCAAAAGCAAACAAGCAAGTAAGCTTTATCCACCAGGTGGCTTGAAAACGCCTGGTGGATTATTTGAGGTACCTGATAGTTATCCCCCTTTTTTGTATTTTAGCGATCATGAAAACAGACAAACTTAAAGGGTATTTATTTGCATTGCTGGCAACCCTGGCTTTCTCAAATGTGTATATATTTAGCAAAGCTGCATTAAATGAGGTACACCTTTCACAATTTGGGGTTTACTGGTTTGCAATTGGATTGACTTTGAGCATCCTTTATGCAGCCAAAAACAAAAAACTAAACCAGCTATTTAACCTTAGCAAAAGGCAGTATAAGATATTGGCTATCCTTGGGATTTTAGAAATACTGACCACCACCTCTTTTTTTCTTTCTATACACATTATAGCTGATCCTTCAGTAACTTCATTCCTTGGAAATATGTACCCTGTTTTCCTTACCTTGTTTGGGATTATTTTCCTAAAAGAAAAATTTTCAGCCATTGAAGGCTTTGGGGCTGTTTTGGCATTGGTTGGGGCATTTATCATTAGTTACCAGGGAGGAAGCTCACTGAAAAGCCTGTTTATACCAGGGACAACCATAGTTTTTATAAATGCCCTGTTTGCAGCCACAGCATCTGTTGTAGTAAAAAAGAATGTTAAAAAGATGAGCCCTGAAACCATGAATATAAACCGCTCTGCCTGGCTGTTTATTTATTCTGTAGTTATGCTTTTTGTATATGGCAAGTCAATCTTAATCCCTGTTTCAGCTCTGAAAAATATTGCTATTGGGGCGGTTTTTGGCCCATTCATGGCTATCCTGTTAGTTTATTATTCCTTCCACTATATTGAAGCTTCACGGTCAAGTATTGTGCAGGCTTTAAAAGGGATTTTCGTGCTTATAGGAGCCTGGGTTTATTTCCATACATTCCCTCTCCCCCACCAGGTAATGGGAGGTATTATCACTATGATAGGTGTTCTGGTTATGACCTCTTCAAAAGCTTTTAAATGGAAATTGAAAACCCTATGGGGCAAAAGCCAGGGGTAATTATCTGCCATATTTTTTAATTGAATCTAAAATTTTCTTAATTTAGGAGGGGGAACAAATTCTGAATCACATGGAAAACCAACCAAATCCTGGTATCTCAAGCGAGCGTAAAATTGGTACAAAAGAGTATTTTGATGAGTTAAACAAATTGCAGATCGAACTTGTAAAACTGCAAGAATGGATAAAGCACAAGTCACTCAAAGTAGTTGTTATTTTTGAAGGGCGTGATGCTGCAGGTAAAGGAGGTACAATCAAAAGGATCACCCAAAGCCTTAACCCCAGGATATGCAGGGTTGTAGCACTGGGCACACCCACTGAAAAGGAAAAAACCCAATGGTATTTTCAACGTTATGTGCCCCACCTGCCAGCGGCCGGAGAAATGGTTTTGTTTGACAGAAGCTGGTATAACAGGGCTGGGGTTGAGAAAGTGATGGGGTTCTGCACAAAAGATGAGTATTGGGAATTTTTGAGGTCATGCCCCAACTTTGAAAGGATGCTCATCAGGTCAGGAATTATCCTTATTAAATATTGGTTTTCAGTAAGTGAAGAAGAACAAGAAAGAAGGTTTAGAAATAGGATAAAAGACCCTACAAAACGCTGGAAACTGAGTGAAATGGACCTGAAATCAAGGGAGTTGTTTATGGAATATTCCAAAGCCAAAGATGAGATGTTTGCTTACACTGACACTAAAATAAGCCCTTGGTATGTGGTAAATGCAGATAATAAAAAACGCGCAAGGCTGAACTGTATACACCATCTGCTATCCCTGATCCCATATAAAGACCTCACACCTGACACTTTTGAACTTCCTGAGAAGAAAGAAAATAAGGGATACATGCGCCCACCACTTGAAGAGATGACATTTGTTCCTGAGGTTTATTAGTTATCCCTGGTTTGGGTCATATCAAAAAGGTGGTTAGCTTGTTCTCCCAGGAAACCTGAAAACAGCTTTGGTACTCCATTTTCTTCTATAACTCCACGTTGTGCCAACTCATAATAGGCATATGTCCATTTAATTTTTTCAACATCACCATTCCCATTTACAACCTCAACCAATTCTTTTATGGCTTGAGTAGAAGACTGCTGAAGGATACTACCAGCTTTTCCTTCAATATTTTCTTTCATTGGGACACCAGCTTCAGCCAATGCTTTACATGTTGTAGCTAAATCAGGCCATTCAGGAACTTCCTGGTAATTAATAAATGCGGTAAAATGGTTCACAGAGTTACCATGCAACAAAACCCAGGCGGCATATTGCGAAACATCATTCAGTTTTAATACAGCTTCTTTTTGGGGGACATCCCAGGGCCTACGAAAATAACCTGCAAGTTCAAGCACTAATAAATCAGCAGCTTCTTTAGGCAAGCTTCCTGTTTCTTTTAAAAGATTCAACAATTCAATGGCATTATCAGATAAAAGATAGGGGGTATCAACAACAGCCTCATTTATCATTTGCTGTGCCCAATCAGGAAGTTCGCTCACCTCTAGTTGGCTAACAAAAATTTTAGGAAACAAGCTGTTGTGGTGTTCAAAATGGATAGCATTTAGTTTTTTCTTTTTAAATGAATATTTCCCTGTGGGTTTATAATCCAAATAATTGAGGATATGTTTAATCGCCCTGATACCTTCAGGTTGCTCCCCTGTGTGTGAATTAAATGAGCGAAATGCTATGTGGTCATTCACCACTTTCCCCCCTTTTGATGTTACCATGTCAGCATATGCTTTTGCATAGGGTACACGCCTTAAATATTGCCACCATAATTCATCTAATAATAATTTGGTTAATTCTTCAGCTGTAGTCTTCATCTATTTATGATTATTAATTGCCTAAACTTTCAATTGTATGTTTTAAGGACTCATTAACCAATTAAATGACATTAGTGTCATAACCTCCAATTTAACAAACAATTGATATGGCTTGTTTTATTTTTATACATCTAAAAAGCTTATACTCTTAAACTAAATTTACACTGGTAAGGTTTCCAAACAAAATATGTTAAAAAATAGTATTTCATATAAATCACTGTAAAACTGCATATTAGATAAATTCCTGCAAAACTTCCCAGCTATGGATTTACATTGTATTTGAGCTACACAAGCTGTTTCATCCCTTGTTATCCTACTTATCCTGAACCTGTAGATAAATTGGTGGGTAATTATGGTAAAATCAAGTCCTTATTTCGTACTTTTATAGCCGAAATCTTAATTGTTTTTTTATATTGTTATTTTATGGGAGGCAAATGTCCCATAAAAATTAGTGTATACAAACTATCATTAAAAAGGCAAAAATGACTGACAACAATATCCCTTCTAACCAACTGGACTATTACCTTGGCAAACTCAATGAAAGTTATTCCTTTTTTAAGGAATCAAACAAAATTGCACAATTTGGCTCATATGTTTATGACATTAAAAACAACCAATGGTATTGTACAGAAGTATTAAATGAGATCCTTGGGATTGATGAAAATTACACGAAAAACCTTGAGACTTTTATTCAGCTTGTCCATCCTGATTTTGTAGAAGAATTCTTGTCATATTTGCAAAATAATGTATTGAAAGGCCATGAGGTCTTCAATAAAGAGTATATGATCATCAACCAAAAAACCAAGGAGCCAAACTGGGTAATAGGGCTTGGTGAATTAAAATTTGGTACTGATGGCAATCCCGAGTTCATGATTGGATCCATACAAAATATAAATAAAAGGAAAGTAGCAGAAGCTGAAATAGTAAAAGAGCGCAATGAAGTAAAACAATACCTGGATATTGCCGGGGTTATGCTGGCAGTGCTTGACCCTGAGATGAACATTACCAAAATAAACCAGAAAGGTTGTGAAATACTTGGTTACACTGAAGAAGAACTCATTGGAAAGAATTGGCTTGAAAATTTCATTCCTGACAATATAAAAGAAAAAATAAATGCTGTTGCCAATGCCATTTTAGAAGGTAACATCAAAAAGTATGAATATCGTGAAAACCAAATTATTGCAAAAGATGGGAGCGTTAAAACAATTGCTTTCCAC
This sequence comes from Prolixibacteraceae bacterium, assembly GCA_028282705.1. Taxonomy (GTDB): domain Bacteria; phylum Bacteroidota; class Bacteroidia; order Bacteroidales; family Prolixibacteraceae; genus JABMQB01. Next base: position 17,773 of record JANQHI010000063.1, on the reverse strand, counting down.
AACTCGCTAATTAGGAATGACCATGGAGAAATAACAGGTATTATTTTTTCGGGAGAGGATATCACAGAGCATATTTTGGTTGAAGAAGAACTAAAAAATATTTTCAGCCTTTCTCCTGATATGGTTTGTGTAGCTGACCTTGAAAACCTTTCTTTTAGGAAAATAAACCCTGCATTCCGCAGTATCCTGGGATATTCTAAAACTGAAATTGCAGGGAAACCATTTTTTGATTTTATACACCCTGATGATATTGAAAAGACAAAAGCTGTTATCCAAGAATCTTTGTTAAAAGGGAAAAAGATACAAAGCTTTGAAAATAGGTATCGTGCAAAAGATGGTAGTTACAGGTGGCTTGAATGGTTTTCACACCCCATCCCTGAAAAGGGGATAGCCTACGAAATTGCCAGGGATATAACCAAAAGAAAAATTGCTGAGAATAAATTGAAGGAAAGTGAAAAACGTTTCAAATTTGCTATTAACAACTCTAACATTACTGTTTCAAACCAAGACAAAGAATTAAAATATACCTGGTATTATAACCCACACTTAGGCATTTCTGTAGATGATATTATTGGGAAAAAAGATGAGGACATTTACACAGTAAATGATGCTGAAAAAATTACAAAACTAAAACAGAAAGTATTTGAAACTGGAGAAAGTATTTATACCATTGTCCAATTGATAATAAATGGAAAAAGAACCCACAACCAACTATCCATTGAGCCTGTTTTTGATGAAGAGGAAAATGTTGTTGGGATATCCACTATGTCAGCTGATGTAACAGACCTTGAAAATGCCAAGCAAAAAGCACTTGAAAGTGATAAGCTAAAATCAGCATTCCTTACCAACCTTTCACACGAGATCAGGACCCCAATGAATGGTATTGTAGGTTTTTCACAATTGATGAATGAACCAAATACCTCAGAAGATAAACGAACCCAGTATGCTAAAATAATTAATGAAAGTGGGAAACAGCTCCTTAATATTATCAATGATATCATTGACATTTCAAAAATAGAATCAGGGCAGATTGACATTAAACTTCACAATGTCTCAATGAATGAAATGTTATATGAACTGTTGAGTTTTTATAAACCAATACTCAATAAAAAAGAAGTTGATATCTTCCTTATCAAAGGGTTTAGTGACAGTGAAAGCGTGATTATAACAGATGGGACTAAACTTCAACAAATAATCAATAACCTAATAAGCAATGCCTCTAAATTTACTTCTCAAGGATACATTGAGTTTGGTTATTATTTAAAAGGAGGGTTTGTTGAGTTTTATGTGAAAGATACAGGTATTGGGATCATGCCAGAATTCCAGGAAAAAATATTTGACCGCTTCAGCCAGGAAAAATCAACCTGGGAGCAAAAACAGGCAGGTACTGGCTTAGGGCTTTCCATATCAAAAGCATATGTTGAATTGATGGGCGGAAAAATATGGCTCAAATCAAGGCATGGGTCAGGTACAACATTCTATTTTACAATTCCTTACGAGCCTGTGAAAGAACCAGTACCTGAAAGCCCAAAAGCTGTTGATTCGCCACGTGAGGTCGACCTTTCAGGGAAAACTATCCTTATTGCTGAAGACAATGATATGAATTATTTGTTGCTTGAGGAATTCTTAATCACCTCAAAAGCAAAATTGATAAGGGCAAAAAATGGCCAAGAGGCTGTTGATTATTGTAAAAAAGTGCCTAAAATTGATATCATCCTTATGGACATAAAAATGCCTGTACTGGATGGTTATGGGGCAATAAAACAGATAAAAGCATTTAAGCCTGAAATACCTATTATTGCCCAATCTGCTTTTGCCATGCTTGAAGATGAAAAGAAAGCACTGGATACTGGTTCTGATGATTACATATCAAAACCTATAAAAGGGTCATTATTGATATCAAAAATAAGGAAACTATTAAAGTAGTTATCAGGAAATAGCTAGTTACCTGCGTTTCCCTGTTTTTATGAGTTTTAGTATGTCCTTTTTCCTCACAAAAGAGGTAGCTCCAGTTGTGCTAGCCACCATTGCACCAGTTGCATTCCCAAAGTTAATTGCCTCTTCTACTGATTTGCCATTGAGGTAATAATGCAGGAATCCTGCTGAAAATGCAATCCCTGCCCCAACAGTGTCTTTTTGTTCAATCATATACCCCGGGTCTTGGTAATAGTTATTTTTATTATCCATCCCAAATACACCATTTTTACCTTTAGTAACCAACACCAATTCAATGTTGTATTTCCATATAAGTTCTTTTGTTAAAACATCAAGTTTTTCACCCTTTAAACCTAATTCCCTTTTTAAACTATACAGCTCACTTTCTTTTAACCTTAAAATATCAGCAAAATTCAAGCTGCTTTCAAGGATAATCCCTGTGTAACAATTCTTCCTCAATTTGAGGTCAAGGAATTTTATTGAACCTTTAGACTCATGTATTATCTCCCTTAAAGTATTTTTTGATATCCCATAGCGTTGCACCAAGGTACCAAAACAAATGCACCTTGTCTGTTTTATCAACCTAAGTACATCAGAAGATAATTCAATATGGTCATAAGCTACATCCCGTTGGATATTGTAATCTGGTTGCCCTTCGCTATCAATAACTACATTTACTGTTCCTGTGGGGAAGACATTATCGCGCTGGATATTTTCTGTTGAAATGCCAAGCTCCGCTACTTTCTTAATTGCTTCATGCCCAAGTTGGTCATCTCCTACCCGTGTCAGCAGGTGAGCTTCATGGCTAAATGAATTTAGCCTAAACACCAAATTTGTTGGAGCTCCCCCTAAAATCTGTGAATCAGGATAAATATCCCATACCAACTCCCCAAATGCTAAAACTGAATTGCCTGCCATATTTTATTTACTAAATTCCAGCCTCACAAAAATAACCCATTTTAATAGAAGTTGTATTCTTACAAATCAATCTCACGTATTTTAACCATAAATAAACCAGGGGCAGAAAAAGAAAAACCACCCATTAAGACCTAGTTATTAGCTTAAAGGATGGTTTTACCTTTACAAAAATTGTATGTTAATTTCCTAATTGCTGGTTTTTAATAAAACCTTCTAAAATATCACTGAGCTTGGGAAACCCAATTTCTTCCAGGTCATAATAAACCCTTGTGGTAGGCTTATCAATTTTTACTATCCTGCTCAGGTCAATGGGTGTACCAATTATTACTGCCTCACATTCAGTATTATTTATGGTTTCCTGAAGGTCTTTTATTTGTTCTTCACCATACCCCATTGCAGGAAGCAAAGTCCCAATTTCAGGATATATTTCAAATGTTTGCGATAGTTTCCCCACAGTGAATGGACGTGGGTCAACCAGTTTTTTTGCCCCATATTTTGAAGCTGCCACAATGGCTGCCCCAATTTTCATTTCGCCATGGGTAAGTGTTGGGCCATCTTCAATTGCCAGAACTTTTTTACCTTTTATTACTTCAGGGTTATCTACCCTTACAGGGCTTGCCCCATCAATAATAACAGCATTAGGGTTCACTTTAGCAATATTTTTCCTTAGGAGTTGTATATCTTCAGGATTGGCTGTATCAATTTTATTAATAATAATTACATCTGATAATAGTAGGTTTATCTCACTGGGGTAATAGGATAATTCAGACCCCACCCTGTGTGGGTCAACCACAGTTATTGATAAATCAGGTTTATAAAAAGGGAAGTCATTGTTTCCACCATCCCAAAGGATCACATCACAGCCATCAGGGTCATTTTCAGCAGCCCTTACTATTGCTTCATAATCAACCCCAGCATAAATAACATTACCCCTGATAATATGTGGTTCATATTCTTCCATTTCTTCAATGGTGCATTTATGGTGCTCCAGGTCTTCAATGGTAGCAAAACGTTGGACTTTTTGTTTTGCCAGGTCACCATAAGGCATGGGGTGGCGAATTGCTACAACTTTTAACCCTTCATCCATCAATGACTGTACAATTTTCCTGCTGGTCTGGCTTTTCCCACATCCTGTCCGGGTTGCACAAACTGAAATCACTGGTTTTGTACTCTTAATCATTGTTTGGCTTGGAGATAACAATGAAAACTCTGCCCCTGCAGCATTCACAATTGCACTAAGCCTCATCACATATTGGTTGCTTACATCACTATATGAAAAGACACACAGGTCAATCTCCAACTCCTTGATCAAAGATTGAAGCTCTTCCTGAGGATAAATAGGAATACCATCAGGATATAATTCCCCTGCCAACTCACGTGGATATTTGCGCCCCTCTATATCAGGGATTTGAGCTGCAGTAAATGCTTCTACTTTGTAATCATTGTTCCCACGGAAATGTGTGTTAAAATTGTGGAAATCCCTTCCTGCTGCACCAATAATTAATACTTTTCTCACAGTCATATCATTAATTTTTTATTTAGCCAAAAATTAACTACAATTGGTAACCTAAAACAGGATAAAACTCATTCATGGGGTTTTCTTGCTGAACAACTTATTAAAGTTGAAGTTATATTCAGTAAAAAAATTATATGAATTTTCTGGCACATTTGTATTTATCAGGAGAAGAGGATGATGTGGTAGTAGGGAATTTTATTGGTGATTATGTAAAGGGGAAAAATTATTTAAAATACCCAGGGAAAATACAGAATGGAATTTTACTACACAGGCACATTGACTCATTTACAGATTCCCATGAACTGGTAAAAGAAATAATTAGCTATTTCAGGGAAGGTTATGGGCGTTACTCAGGCATTGTAGTTGATGTGGTATTTGACCATATCCTTGCTATTAACTGGCATCTTTATTCAGATTACAAATTAAGGGATTTCACACGTAAGATCAATGGTATCCTTTTGTCCCGTTTTACTGTCCTTCCCGGGAAGGTACAAAGGTTCCTCCCTATAATGATCCACAGCAAAAGGCTTGAATCTTATGCCACCATTTCAGGAATAAAAAGGGCTTTGGAGATAATGAAACAATATACCTCACTGCCCTCTGGCCCTGATTATGCAATCTATGCATTGCAAAAACATAATGAATTAATCTCCCAAAATTTCAAGCTATTCATTGGGGAGCTTATAACTTATGTTGAATCAGATTTTAATATAAAGATCAAAAAACCTGTTGAAAAATACTCGGGCTAATTCATTATCCTGAATAGTTCATCTTCGTAAAAGAAACACTCTTTCCCAAATGCAGGTTTTAAGTCAGAAATCCATATGGCATCAGGGTTATATTCAGCAAAGAATGGCTTGCCAACCCAGTTTTGGTTTCTCCCCTGAAGGAAATTCAATACAAAAACCTTCTCTCCATTAATTTCAGAAACACCCAAAACCTGGATCTTCCCAGCACCACAAGACATGCTTGGCCCTTTAACAGTCCTGCAAATCCCACTTACATGGCTATATGCCCACCTAAATATTTTCCAGGTCCTTTCGAGTGGGACTGCAAAATAATCCTGGGCTCCTGTATCCCTTGGAACAAACATATAATAAGGTACAATTCCTTGTTTGACTTCTTCTTTCCACTTCCTCGCCCACAGGGTTGAATTATCATTAATATTCTTAAGGATTGGAGATTGTGAACGAATTTGCACCCCAACAGTATGGAGGCGCTTAATGGCATCTTTCACTGCTGTGGGAATCAATTCATCAGGATGGTTAACATGAGCCATAAGGGCTATATTAATGCCCCGGCTCTTTACTTTTTCAAATAACCTCATCAATTCATCAGCATCTTCATCAGTTATAAAACGATAAGGCCAGTAAGTTAGTGCCTTAGTGCCTATCCTGATGGTTCTTAAATGAGGTACATTAGCATCAAGTATGGCATTGAAATATGTTTCAAAAATTTTGGTTTTCATCACCATTGGGTCACCACCTGTAAACAAAACATCAGTGATGTTTGGATTGGCTTTCAAGTATTTTACCATTAAATCTGCATCTTTCATTGCAAATTTAAAATCGCTCAAACCAAATTGTGGCCACCTAAAGCAAAATGTACAATAAGCATGGCAAGTCTGCCCCTGGGTTGGGAAAAACAACATGGTTTGACTATACTTGTGCTGTATGCCGGGAAGCCTTTCCCCTTCAAATTCGGGGACATTGTGCTCTTGCCCAGCAGGATTAGGGTTTAGTTCCATCCTGATTTCATCAACCACTTGTTTTACCTCATGCCTTGGAGCTTCCCTTTTTATCAGGCTTGCTACCCTATCAAACTGGCGCGGGCTTAACATATCTCTCTGTGGGAAAGTCAATATATAAAATGGGTCTTTTTCAAAGTTATCCCAGTTAATTAACTCATCAATAACATAATTGCTTGTCCTGAATGGCAAAACTGTACCCACCACCTGAATTACAAACTTCTGCTCTTCTGTTAACCTCTCAATCTGAGGTATTTGCCTAAAATTATGTGAAGAATAAGAACGATATTTCATAATAATTAAATGTTTAATTTTAAAGAGAACCTATATAGAACAAGCCATAATAAACAGTATTTACAAACCAATATTTTTATTATGTCCTGTTTCATTTCCAACAATAATTTTTTACTCTAACCCACCTGAATCAGATATCCTAATTTCTTAAATAAATAGATTTTCACTTAGCGTGAAATTTTCGCCTTTTCCCTTAAGCCGCCTAAAAGTAATAAAAAAAAGCGGAACCTAAAAATTTTAGTATTACCCTTAATTTTTAGATAACTTATCTACAAATTTTGTTGAAGCCTGTTTGCATCAAGCCTGAAAAATATGAAAAGTAGGATGGTAAATGACCATAATGAAGATCCCCCATAACTAAAAAAAGGCAAAGGTATCCCTATTACAGGAACCAGGCCAATGGTCATCCCAATATTAACAACAAAATGAAAGAAGAGGATTGATGTAACTGAATACCCATAAATCCGGGCAAATGCAGACCTCTGCCTTTCAGCCAACCAAAGAAGGCGTAACAGCAATGCTAAAAAAAGGATGACAATGAAGGAGGCTCCAAGAAACCCCCATTCTTCGCCAACAGTGCAGAATATAAAGTCAGTGCTTTGCTCAGGTACAAAATCAAATTTGGTTTGGGTTCCATTCAAAAACCCTTTCCCATTAAATCCCCCTGAACCAATGGCTATTTTGCTCTGGTTAACATTCCAACCAGCCCCATGAGGGTCAGATTTAATACCCAGCAAGTTGTTTATCCTATCTTGTTGGTAATCTCCCAGCATATTTTCAAAAACATAATCTACTGAAAGAGTAAAAATAACAGAGCTTATGAATACTAGTAACAGCAGAACATAACTATATAAGCGTAAACGTATGGAGAATATCAAAAATGTGATGGCTAATAATAATGACAATACAATTAATATGTCCTCAATTCGGGACTTATTGCTTAACAATAAATTGACCAATAGTACTGCACCACAAACAGATAACACGATCAACAAAACTTTTAAAAAGAATTTCCGTTTATGCCTAATAAAATAGAAAATAACCAGTGCTGAGGTTATCATAATGGCAATAAGCAAGGCATTATCAACCACCAGGGCTAAAACAAATAAGGTTACTGCCAGAACCCCAAAGAATAGTACAATCCCACTTAACCCCTCCCTGTATAATACCAGTATAAAAACAACATATACCAATGCTGAACCTGTATCATTTTGCAAAAAGATCAATAGGGAAGGAATTAACAGGATGGCAGCAATAATCCCAAATGAACGAAAATTCTGCAATTTAAAATTGTGGGAGCTCATATATTTGGCCAAAGCAAGGCCAGTGGCAAACTTTGCAAATTCAGAAGGTTGAAAACCCACATTTCCAATGATAAACCACGATTTTGCCCCATTCACCTCGGTCCCAAGGAAAAGGACTGTAACCAAAAGGAATATTATAAAACCATAAATTGGGTAAGCAAAAAACTGGTAAAACCTTGACTCTGTAATTAAAATAAAAAATGCAATAATAAATGCAGCTCCTATCCAAATGAGTTGCTTGCCATAACGTTGGCTAATATCAAATATGCTGTTATATTCTTCATTGAAAACTGCTGCATATATATTAACCCACCCAAGGAAAACAAGTATTGTATATAGCAACACAGAAACCCAGTCAATATTCAACCATATGTTTTTCCTGCTTGCCATTTAATTCAATCCAAAAGGGTTTAGTAATTCTGCCTCCATCATCCTTTTTTCTAATACCTTCCTCCTCTGTGATATTGAACCATTTATGTATTTTTCGACCAAAAGGCTTGCTATAGGTGCAGCATAATATGAACCTTCTTCACCATTTTCAATATACACAGAAATGGCAATTTGGGGGTTTTCGCGTGGAGCAAAGCCCATAAATACTGAGTGGGCTATATAGGGTGGGTTTTGCACAGAACCTGTTTTCCCACACATCCTGATACCTGGTATTTTAGAATGCCAACCTGTGCCAGGAGGTTCCATTACCCGCTCCATCCCATCAAGTACTTTCTCAAAATGTTCGTCATCAATTAAGGTCGTATGTTTCTCCAAAAAACGTGGCCCTATCCCATTTTGCCCTTCAATATTCTTCACTACATGAGGGGTATAATAATACCCTCTATTGGCCAGTATTGAAGCATAATTAGCCATCTGAAGAGGGGTTATCCCCAATTCCCCCTGCCCAATAGCTAGTGATATAATAGGAAGAGCCCTCCACCTTGACCCTTTAAAAACATTCTTCTCATAATATTCTGAAGTTGGCACAAACCCTGCTGCTTCATTTGCAAGGTCGGTCCCAAGCTTTTTGCCAAACCCAAAACTTAGTACCTTTTCCCTCCACACATCATAACCATTCCTGACACCTTCAAACAAAGGTTTCTCAAGGATATACCTGAAAACATAGCAATAATATGCATTACATGATTGTGCAATTGAGCCTGTTAAACGAAATGCCTGGTTGTGATGGCACCTTTGGGTAAAACTGCCCACATGATACCCATGTGCACATGTAAACTGGGTATATGGAGAGATAACCCTCTCATTTAATGCAATTAAAGCATTTACCATTTTAAAAGTAGACCCTGGAGGGTAACGAGCCATTAAAGCCCTGTTAAACATGGGCTGTAAGGTATCTGCTGATAATTTAAAATAATTGCTGCTTCTTTCGCGCCCAACCAATAAATTTGGGTCAAAATTGGGAGCACTTACCAATGCCAGCACCTCACCTGTAGATGGTTCTATGGCTACCACACTGCCTTTTTTATTTTTAAGCAACTGTTCTGCATATTCCTGAAGGTCTGCATCAAGGGTTGAAGTGATGTCTTTCCCTAAATGTGATAGGACATCAGAACGCCCATTGTTATAGCTTCCTTTAACCCTATTGTGTACATCAACCAGGAAATATTTAACCCCTTTTTCTCCCCTCAACAAGTTTTCATAAGCCCTTTCAATTCCACTAATTCCTGTATAATCACCAACCTGGTAATATTTGTCGTTTTGGAGTGCTTGGTCATCAACCTCCCCTACATAGCCCAATACATGTGATGCAATTTTCCTGGGGTATTCCCTCAAAGTCCTTGGCTGAATGTAAAACCCAGGATATTTATACATCTGTTCTTGCAAAAATGCATATGTTTCAGGAGATATTTGCTTGACAATAATGTAAGGTTTATAATTGGAATATTCTTTGGCATCCCTGATTTTTTCCTCTAATTCAGTTTTCTTTATTTTTAAAATATTACAAAGTGTTGTAGTATCAAAAACAGAGACTTCGCGAGGGGTAATGAGGAGGTCATAGGCAGCTTTGTTAATAACTAGCAACTCACCATTCCTATCATATATTAAACCACGCGAAGGGTATTGGACTATCTTCCTTACCACATTATTAGTTGCATACTGCTTATATGTGGTACTTAAAACCTGAAGGTTAAATAATTTTACAATAAAAATTACTCCAACAATTAATATGAAGCCACCAATTACATAACGACGCCTGGCAAGTAGGTCCACATTACCTCCTTTTATTCAGTAAAGATTAAATACTGGCTTAAAACTATAACAAAAATTGAAAATATGGAACTTAAAATACTTCTTATAAATGTGAGGAAGAATCCTGAAAAAGAAAAGAGTTCAATATAAAAATAAAAAAGGTGGTGTGTAAGCACCATAAAACTTGTATAATATAAAAACCACCTGAACCCATATTGTTTCAAACCTGGGTATTCACTTTTATCCATCTCCCTGCTTGAGATCAGGTTAAGAATGTAAGGCCTAATAAATGCAATCAGGACTGTTGCTGAAGCATGCATTCCAGGAGTATTCATAAATATATCAATAGTGATCCCCATTAAAAAGCCCAGCAAAAGGAGTGCATATTTTGGAGTTGAAACAGGAAGCAATAAAACAAACAGGATATACATGTATGGATTTATATACCCACTGAACTGAACCTGGTTCAGAAGCAAAACCTGGATCAGTACCAGGCTTATAAACATGACACCATATTTAATCCAAATCCTCATCCTGCTGCCCTCTTTCTAGTTTTTTAATTTCACCTAAATTCATATTTGTAATTACCTGGACATGAGATAATGATTTAAAATCAACTGCCAATTCAACATCAATTGAATAAAAATTCTCTCCTTCTTTCTTCTCAAAAGAATGGACAGCCCCAATTAATAGCCCTTCAGGGAAAATAGATGAATACCCACTGGACACAACAGTATCACCTTCTGCAAGGCTAACATGAAAAGGTATTTCATTAAACTGCGCATACCTGTAATTCCTTCCATCCCAGTTAAGTGGACCAAATGGGTTATTATTTTTTAACTTAGCAGATACATTAAAACGCATGTTTAATAGCGAGATGGCAGAAGAATATGACCTTGAAACATTGATAACTACACCAACTATTTTGTTATTGGATATAACTCCCTGCCCTTCTTTAATGCCATCTTTGGTTCCTTTGTCCAGGGTTAAGTAATTATAGGGTTTATATACAGTATTGTTTACAACCTTTGCAGGCATGTACAAAAAACCCTGGTTTTTAAGGCTTGTATCAACCTTTGCAGATGTATTGCCCTGCATTTCATTTTTTAACCTATCCAGTTGGTTCAATAGGCCACTGTTCTGCCTTGCCAGTTCTTCATTTATCTTCCTTAAACTAAAATAATCAACTACATCATTTAATGAGCTATATATTACCCCTGAAATCCTGTTTGCAGAATTTATATACCTGACTTTCTGGTAATTATTATAATTAATTACCAAAACCAATGAAAAGGTTTCAAGTAAAAGGAATAAGTAAAACACATGGTTCCTGACAAAATATTTGAATAAGCTTCTCATATTAAATAATTATCAGGCACCAGTTACATACATATAATGTTTACCTAATTAGGAATGAGAAATTATCCACATTCTTTAATGCTATCCCAGTACCCCTGACCACAGCCCTCAATGGGTCTTCAGCAATCTGAAATTTGATGCCAATTTTTGAAGTAAGCCTTTGGTCAAGGCCACGTAACAATGCTCCACCTCCAGCTAACCAAATACCTTTATTTACAATATCAGCATATAGCTCAGGAGGTGTTTGTTCTAGTGCACTTAAAATAGCTGTCTCAATTTTTGATATGGATTTTTCAAGGCAATGGGCAATTTCCTGGTAAGATACAGGTACTTCAATGGGTAAAGCAGTCATTTGGTTAGGCCCTTGCACCACAAAATCAGCTGGGGGTTCTTTCAACTTGCTAAGTGCAGACCCCACATGGATTTTAATTTCTTCAGCTGTCCTTTCACCAATTTTTATGTTATGCTGGTGGCGCATATACTCCATAATATCAGAAGTAAGGTCATCTCCTGCAATCCTTATTGATTTATTAGTAACAATCCCTCCCAATGAAATAACTGCAATTTCTGTTGTCCCACCACCAATATCAACAACCATGTTCCCTTCAGGGGCTTCCACATCTAGCCCAATCCCAATTGCAGCAGCCAAAGGTTCATAGATCATATAAACTTCGCGCCCTCCTGCATGTTCTGATGAGTCACGCACAGCCCTTAGCTCTACTTCAGTACTTCCTGAAGGGATGCAAATAACAATTTTTAAGGCTGGTGAAAATAATTTGGACTTAGAATTTATCATTTTAATCATGCCCCTGATCATCTGTTCGGCTGCATTAAAATCAGCAATTACCCCATCCCTCATTGGGCGGATTGTTTTTAAACTGGCATGTGTTTTACCCTGCATCTGCCTTGCCTTCTCTCCTATTGCTACCAGCTTTTCCGTTTTCAGGTCAATAGCTACAATTGAAGGTTCATCTACCACAATTTTATCATTATAAATAATAATTGTATTGGCCGTTCCCAGGTCAATTGCTATTTCCTGTGTTAAAAATGAAAATAAGCCCATTTTTCTTTTTTATTTCTTGATCACTAAATAAATAATCTTTCTTAATGTTTAAAATGCCTTCTTCCTGTAAATACCATGGCTATGCCAAACTCGTCACATGCCTCAATAACTTCATTGTCACGAATGCTGCCACCAGGTTCAACAATGTATTTAACCCCATACTCATTGGCTGCTTCAATACTGTCTCGGAATGGGAAAAAAGCATCAGATATTAGTACAGAATTTTTAATACTGATCCCATCTTTCATATCAAACCTTGGCATGGTGAGGTGCCTGAGGCTATCAAGCCTATTGGGCTGCCCCATACCTGCCCCAGTAAGCCAGAATGAACCATCACTGTTCTCTGTAACCACTGCAATAGCATTGCTCTTCAGGTGTTTACAGGCTACAATCCCAAATTTTGCCAGGTTTACTTTGTTTTCGTCAAACTTTATTTTTGTTACATTTTGGAAACCAGGTTCAATCCCTTCATCTTCATCCTGAACCAGCATTCCCCCACTTACAGACCTATATAGTTTTTCTCCTGTTACTTCATCTTTAATTGGTGTTTCCAAAAGGCGAAGGTTTTTCTTTTTGCTGAGTACTTCAAGAGCGTCATCAGTAAATGAAGGAGCAATAATTATTTCAACAAACTTTTTCCCAAACCATTCTGCAATTTCCTTGGTAACAGCATCAGTGAAACAAATTATGCTTCCAAAAGCACTGATAGGGTCTCCTGCCCATGCTAGTTCCAATGACTGCAAAGCACTTTCAGTAACAGCCAACCCACAAGGGTTAAGGTGCTTAATAACTGAAACTGCTACTTTGCCTTCAATATGGTTTACTGAATGGTAAGCATCACTGGCTGATTTCCAGGCTGCATCAGCATCCAACATATTGTTATATGATAAAGCTTTCCCTTGCAATACTTTTGCATTTGAGAGGTTTCCCCCTGATATTGAATTATCAAATTTGAAGAAGGTAGCACTTTGATGTGGGTTTTCCCCATATCTCAACACATGACCATTATTCAGGCTGATCCTTTCTTTATCAGTATGCTCTGAGTTAAAATATTTGAATATTGCAGCATCATAATTTGAAGATTCAGCAAATGCCTGAGCTGCATATGCTTTCCTATCTTCCATTGAGGTTTCTCCTTGTTTTTCATCCAATAATTCAATCAGGCTTGCATATTGCCCACGTGATGAAACAATAAGCACATCTTTGAAGTTTTTGGCGGCTGCCCTAATCAAAGATATCCCACCTATATCAATCTTTTCAATAATATCCTGTTCTGAAGCCCCACTTGCTACAGTTTCTTCAAATGGGTATAGGTCAACAACCACCAGGTCAAAAGCAGGTATTTCATACTCTGAAAGCTGGGTTACATCACCATCATTATCCCTTCGTGCCAGTATCCCTCCAAATACTTTTGGATGCAATGTTTTTACCCTGCCTCCAAGGATTGAAGGATACCCAGTAAGTGATTCCACTGTTTGTACTTTTACTCCTTGGCCTTTTATAAAACTATAAGTACCTCCTGTTGAATATATCTCAATACCAAGAGCTTCCAGTTTTTTAACTATTTCGTCAAGCTTGTCTTTGTGGTATACTGAAACCAGTGCTGATGTAATCTTTTTAAGTCCAGCCATTTATTATTGTTTTTATTGATTCGCAAAGATAGTAAAACACACCCTAAATGTGCCCAAAAACATAATTAAGTTAGAAAAACTCCTGAAATTATTAAGAATTTAAACACTTGCAAAATTTAATTAGAGAATCATTAGGGGAAATTTATATTATCCAAAAGTGTTGTGCGTTTTGTTTTTTTTATAAAAATTGTTTTTGGTAAGTATTTGAGTTCAATTCAGTATGACTTAGAGAAATTTTTTGTTTTCGTGCCTTTGTGATATTTTTAGCCACTAAGGTAACAAAACCTAAGGATTATAAAAACAACAACTTAATAACAAAACTATTCAGAAAGATTATTAAACGATTATAAATTACTGATAAAAGAGGGTACAATTTAGTGGAAGCAAAAAAATACCCGGCCATAACTTGAAAAGTATAAAATAGCCGGGTACATAAATGCTATTTTGATATCACTTTACCCCTTTCTTATGTTTTCAAGTGCCATGGCATTTTTTGCTATTGCCTTGCTGTTTAATTTGAAAAAACCAACAAGCAGAGCTGTTAATACAAATACCATGGCAGGAGCAATAGAAAATACCCATAAAATTCCTGTTGTAGCTTTTGCAGTTTGCACCACGCCACCACTTTCATAACCAAAATTACCCAACAAGAACATAGCCAGGGCACCCCCAACAGATAGGCCTAGCTTCAATGAGAATATGGTAAAAGATAAGGTCAGCCCATCAATCCTACGCTTAAATTTCAATTCGCCATAGTCAACAGCATCAGCAGTAAAGGTAAACCAAATGGGTGCTATCATTTGGTTGAAAAAACCTACAAAAAATTGAATAACCATGATCAGGATGATATTTGAATTACCTGCGACCAATGATATTGCAGACATAAATGCACTAACCAGCAACAGCATGATATAGGCTTTCTTTTTATCCATAAATGCCAATAATTTTGATGCCAGTTGTGCACCAATCATCCCCCCAACCATCCAAATTGAAAGGAACAAGGCAGAATAAGCTTCCCCTCCTTCAACATAAATGGTAATGTAATATAGTTGTGTTGTATTTTTAATGGTCTGCCCAGTAACCATCAGCAAGGTTGCCAGTGCCACTAACCTATATTGGTCATTTTTTACAATAAACTTAAGGTCATTAAAGAAGCTTGATTTTTTATCCTGAACAGGTTTTACGCGCTCACGGGTTGTTGCAAAACAAATTACAAAAAGGATAACAGAAAGGGAAGCCATAATAATCATGGCATTCCTGTAACCAGTAGCTGGATTGTCCCAAAAATTTGTTAACGGGATTACCAGGGAGGTTACAATCAAGCCTCCACCAGTTGCAAACATAAACCTGGTGGCATTTATTGATGCCCTTTCCCCAGGGTCACTGGTCATTACGCTTGTTAGTGCCCCATAAGGGATATTGGTTGCTGTGAATAGCAACATTAAAGTTGCATATGTTGCATAGGCATATATTTCTTTGCCTTGCATATCCCAATCGGGAACCGTAAAAACCAATACACTCGCCAAAGCGTAAGGAACACTTAACAACAACAAGTAAGGACGGTATTTCCCCCACCTGGTGTGGGTACGGTCAACCATTGCCCCTGCCAGTGGGTCTGTTATGGCATCAAAAACCCTTACTACCAAAAAAATGGAAGCTACTACTGTTGTACTTAAACCATAAATTTCTGTATAGAAATAGCCCAAGAGCAACAACACTGACTGATACACAAAATTCCCTGCTGTATCCCCCAGTCCATAGCCAATCCTTTCGATCAGCCCTACCTGCCTCGTTTTTTGTTGATTTCCCTTATTTTTCATCATACCTTACTGAATTGATAAACCTTCTTTGTTTGGTAAAGCTTTGAATTTATTCCCAGGTATGGTTTGGTACCAATAGGCTACTGTTGAGATATCATCATTTCTTTTTAAGTACCTCCTGTCCTCAATTACATCAAAATGTTTGCTGTTAAAGTTTTTCCAGCCTAAATCCTGAACAGTTACTTTTAACTTGCTTTTGAACCTAATTGGATCTGGTATATGCCAACGGTACATTGAAAACCTGGGCTGTATTTTATATAATCCATCAGGTTTCTGGTAATAATGCAATCCTCCATAGGGTGAACAATAGGTGGTATAGCCTTTATCTGTTTCCCAGTTAAATGCCCCCAAGAAATAATCTTCCAGCCCAGTCCCACAAATGGTTGGGAATTCATTGTCATCATCTAAATAAAACTTAACCTCACCTTCACCCCACCAGCCTCCTGCTCCATTCAGCCCTACACTCATAGCAGTTCCAACATAATGCCCTTCTCCTTCTATGTTATCAATAACTGTGTGCAAACCTGAACTACCAACTGGGTTTGACCTACAGAAAGATGCATGGAAATATGCACAACCTGAAGGTATTTCAGTTAGTTGGTAATTAAACTGGTAATAAAGTACGCGATTAATATCACCAATATTCTCCATGGTAATTTTGCAATTTTTCCTAAAAGGCATTGGCCAGAAACAGTTGAAAGCATTTGATGGGTTTACAGAAACTGGGATAGATACCAAGGGGCTAAACCCACCTCCCAACAATACATCAGTATTGTCAATATAACCACAAGCAAAAAAATCTGGAAGTGGGGTTTCAACAGATGGGTGTTCCTGGTTGTCCCAATAAAAACGGATTATCAAATCACGGGAAATAATACCTGTCATCCACAGGCTTTGAATGTTGCCCATGCCCACAATATCTGCAATAAGGGCTGTTTCTCCTGGTTTTATAGTTATTGCAGGGCTAACTTTCCACCCTTGCCCCAATTCACTGGATTGTTTTGAAGCAAAACCTTCTTTTGCCATCCCCCCTTTGCCTTTTTCCCCAGTTGGGTTTTCGGCAGTGATTGAACGTGATTCTGCACCTGACAGTAAACTTAGATTCCCCAAAGACATTGTTAATCCATTAAAAACCATAATATTATTTTGTTTTTATTTTGGTCTTACTTAACTCGTTTTTCTGAAAGAATTAACTTTTTACAACTCCATATTTTAAAAATCCCGTAATATAAGAAGCTTATTATTTCAATACTATTTTCTAACTTAATTACATTAGTGGGCACTTATATTAATTGTTTATTTTTTAGTTCTTTGACATTTTTGTAATCGTATTTCGTAAGCACTTCTCTTACAGGAGTTTTGTCGAGTAGAGATATGCTAAGGATTTGTAGGATTTCGTAGATTGAACGGTCAACTTTCAATTTGTTACCAATCAATGCAACAAGGCAGTATGCGATGATCGCACAATACATTTGGATTTTTACAGCGTTAAGGGTTGTTCCCCAAAAGGATTTTATTTTGAGATGCTGTTTCATCCACTTGAAGAACAGTTCCACTTCCCACCGCTTTTTGTACAAATAAGCTATTTCGGTAGGTTTAAGTCCCATATTGTTGGTAAGGAAGATTAGTTCCTTACCTGATTCGCAATCATAGTACTTTATCCTTCGAAGCTTCTCTGGATAATCCCTGCTTGGGTAGTAAGTTTCCAGCTTGCCGATTTGATCATACCTCACTCCGGTCGCTTTGTCAACCGGGTTTGAATACATCCGCTTAAACCGCATGTTATCTTTTGCCCGTGTAACAAAGAAAGCCCGCTGCTGGTGAAGGTGGTACAACCTCTTAAAATCAATGTAAGCTTTGTCGGTCACATAAAAGCTTCCGGGCCCATATGTGATAAGATCAAGAGCATTGACATCGTGCATTTTGGCATTTGAGATATACAGGAACGTTGGTATCGATGTTTTCACATCATATAAAGTGTGCA
>JANQHI010000041.1 GCA_028282705.1 Prolixibacteraceae bacterium | reverse complement strand
ATTTTAGCATTCTAAAATACACATACGAGAATGATTAAATTCATAAGGAGTTCCATCTTATACCTTTGAAAAATAAAACATTTAATAAGATGAAAAATTTACTTAAACACACTTTAAAAATTTCCATATTTTTTATTCTTTTCTTCTCCTTTTATTCAATACAAGCTAAAAATGTTGAACTAAAAATAGCTAAACAGGTAGCAAAAAATATTTTTTCTGAAAAAACAGGCTTGTCAAAAAACCAGTTAAATATTAGAAACATCCAACCAATAGAATCAAATAAAGAAACTGTGTTCTGGATTATGAATTTTAGTCCCAAAGGATTTATAATTGTATCAGCAGAAGACAACACTGAACCTATATTAGGTTATGGGTTGGATTCAAACTTTAATATGGATGATGCTCCTCCAGGTTTGCTCTTCCTCCTGGATAGTTTTAAAGAAGAAATAAAAATAATAAAAGATAAAAAGTTAAAAGGAGGTGATAAAGTTAAAAAGAAATGGGCTGATTATTCATCCCAAAATTATACCGGGCTTAAAAGTTATTCATCAGGTGACTGGTTATTAGAAACTGAGTGGAACCAAAATTATCCATATAACCAATATTGCCCTCAAATTAGTGGGGGAATGAGTATGTTTAATGGTCATGCTCCTGTAGGTTGTACAGCTGTTGCCCTTGCCCAGATTGTACACCATTGGGGGTGTCGGGTTTATACTGAGAACACAGCATCTTACTATTGGCAGCAGCAAAACTTATCAGTTAATTTTTGTGAGCAAAATTATGATTGGGAAGCCATGAACCCTACGTCTGCTGATGATGATAATGCCATGTTACTTTTCCATTCTGGAGTGTCAGTGGAAGCTGACTATGGTCCTAATGCAACATCAGCTAGTTCATCAAAAGCAAAAATAGCTTTACAAACCTATTTTGGATTTAATACAAATGGACTCAAGTATAAGAACAATTTTACAAACAGTGAATGGGTTAATAAGTTAAAGGCAGATATAGATGCTGGAAGGCCTATTTATTACAGAGGCGATAATAATGGTGCTGCTGGGCATGCCTGGGTTGTTGATGGATATGATAATAATGATTATTTTCATTGCAATTGGGGATGGGGAGGAAGCTATAATGGCTTTTTCTCTTTAACTTCATTAAATCCAACTTCGTATTATAACCTCACATTTCATCAGGGGGCAATTACAGGTATTGAGCCAATATTGAATAATTGTCCTGAGATTTCTGATACTGATGAAATTTGTCACCCTACATATTCAATTAATAACCTCCCTCAGGGTGCATCAGTAACCTGGTCGTGTGATAACACTAATATTCATATGGTTACGGATACAGAATCAAACACCTGTAAATTTATTCCTGTATCTAATTATTATGGAACGGGTATTATTGAAGCAGAGATTATAAAAAATTGTGGGGAAAGCTTTACAACAATAAATAAAGAAGTATTAGTAAGAGGTACTCCCGAAATAGACGTTAGTGATGTCATTTTTTCCAATGATATTGGGGAGGAAGATTTTTTATGTACAAGCCATGTAAATAATGAATTTTACATTCCTGACTGTGACGAACAATATTTTGAAATAAAACTTACAGATATTAATGAAACCCTGACTATCGACCAATTCTATAATTCTGGTAATGATGGGTTCCTTGATTACTCTAATTTATCTGAAGGATTTTATTTGTTTTGGGCAAGAGGTTACAATGATTGTGGCTGGGGAGATTGGGTAGTAACTGAAGTTGAGTATGCTGATTGCACCCTTATAGAAGGAGGTATGTACTCCATGCAGATTTCTCCAAACCCAACTTCAGATGAAGCAGCAATTATAATCAATAACAAAAATAAAAAAGCTATTGATGAAAATGAGGAATGGGAACTGGAGATTTACACTCAGGGTCAAATTCTTAAGGAAAAGAAAACCAAGCTAAAAGGGAAGGAATACAAACTAAAAACAAATGGTTGGAAAGAAGGTGTCTATGTTATAAAAGTAAAATATAAAGACTATCTGCTTAGTGAAAAACTGGTTGTGAAATAGATAATGATTAAAGAAATAGGTCACCCTACTTGAATGGGGTGACCTATAATTTTTAATAATCTAAACAAACTTTTCCCTTTTCTGTAGGTTAAAAAGGCCATACAAAATAAAAACCAGTATGCCAACCCCAAGGAATATCCTGTTTTTAACAATAATGCCTGCCCATATCACTTCATTAAAGTTATTTGGGATTTTAAAAGGATTCAGGAATATGTTCCATTGTGTCCTTTCCAATTGTTCAGACAAAATGAGCAATGCAACACCTATTAAAACCATTAAAACAGCAGTGCCATTCCCATTTTTTATAATGGTTGAAAACATAAAAGAAAGGGCTCCTATGAAAACTATGGGATACATTAACTGGTATGCCATTTCAAACACATTTATTTTATATAACAGCACTGACCCACACCAGGCATAGGCGGCTAGAACCAGGAAAACCACTGAAAAGATCATTAATAAACGCACCAACCAAACTTTATACCTGTAATTGGGAATTCCAAACAGGATTTCCAACATCCTTGAATCATCATCATGCTGGATACCAAAAACAGTGGGATAAAAAATCAATAAAATGCCTGGAAACAGTAGAAGCCCATATATGGTTCCATCATCTATGGTATTTCCTTCCACAATAAATTGAATGGCAAAAAACAGGAAAATCCCAAATGATGCAATTAAGAACCATATGAACTTATTGGCAAAAATAATTTTAAGGTTATACCTTATCATTTTCCCAATGATGATAAGGCTATCTTTTATATGCAGTTTTGAACTCATTACAGGTTATTTACTTTTAAACAAAATCTTTCAACAGGCACAAATATGCATCTTCAAGGTGTGGTGAAACACTGATGGCATCCTCAGCAGGCTTTTCTTTGGCAAGGCATCTTACTTTTATGTTTTTCCCATCACGCATATGGTGTACAATTAGTTGTTTATTGGCAAAGGTGTCAAATTCTTTGGCAGGGATTGTAAATTGCCATACAAAGCCTTCCCCAATATCCAACATATCTTGTGGAGTCCCATAATATTTCAGGTTTCCTTTGTTTATCACAGCCACCTGGTTACATGAACTTGAAATATCTTCAATAATATGGGTTGAAAAGATCACAATGCGCTCACGGCTAAGTTCAACCAATAGGTTCCTGAAACGGATCCTTTCTCGTGGGTCAAGGCCAGCAGTGGGTTCATCAACTACCAAAATCCTTGGAAGGTTAAGGAGTATTTGGGCAATCCC
The DNA here is from genome assembly GCA_028282705.1 of Prolixibacteraceae bacterium. Classification (GTDB taxonomy): domain Bacteria; phylum Bacteroidota; class Bacteroidia; order Bacteroidales; family Prolixibacteraceae; genus JABMQB01. The sequence continues at coordinate 173,282 of JANQHI010000041.1, read as the reverse complement.
AATCCTTTGTTTCATCCCACCCGAGAAAGAACCTATTTTGTCATCTTTTCGTTCATACATATGCACAGATTTAAGCACATATTCCAGCCTTTCATTCCTGGTTTGGTTGTCCCTGATACCTTTTAATATCCCCTGGTAGTCAAGGAATTCCCAAGCGCTCATGTTTTCATATGTACCAAAAGCTTGTGGCAGGTACCCAATCAGCCCTTGCAGCTCTTCCCTATGCTTGGTTGTGTCCAGCCCATTTATCCATATCTTTCCATAACTCTGTTCCAATATACCACAGATGACCCTCATCATGGTTGATTTTCCTGCACCATTGGGGCCTAATAGGCCAAACATCCCGGTCTTTATTTCCAATGATACACCATTCAGTGCCCTGAATGGTTTTTTCTGTTTTCCAATTACAGGGATCATCCTTACCATGTTAAAATAACCACGCCTAATTGTACCAAAACGCCCACTTATTCGGGCAATATTCAGGTTTTTTCTTTTTATATATTGAGAAGAGGCATAAATGGTCAGGAATATAAGCCACAACAAACCAACAAAGATTACCATCCCAACGTTATCCCATCTTTTAAAGAAGATAAATACAAACACCATGGGGATTGCCCAATACAATATTTGTTGGATAATTTCCCGGATTTTCCTGAACTTTTCTTTTCTGGTCTCTACATATTTATTAGACAATACCTGCCTGGCAGGCTGCCATATCAAAAATGTGAAGAAATAAACCAGGTGTGACAAAATCCACATCCATGTATCAGAACCCACATAGAAAAATGTGAAATAAACCAGGAAGGAGAACAAAGGGATCAGCCAAACAAGGTCATAAAAATCGCGTTTGTTTTTGTAGGTTTTTATTAAACCTGCACGTTCCCGTATCTTTATCCCTGATTTCCATTCACGTGCAAACCTGCTGTCCCTGTCATATATTTTAACAAGCTTCCTGATCTTAATTTTAATGGGCTCGGTTTCATCAATAACTTTCGTGCTTGCCTGCCTTAAGCTGGTCATTATGAAGTAAGTTACCCCAGGAATTAAAACAATTGCCAGCACAAAGGAAACCATCTGCCATAAGAAGCTATCTATTTCATAATAGATGTAAATGCCTGCTGAAATAAAGAATACTAGCTGAAGCAGCCTAATCCTCCAGTCCAATGATTTTACCCAATTAATAGAATTTTCTAACCCAGCATAAAAAGTTGGGATAAAAATTAAAGTAAGAAGTGTACTAAGTGCCAGCCCACCAATAACTGTGATGGCAAATGGAGCCCCTATTGCACCTACATATTCTGCCTGCCCCATTGCCAATGGGAACATAGCTACTATGGTTGTAGTGGCAGTAATAAGGATTGGGCGGACACGAGAAAGCCCTGCCATCATTAATGCCCTGGACTTACCATAACCCCTTTTCCGTAATATGTTGGTATAATCAATTAAAATAATGCCATTGTTAACCACTACCCCCAGCAAGATCAAAAACCCTGTTAATGTATTGGCATTGAATAAACTGTTACCTGTGAATATTAGTGCAAGGAATGACCCAATAGCAGCTAATGGGATAGAAAACATTAACACAAAAGGTGTTGAAACTGATTCAAATACAGATGCCAAAATCATTAAAATAAGGATAAATGCAGCAGCAATTAAAAAGTAGAATTCTGAAAATTGGTCTTCTTCATGGATAACTTCAATTGCAATACCTGGTGGCAGCTTATAAGAACTTACAATTTCGTCAATTTCCAGCCTGTAAGCTTCCAGTAAATCTTTTGAGCTTGAAGATTCACTCACAAAACGATAATTCAGTTCAACTTGCTTTTCCTGGTTCACCCTGGTAATGTTTGCCATTCCTTCAGCATACACCATGTCTGCCAGGTCTTGTAAATAATAGGTGCCTCCCTGCTGATTGTTTACCTGAAGTCTTTTCAGGTCATCCATGTTTTTCTCTGAATTTTCCTCTTCATATCCAACAGGTTGTTTTTCTTTGATAATGATCTCATACTCTTCAGTGCCCTGTTTGAAGTTGACCCCTGCAGTAAATTCCCGTGAAAAGGAATTTAACTCATTGGTGATATTAGCCAGGCTGAGGTTGTATTCAGTTAATAAAAGCTGGTTGAAATAGAGGTGTACTTCAGGGCGGTTACTTGCCACACTGATGTTTGCATTCCTTATGGATTCAAGGTCTTCAATGTAATATTGCAGGTCTTCTGCAACACCTTTCATTACTTCAAAGTTTTCCCCTTTGATCACAATCCTTTCCTGGTCTGTGCCAATTCCCAGGAATGCACCAAAATTCTCAGTACCACTGCGCCCCATGCCACCTATGCCACCACCTCCACGGAAACTAGCACTTGATGAAGGGGCTGTCAAGCTGATCTCAGCATTGGAAACCTGCCTCATTTTTGATTCCACATCTGATTTGATCTCGGCCATAGACCTGTCATCAATTTTCTTGAAATCATCCTGGAGTATTACAGTTAGGATAGCTTCTTCTTCCTCAATTTTTGATATAATATCTTGCTTTTCCTTTATTTCCCCTATCCTGTTTTCTACCTCTTGCACGATTACATCAGTGGCTTCAAGGGTTGAGCCAGTAGGCATTGTAACATACACTGAGAATTGGTTTTCTTCAACTTCTTCAAGGCTATTAACACTAATGGCCAGTACAATAAAAACAGCAAGGAAGAAAACTACCACAGCACCAATGGTGGTGCGTGCAGGGAAACGCATACTAGCTTTCAGTAAAAGGATATAAACCTGTATTATCCTGTTATTTGTGGTAACTTTTTCATAAAAGATATTATGCCTTGAGCTTCTTTTCAGCATCAAATGTGCTGCCATTGGAATTAAAAGCAGGGCTACAAACAAGGAAACAACCAAAGTTGATATGATGGATATCCCAATATGGTTTCCCAAAAGTTTTACCATATAGTTTGAAGAGAACAGGAAGGGCAGGAAAACAGTTATGGTGGTTAGTGTAGCTGCAACTATTGACCTCCAAACTTCTTCAGTACCTTGAATAACAGCTTTATCAGGAGTGAAACGATTTCCTGACAAACGATAAATATTTTCAAGTACCACTACACTGTTGTCTAGCAACATCCCTATGGCCAGTACCAACCCAACAAGGGTAAGGCTGTTAATTGAAATGTCAAAAGCATAAAACAGGTTAAAAGCTGTAAATACTGAAATGGGTATTGCCAGTGCAATAAATGAAACTATCCTGAGGTTTTTCAGGAACATCCATAATACAAAAACAGCCAAAAGCCCACCAATCAATGCCAGCTCAATAATCTGGTCAATATTTTTTTCCATGGTTTCAGCCATATTTGTCTGAACCACAATTTCTACATCTTTAGAAACTAATTTCCTGTTCAGTTCTTTAATAATTTCCTGAACCTTATGTGAAAGGTCAATTTGGTTAGCCTGAGAATCACTGACCAGTGAAATGGACACAGCATCTTTCCCATTAACCCGGCTTATGGTTTCCTCTTCTTTTACCCCAAAATATACTTCAGCAATATCTTTCAGGTAAATGGGGCCATCAGCAACAATAATGTTCTCAATTTCATTTACATTCTGATATTCAGCAGTTACATGCACAAAGTATTGTTTCTTTGATTCATGCAAATAACCTGTAAATGTCCTGTCTCTGGTATTGGAAGAAATGGCATTCCTTATTTGAGAAGCTGTGATGCCCAGTGCTTCGCATGCATCTTTATCAAATAGTACTTCAATTGAGCGCTCTTTCCCACCATACACATTTGCTGAGGCCACCCCATCAATGTTTTCAAATTCAGCAGTAATTTCCTGGTCAACAATATTCCTAACCCTGTCAACTCCACCACTTCCGCGCACTTGCAGTTCCATAAATTGGTTGGTGAGCTGTTGTATGTCAACTTTGTTAACATTGACCATAAAATTTTCATCCAGGCCATCAGTAGCTTGTTCAATCTTTTCCTGGAGTTTGAGGAAAGTATACTTGAAGTTTACATTTTGTTTAAAATTAACCCTTATAGAAGCTGTCCTGTTGTTCAGGAAAGATTCAATACTTTCAATTCCTTCCATAGTACTGATAGCCCCTTCAATGGGGATAACAGCCTGGTTTTCCATATAATCAGGGTCTATCTCTATCCTGGAACTCACTTGTACGAACAGCATGGGGAGTTCTGCATTGGGCATCAACTCAACAGGCAACCTTTTATAGGAAACATACCCTAAAAAAGTAAGCCCAATAAATAACATGCTGATAAATACTTTCCTATTAATTATAAATTTCATTACCAGTAAAATGAATTAAGATTCTTTGACCTCCACTGTCCTTTTTCTCACAAACAGGCTCCTGATCCTGTCTAATACATCATACACACAAGGGATTACTAACAGGGTTAATAGTGTGGATGTTACCAGCCCTCCAATTACAGCAAGGGCCATTGGTGAACGCAATGATGCACTTTCTCCAAAACCAATGGTAAGTGGGAGCAGTGCCAACACTGTGGTTAAAGAGGTCATTATAATAGGCCTGATCCTTTGCTGGGCTGCATATAAAATGGCATCCTTCCTTTCCATTCCTTCTTTGATCAGCTGGTTTATCCTGTCAACAAGTATAATGGAATCATTCACTGCAATACCTACCAGCATGATCACCCCAATAATAGCCATTATGTTGAGTGTTTTCCCCATAATGAAGAAAATGAGTATGCTACCCACCACTGCAAGTGGGATGGTTAAAAGGATTGTGAAAGGGTGTATTAATGATTCAAACTGTGATGCCAGTACCATGTAAACCAATACAATAGAAAGTAGCAATGCAAATCCAAGGCTGTTCATTGATTCCTGCCTTTTTTCTTCTTCACCAGTAACTAAAATCCTGGAATCAGGAGGAAGGTCAATGCTTTGGGTGGCTTCACGGATTGATGTGGCAACATGGTCAAGTGCCAGCCCTTTATTCATTTGGGCGGTAATTTTGCCTATCCTGTTCTGGTTGCGCCTGAATATTTCTTTAGGGGAAACCCCATAAGAAATTTCAGCCAATTCACTTAACCTATACATTTCTGCCCCTGAAGTGATCATCATGTTATTAATTTCGTTCAGCCCTTTTTCAGGGACTTTTATGGTGATGTCTTGTAATTCTCCATCTTTCTCAAGTTTCCCTGCAGTTTTACCCTCCAATTGATCCTGCAACTGTGAAATAATGGTATTCATGTCAATGTTGTACATACCTGCACGCATCCTGTCAACTATAATCTCAACTTCAGGGGCACCATCCTCAATTGAAGTTTGGATATTAAAAAGCCCATCAATACCTGCCATTTTCTCTTTCACCTGAAGGACAATATCTTCTATCTTATCCAGTTCCTCACCCCTCACTTCAACCACAACAGGTGCTTCATCAGTGCCAAGAATTGATTTCAAAGCACTTTCTTCTTGCGAAAAATTTACTTCCAAACCTTCAACCCCTTGTGTAAATTTATTCATTGAAGCAATAACCTGGCTAGTTGATATGGAGGTCCAAGGTTTCAATATTACTTGGATCTCTGCTGTGTTTTCACCTTCAAAAACAGAACTTTCATCTTCTGATATGCCAAAGGTTGGTCCAGAATGTGAATAAATTTTATCCAGGTTATCTCCCAAATAATCAGTGAGGACAGTTTCAATAACTTCAACTGTTGACTGGGTCCTTTCCAGTTCAGTACCTTCCTGAAGTTTTAGCTCCATGGTAACTTTATTGGTTTCAGTTTGGGGCATAAATTCAGTACCAATCAATGGTATCAACAAAATTGAGCCTCCAACCAAAATAACCCCAACCAGGATAATTACCCATTTCACTTTTAAAACTTTTCCAAGGAACCTGCCATATCCACCAATTTTCAAAGACCTTTGTTTTATAGGGGCTGTTTTATTCCTGTAAAAACGATGATACATCATGGGTATCAGGAAGATGGCTACAAACAATGATGATAGCAATGAAAAAGCTACTGTCCATGCCTGGTCTTTAAATAATTCACCTGAAGCACCATGCAGGTAGACAATTGGGAGGAATACAATGATGGTTGTTAATGTAGAGGCAGTGATAGCACCTCCCACCTGTGATGTCCCAACAACTGCAGCCTCCCTGACACTCATGCCATTTTCATGGTTCCTGAAAATATTTTCCAGTACCACAATGGCATTATCAACCAGCATACCTGCCCCCAATGCCAGGCCTCCAAGGGTCATGATATTGATTGTGAGCTCGTTGAAATACATCAGGTTGAAGGTGGCTATAATAGAAATGGGGATAGCAATACTGACTATCAGTGTTGTGCCAAACCTCCTTAAAAAGAGGAATAAAACCATAACTGCCAACAAAATCCCCAATAAAGCTGTTTCCTGGACTTCCTTAATAGCACCACTGATAAATTTCCCCTGGTCAGTTACCTGTGTTAACTTGTATCCTGGAAGTGCTTTTTCTATGTTTACTAAAGCTTCTTTAATTTGCTCTACTGATTTAACAGTATTGTATTTTGTTTCCTTGTAAATGGACAGCCCCACGCACCTTTGCCCATTTATCCTGACAATGTTATAAGGGTCTTTATTCCCAAAAGTTACAGTTGCTACATCTTTCAAATAGACGGAAGCCCTTTCAAATGAAGTTTGCCCATCCTCCTCAGAGCGGACAGCTTTGTAACCAACAATCAGGTTCTCAAAATCTTCTTTGTCTTGAAGCAGGCTTACACCTTTTACAATATACTGCATGCCAAGCTCACTGATCCTGCCACCAGAAACATTCCTGTTAAAATTTTGTATCCTGCCACTAACTTCATCCATTGAAAGCCCTTGTGCATCAAGCCTGTATTGGTCTGTGCTGATGATAATCCCACTTTCTTCCTGCCCTGACAATTCAACCTCAGCAACTCCTTCTAACCTGACCAATTCATTACGAATGTAGTTTTCACTAATTTTCCGTAATTCATTCATGTCAGTTATTTCATTGTGGGTAAGCCCAATGATCATAACAGGAGAAGTATTGGGGTCGTGCTGTGTAATATTCAGGTCGTCAATTTCAAGGTTCTGGGCAAACATGTTAAGCTCTTTCTGTAGGTCAAGAAAAGCTTCATCCATGTCTTTGTCCCAGGTATATTCAACAGTTATTTGAGCAGAACCCACCTTTGTAACAGAAGTCACCTGGATAACATCAGATTGCCTGATTGCCAGTGCCTCAATGTTCTCAACAAACTGTTTTTCCATCTCTTCTGGTGGGCGTTCCCCTGACTTTATTTCAACAAAGATCCTTGGGGAATTCAAATCAGGAAACAGGTCAACACCAAGTTTATCATATGAAATGTAACCCAGGAGGATGACTCCCAGGACCACCATAAGGACTGTAACCGGGTAATTAACTGAAAATTGAGTTAACTTTTTCATTTTAAATCATTTACCTGGTTATGTTTAGCGAATTACTTTTATTTTGGAACCATTTCTTAATGTTTCAAAACCTTTCACAACCAGGCGGTCATTTTCTTTTAAACCTTCCAGCACCTCAATAGTTTCCTGGTTTTCAATTCCTGTCCTGATGCGCCTTTCGCGTGCAGCACTTCTTTCAACAATGAACACATATTTACCCCTGTTTCCTGAAATGATCAGGTCTTTAGGAACCACAATAACACTGTCTTTTTCAGCAGTGATAATGTCAGCTTTTACAAACATCCCTGGGCGTAATTTCAGGCTTGGGTTTTCGATTAACAATGTCCCTCCAAATGTCCTGGTTTCAGTGCTTATGGCTGGGGAAATTGAGTTTATTTTCCCAATCAATGTATCTTCAGAAATAGTATAATTGGTTACCAATACTTTTTGCCCTTTGCTAATTTCAGAAATGTTTTTTTCAGGAAGGTTAAATTCCATGTACATTTTCCTATAGTTCATCAGGCTAACCATTGATTGCCCAGCAGTAACACGTGTACTCTGTGTATAGTAAGGCAGGGCAACAATTACACCATTAAATGGAGCAACAATATTCATTTTAGCAAGTTTTAACTCGGCATTTTCATAATCATATTTTGCATTGGTCTTTGAAACTTCAGAATTGCGAAGTTCATATAAAGTCACTCCTCCTTTTTCGTAAAGTGATTTTTGTTTCTCATACTCCTGCTCTGAGATTTCAAGATTTAGCTTCTTGGATTCAATGGCAATTGTATTAACATATTCAGCATCTTCAAATTTGATGATCACTTGCCCTTTTTTGACTTCATCACCTAACTTAAAAGGCTTGCCTGTTAATGGGTTAACCACTAGGTAATAGTTACCATCCATTTCTGATTTTAATTCAGTTTCCTGGGATGATTTGGCAGTACCAGTAGTGTTAATAAATTGCTGGATGGGCTGTAGTTTTACATCTTCAACAGAAACAGGGACAGCTAGGTCAGCTTCTTCATTTTGAGACTGGTTGTTGCAGGAATAAAGGCCTGCTATGGTAACTGCTAATAAAAGGATTCCTATTTTTTTCATTTGATCTGGTTTTTCTGATTATTGTTTGCCTGATAAGTATAATTCTGAAGGAATGATTGCTTCATCCTTTTCAAAATCGAAAAGTGATTGTATTTTCAAGTTTAATAGTTCAATTTTGTAATTGATCAAAGCCTGGGCTTTGGCAATTTTTTTCTCTGAAAGCTGAGTTTGGTAAAGGTTAAGGTCCATACCTGTCAGGTCTCCATTTTCATAACGCTCCAAGTTAATTTCATAGGTTAGCTGGGCATTCCTTTCATTTTGTTCAGCAATTTCAATTTGGTTTAGCTGGTTTTGTATGTTCCTGTACACCTGCCTGATTGAAATAATTATCCCATTTTTTTCGTCTGATAGGCTTAACTCATTTGTTTTCATGGCAGCCTCCTGAGCAGCAATCTTTGCCTTTTTTGCTCCCCAGTCAAACAGGGGTATATTAAATGAAACTGAAACCTGTGGGTTTAATGTAGGGTTGTCAAAAATTTGGTTGAGTTTTTCATTATCCCCAATTATACCATAAGACAGGTTTATGTCTCCTTTGAATTCATTTTCTGATTTTGTTACAATAAGGTCAAACTGGCCTTTTTCAATATCAATTTCCCTTTGCCTAAGTTCCATCCTGGAGTCCAGCCCATGTTCTATTGCTTTGTCTAAATCAACGGGGATTGGGTTGGCAGCAACATTGGCTAAAACTGTAATATCAGAAAACAAATCCATGCCAAGGTAAAGTTTTAGTTGGTCTTTTGAATTTTCAACTTCAACTTCATTATTTTGTAGGGTAGATTTAGCAGTAGACAGGTTCAGCTCAGCCTGGTAAAGTTCCTCTTTTGCAGCCAGCCCTGCTTCCACTTTATTTTTGATAATATCATAACTTTTTTGTGTATTGGCTAATTCATCCCTGGCAATCCCCAAGTTCATTTGTGCCATATATACATTGTAAAAATATTGGGTTACATTTTTTTCAAGGTTAAGCCTCTGCATAGCATAGCTAATATTGGCACCTTCAAAACTCAGTTCAAGTTCTTTTAATGCCAATTTGCGCCTGTTATAAGTAAACAGGGGTTGGTTCAAGTTCAAATAGAGGTTATTTGTAAAAGCTTTGTTTTCACTTAGTGCACCCTCAAATTCTGAATTACTATTTTGCCACCCAAAATTATTTATCAGTGATAAAGTCCCATCAGTGGCCAGGATAGGTTGCTCAACCCTGAAAGTAGAACTTGTTTTAAAAGATTCATTGGTATACCACTGTGAATAACGCTGGTCAAAACGCCTGGTATTTGAGTAATCAGCTGGTGTTATGTCAAGGCTAAACCTTGATTTCAGGGCAGCGCGCTGAGCCTCCAGGCTTTTTTCAAAACGTTCAAGGTTTAGGAGCGACCTTTTCAAGTCAGGGCTGCCTGATTCTGCTATTTGCAAAGCCTTGTCAAGTGTTAAAACCTCTTGCGCAATTGTGTTTGTTACCCCCCAGGCCATGAAGCATAAAGCCAGGCTGGCAATAAGTTTGTAAAATCTGTTGTTCATCTTTTTTATTTAATTGTTTTAAAGCTTAACTAATTTCACTGCATCAGCATTTACAGTCCTTAATTCAGATAGGTTGGATAGCTCAATCAAAGCAGTATCTGGTGAAAAATAAAATGACCCCATATGATTCCAACCTTCATCAGCATTGTGGATTTCCAATACTTGCTCTTCACTGCCATCATCATGGTGGATTGTAAAATGGTATTCTCCTTTATCTTCTCCTCTACCTCTTCCGAACCTGAAATTTCCTGATTTGTATAAATGGTAGTAAACATCATAGTACCCTGCCTCTTTTATTGGGATATTCCATTTAGCTTTTAATGAACCATCCCCTGATTTTATATAATAACCAGAGCGTACATACTCCCCATAAAAATCAGAATTTGTAATTAGAGTCCAGTTGGCAGGTGGCCTCCAGGGATTATATCCAGTATATTTTAATGTATTTTCTTCTTCTTTAAGTATCCAGTTTTTTAACAAACTAGTATTTTCTTGCTGGGTAATTTCAAACCCTGGGTCTTCATTATCAACAATTATCTCATTTGGCTGAAGGAGGGAAACAGCTTTTTCCGAAATTTTTTCACCTTCAAAAGGTTTGGTTTTAAAATCTTCTTTTATTTCCCTGAAGCCTTCGGTTAAGGTTTGAGGGATGTTTTTACTTGTTAGTGTATTGATGGTCATCATCCTTGGGTCAGTGTCTAAAAGATAGCTAACATCTTTTGTTTGGTTAGGCTCAAGGTAAACCACATAATCAATATTATCATTTGAGCCTCCACCACCAAAGCCTCTTCCCCTCCTGTTCCCAACCCTGAAAGTCACTTTTACAATTCCCTCTTTATCAGAAAAATTGGTAATCTTAAATGAAACCATGGTTTGTATTTGGTCCTCGGCTTTCACTTTTATGGCTTTCATTGGGGAAATCAGGTATCCAGGCAATGTTTTTTCCTGGAACCAATCATCCATTAATGGTCCTAATTCTAACCCAAATTTTGAATTGATTTGATTATCAAATTCTTCAAAAGGGATATTTTTAAATTTATTTTCATTAAGAAGTTCACGCAAAAATATTTCAAACTCTTCTTGCCCTGCTTGCCATTGTATCATTGAAAACAAAACATCACCTTTTAATTTGATTACATTGTCAATGATCTTTTTTTGGTCAGGGTCAGCAAGTATTTCTTCAAATGTGTAGTCCTGCAATGCAATGTTTGCAAGTTCATCTTCACTAATGCCACTCATATTCCTCATGAATGTTGACCTCATGTCCATTTTTTGGCTTTTCAGGTATGCTTCAAATACCCTATTTAAAATAGGCCACTTATCTGATTTTATAGTATGCTGGAAGTTATATAATGCGGGAAAGATAAAATAAGGGTTTAATTTTTCTTCCATCCGAAAATTCCCAGCACCCCTGAACCTGAAGTTGGATCTTTCTTGTTCATTAAAAAAGTTTCCTAAGAAATTATTAAGTATCCTGATTTGCATCTGTTCTGGAGTAAGGCTTTCATCCCTGTACCTGCCATACCTTTCTTGCCTTTTTATTTCATTGGCAAAATCTGCTTCCCTGATAAGGAACCCTTTCTCAGGGATTAAAACCTGCTCAGGCTGGACTAACTCCTGGCTGGATGTCCAAATGCGTGCATATGTTTTAAATTGGGCAGGCACCTCGACAGTAGACAACCTTTTGAAAGAATATTCCAGGTTGTAGTCCCTTTCAAAATCTTGCAACCTGTCAGAAATAATAGAAGCAATGGTGTCTTCTACATCAGTAAATGTTCCGGCAAAGAAATCGTGGCCTTTAAAATACCATATCCCTAATTCAATATTCCCTGATTTGGCACTTTTTCTTACATAATTCCCAATGGAAAGGGAAACATGCGTCAAAAGGTTTTCATTTTCAAATTCAAATTCCCCTTCAGCAGTTTTTTTGCTGTTTCCCTGTGAGACAACTACTAGCTGGGGGCTGGTTTTTACTTTTAGATTGAATTGGGTAAATTGTGGCTGGTTCCATTTTACATCAGTTGTGCTATAAGTAACACCAGGCGTAGGGTACCAGTTGGCTTCTTTTGTGAGCAATACATATTCAGGTTCAATAAATGCAAACCTTTTATCAATATTGATCACAAATGTACCGTGTTTTTCCCGCATGGTTTTTTCATCAATATCTAAGTAACAAAGGGCTTCATTAATATTGCCCTGGTAAGTTATTTCAATGGTTGAAGTATTTCCTGGCTCCAACCTAACATCTTTTTTGATAAGGATGAGATGTTCTTCCCTTAAGAAAGTGGATTCTTTGCCATCTATTTTAAGCTCTTTCACCTGTAACCCATTATTTAGGCTAAAAACAAGTTGTTCAAGTGGTTTTTCAAAACTATTTTTCACTTCAATAACAGATGTTGAGGTTATAGAATTCATATGGTGTTCAAGGTTAATGGAATGAGAAAGGACGTCTGGGTTTGCAACTGCCACATACTTGTTGTTTAAGATTATAGCTTTAGCCCTAAGCTGCTCATTGGCTTTAAACTGGCTAATATGGTTATATCCCAAGTACCCTCCAATAGCTATAAACAATATGCTGGCTACCAGGGAGAACAGGGTCATTTTCTCTGACTGTGGCAGCCTTTTCAACATAAAAATAGAGAGGAAAATAAACCCAAGCCCCAGGCTAAAATATATTCCGCGGTGGCTCAGGATTACATCCAAATTTCCAAAACCAACAATGCCCGAACTTAACATGGGAATGTTAAATGCCATATAATCAAAAAGGTAGTAGAATTTAGCTTGTACAACAAACAAGGTAATTCCAATGTACCCAAGGATCAGGACAAAAGTAATTGCCTGGTTTCTAATAATGCTCATAAGTAGGAAGGAGAGCCCCATTATAAATATCAATGTAGGGATGCTGATTAAAACCAGGTAAATACCATATGCTGCAAAGTCAACACCTATCCCTTTGGCAACCAAGTTAAAAATCAGTGCCATTGTAAGGACAATAACATTCAGCACAAGGAAAACCTGTAAGTTGCCCCATGTTTTCCCAATTACATATTCTCCATTGGTCATTGAGCGCATGTAAATGACCTCTGTTGTATCTAATTTTTTATCACGTTTCAGGAAATCAGAAGCAAGGAAAACTGCTATCCCAGCCTGGACTACATTTAAAATCAATAAATTAAAATATGGTATTGCAGAAGGGATGCTTCTAATGGACCAACTTTCACCACCACCACTTTCAATGATAAAGCCAAAGTTTATCCCAAAAAGTATAAATAAAGACAAGATGCTGAATATCCTGAAAAACCAGCTACGCAACAGGGTTTTCCTTTCATATTTTGCTATGGATAGAATATTGTGAAGAGAAATCATTTTCAGGGTATTTAAGAATTAGACCATTGGTTTAACTTGTTTTCCATAAAATGCACATAAGCATGTTCCAGGTTGGGTTCAATTTGTTCCCCATAATAACCATTAATTTCATCAGCAACAACTTGTATTTCCCAGCCTCCTTCAGCAGGGATTGTTGAAATCACAGGGAATTTTTCATTAATCTCAAGGTATTCAGCCTCAGTGGCTTTAATTAGCCAGACACTACCTTCAGCCTGCTTTACCAACTCTTCTGGAGAGCCTGCAAATGCCAATTGCCCTTTGTTTAACAGGGCCATATTGTGGCATGTACTTGAAATATCTCCTACAATGTGTGTTGAAAGGATGATGATAACATCTGTGGTACTTATTGTTGACAACAAATTCCTGAAACGAATTCGTTCTTCAGGGTCTAGCCCTGTGGTTGGTTCATCAACAATAATTATTTTGGGTTCATTGATCAGTGCCTGTGCAATCCCTAACCTTCTTTTCATTCCACCTGATAGCTTATTGGCATTCCTGTCACGGGCTTCAAACAAGCCTACTTCTTCCAACATCTGGTCAACAGCCTGGCGCCTTTTTGATGCACTTTTCATGCCTGCCAGGCGAGCAGCATAATCAAGGAACTCATATGTTTTTAACTTTGAAAAAAAACTGAAATCTTGAGGAAGGTAACCAAGCATTGAGCGTATTTGACGCCTGTTTTTCAGGAGGTCAAGCCCATCAACTTTTACTTGCCCACTGCTGGGTTTCATAAGGGTAACCAATATGCGCATAAGTGTAGATTTCCCAGCTCCATTTGGACCCAACAACCCAAACATCCCACTTGGAATTTCCAATTCAATATTTTTAATGGCATGATTGCCATTTTTGTAAACTTTATTAAGGTTATTAATTGTTATTTGCACGGTTATGATATTTGTTTTTACTAGATAATATAGAATAAAAAACTCATATAAGGTTTAATCTTCCTTAACGTTTCATTTGACTCAATATCCTGGTTTTTGTAACGAAATTTTTGAAAATTATTTACAAACCCTTTAAATCTAATGGTTATGAGGAATGTAAACCAGTGGTTTGCTGGTGGTTGAGGATGCTTGCAGGAAGGCAAGGGTTAACAAAATTTAAGTTTTATTATAATACAAAAGGCAGTTCTGACCAGAACTGCCTTTTGTAAATCTACCTTATGGACAAAATTATTTTTTAAAATAATAATTAAATGTTTCAGTTTTGTTATTATGGCTTAATATATAATCACCTTTTACTAATCCAGAAATATCATACCCTTTTGATATTGAAAAGTCATAGCCAAGCCCTGCTTCATATATCAGTGTCCCATCATTATAAATAGATACTGCAATTATTAAAATGTGTTGTAAAAATATATGTTGTGGGAATATTAAAAAAAATAATGTGAATATGTAATAATTGTTATGTTATTTTGAAATTCATTAATGCTTTCTATATCATTTCTTTATGTTGAAAAATGAAAGTTTTATCAAAAACAATACCATGTAAATAATCCTGTGGGAACTAAATTTTTGTTTACATTCGGGAAAAAGTTTGGATGAAAGTAGAAATATTGCAATTGCTTGAAGGAACAAAAGTTGCAAAAGGGCTGGTGGTTATTATTGATGTTTTTAGGGCTTTTACCACAGCCTGTTATGCTTTTAATAAAGGTGCTGAAAAGATTATCCCTGTTGGGGATATTGAAAAGGCATATGCCCTGAAGGAAAAATACCCTGAGTATGTGTTGGTAGGTGAACGGAATGAACTGCGCCCCCCAAGGTTTGATTTTGGAAATTCTCCTACCCACATTGCAGCTGAGGATTTTAAGGGGGAAACCATTGTACATACTACCAGTTCAGGGACACAAGGTATTGACAATGCTGCCAATGCTGATGAAATAATCACAGGAAGTTTTGTAAACATGTCAGCTATTGTAGATTATATAAAAGCACAAAACCCTGCAACTGTTTCACTGGTTTGTATGGGCTATGCCTGCCAATACCCAACTGATGAAGACACTTTTTGTGCTGAATATATTAAAAATGAACTGGAAGGGAAGCCAACTGATTTTCAAACAATGGTTTCCAAGTTGCGTTATGGTTCAGGAGCGCGTTTTTTTGACCTTAAAAAACAAAGCTGGTCTCCATCATCAGACTTTGAGTTATGTTTAAAGCTGAATAAATTTAATTTTGTATTGAAAGTTGAAAGTGGTTTGGGGTTAAATTACCTGAAAAAAATAAGTGTAAATGGGACAATATAATTTTGATGAAATCATCAACAGAGAAGGCACTAATTGTTTGAAATATGATGCACGTTCATGGTTTTTCAAGTCTGATGAAGTGTTGCCCCTTTGGGTAGCTGACATGGATTTTAAAACACCTGATTTTATTGTTGATGCCATAAAAGAAAGGACCAAGCATGAAATTTTTGGGTATACTTTCAGGTGTGATAAATACTACCAGTCAATCATTAACTGGATGAAAAGGAGGCACAACTGGGAGGTGCAGAAAGAATGGATATCATATAGCCCGGGAGTGGTGGCAGGATTGACACTGGCTGTTGAAACATTTACAAAAACAGGAGATAAAATAATCGTGCAGCCACCTGTTTATTTCCCATTTTTTGACTTGGTGAAAGGCAGCAAAAGGAAAATTATTGAAAACCCTTTAAAGATAGAAAATGGCAGGTACACGTTTGATTTTGAAGATTTAAAATCAAAAATTGATAAAAACACAAAAATGCTCTTGCTGTGTAACCCACAGAATCCTGGCGGCATGGTTTGGACAAGGGAAGAACTCACAGAATTGGGCAATATCTGCATAGAGAATAATATCCTTGTTGTTTCTGATGAAATCCACTCTGACCTTATATTTAAAGGGCACAAGCATATCCCTTTTGCCAGCATATCACAAGAGTTTGCTGATAACTGCCTGGTTTGTATGGCTCCTAGCAAAACATTCAATGTGGCTGGTTTTTCTTCTTCATTGGTAATTATCCCAAACAAGGCAAAATTTACAAGGTATGAACGCACCCTGGGTGTTGGGCACCTGGGGATGGGGAATATTTTTGGGACTGTAGCTATGCAGGCTGCATATACCCATGGAGATGAATGGCTGGAACAACTGATTGCATATTTACAGGATAATTATAACTATTTGGAGGCTTTTATTAAGGAAAACCTCCCAAAAATTAGGGTTATGAAACCAGAAGCTACTTATTTAATTTGGCTTGATTTCAAGGAATATGGGATGAAAAATGAGGAGTTATTTAATTATGCCATTGAAAAAGCACAAGTTGGGTTAAATGATGGAGGTAGGTTTGGGACAGGAGGTGATGGCTGGCTTAGGATAAACATTGGCTGCCCCAGGAATACCTTAAAGGAAGCTTTGGGAAGGCTAAAAAAGGGGTTTAATATTTAGTTCTTAACCAGTTATCCCGATTTGAGTGGCATATTGTATGGCTTCAAAAGAATTGGAGGCATTCAGTTTTTCCAGTATCCTTTGCCTATGTGTATTAACAGTGTGGATACTAATAAATAATTTTTCTGCAATTTCTTTACTTAACATCCCATTTTTTATCATACCCAGTACTTGTTTTTCCCTTTTGCTGAGCGGGCTTGCTGGCTTTGATGGATGTGAAGCCATTTGAAATGGAACCAACTTTCCGGTCCTAAAATTAAAAATCTGCCCTTTGACCCCAATATTTAAATCCTGTTCAGGAGATACGTCAACTGTGCTTAAGGCTACCCAGATATTTCCATTATTGTCAAGCTCAAGAGCCTGCTGTTGTTCAATAATCCTGATATAGTTTCCGTTCCCATTTTTAACCCTGTATTCAGAAACTAGTTTGAAATCTTTCCTTTCTTCAATAGGTACAGAATAGGCATATTTCATCAATTCAATCCCATTTTTTAAATTCACATAGAAATCATCAGGATGTACTTTCATATCGAAATATGCATTCCCTCCTTTTTCTGCCTCGGCAAGGTTATAACCCAACATTTTAGAATAATTTTGGGAAACATAGATATGTTCTTTTTTATTTAAATCAAAAATGGATAAAGCACTGCTGTCAATTACATCCAATTGTTCAAGAAAAGCAACATGTTTTTTAAGTTTGTTGTAGTCAAGGTTCTTTTCATCAAATTGCTGTTGGTTAAGCAGCATATCATATTCCTGGTATAATTTTGTTATATCGTCCATATTAAAAAATACTGAATAATAAGTATTGCAATAAATTAAAAGACACTGAATATTTGTAGCAGTAATTTAAAGCCATTTATATGAAAACGATCAAATTGTTTATTCTGTTTTATTTTATTGGGATTTATTTTTCAGTTGGGCAAGAACTCTCACAAACCATAAAGGGCAAGGTGGTTGATGAAGCCACAGGGCAACCCGTGCCTTATGCAAATGTGGTCATTAAAAATTCAAACCCATTGTTGGGAACTATTACTGATGTAAATGGGAATTACAGGTTGGTAAAGGTGCCCATTGGGAGGTATGATATTGAAATTTCCTTTTTAGGTTATGAGCCAGCATTGTTGCGTGAGGTATTGGTTAGCTCTGGAAAAGAGGTAGTCATGGATGTAACTTTGCGTGAATCAATTGTTGCTCTGGATGAAGTCAAAGTTAAGCCCAAGGTAAATAAAGAATTGCCATTGAATAATATGGCAACTGTAAGTGCCAGGATGCTAAGTGTTGAGGAAGCCCAAAGATATGCAGGAGGTTTTGATGACCCTGCAAGGCTGGCTTCATCTTTTGCTGGGGTAGCCAGCAACCTGGGTGACAATGGGATTGTGGTTAGGGGGAATGCCCCACAAATGCTTTCTTGGAGGATGGAAGGGGTTGAAATACCGAACCCTAACCATTTTGCTGACCTTTCTGCTTTTGGGGCAGGTGGGTTAACAGCATTAAGCAGCCAAATGCTGGCAAATTCTGATTTTTATACAGGGGCTTTCCCTGCTGAATATGGGAATGCCATATCAGGAGTTTTTGATATGCAAATGAGGGTCGGGAATAATAGCCAGCATGAGCATACATTCCAGGTGGGTGGTATTGGCATAGACTTCAGTTCAGAAGGCCCTTTCAAAAGAGGAGGGAAATCATCCTATTTGTTTAATTATAGGTACTCAACCCTGGCTCTTTTAAAACCTTTACTGCCTGAAGATGCTGAAGGGACAACCTATCAGGATTTGGCTTTTAAGCTAAATTTCCCAACAAAAAATATGGGTACTTATTCCCTTTGGGGGATGGGGTTGTTGGATGGCTCTGGCACTGAACCTGAAAAAGATACAGCTGACTGGCACTATACACAGGATAAAGAAAAAAGTGATGCTTCACAATACATGGGGGCTGTTGGGCTAACACACAAAATTTATACAGGGGGAAATACTTATATCAGGTCATCATTGGCAATAGCAGGGAATGGGTTGGATTATTTTGTGGACGAAATGGATATGAACCAGCAGCTTCAGCACAGGGAGAAAATAAAGAATACCAACTGGAACCTTGTCCTTTCAAGCTATCTGAACCATAAATTTGGGAAGCAACATACCAATAGGACAGGCATTATAGCTACCAATATAAATTATGATATGATGATTCAACAGGCACCAGAATTGGGAGAGCCATTTCAAACCATAGTAGAAAGTAAAGGGAACAGTTTCTTGCTTTCAGCATACAGTAGTTCCAATATCAGGCTTTCACAACAAGTAAACATTGTGGCCGGTTTGCATACACAATATTTTACATTGAATTCAAACCAAACCATTGAGCCAAGGGTGGGTATTAATTGGGACATGTCACATACACAAACACTGGGGGCAGCATATGGGAAGCATTCAAGGCTTGAGAGGTTGAACATTTATTTTGCAAGGAATGAGAATAGGGATTTAATCAATAAAGAGTTGGATTTTACCTATTCAAACCACCTTGTTTTTAACTATAGCCTACAAATAACTGATAATACCAGGATTAAAATAGAACCCTATTACCAATGGTTAACCAATGTGCCAATTGAGCAAAGAAGTTATTTTTCAACCTTGAACATAAAAGATAATTGGTTTATAAACAGCCCCTTGGTGAATAAAGGGAAAGGAGAAAATATTGGAGTTGACCTTACCCTGGAGCGCTTCTTAAGCAATGGGTATTACTATTTGCTTACAGCTTCCCTTTTCAACTCAGAGTATAAAGGAGGTGATGGTTTATGGAGGAATACCAGGTATAACAGGCAATTTTTAGTGAATGTGTTGGCAGGTAAGGAGTGGCAGGTGGGGAAAAACAAACAAAACCTCCTAAGCCTTAATGGCAGGGTTTCATTCCAGGGAGGAGATAGGTATATCCCTGTTGATTATTCCTTGTCAGGAAGTTCAGGATCAATACATTATCAATATAATAAAGCTTTTGGGGAATCACTTGACCCTTCATTGTTTGTCCATTTTACATTGAATTACAGGATTAATAAACCTAAACATTCATCAACCTGGTCTTTCAATGTAATAAATGCAACAGGGGTTAAAGAGTTTTATGGTTTTAGGAGGAATTTGCAAACAGGTGTAATTGAGCGTGAAATGGAAGCCATTATTATTCCAAATATTAGTTATAAAATCGAATTTTAATTGGCTAATAATTAAAGTTGCCCCCAAAGCCTTTTTTATATTAAGATTATCCATTTAATTATTCTTCATACCTTCTCACTTATCGGCAAAATCATGCCCTTTACAGGATTTTACTATTCATTTTCCAGCTTTCATTTCAACTTTAAGCAAGTTTGTTAATATTTAACATTCATTTTATTTTCAGGATGCAACCATAATTAATTTTGTATGTCAGTATTTCTGAAAAAGCCATGAAAACAATTAATATTTTATTTAATGAAACAATTTTGCATCCTATCCATATGGATATTCTTTAGCACACAGGTATTTGCCCAGAACCACACCCTAAGTGGTTACATAAAAGACAGTTCAAATGGTGAAATACTTATTGGGGCTACTGTTTATATTCCTGAACTTGAAACAGGCACAGTTACCAATGCCTATGGGTATTATTCCATTTTAGTTCCTGCTGGCACTCACAGGGTCTCATACTCATATATTGGGTATAATTCACAGTCATATGAAATAACTTTTTCTTCTAATCAAAAGAAAATCATTATGTTGGAAGAAACCCCACAAGACATTGAAGAAGTGTTGGTTTCTGCTGTAAAAAGGAATAAGAATGTAGAGAACATTGCCATGAGCATGGAAAAAATGCAGGTAAAACTTATAAAGAAACTTCCCACTTTTATGGGGGAAGTTGATGTCCTGAAAAGCATTACCATGTTACCTGGCATACAAAATGGCGGGGAAGGCAGTTCAGGTTTATATGTACGTGGAGGAGGCCCTGATGAGAACCTGTTGTTGTTGGATGAAGCACCTGTTTATAATGCTTCACACCTGATGGGCTTCTTTTCTGTTTTTAACTCTGATGCCATTAAAGACATACAAGTATATAAAGGAGGTATACCTGCAATATATGGAGGGAAAGCTTCTTCTGTGGTTGATATCAGGATGAAAGATGGGAACTCAAAAAAATTCCAGGGCAATGGGGGCATTGGGAACATTTCAAGCAGGCTAACCTTTGAAGGCCCCATTATTAAAGATAAATGGAGTTTTATTGTATCGGGCAGGCGCACATATGCTGACTTTATTGGGAAGTTGGCAGGGCTTGAGGCACTGGAAGAAAACCAGCTTTATTTTTATGACCTAAACCTGAAAACAAATGTGCAGCTAGGAGATAATGACAGGATATACCTGTCAGCATACACAGGTGATGATTACTTTAAGTTAGGAGAGTCACTTTATATGAGGTGGGGGAATATTACAGGTACATTGAGGTGGAACCATTTATATGGGGATAACCTTTTCTCAAATATTTCATTAATTTACAGTAAATATGATTATAACCTTGGAGTTCCAGGCAGCAATGCTGACCAGTTTGACTGGAACTCAACCATCAGGGATTTAAATATAAAGGAAGATTTTACCTATTTCCTGAATGCAAAAAATAAGATCAATTTTGGGTTGAACTTTTTTTATCACCACTTTGAACCAGGGAGGATAAATGTGGATGAGAACTCTTATTTCACTGACCTGGTTTTAACCAATTACAATGCACTTGAGGGTGCTGTGTATGCATCAAATGAGCAAAACATAGGAAGGCTTTTAACAGTAAAATATGGTTTGAGGCTTTCAGTATTCCAACAGGTAGGAAAAGGAAAAGTGCGTGAATACCTTGACCCTGAGCATCCTGATTCAGATGAGGTTATCAGTGAAAAAGAGTATGATAAATGGGAAAGGATTGGTGACCCATTTATTTACCTTGAACCAAGGCTGTCACTTAAATATACACTTGATGAAAACAGTTCATTCAAAGCATCTTATAACAGGATGGTACAGAACCTACACCTTATAACAAATACTAATTCACCAACCCCTTTAGATATTTGGTTGCCCAGCAATAAATACATTAAACCATTGATAACAGACCAGGTGGCTGTTGGGTATTTCAGGAATTTTAAGAATAATGTTATTGAGACATCTCTGGAAGGATACTATAAAAACATGCAAAATGTGTTGGACTACAAAGATGGGGCAGAACTTTTTTTGAATGAAGACCTTGAAACAGAGCTGTTGAGGGGGAGTGGCTATTCATATGGGCTTGAAGCCATGATAAAAAAGCAGGAAGGAAAATTAAATGGATGGATAGGGTATACCTGGTCAAAAACCATGCGCAAAGTTCCTGGTATTAACAATGGAGATCCATACCCTTCAAACTATGACAGGCCACATGATGTGTCTGTGGTAATGAATTATGAACTTTCAAAACGCTGGAATGTATCAGCCAGTTGGCTTTATTCAACTGGCACACCTGTTTCATATCCAGCCTTAAAATATGAAGTTCAAGGAAACCAGGTCTACTACTATTCAAGCAGGAATAGTAATAGGATACCTGATTACCATAGGATGGACCTCTCATTTACATATGATTTCAAAAAAAATGACAGAAAAAAATTCAAACAATCCATCAATATTTCATTGTATAATGTCTATGGAAGAAGGAATGCTTATTCTGTAACATTTAAACAAAATGAAGATAACCCCAATGTGTCTGAAGCTACGCGTTTATCAATCATAGGATCAATGATCCCTTCAGTAACATATAATTTCAGTTTTTAAAAAATAGAGAGATGAAAAAATATATCATATACACACTAGGTTTTATTGGGTTGCTTTTTTCAGCATGTGAAGATGTGATTGAAGTAAAGCTGAATGAAGAAGACATTGACCTGTATGCTGTAGAGGCAAAGATAACTACACAGGATAAACCTTATGTCTATTTGTATAAAGGCATGAAAGTGAATAATGACAGGGCTTTTACAGGCACAAGTAATGCAATAGTAACCATTAGTGATGGGCAAACGCCTCCAAATAGTATGGTATTGGAAGAAAGTGATACACAGAAGGGACTTTATTTGGTTCCAGAAGGGGTAGATTACATTGGTATTGCAAACAGAGAATATACTGTTAACATTGAAGTTGATGGGACAACTATAACAGCTACAGAATTCCTGTCTCCTGTTGAACCCATTGACTCTATGCAGGTGAGGGCTTCATTGCGTGGAAACAAGAGGTTTTTAGGCATATTTACATATGGGGCTGAAACACCTGGTTTAGGAGATTATTACAAATGGGACATATTTGTTAATGACACACTGCTCTATGATTCAGAACACATTGTCGTTGCCAGTGATGAACTGGTGGATGGGAACTATATCAATGGGCTTGAAATTTTTACCGATTTTCATGAACCAGATGAAGAGGATAAAAGGTTGATCAAATACTTAGATAGGGTACAAGTGTACCAATTGTCTATTTCTGAGTTTGCCTATAATTACTTTTCCCAACTTTATGAACAGGGTGAGACAGGTTTTCTTTTTAGTGTTCCACCTGCCAATATTAAAGGCAACTTTTCATCATCTGGTGGAAAAGAAGTGTTGGGGCTTTTCACTGCCCATGATGTATCTGTGTCAAATGTTGTATTAATTGATGATAGCATAGAAAGCCAATTGGATTAGAGACCATAAATAAAAAGTGATTTATGAAAAAGGCTACTGTCCTATATTAAAAGAGAGTTTCTCTTTCAGGCATTAATTTTTTTAATGCTTTTCCAATTTAAAATTTGCACATCCAATTGTTTCAAATTAAAAGGACCTGAATAGATTAAATAAAGATTTTTATTATTTGTAGAAATCTTTTTCCAATACTTGATCCCCTTAATCATATTTGAAGTAAATGTTTTTCCTGATTTAATTTCTATGGCTACTGGAGAATTAGGTTTGTTGATAATACAGTCAATCTCATTGCCATGGTTATTTCTCCAAAAGAATAGGTTGGAAGGCATTCCAGCATTGAATCTGTTTTTTTGAAGTTCGAGAATAACAAGGTTTTCAAATAGATTGCCCATTAAGTAGTGTGTTGTGAGTTGAGATGATTTTTCAATTTCCAAAAGAGAACATGCTAACCCTGTATCATAAAAATATAGCTTTGGCATTTTAACAAGCCTTTTGTTAAAATTTTTATGGTATGGGCGAAGTAAAAAAATAATATAGCTTTGTTCCAGGATAGATATCCAGTTTTTGGCAGTGTTTATAGAAATGCCACAATCATTTGCTAAAGATGAAATATTTAATAATTGACCAATTCTTCCAGCACATAGTTTTAGGAAACGTTGAAAAAGACTAATATCTGAAATATTTGAAATCTGTCTTACGTCCCTTTCAACATATGTTCTGATATAAGAAGGGAAAAAATAAGAGGGCTCAATATCTTTGTCATAAATACGAGGGAACGACCCCTTGAAAATATAATCATTTGCAGAAATGCCACTATCAATATAATTTTCCAGCTCTTGCCAACTAAATGGGAGAAGTTCAAATATAGCAGCCCTGCCAGCTAAGGATTGGGATATATTCTCATTTAATAAAAAGCTTTGTGAACCAGATAATACAAAACGGGTTGGTTTAGTATCATTGTCAACCAATGGTTGTAAGTATGAGAATAAATCAGGTACTTTTTGAACTTCATCTAAAAATAATGCCCCTGGATTATCTTCAAGAAATCCTCTTGGATCTGATTTTGCCCATTCCCTAATATCAAGCTCCTCGAAATTAATGTATTTATGAGATAGAAAGTAATTTTTCAATAATGTTGTTTTTCCTGATTGTCGAGGACCTGTGACTGTTATAACAGGGAATTTCCCAACTACATTATCCAAATGTTTTGACAGTTGTCTTGAAATCATTTACCAAAATTAAACAAAACTGTACAATTATGCAACCAAAATGCAAAAGTGTACAGTTTTATCTATTGGTTATATTCTAGAACTATTTCCAGTGGGCAATAAAAAATAGCAAAGGGAAAGAAGTGTTGGGGCTTTTCACTGCCCATGATGTATCTGTATCAAATGTTGTATTAATTGATGATAGCATAGAAAGCCAATTAAATGAGAGGCCTTAAATGTTAAGAGCAATGTTTAAAAATGTAACTATTCATTTTCAGCAGGATGTTCCTCCATATTCATTTAAAAAGTTGGCAGAAGTTATAAATTGAAAACGTCTTAAACTAAAAATGTTTTTCAACCCATCCCAGTACATTATTAGTTTCAATACCTTGCATACATTTGAAATGTTTTTTAGGGCATTTTTCAAAGCCCAGCTTTGAGCATGGGCGGCATTTCAGGTTTTCAACTTCCATAATCTTGGAGCCAGGGTGGGGGAAATAGGGGTACATGCCAAACTCAGGGGCTGTATTCCCCCAAAAAGATAAGATTTTCTTTTTGAAGGCTGCTGCAACATGCATTAAGCCAGTATCATTAGTTAATACTACATTGGCTTCTTTTATGACCTGGGCTGATTCATTTAGGCTAGTTTTCCCACAAAGGTTTGCTATGTTTCCTGTACTGTTTTTTACAATATATTCCGCCTCCTTTTCTTCATTTTTCCCACCTAAGAGGATAACTGGCTTGCCAATTTTATTACAAATTTCAAGTACTTTTTCTTTTGGTAAACATTTGGTGGGATAGGTTCCTGCTACTACAAATGCTACAAACCCCGGCTGGAATGTTTTAGGTAAACTGGAAAAATCAAACAACTGCTTATTATCAATAAAATAATCCAACCCTTTCCCATCATTTTTCACATCAAATACCTGAACAGTTTTTAAATACCTGTCAACTATATGTAAGTCAGGCATTGTATTCATCTTCAGGTTGACAAACAGCCACTTCCTGTAATTTAATTTATTGAATGAAAAAGCAGGTACTTTAAGGCGTTGCTTGATCCTGGCACTTCTTATGTTTTGATGTAAGTCAATGATATAATCAAATTGCTCTGCACCCAGCTCTTCAATCAAGGAGGATAACTTACCTTTTAAAAGAAAAACCTTAGAAATGGCTGGGTTATTTTCAACAATGCTGGCATGTTTTGCTTTTGTGGCAAAGTAGATTTCTGCATTATCTACCTGTTCTTTCAGGCAACGCACAACTGGTGATGTAAGTACAATATCACCAATAGAACTGAACCTTATGATTAAAAACTTTACTTTCAAAACAAAATAATACCCTAAAGATACAAAGAACTTTAGGGTATAACATATTATTTGGTAAATATGGTTATGCTGATTCTACCAATACCACAATTTTATTTCCTTTATTTTCAACTACCCCCCCATCAGTTTCAAAGAATTTCTCTGTCCCATTTTCTAAAATTACCTTAATTGTACCTTTATCCAGGGTTGAGATAATGGGTGCATGGTTTTTCAGGATTTCAAAAGCACCTTTACTCCCAGGAAGCTGAACCAGTTTCACATCTCCTGAGAAAACTTTTTTATCTGGTGTAACAATTTCAAGAAACATAAATAATTGCTGTAATTGGTTAAAAGCTTATTAATTGCCAGCCAACATTCTTTCACCTTTCTCAATAGCTTGTTCAATGGTGCCTACCAAGTTAAATGCTGCCTCTGGGTATTGGTCAACTTCACCATCCATGATCATGTTAAACCCTTTGATGGTATCTTCAATTGAAACTAGTTCTCCTTTTAGCCCAGTAAACTGTTCAGCAACAAAGAAAGGTTGAGAAAGGAACCTTTGTACCCTGCGTGCCCTATGCACAACAAGCTTGTCCTCTTCTGAAAGTTCATCCATACCCAAAATGGCAATAATATCCTGTAATTCTTTGTAGCGTTGCAATAACATGATTACTTTCTGGGCACAATTATAATGGTCATCACCAACAATTTCAGGTGTCAGTATCCTTGAAGTAGAATCCAGTGGGTCTACTGCAGGGTAAATACCCAACTCTGAAATCTTCCTGCTCAAAACTGTGGTTGCATCCAGGTGGGCAAATGTTGTTGCAGGTGCAGGGTCAGTTAAGTCATCAGCAGGCACATATACTGCCTGGACAGAGGTAATAGACCCATTTTTGGTAGAGGTGATCCTCTCTTGCATTTCACCCATCTCAGTAGCCAGTGTTGGCTGGTAACCTACTGCTGATGGCATCCTTCCTAGCAGTGCAGAAACCTCAGAACCAGCTTGTGTAAAACGGAAAATATTATCCACAAAGAAAAGGATGTCTTTTCCACCACCTGTTGAACCATCACCATCACGCAAACTTTCAGCAATGGTTAGTCCAGATAAAGCTACACGTGCACGAGCACCTGGTGGCTCATTCATCTGTCCAAATACCATGGCTAATTTTGATTTTTGGATAGCTTCTTTGTCAACTTTTGAGAGGTCCCAGCCTCCTTCTTCCATCGACTTTTTGAAATCTTCCCCATAATCCACAATGTTGGCTTCAATCATTTCCCTCAACAGGTCATTTCCTTCGCGTGTACGTTCTCCAACCCCTGCAAAAACTGAAAGCCCACTGTGTGCCAGTGCAATGTTATTGATCAATTCCTGGATAAGTACTGTTTTCCCAACACCAGCACCACCAAATAACCCAATTTTACCTCCTTTTGCATAAGGCTCAATCAGGTCTATAACTTTGATACCTGTAAACAACACTTCAGTTTCAGTGGTCAGGTCTTCATAATGTGGTGGTTCATTATGGATGTTCAGCCCTTCTTTTGGAAGTTCTTCCAACCCATCAATGGAGCTCCCAGTAACATTCAGCAACCTTCCTAAGGCAGCTTCACCTTTTGGCATTACAATGGGGCTGCCCATTGGCTGCACATCCATGCCGCGCTTAAGCCCATCAGTAGCATCAAGTGCAATGCAACGAATGGTGTTTTCTCCAATGTGTTGCTGGCATTCAATTACCAGGTTATTACTATTTTCACGAACAATTTCCAATGCATCAAAAATGTTGGGAAGCTCGCTTCCTTCCTGATCGAAACTTACATCAACCACAGGTCCTATTACCTGCAAAATTTTACCTGTATTTTTAGCCATGTATTTAAAATTTTTGGATCGGGAATTTAAATTTCCAGAAAAAACAATCGCCAACAAATTTAGTATTGTTTTGCATTTAAACAAGAAAATCACCCTTTTTTAGCAAAGATTTAAACATAAATCAATTATTCCTGGATAATAACATTTCTGACAATTGGCACAACCCATTTTTCTGGACTTTTGTTAGCCTTAATTTTTTAAGGTTTTCATTAGCAGCTTCAAAATATGAGTCAATTTTTTCTTGTGTTATTTCCTTTATTCCAAGCTCATTGTAAATGCCTGTTACCTTTTTAATTTTTTCTTTTTCCCTGGATTCTTTTTTCCACATCCAGCTAAGCAGCTCTTTTTTCTGGTTTTTATCAGCTAACTCCATGGCTTTAACTGCAAGGAATGTTTTTTTATTGGCAACAATGTCTCCCCCAATCTTCTTACCAAAAGTTTTTTCATTTCCATATGTATCCAGGAGGTCATCTTGAAGTTGGAATGCCATTCCCAGGTTTACCCCATAGCCATAAAGTTCTTCTGCTCTTTTACCTTTAACATTGGCTAATAAAGCTCCAGCTTTTAAGGAACAACCCAATAGGACTGCCGTTTTTAGCTTAATCATCCTCAGGTATTCTCCTTCTTTCACATCAATCCTGTCCTCAAAATCCATATCAAACTGCTGCCCCTCACATACCTCTACTGCCGTGTTTGAAAAAAGATCAATTACATCAAATAATTGGTTGGATTTGCTTTGCATCAGGTATTGAAATGAAATAAATGACATGGCATCACCTGATAAGATAGCTGTATTTTCGTTAAATTTTTTGTGCACTGATGGCTGGTTCCTTCTCATGATTGATTGATCCATTATATCATCATGGAGCAGGGTAAAATTATGGAATATTTCAATGGCTATGGCTGCAGGTATAGCCTTTTTAAAAGTTTCAGAAAATAAATTATAACCTAGCAGTACCATGGCAGGGCGTAACCTTTTACCTCCCATTTCTAGGGCATATTTAATAGGGATGTATAAATTAACAGGTTCTGTTTCAGCTAACCTCTGTGATTCTTTTTGTATCTTTGCATTGATAATATCCCTGAATTCTGAGATGGATTTCATGTGTTTATATTTTCAATTAACTGAACCTTTGGTGGCTCATAGCTTGTTTTGTCTTATTAAAATTATTTCTTTATCACAAGTTCTTCCAGTTCAATGTCTTCTTCTTCATCATAAATGTGAAGAAGGGGTTCTTTGAATGCTTTTGTTGTTGATAACCTTTGCAACCCTGTTAATAGTGAGGGGAGCAAAATTAAATTGGATGTTACTGCTACTAAAAGGGTTAATGAAACCAACACACCCATAGCAACTGTCCCTCCAAAACTTGAGATGCTGAATATTCCAAACCCAAAAAATAATACAACTGAAGTATATAACATACTTACGCCAGTTTCCCTAAGGGCCAGGATTACAGATTGCCTGATATCCCAATTGGTAGCTTTTAGTTCTTGCCTGTACTTTGCGAGGAAATGGATGGTATTATCCACTGATATTCCAAAAGCAATACTAAACACCAATATGGTTGATGCTTTTATGGGGATTGATGTAAATCCCATAACTGCTGCTGTAAATATAAGAGGTATAATGTTGGGTGTAAGTGACAGGATAACCATCCTCCATGATGAAAACATAACAGCCATAAAAAGGGATATCAGGAAAATGGCCAACCCAAGGCTTGAAAACAGGTTCTTTAGCAAATATTGTGTTCCCCTGAAAAATGTGACACTGGACCCAGTTAGGGTTACATCAAATCTTTCGGCAGGGAAGATGGTGTCAAGGTCAGCAGAAAAATTACCATATAACTCTTCCATCCTTTTGGTACCTACATCTTTCATCCTGATGTTTATACGCGTAACCTGCCTGGTGCTGTCAAGAAAGGCATGCAATAGGTTAACATTTTCTTCCCCTTTTGAGGCATATTGTAGGATGAAGTTTTTTTCGCGGTTATTGGGGAGCTTGTAATACTTCTCTTTACCATTATAAAAAGCCTGTTTGGAAAATTTAAACAAGTTAAGCATTGAAAGGGAAGATGAAAGCTCAGGGTATTCAGAGAGTTTCTTTTCCAATGATTCAATTTTCTTAAAAATGGTAAGTTGCATTATACCTCCTGGCTTTTTGGTATCAATCATAATTTCAAGGGGCATTAACCCATTGAAATGGTTTTCAAAAAACTTGAGGTCTTTATAAATTGGGTCACTTTCTGGAATATCATCAACCATGTATCCTGAACTCTTCATTAGGGTAATCCCATAAAGGCTACCACCAATAATAAGTATGGTTGTTACATAAACCCACTTCCTGTAATTGCGTGTAATTAAAATAAGGGTGTCAATAATTTTATTAACAAACCTGTTGTTCAGGTGTTTGATATGCTTGGCAGAAGGTGGTTCAATAAAGCTAAAAATGATAGGGATCAGAAGCAATGACAATACAAAAAGCCCCATAATATTCAGGGAGGCAATAATCCCAAATTGCCTTAAAATATCACTTTTGGTTATTACAAAAGTAGCAAACCCTGAAGCCGTGGTCAGGTTGGTAAGGAAAGTAGCATTGCCAATCTTAATAATTACGCGTTGAAGGGCTTTCACTTTGTTTCCATGCCTGGCAAATTCACTGTGGAATTTATTCAGCATATAAATACTGTTAGGTATGCCAATTACAATAAGCAGTGGGGGTATCATCCCAGACAACAATGTAACTTTATACCCAAATAAAGACAACATGCCCAATGCCCAAACAACCCCAACCAACACAATGATAACTGGGAAGAAAACAGCTTTAAATGACCTGAAAAACAGGAACAATACAATAATGCAGATAGCCAATGCCAACCCACTGAAAAGGTAAAGTTCTTTTTTGATCTTTATTGAATTAACTACCCTTATATAAGGCAGCCCTGAATAATGAAGCTTAATGCCCCTGTTTGCTTCAAATGATGCACATTCTTTTTGGATGGATTTTACCAGTTGCTCCCTTTCTTTTGAAGCCATCTTATCTTTATTGACAGTGATGAGGAGCAGGTAAACATCAGAATCTTCATCATATAAAATATTCCTGTAAACGGGTAACCCTTTGAAAATAGCCACCAGGCTGTCCAGCTGGTTTTGGTTTGAAATGGTATCTGTGAAAACAGGTTCTATTTCAAATTTCCTTTCTGTGGAATTTTTTTTGAGGTTGTAAGAATTGGATACTGATAGCAGGTTTTCAACTCCCTCAATATCAGAAAGTTTTGAACACAATGAGCGCCATTTTGTAAAATTTACAAAATCAAAAAATAGACTGTCAGTAATTCCAATGGCAATAAAATTCCCTTCCTCCCCAAAGGTTTGGATGAATTTCTGGTGTTCCTGGTAAGCCTGGTCTTTTTTTGAAAGGAGTGAGGCATATTCATAAGACATTTCAACTTTCCTGGCATGGTATCCCATGAAAATGGTCACAACCGTCAAAAACAGAAGCAAAAAAATCTTATTCCTAAGTATAATTCGGGATACTCTAAGCCACATACGTTCAACTGTCAATCAAAATGCAAGGCGAAAATAAGATAAATTCTCCTATTTATAAAAAACTTTGCTTGTTCTGGTTATGAACTATGTTAAAATATAAATCCTGTGTAGCGAGAAATAAAATATCTAAGTATAAGGGGATTGTTAACCTGAGTTTGACTTAAAATAGGGCTAGCCGGGCTTTTTCTATGGTTTCATATTATTATTGCTGGCTTTTTTGGGGAAAAACCATGTGCCTTTTTTACATAGAATTGATAAAAATGGTTTAGGTTTTTAAATGGTCAAAGGAGGAACAATACCCTAATGGTAATCACTTCCCTTTTACCTATTTTGGGGTTTTCTTTTGGGTTGTTGCATAAACTATGCTTTGTAATGGTTTTGTCAAATTTCATGGCAAAATTTGTCTGCCAGATAGAAAATTTCAGTAATTTTACTCTTAGTTAAATGCAAGGGTTTTACTTATAACTAGTTGTTTTACAATCTTTTAAATTGGTAAAACCTCATTATTCTATCTAAATAGGGAAGAGAATATTTATTAAATAATAAACTTAAAATCAAAAATTAACATGGAACAAAATGCCTTGATCTTAACCGCTCTTTCTGTAGGGTTTATTCATACTTTATTGGGACCTGACCACTACATCCCATTTCTTGCCATCTCAAAAGCCAGGAACTGGACACTGCTTAAAACCTTGCAAATTACTTTTTTATGTGGGTTCGGGCATGTTTTGGGAAGTATTGTATTAGGAGGTATAGGGCTTTTGGCGGGGCTGGCTCTCACTAGCCTTGAAACCATAGAATCGTACAGGGGGGATATTGCTGCCTGGGGATTGATTGCTTTTGGGTTAATTTATATGGTCATTGGAATAAGGAGAGCTTATAAAAACAAACCACACAAACATCTCCATTATCACAATGATGGAACAGTGCATTCGCATGAGCATGTACACAAAGCAGCACATTCACATATCCATGATGAAAAAGACAAAAAGAATATTACCCCCTGGGTGTTGTTCATTATTTTTGCTTTTGGCCCCTGTGAAGTGTTGATCCCTATGTTAATGTACCCTGCAGCCCAGGACAACTATTCACTGGTAGTAGCTGTGGCTGTGGTATTTGGGTTGGCTACCATTATCACTATGATGGCAATTGTTGCTATATCTTATTTAGGGTTAAAAACAGCCAGGATGAATTTGCAATGGAAGTACATCCATGCCCTTGCTGGAGCTGTAGTTTTACTATGTGGCCTTTCTGTTAAATTTTTAGGGATTTAACTTATTTAGCCTGTTTTGCCAGCCAGTTGTACCACTGTTGCATCTCCTCACCAGTTTTGGCAGAACTTCAAATATTCCCATTTAGGGTTTTTCCAGAAGGGTTGTTTTTTCTGCCCTAGGAAAATTAACCAGGTTAAAAGCAGGTATAACTTCTGAAACTACCAGGTCATTTACAGAGTTATAAACAGCCAGTTTACCTATATCCCCTCCAGGGAAAACCAAGGGGGCAACCATATAGGAGTTAGTAATAAATGTAGCTAAACTTCCCTTTTGTTTGATGATGGCTGAGTCAGTTCTTTGTCCTTAAAGCAGTAGGTAAAAAAAAGTTTCTGGATGGTTTCCCAACACTTCCATGGTTTAAAAATATGGCTTCAGGTTTAACTATCAATGCCTTTTTCTTTTTTGTATGTAATTCTTTCCCTTTCAAATCCATAGCATTGTTTATTACTGAAGTCAATGGTCAAAATTTCATTATTTAATTGATACTTATGCATGGAGGGTACTATCAATATGAACATCTTTCCACTATAACCAATCTTAATTGAATCATTAAATAGTTCATAATCATAATGGTCAAAAACCATCTGCTTATTTGATTTATAAAAATCTGTGTTGGTTTTAAAATCAAGTGTATCACTTTTATCCAATGAAACCCATTTCCCCAGCAGTTTTTCCTGTTTTATTTCAATTTCATCTTTAGAACAATTTATCAGAATTATACTTGCTAGGATGAGTAACCCTAAAAATATAAAGCTATTTTTCATAATAAAGTTTTTTAAAATGTTCAACCATAACAAAGGACATACTCTTTATGGATGCTTGAATATATAATTGGTTGCTTATTAGGTATTATCGTACTTGTAATAAGCATGGGAAACCCCTTCTGAAGGGACAAACTTATTGTGGTTTAGTCTATGTTTGAGCTTAAGTGCTGTTTTTGTTATTACTGAATTTTGCCAAAATAATATCAGGAGGAACTTTTTTCTGAATACATTACAATTTTAAATGGTTTTTGTTGAACTAGTATTCTGTTTACCAGATATGGATACTGTTTTGTTTCATTTTTGTTGATAGTGTCTTTGATTCCAGTGAACTTTTTATTTTTGGTTACTATTGCATTGGCAGGGGCAATCTATGTTATTTCATCCTCTGTATTGCTTTCATCACTTTTGATTATAGTGAATACCTCAAACTGTTCAGGGGTTGAATTAGCTGATGAGATATGGTCAATGGATGAAGCAGAAGGAGGATTATGTAAAATATCTTTTTAAAATTGTTCCAGTATTTTTGTTGGGGCACGGCTTTTATCCATACACCTTCACTGTTGTTTTTTACCCAACTTTTAACAGAATGTTTCATGGCCAGGTTATAGATAAATGACCTGAAACTTATACCTTGTACAAGCCCTTTAATGTGAATTTAAATATGGTTGATCCTTTCCATTTTGAGCATTGAATATCAAAAAGATATGAAAAACAAGGGCAAAAAGGAATGACCAGCATTAGAAAAGCCTGCCAGACTGTAACCTTTTAATATAATTAATGTATTATACAATGCAACTTAACTCTGAAATCAATAATAAGCCTGTTTTTAATACTATGTAAAACAGGATAATAAGTAGCACTGGCCTGTTTGTCAGGTTGCATCTGTTAACCATAAAAGTCAAAGTATAAACAGATGAAAGTTATAAAAGCATCATGCCCATCTTGCCTGGCCAAAGCTTTATCATTTTTTCATGAATTAGACAAAGAAGAACTTGATGAACTAAGTGATAACAAAGTGTGCAACTTTTATAAAAAGGGGCAACTGGTTTTTTACGAGGGAAGAATACCCACAGGTATTTATTGCTTAGAAAAAGGGAGGATAAAAATTTATAAAGTAGGGTTTGATGGAAAAGAACAAATTGTGCGTTTTGCTACATCAGGAAGCCTTTTTGGGATTCGTGCACTATTAAGTGGGATGCACTATTCAGCTTCAGCAGCAACCCTTGAAGATTCAGTCATTTGTTTTATTAATAAGTCATTTTTTTTCAAGCTGATGGATAAATATCCTGGAATATCAAAAGATGTTATCCTTAGCCTGTGCAAAATGCTGGAAGAAGCTGAAGAAAAAATTGTTTCAATAGCCCAAAAACCTGTGCGTGAAAGGCTGGCAGAAACTTTGCTCATCCTAAACAGGGTATATAGGCCCAATGGGAAAAAAGTAGTTACCCATGATATTTGCCTACCCAGGGAAGACCTTGCAAACATTGTAGGTACAGCTACTGAAACAGTGATCAGGCTGCTTTCTGAATTTAAAGAGGGTAAACTCATAGAAGTAAGAGGAAGGGCTATTACCCTGAAAGACATAAAAGGGATTAAAACCTTGGCCAAAGTTTTTGATTAATAAGGCAATTGATAATTTATTTTCCAGCCTAAAAATCCATTTTCTGCTACACAAAATATGACCCAGGTCACTTTACATTCTGACCCCTATCATACCAAAAAATTGGATTTCACCCTACCTTGATTAGTGGTTTGAAATTTAACTAAAATTCCATTTAAAGGCATGAATAAAAAAGACTTGATTGGTATCTTTTTTAATCATCCCGGGAACGGGCAAATAAGCAATATAAATTATGATGAGCTAAAGAGTTATGTTTCATCATTTAATTTTGTCAAAAAAGTCTGGGATTCAGATGATTCCCCTTTATTGGATAGATCATTAATGGTTTCAGAAATCCAAAAAATTGGCATTACTAGGTTGGTTATTGTAGGGCATGATACAGGGATGGTTAAGGCATTTTTCAACAGTGTATTTAAATACATGGGGCTACCTGTTGAGGATGTATTACTGGCAGATTTCAGGGAGCATGGAGCCCTTGAAAGAAATGATACAGAACTGGCAAAAGCAATCCTGGTATGTGCTATCTACAATGTCCCATTTGAGATAGCAGCAAAGCCTGGCACCTCTGATGTGTGTGCTGACACCCTGGTTATTGGTGGGGGCATTTCAGGTATTCAGGCTTCCCTTGAGATTGCTGATGCAAACCAAAAAGTGTTTCTGGTTGAAAAAACTGGGACTATTGGCGGGCATATGGCCATGTTTGATAAAACATTCCCTACCCTTGATTGTGCTGCTTGTATTTTAACGCCCAAAATGGTGGAAGTGGGGCAGCACGAGAACATTGAACTGATGACTTACAGTGAAGTACAGGATGTGTCTGGTGAACCAGGAAACTACAAGGTGAAAATCCTGAAAAAAGCCAGGCGTGTGGACATCAGTACCTGTATTGGGTGTGGTACCTGTTCAGAAAAATGCCCATCCAAGGCATTTAGTGAGTTTGATGCTGGCACCACTTTGCGCAAAGCCATCTACATTCCTTTTCCACAGGCAGTACCCAATAAATACCTGATAGATGCAGAAAGTTGCAGGCACGTCCAGGGGAAAAAATGTGGGGTGTGTGTAAAAGTTTGCCCCGTACCTGGTTGCATTGACCTGGATCAAAAAGATGAAGTAGTTGAAATAACTGTTGGGAACATTATTATTGCCACTGGTTTTAAGGTATTTGACCCCAAAAGGGCAGAGCAATTTGGCTATGGTAAGCATCCCAATGTACTGACCTCCCTTGAGTTTGAAAGGCTGATCAATGCTGCTGGCCCAACAGGGGGAAACATCACTTACAGGACAAAAGATAAAAAAGGCAACTGGGTATTTACTACAGGAGGGGATGTGCCTGATACTGTGGCTATCATCCATTGTATTGGCAGTAGGGATGAAAATTACAATGCCTATTGCTCAAAAGTGTGTTGCATGTATTCACTGAAGCTGGCTCACCTGGTCAAGGAGAAACTCCCTGATGCAAAAGTATATGAGCATTATATTGATATGAGGGCATTTGGGAAAGGATATGAAGAATTTTATGAGAGGATTAAAAAGGAAGGCATTAAGATTATTCGCGGTAGGACTGCAATAGTTGAATCAACCAATGGGAAGTTGATAATAAAAAGTGAGGATGTAGAGAAGGGGAAACTTTTAGAAAAGAAAGTAGAAATGGTAATCCTTGCTGTAGGGCTTGAGCCTACTGATGATGCAGCAAGCATTGCAAAAATGTGTGGGATTGATGTGGATGGGGCTGGCTGGATGAAAGAGGTTAACTATGTGAGTGACCCAGTGAATACACTATCAGGAGGGGTAGCCATTGCTGGGTTATGCCAGGGACCAAAAGATATTCCTGACTCAGTGGCTCAGGCTTCAGCAGCTGCTTCTAGGGTTTTGCAAAATATCCTGAAAGGAAAGGTTTCTAAAGGTATCTCCAGTTTAACCTTTTCTGATATTGAAAAAAGAGCAAGGGAACTTTCAACCATTAAATATGACTAATTATGGCACAAAGAGTTGACCCAACATTTATGAAAAGCCTTGAAAAATTTGGGGTGAAAGACTGGAAAGACTGTTTCCATTGTGGCAACTGTACAGCATCATGCCCATTAACTGAAGAAGATTACCAGTTTCCGCGCATGGTGATCAGGCAAGCTCAAATGGGGCTAAAAGATAAACTGAAAAGTAACCTGGATTTATGGATGTGCTACTTCTGTGGAGACTGCACCAAAACCTGCCCCAGGGAAGCAAACCCTTGTGAGATTATGCGCTCAATCCGCAGGTTTCAAATTTCTGCATATGACTGGACAGGGTTGTCAAAAAAGTTTTTTACATCAACAACCTGGGAGTTATCTTTTATTATTGGGATTGGGGTAATTGTGCTTGCATTGTTTGCCCTGTTCTTACCCCCTTCTCCTGAATTATGGACCAACCCTGCATTGTTCCTCAATGAACAGGGGGGTGTAATGATCAATAATATGGTTGAAAGCATATCTGGGCCCCAGTTTGTGAAAATTATTGAATATGGTGACTGGACCATGGCTGTTGTTGTAGGTGGCCTTTTGATCAGCAATATCCTGAACATGTTTTACTTAACATTGCTGAAAGACAAATCTTTACATATTCCATTTACAGCCTATTTTACTGAATTCTGGAAATTGATATTTCACTTTTCAACCCAGGATAAATTACGCAAATGTGATGACAAATCTTATTGGGTAGGGCATGTACTGCTGATGACAGGGTATACCATTATGTTTGTAATTATTGTGGGGTTGCTCCCAAAATTCCAAATTGAGGAAATTGTTCCCTGGTACAACTGGCAACGTTTGTTGGGGTATTATGCAACCATAGGTATTTTGGTGTTCTTGATCCCAGTAGTCATTGGGCGTTTCAAAAAGAAAAAATGCAAGCTGAAACATTCCCATCCTACTGACTGGCATTTCATTATCATGCTGGGGTTAACGGCCATATCAGGTATCCTGGTACATATATTCAGGATAACAGGGATGCCAATTGCCACTTACATTTCATATGTGCTCCACCTGGCAATACTGGTTCCTATGATCATGATTGAAGTACCTTTCTCTAAATGGTCACACTTGGCTTACAGGCCATTTGCCATCTATTTCGCTGCTTTGAAAAAAGCAGGTGTTGAAAAAGAAAAAGTTGAACCCACTCCTGCATTTGCTTAAAACATAAGGTTATGAAAGAAATAAGAATAGGTGTTTATGTATGTTGGTGTGGAACCAACATTGCCAAAATGGTTGATGTTGAAGATGTTGCCAGGGAAATAGAAACATTGGATAATGTAGTTATTTCACGTGACTACAAATACATGTGTTCTGACCCGGGGCAAGACCTGGTCATCAATGATATTAAAAAGCACAGGTTAAACAGGGTGGTGGTTTCAGCATGTTCTCCAAGGATACATGAATTGACTTTTAGAAAAGCCCTTGACAATGCTGGGTTGAACCCTTATATGTTTGAGATGGCAAATATCAGGGAACATGTTTCATGGGTACACACCAGCAGGGAAGAAGCAACCAAGAAAGCTAAATCACTGGTGGCAGCAGCCATTAACAGGGTGCAGTGGCATGAATCACTGGATAAACGCTCTGTAAAAATAAACCCAGCCACTTTAATTATTGGTGGTGGTATATCTGGCATATCTGCTGCATTGGAAATTGCTGATGCTGGCAAACAGGTTTACCTGGTTGAAAAAAGTGGCAACCTGGGAGGGTATGCTGCCAGGATAAACCTTACATCACCATACATGTACAGCTCATCACAAATGATCAATCCTAAGATTGAAAAAGTTTTAAACCATCCCAATATCAAGGTTTTCCTGGATACACAGGTTGAAGAAGTAAGTGGTTATGTTGGGAACTTTGAAACCAAGGTAAATGGGAATGGGAAAATAACTAACCTGGAATTTGGCAATATCATCCTTGCTATTGGATTAAAAACATTTGACCCTTCAGGAATTGAAAATTACCAATATGGTAAATTGCCTGACATAGTCACTTCACTTGAATTTGAGGATATTCTAAATTCAGGAGAGATCAAGAAAAAAGATGGGGTTGAGCCTCAAAATATTGCCATTATCCACTGTGTGGGTAGCAGGAATGATAATTACCATGAATATTGCTCCAGGCTATGCTGTAAAAATGGGTTGAAGTATGCCAACCAGATCAGGTCTGCGTTGCCAGGTTCAAACATTTATGAAATCTATGCTGATATGAGGGCTATTGGAAAAGGGTGTGAAGAGCTCTATTCCATTACTTCCAGGAAAGATATTATGTTCCTGATGTTTGACCAGAAAAATGGGATTCCAGAGATTAGGAAAGCCCCAGAGAAAGAACCATGCAGCATGTTAATTGAGATGGATGAAAAACTATCAGGTGAACGAGTTGAAATACCAGCGGATCTGGTTATCCTGATGGTAGCCAAAGAGGCTCATCCTGAAGCCAAAAAACTTGGCCAAACTGTGGGGATCAGCATGTGTGGGAACCAGTTTTTTATTGAAAGGCATCCTAAGCTTGACCCTGTTGCAACCACTACTGATGGGGTGTATGTGGTAGGAAGTTGCCAGGCACCAAAAGATATGCCTGACTCTGTAGCTCAAGCCAGGGCAGCAGCAGCCAGGATATTGGCTACAATCAATAAAGGGGAAGTAGAGGTAGAAGTTACCACAGCAGTTGTAAATGAAGACATTTGTTGTGGATGCCAAACCTGTATCAATGTATGCCCTTATACAGCCATCAGCTTTAATGAAGAGAAAAGTATTTCATCAGTCAATGAAGTGTTATGTAAAGGATGTGGTACCTGTGGTTCAACATGCCCAACAGGAGCTATAAAGGCACAACATTTTACGGATCAGCAAATACTTTCACAGATCAATGGGTTATTATCAAAAACATTAGAATTAAAGGAGGTGTAACATGGATTTTGAACCTACTATAGTATCATTTTTATGCAATTGGTGTTCTTATACAGGTGCCGACCTGGCAGGGACTTCAAGGATGAAATATGCCCACAATATCAGGATCATAAGGGTAATGTGTTCAGGCAGGGTTGACCCAACTTTTGTGCTGGAATCCTTTAAGAAAGGAGCTGATGGGGTACTTATTTGTGGTTGCCATCCTGGTGACTGCCATTACCATGAAGGGAATTATAAGTGCTTGAGAAGGTACCACCTCCTGAAAAAGTATGTTGAACAATTGGGGATTGCCCCTGAGAGGTTGCACTTAGAGTGGATTAGTGCCAGTGAAGGAAAACAATTTGCTGAGCTGGCGGATTCGTTTACGGAAAAAATTAAGCAGATGGGCCCTTGCAAGGCTAAACAGGTAATTGAACATATTTCACACGAATAAAAATGGCAAATCAGGAAAAACCTAAAATAAAACTGGCTGTATATTGGGGTGCAGCTTGTGGAGGATGCTGTGTCTCTGTTCTTGATGTACATGAGAAGCTTTTTGATGTAGTAGCTAATGCTGACCTGGTATTTTGGCCCATAGCCCTTGATGTAAAATATGAGGATGTGGAAGCTATGGAGGATAACTATATTGATGTCACCCTGTTTAATGGGGCAATAAGGAACAGTGAAAATGAATATGTAGCCAAGCTTTTAAGGGATAAAACAAAAGTCCTGGTGGCTTATGGTTCTTGTGCCCACATGGGGGGGATACCAGGGTTGGCAAATTTTTCAACCAAAAAAGATATTATGGAAAGGGTATATGATGAAAGCCCTTCTACTGTCAATCCTGAAAAATTAAGGCCTGCTGAAAATTTTGTGGTCAAAGAAGGAGAATTAGAGCTTCCCAGGTTTTATAATGATGTAAAAACATTGGGGCAAACTGTTGATGTAGATTACTACCTACCTGGCTGCCCACCTCAAACTGAAAGGTTGCTTGATGTTTTTATGGCAATAGTTGAAGGCAGTGAATTACCACCCAAAGGGTCTGTTATTGGGGCTTATGATAAATCACAATGTGATGAATGTCCCAGGAAAAAGACAGAAAACAAAGTCATTGCTGAGTTTAAACGCCCATTTGAAATTGAAGATGATGGTGAAACCTGTTTTCTTGAACAAGGTGTAATTTGTATGGGGGCTGCAACACGTGGAGGATGTGGTGTGCGTTGCATTGAAGGTAATGCCCCTTGCCGTGGATGTTATGGTCCTCCTGCTGATGTCCCTGACCCTGGGGCAAAAATGATGTCAGCTGTGGCAACAATGATTGATGCCAATGAACCTGAAGATATTGAAAAGATCATTTCCCAGATTGCAGACCCTGCAGGGACTTTTTACAGGTTTAGCCTGCCTGGGTCAATTATAAGAAGGAAAATAAATGCGTAACTATTAATTTATTGAAAGATGAAGCAAATTACCATAGACCCAATAACCCGGCTTGAAGGGCATGGGAAAATTGAAATTTTCCTCGATGATGAAGGAAGTGTTGATAATGTCTATTTCCAGGTACCTGAATTGCGTGGGTTTGAAAAATTTTGTGAAGGACGGCCTGTTGAAGAACTTCCACAAATAGTTACTAAAATTTGTGGGGTTTGCCCAGGCTGTCATCATATGGCATCAGGTAAAGCAGTGGATGCTGTGTATGGGGTAGAGCCTCCTCCAACAGCAAAAAAACTAAGGGAATTATTTTATATGGCTCATTTTGTGCACAGCCACATAGCCCATTTTTATGCATTGGCAGCACCCGATTTTGTAGTGGGACCAACAGCTGCCAAAGCTGAACGAAATATCCTGGGGGTGATCAACAAAGTTGGGGCAGAAATTGGGGCAGAGGTAATAAAACAAAGGAGGCTTGCCCAGGAAATACAAGCTTTGCTAGGAGGGCATCAAACCCATGTAGTGATGAATATTCCAGGAGGTGTGCGCAAAGGGTTGGATGAAGAACAAAGGGAAGGTATTGAGGCAAAAGCAAAAGGTTTTATTGAATTTGCTAAATTTTCATTGAAGATATTTGATGATGTTGTCCTGGAAAACAAAGAATACCTGGATATTATCCTGAATGGCCCTTATTTCCTGAACCTGCACTCAATGGGGTTGGTTGACGAGAACAATAAAGTCAATTTTTATGATGGGAAAGTTAGGGTTGTGGATACTGAAGGGAATGAGCATTGTAAATATTCAGCATCTGAATACCAGGATTTTGTTGCAGAAAGGGTTGAGCCATGGAGCTATTTGAAATTCCCATACCTGAAAAAGATAGGCTGGAAAGGGTTTGTAGATGGGCAGGATTCAGGAGTCTATCATGCTACCCCTTTGTCACGTTTGAATGTAGCAGATGGTATGGCAACACCACTGGCCCAGGCTGAATATGAAAAAATGTATGGGATATTAGGAGGTAAACCTGTACAAGCAACACTGGCCATGCACTGGGCCAGGCTTATAGAGTTGTTGTATTCAGCAGAACGTGCCCTTGAATTGGCAACTGACCCTGATATTATAGGCACTGAATTAAGGGCACCCCTACCTAATATCCCCAATGAAGGGGTTGGTATTGTGGAAGCACAACGTG
The DNA here is from genome assembly GCA_028282705.1 of Prolixibacteraceae bacterium. Lineage (GTDB taxonomy): Bacteria > Bacteroidota > Bacteroidia > Bacteroidales > Prolixibacteraceae > JABMQB01. Next base: position 130,691 of record JANQHI010000041.1, on the reverse strand, counting down.
GAACTTTAACCCATCATTATGTTACTGATGATAAAGGTATGGTATTAAAAGTGAACCTGATTGTGGGGACAACCAATAACAATGCTCCCATCTGTATGTCCCTGAAAAAAGCTGCACAAGGTGTTATAAAAAAAGGGGTGGAAGTAACTGATGGAATCCTCAATATGATTGAAATGGCTTTCAGGGCATATGACCCTTGTTTTTCGTGTGCGACACACAGCCTTCCAGGGGAAATGCCTATGATTGTAAACATCAGGGAAAAAGATGGTACCCTGATAAGGTCAGTAAGCAGGAAGTAGCTTATTGGTTTAAAATGGATTTTAACAAACAGAACCAATTAATTTACACCTAAACATGAGTAAAAAAAGCAAATATATCCTGGTTGCAGGTATTGGGAATGAAATACTTACAGATGATGGCATTGGACCTAAGCTCAGCCTTTACCTGAAAAACAAATTTAAAAACTCAGATATACATTTTGAAACATTGTGTGTTGGGGGGCTGGAAGTCCTGGAGTTCATTCAGGGGTATAAGATGGTTATTTTTATTGATGCCATAAAAACCAAAGGAGGCAAACCTGGAGATGTCTACCTTTTTACCCCTTCTGATTTTAGGGAAACCCTGCACTTGTCTAATTTACATGACACTAACTTCATTACTGCCCTTGAAATGGGAAAGTCTTTAGGGTTCAAAATCCCAAAACAGATATATATTATTGCTATTGAAATAAAAGAAGACAAGGTATTTGGGGAGGAATTTACAGAAGAACTTGCTTTCAGGTACAATGATGTAAAAGAAAAGGCAAGGCAGTACATTTTATCATTGGTTCCTCAGCATATTTTTAGTTGACAATTAATAACCAATCATCAAGTTCTAACATTATTTTTAACAAGAAAAGCCAGGTAAATCCTGGCTTTTTTATATAGAATTTTTATAAATAAATGTTCAGCTTATTTTGAGGCTTTGTAAGCTTTCTGTAAATCTTTGGCTTTCACAACAGTTACCAGTTTAAAATTGAACTTATATCCTTTTTCAAGTAAACGATACTTTTCAATTGGGCGTGCATTAATTGACCAGGAATCATTGCCACCAACACCCGCCATTTTGTGGCTAATATTTACTGTAAGCAGGTTGGCTTTTACCAACTCAGTTGGATGTTGGGCTTCCCTAATGTTTTCAGCAGTGTATGGCCAAACAGATAGTTGCATGGGCTGCCCCCCAATAAACATCAGGCCACTTTTTTCTGAATTTGTTAAAGATAACCAGCGAACTTCAGTCCTGTTGCTGCTTTCCTGTGGTTTAGTATAATTGTAGTAGAAATCATCTACCATCCCAGAATATAAACCCACTTCTGCAGCACCATTCCTATCAGCATAATTTTCAAAAGGACCTTTACCATAAAAACTCATTTGCTGAAGGTTGTTTGAAACACCTGTACTCATACCTACCCTAATAGGTTCAGGCATGCTTTCAGGGATGGCAAGGTCAAATTGTACATCAACTTCACCTTTTGGGTTAAAGCCATATTCCAGATTTAAGCTTAACTCTTCAAAAGCCAATTCTGCTTTAACTTTTAGGTTTTCTTTATCCACCTCCAATGCTTTTAAAGCCAGTTTTTCAGGAAGGCCTTTCCATACAGCAATCAGGTTTTGGGCTCTCCAGCCACGCTCATCATTATCAGTTAGTGGCCTCCAGAAATAAGGCTTTAGTGCAGACTGGAGTAATTTTTCACCACCTTTTTCATAGGTTTCCAATAACCCTGTTTCTTTGGAAACTTCAGCTTTAAACCCTTTCCCCGAAATAACGATTGTTTCACCTGCATCATCAATAACAGGATCAGTATCTTTGGATGGTTTTGTCACCATTTCTGGGGTTTCAACTGGCAACTTAAATTGTTCTTTGGCAATTTCGTGCCCTGCTTTAGCCCATGGTGCATTTTCTTTTAATTGTACACTCAAACGCAACCAATATTCAGAGTTCGGGTTAGCAGAAATATCATCTACAGGTATTTTTACTACCTTAGATTCCCCTGGATTTAGGCTTAATGCCACTATTTTTCCTGATTGGATTTTTACATGGTCTTCATTTACCGTCCATGTAAATTGAAACTCATTAATGTTGGTAAAATTATGCCTGTTTTGAACCCTGATCAAGCCATTTTTCAGGTCAATAGATTTAAAAACAATGGGTTGCATTACATATTTGGCTTCATAGGTTTGTGGTTTTGGCGAACGGTCAGATGCAATAACACCATTCATGCAGAAATTATTATCATTAGGTTGGTCACCAAAATCACCACCATAGGCAAAAAATTCATTGCCATTTTCATCTTTCTTTAATACACCCTGGTCAATCCAATCCCAAATAAAGCCTCCTATGAGGTTAGGATATGCATACATTAAATCCCAATATTCCTGGAAGTTACCTAATGAATTACCCATGGCATGGGCATATTCACAAAGCATGATTGGCCTGGTAACATAAGGGCTTTTGGCAAGGTATTCAAGTTGTTCAAGGTTTGCATACATTCGGCTTATTACATCCACATAAGCAGGGTCATCAGGGTTAGCTGTCCTGCCAAGTGCCCTGCTATTATATTCATCTGATCCCCAGGCAATATAATCTTTATGTTCAGGCTGCCCCTGGGCTCCTTCATAATGAATAAAACGGGTTGGGTCAAAATCTTTTACCCATCCTGCAGCACCAGCATGGTTGGGACCACAGCCTGCTTCATTACCCAATGACCATGAAATAATGGAGGGATGGTTTTTATCACGTTCAACCAAGCGCACAACCCTGTCTGAAAAAGCCATATGCCACTGAGGCTGATTGGTCAGGTATCCCATCAGACCATGGGTTTCAATGTTAGCCTCATCAATTACATAAAGGCCATATTTATCACATAGATCCAGGAAATAAGGGTCATTGGGATAGTGGCTGGTCCTTACTGCATTAAAGTTGAATTGTTTCATTAGCAGGACATCCTGCAATATATCATCACGTGTAACAGTTTTACCATTGATATGGTCATGGTCGTGGCGGTTAACACCATACAGTTTAACAGATTTCCCATTAATAAAGAGCTCCCCATTTTTTATATCTACTTCACGGAAACCTACTTTGGCAGACCTGGTTTCCATAATATCCCCATTGCTATCTTTCAGTGTTAAAACCAGTGTGTATAAGGTTGGTTTTTCAGCTGACCATTTTTCAGGGCAGGCAACTTCTTTTTCGAGCAACCCAAAATAGACATTATCTCGTTGGGGATAAGGTTCATAAATAATTTCAGTGACCTGTTTTTTCAGAGGTTCATCAAACATTGTATTACCTTCAGGAGAGAAGAGGGAAGCTTCAAACATCCAGCCTTTAATATCTTCATCACTGGTTTTTGAAATGGTTGGCCTGATTTGCAACAAAGCATCTTGGTAGTTTTTATCAAGGCGGGTACGGACAAAGAAGTTTTCAATGGCAATCTTAGGTTGTGCCAATAGCATTACTTCCCTATGCAAGCCACTCATCCTCCAGTGATCCTGGTCTTCAAGATAACTGCCATCACACCAACGAAAAACCTGCACTGCTACAGAATTTTTCCCTGGGGCAACAAAATCAGTAATATCAAATTCAGCAGGTAACCTGCTATCCTGGCTGTAACCAACTTCCTGCCCGTTTACCCAAACATACATGGCAGAACTTACTCCACCAAAATGAAGGATAATTCGTTGGTTTTTCCAGTTTTCAGGAATGTTGAATTCTTTTACATATGATCCAACAGGGTTATCACGAGCAATAAATGGAGGGGTAGGCATTGATGGAAACATTACATCAGCCATAAAACGCCCATAAAGCTCTTCCATGGATAAACCTTCAGGGACATTATAATTTTCCATATACCAGGCAATAGGGTCAATAACTCCTTCAAGTGGGGATTTAGGGCCAAAAGGATATCCCGCATTTTTGTAAATTGGAGTACCATAGCCTTTCATTTCCCAGCAAGAAGGAACTTCAATATTGTCCCATCCAGAAACATTAGCTTTGTAGAAGTCAAGTGGGCGGTTTTCTGATTTTTCAACAAAATTGAATTTCCAGGAACCATTTAATGATATCATCCTTGACTTTTCACGGTCTCCTTTTAAAGCATCTTCAACATTTGTAAAGGAATAAGAAGTAGCCCTGGCAGGTAGCTTATTTTTTGCAATAACCTGCTCATTTTCCCAGTCATTTTGGGCCGTAATGGTAAGCACGCTAAAAATGGTTACCATACAAATGGTTAAAATTGTTTTCATTAAAATTTAGTTTTATAGTTTAATATATTTATTTGCCCTTCTTTTCTGTTAAAGAATAATTGAAATCAGAAATTGGAAGGAAATCAAATATACTGCTAACTTATCATATTTTACAGTCCTTATATTTCAAATATTAGTAGGGAAAGTTCAAATGAATATAAATCTTATAAAAAAGAATGGTCGCTTTTTCTTAATTCATGAAATTCTGAATAACTGTCAAGGAACTTTGTTTATGTATGATTATCAAACCCTTATCTTTTTGTGATTCTTAATTTTAGTGGCTTTGTGGTTAAAAGGACTTACCTTAAAAATGCCACTAAGACACTAATTCTAAAATTTTGTTTTATTGATGCAATTATCCAGGCTTATAAGAGTGAAGTAAGGGGTATTACCTTTTTTACCATTGGCTAGTTGAAATATAAGTACCTGAAGGTTTTACTTGATGATGGAGTTACAAAAAAGGTTGGCTATTGCTAACCAACCTTTCAGCTCCCCGGTTTTAGTATCCAAAAAGGATATCATCCCTGGTTTTTGGTTCAATAACGGGGGTGTGTGACGGAAGTGGAAAATGTGGATATCACTACTTTGCAACGGCGAGCACATATACAGGGAATCTTGGGGGAATATCAGGAGCGAATACTAAGTGTAATAGTGATAGCAATGGAGTATCAGGATTAACCTACAAGGCAATACTTCCAAAATGCAAATCCACAGACAATTATGACAACTGCTCAGTTTGGTCTACAGCGGGAAGCTACTGGGTAAATAAAGACAACATCGTTGGATATCTTAATGATTTCCTTTCTCCGAGTTATTACACTCGAGGAAACCAAGAAACGCAAAACTGTTTGAAATTTACCAGCAGTAGCTCAAGTGAGAGATCTGGACGAGACTGGAATTATCAAATAGGACGAACAGCGCTCAATATGGGAGGAAGTACTTGTTCTGATAAACTTCCAATCATGTGTGCACAAACAGAAGGAGTTGATGATACTTACATCAAGTTAGAAAGTTGTTTCCGCGTAAAAGAAAGAATAGAAAATCTTACGGTGAGAGAAGGTGATGTAGTGGACAAAAAATTCCCAAGTGGGGAAACCGCATATCATGTAGACGGAAGTTGGGATCGTGATGTTGTGACGCCATATGGTGAGCGAGCATATATCAGGGAATGTACGTCAAACGCGGTATGTAGCATCAGTAGTGGAAGCGGTTCTGATTGTCAGGTAGATACAAACTACACACTTGTCAAAATAGATAATCCTCACTGTCAGTCTAACAATGTAGATTGCCCTGATGGTTGCTGGTACTCAGAGGATATGGACGTGACAAGTAGTAATGACCAGTGTTTCGACAAAGACGGAGGATTAGATAAATGGCAGCGTCGACAAAGAAAGAATTGTTACAGAACAGAAGAGGTAACTCGATGTGAGGGCGATTCATGTAAGACAACAACAAGTGATACAATCAACGGAACAATGCAGTCAGACGGAACTTGTAAGAAAAATACCTCTTCTTCTGGAGGCACGTCTGGTTGTTTCATTGCGGGAACATCGGTGACTATGGCAGATGGATCTACCAAAAATATCGAAAATGTTGACTTCGGTGACCTCCTTATGGGATCTGAAGGGGCCAATAGAGTAAAGACGATTTATAAGCTTGATTATGAAGGTTGGATTTACGGTATCAATGGCAGCGACGCGTTTGCGACCGAAACCCACCCATTCCTCACGACTGAAGGTTGGAAGTCATTTGCTCCACTCCAGACGATGAAAGAAACAGCTGGACTTGATGTGACCCTCCTTGAGATCGGTGATGAGATTATTACCGCTGAGGGAACCGTAGTGCTCGAATCCGTTGGTCGAGAATGGACAGAAACAAAAGTATACAATTTCGATGTCACGAATTCACATGATTTCTACGCGGACGGGTATCTAGTGCACAATGTAGCATTCCTCAGTCCGACATTGCTTGCAAATTTCGATATTATGCAAGAAGCGGCTAAATCAATTAATGATAATATGACGGAGTAGGGATAAAGAAATATAAGAAAAAGACCCCCGCATTGCGGGGGTCTTTTTGGTTCTCCCCCCGTTCCTCCCGCGAAGCGGGAGAACTTCCCCCCTCCCACGAGGGGGGATTAAGGGGGGAGTTGCCCCTCATTCCCCTGTAGAGGGGAATCCAATAAAATATTAAATAAGTATAAATTCTTAAAGTCATTCCGGCTTGTCCTCTCAGTCTATTATTCTCCGTCACCCTCGCTTGGCCAAATAGAAAATACCCCCCTCATTCCCGCTCTTGTCATTCCGACCCCCCGATTTCTCGAGGGCAGGCTCCGCGGAGGAATCCCTTAGTCAAGTAATTTATCGGTTAAATCTTTCCACGTTTTATCGCCAAGATTTGTTTATTCCAACTTTTACAGCTTCTCGTCGACCTTGTCGATCAAAGACTTGAACAATGTATATTCCTGTCTTGAGATCATTAATATCGATAGGTCCACGAGGATCATTTTCCATTTTTACTAACTGCCCATTCATATTGTAAATTCGCGCTACTTTTACCTGATCAATGTTATCCATTTCAATTTTCTGCGATGAATGGTTTACACGAATGTTAAATAATTTTCCGTTTTCAATGTCATTCACTCCTGTCGCAAAGTCCTTTGTCTCAAATGTCCATGTAGAATTATCGCTAATCCCCGCAAAGTTATTCCCAGCAGCATCCTTGATGGCTCCTTCATCCACATTTACGTAGTATTCAGTAAACTTATTTACCGATACGGGAATGGCCACATTTGAGCCCTCAATAACGAGATCATTCGCATCAAATTCATAATAATCTTGTGTTCCCCAGTCTACGCCTTCTCCTGTATAGGTACCGTAGAGTCTGATCTTCCCTTCTCCTTTTTGAACATCTTCATTAAAGTTCATTTTTAGGTCGAACGTCGTGTCATTTTCAGGAAGCACTCCAGTCGGAGACATGCCGCCCTCGGCAAGGAGTTCTGGCGCCTGTGTATCTTCCACACGTTCATGAGTGTATTTATCCAGTTCTTCCCATGTTCCGTGATGCCATGCGTCAGAAGTAGCGTCACCGAGAGGAACTTCGATATAGGTTTGAGAATTGTGATCGAAGAGTTTTACAAACTTCCCGTTGTAGGAAGTATGTGGAATACGTCGTCTTCCTGCCTTTACGCTAAAAGATGGAGTGGTAATTTCTGTAATCGCAAGTCCATCACTAGTACTTTCACGGAAATCATATTTCAGTTTCCCATTTTCCATTGGTACTTCGTATTTGAATCCGTGACGAAGAGATCCATTATCGACACCACTGTGTTCATCCAAAAATTTCTGTGCAAATTCATGTGGGCCTATCTCACGTTGTTGTTGATCATTTTTCGTTGGGTGCAACATTGATTCCGCATCAAGTACAATTCCAGGACCTGCAGGGTTAGCAAAACCAGCTGCTGAATTATTTTTCACATACATAAAGGGGCACAGTTTGTCGCGAGGTATTCCTTTGGCAGCTGCGAGTGTCGAAAATTGATCGTTGAGGTACGATCCTGCATTAAGATTTGTATTGAGATATTCTGCTGCAGTTTCAGATGTTTGTCCTGATTCATCTGCATATTCACTCTTCGGTATCACGATGACATCTACCTCCACATCATCACACTGCACATCAAACTGGATATCCGCTCCAGAGTTTGTGAAGAACTCTTGTGAGTATTGAGCTATTTTTTCAGATCCAGCTTTGAAGTCACCACCGATACTTTCAACTTCTGCTTTCGCTTCCTCCGTGGTCACCACCACGATGTGCATTTTTCGCTTTTTGAGAATGGCTTCTTTCTTTTCTGGTGTCAGACTATCATAATCAAACTCAGGCGGTGTGAATGAAATCTCATGCGTTCCATTTGTCTCCACAGTGCTGTTGTTTGGATCAACAGGGAGTGTGTTTTCTTCCTCAGATGCCTTGGCTAGTGCAGTTGGGCCACCAACCGCAATACCTCCTACAATGGCGGCTGCTTTTTTCAAAAAGTTTCGGCGTGATTCGTCAAAAGCAGTTTCTTTTTTTGAAAAGAGCTTCTTTAATTTTGTTAGAGCCCCAGAAGACTTTTTTGAAGATTCATTTGTTTCTACCTCCGCAACAAGATTTTTCACCTCATCAGTAATAATTGTTTTTTGTTCTTCGAGTGCAGGATTCACAATCGCTGAGGCATTGTCATTTGCCCCATCTCTTTGCTGGGTTGCTCGTTCATCACGTGCAGCAGATTCTCCTTTCCTCATGTTTTTGACAAGCTGTAAAACCAGACCAGGATTTTTGAAGGTTTCCATTGCTTTTAGTTTTTTTGGTTAATCTGATAATTCCCCGTGACAAGCCACGGGGATAGCCAATTTTAAGGATTTTCTTTATTTTTTCAAAGGTACAAATTTTTAAACAGTGTCTCAGTTTATAGGAATTGATTTCGGGCTCTTTCTGCCAAAGTTTTTGTGGGTACAGCTGGGTGCGGAAGTTGGAAACCCCTGTCAAATGTACCACGCTAATACATCGGATTGTATTTCTATTTTTTAAAATGGGATTTGTTATCAACACCTTCCGTTTGCTCACTCCCGCGTCCCACTCGCACCAGCCGTTCGCGATTACATGTGCTTCATATTTGCTGCAAAAACACATTATCTCTATAAGCACGTGTAATTCAGTGATCCCTGTCCCGCTACGGTAACGCAAGCGGGGGAAATCTTGGGCTTTCAGTTGCCAAGTTTATTAGGCATTTTGTGGTCAATTTGGTATAATATGACCCCAGCAAACCTCCTTGAAAACACTATTTCCCAATCCCGGTTTTTATCGGGGTTAAGCAGCTACTTCAACGAGCACCCAACTTACATGAGCATTAAAACCGACACCTTCCGTTTGCTCACTCCCGCATCCTACCCACGCCAGCCGTTCGCGATTATTTCTGCTTTGTGCAGGGTACATTTCCTATGGCAGAAATAATTCAGTGATCCCTGCCTGCCTAAACGGCAGTACAGGCAGGGAAATCTTAAGCAGCTACTTCAACGAAAATTGAGAGAACTATTTGAGTATAGTCAGGTTTCAGTGATCGAAATCTTAAGCAGCTACTTCAACAATTAGGTGACGAAACTGAAGTTTTGGAAGCTGAGTTTCAGTGATCGAAATCTTAAGCAGCTACTTCAACTTGGTTTGACGTATGGAAATCAAAGCATCGTTAGTTTCAGTGATCGAAATCTTAAGCAGCTACTTCAACGGAATCATTTATCGTTCCCAATTGCAAAAGGAAGTTTCAGTGATCGAAATCTTAAGCAGCTACTTCAACCAAATGGACCGTCAAAATTCGATTTAATGGTTTGTTTCAGTGATCGAAATCTTAAGCAGCTACTTCAACTAGGAATGAAGTTCCTTTTTGGAGTTCAAGTTTGTTTCAGTGATCGAAATCTTAAGCAGCTACTTCAACACAATTATCGTTCAGAAGGAATTGCAGGAAGAAGTTTCAGTGATCGAAATCTTAAGCAGCTACTTCAACCGTCTGGATGACGATTGTATTTTTTATTTTAGGTTTCAGTGATCGAAATCTTAAGCAGCTACTTCAACTAGGTGGAGAATACCTAAAAGAGGGTTTTTTGTTGTTTCAGTGATCGAAATCTTAAGCAGCTACTTCAACACTGATGAGCAGATCCAAGAGTTTTTGGATGATTTGTTTCAGTGATCGAAATCTTAAGCAGCTACTTCAACTATGGAGAGATCATTGATGAATTGAAACCTATTCGTTTCAGTGATCGAAATCTTAAGCAGCTACTTCAACTCACGCGGAAGTTAATTACAATCGCGAAGGGAGGGTTTCAGTGATCGAAATCTTAAGCAGCTACTTCAACATAAATAAAGATGAGAGAAACTCGTAAATTTTGGTTTCAGTGATCGAAATCTTAAGCAGCTACTTCAACTTTTGAAGAAAAACAAGAAGAATTATTTTATTCTGGTTTCAGTGATCGAAATCTTAAGCAGCTACTTCAACCGTGACCCAGTCAGTTTGACACAAAGTAGTGCAGGTTTCAGTGATCGAAATCTTAAGCAGCTACTTCAACAGTTACCGATGAAGAGGCTTATGGAAACTTAAAGTTTCAGTGATCGAAATCTTAAGCAGCTACTTCAACATTCAAGACGGAGATTCCCTTGTTACTATTTTAGTTTCAGTGATCGAAATCTTAAGCAGCTACTTCAACAATAGAGTTTGGAAAGATCCTGAAACTAAATGGAGTTTCAGTGATCGAAATCTTAAGCAGCTACTTCAACCCAACTACGCAGACCAAAAATGGGTATTCTTAAGTTTCAGTGATCGAAATCTTAAGCAGCTACTTCAACTCAACACTCGATCCAGATGAGATTATTGCTGGAAGTTTCAGTGATCGAAATCTTAAGCAGCTACTTCAACTTTCTCAGAACACTAAAGCCCGAGAAAGAAGGGTGTTTCAGTGATCGAAATCTTAAGCAGCTACTTCAACGGGTAATAAAGAAGGAAATGGAAATATTGTAGAGTTTCAGTGATCGAAATCTTAAGCAGCTACTTCAACTTGGTTTTGCCGGCTTAATCGTCGCATTAATTTTGTTTCAGTGATCGAAATCTTAAGCAGCTACTTCAACCCACTACAAAGTTTGAATCAGGCAGCATTACATTGTTTCAGTGATCGAAATCTTAAGCAGCTACTTCAACTATTAATGTCACTCAGCAAGGAATAGTATCAGGTTTCAGTGATCGAAATCTTAAGCAGCTACTTCAACTCTTCGCAATAATCGCAACGAATTTCCCTATTGGTTTCAGTGATCGAAATCTTAAGCAGCTACTTCAACGAAATCCTATTCTGATTGGGAAATTCGCGTAACAGTTTCAGTGATCGAAATCTTAAGCAGCTACTTCAACCTATATCAGAAGAAAACATTGTACTGATGATAATAGTTTCAGTGATCGAAATCTTAAGCAGCTACTTCAACTTAGGAGCTTTTCTTGCCAGTGCAACAGGTACCTAGTTTCAGTGATCGAAATCTTAAGCAGCTACTTCAACTGAAAAATCTGCACCTGAAGCTGTTGCAATTGAGGTTTCAGTGATCGAAATCTTAAGCAGCTACTTCAACTGATGATTACAAAAATATGGTTATAGAAATTATGTTTCAGTGATCGAAATCTTAAGCAGCTACTTCAACTGTCCTTCTGGCGCCAGTAGTAACATTAACCATTGTTTCAGTGATCGAAATCTTAAGCAGCTACTTCAACATAAAGATAGTTAAAAATGCCTTCCTGGCAAGGATTCCAGAAGCAAAAAACTGGAAGCAAAACGGGCATATTATGCATTTGCCGTCATTTTTGTGTTTTAGCATTTAGGACTAAAAGAACATGGTTAACCTTTCGCCCATCCAGTAATCAAGCTCTTTGGGTTTGCGCCCGTTTATATTACGCATTTTCTCAAGGTTCTTTTTACTTACCGGTAAAATATAAAAAACCGACCCCTTTGCTTGTTTTGGTTTTAAAAGCTCTTTTAAGCTTTCCTTTAAGGCAGGAATGTTAGCAGGGTTTTGCCATCCAATCCAAACTGAATAGTTCACCCGTTCGAGCCCTGCCTGGCGTAAAAGCTTATTTGTTTTTTGCAAAGCCTTTGAATGTGTAATATCATACATTACGATATAAAAAGTGTGTTCAGGTTTCATATTCCCTTATTTTTTTAGATAATTGCCCTATTGCCATTAAAATATGGTTTAACAAGCTTGTTTTTTTATTGTTGAATAACATGGTTTTATGCAATTTTTCATTAAAAACCTGTATGAGCTTTTTCCTTCCATCCCTGGTCAGCTTGTGTTCGTTATTTTCTTCTGTAGCAGCAACGTTTTTTAGTTTCCCCATAAGGATTGATTCAATTAAGAGCCTGTCGGTTAAAGGCCTGAACGGCTCCATTATATCAAATACAAGTGACGGCAAATTGTAACCATCCCTGTGCATAAAACCAAGGGCAGGGTCGAGCCCTGCGGAGAGTATCCCTGTTTCAACCTGGTTTTTTAACATGCCATACAGGTAGTTTATACAGGGATTGAACGAATCGGTTGGGTCCTTTTTTACCCTGTGTGTAAAGTTGAAAGGGGCAGGGAGCTTTACCCCTACCAGCCGCCAATAGTGCTGTGCCGCTGATGCTTCAAAATACCGTAGGTTTTTTAACCATTTGGTTTCGGTAAAATCAATCCTGTCAATATAATCCAATAACCTGTTTATTTCGGCAGAAGATTTTGTTACTTCTTCTTTTAAAGCCGGTTTTCGGTCGGCTAAAAATTTAAGGTTTTTAGCCTGGCTATTTAATTTCAGCTTTATCATTGTTTTTGACCATTCCCTCCCTGCAATGCAAGTTGTATAAGCATACTGTTTTCTCCTTAACTTTGCCGTGTTCAAAAACCTGGGTGACCAGAGCTTTGCTTCGGGATGGCCCGACCGGGTGCAAATTGTTATTGCAATTCCGTTTGAAACTGCCAATAAAATTGCCGGCGTTGACAACCTGCATGGCATAGTAACCAGGAAACTACTTACCCGTGAGGGGTGTACCAGCCTTTTTTCGTTTCCTGACGAGATCAGGAAACAATTATTGCGGACGCTTAAACTGAGCCCGTAAGTATCTAATATGATTTGCATGGTCCTCAGGTATAAAATTCATATCCGGAATAGCGCCAGCTTATGCTTAATGGTTCTGTCCCGGTTTGTTTGTTATTATTATAAACCTCCAACAATTTGCGATACTTTTTGCTATGGTTGCCATAAACCGATTTAACAAAAGCCAGCCTCCCGTTAAGCACCTGTTCAAGTTTTTGGATCCATTCCATTACTGAATAGTCGGGGTATTGCAATACGCAACTTTTTAATTCTTTTAAACGGCCTACCTCTTTTTCAAGATCAACCAGGTACTCTTCAGGAAGGGAAATCTTAGCCCCCACTATTAACCCTGTAACCTCCTTAATATCATTCCTGCCATACCATTTTATCTTTTTCGGGTCGGGCAAAAATTGGTGGGAACATAGGATTTCATTTATCATTTCATATTGTGCGGCAGAAATTTGCTTATCTGACGAGAACGAGAGGTCATCGACAAACCTTGTGTAAATAATGCGCTGGTGTTTTGTCCAAAGCGTGAGTTCTTTATCGAGGGCAATAGTTGCAAAATTCGACAAGGGCGGCGATGCAGGGCTTCCCATTGGCAGCCGCCCTTTGTAGCATACAAGGTTGGCCAACAATTCTTCGGTTTCTGCATCAAAAGAGAAAAGCCTGTTGTGGGCAAGTGTTTGCCTTACTTTATCAATTGTAATTTGATGGAAAAAGTTATCGAGGTCGATATTTAACAGGTATTTTTTGCCAATGTGTTTTTTTGCATTAGTAAAAATTGAGCGTTTATCCGGGTCGTTTTTTGGCGACCTGATGTAGCCGTGCGCAGCATTGGTACGGTGGCCGGAATATATCCATTGAAGCCCGTCGCTTATCCTGTCAAGGGCATATTTAAGTAAACCAGTTGGAGCTTCAATGGTACGTTTTTCGTTGGCCTCAGGCTTTGGGATTTTAAATGTTACGTAATGTGCCTCGGGGCTGAGTTTTTTTAGTTGTTTTGTGGTAATACCCAGGTACCATGACAAATCTTTTATTGTTTTAATCCTGTCGAGCATTTTATTCATTTTTAAAGTTAACGATAAAACCACCCGAATTTACAAAGCAAACCCAGGTGGTTAATATATTTAATGCAATTTATTAGTGGTTGCTTAAGTGTGCCAGAATGTCAAAGAACGTGGATCGGGGCTATATTTTTTCAATCCTGCCATAGCCCAGGGCTTTAATATTGCCAAGGGTAAGCATTGGTGGCAGGGAGGCATTGGAGCTAAATACAATATCGAAACAAAAATAGGGATGCCCCTTATAGGTAAAGGGTTTTTGGTATGCCTTCAGGATATCTGTGATTTCGGCCTTAAGTGCTTGGAAATTTAAACCCAGGTATTTCCCCAGCTCATTTTCCAGGTGTTTATACAGTTGGTTGTTTAACAATCCTGCTTTTTTTGTTAATGGGGTATTTTCAAACACACTGTTCATCTTATAATGAAATGGTATCCATTTGGTTAACATGTATAACTTTTTTTCAGGTGAAACGGAAATATCCGTTTCGTTCTTTTCAAGGTTTTTGGCACTGAACCCTTCCATGATTATATTGCCATAGCAGAAAGGCTCTTTGTAAAGAGAAGCGAATATTTCAAGGGCAAAAGCTCCTTTATTAACGCCAGTAATATAAAAACTTCCATTAAAATAATGGTAAATTACCAATGGATACCCCACCCGTGTTTTCCCGGTTTTTACATCGCGGTTAAAAAACAGGGAAGGGTCGGCTCCTGCCTGTTCCAGAGTTTGCCACTTTTGGCGCACCAGCGTGTTTATTGCTTCACGCAGCCATTCGGAAGAAAGCCTTGAACTGTCGCTTTGCAAAGCTAAGAATGGCGTAATTTTAAATGTGCTTACTTTAACCATCACATATTATTCGACCAACCCTTTTACAGATATATTTTTTATTGCCCCATTTTCCTTAAGGCTTTTGACCTCAAGTTTGAATTTTTGCCCTCCCTCAGCATGTTTCAATTTTTTATTATAAGGTGTATGAACTGAACCATATTCGGTTTTAAAGTAATACCTGTTTGGGGTAACCTTGTAATTCACGCTTTCCAATTTGCCTATGATATTTTCGCCCACTTTGGTTTTTTTCACTTCTTCAAACTGGCCATACCCCACATTGGTTTTGGCACCAATGCCGTAATAGGTGATAATGGATTCAAATAGCAGCTTTTTTTCAGTGGCTTTGAGATACCTGCCATCTTTAAGGCGAAAGTTGAATTGTATGGTTATGCCGGGCATTAATTTTAGGAACAATACCGGGTTCGGATTTTTTAACGGATGCGGGTGATGGGTTATGGCATCATCGCCTAGGATACGCCCTTCGTCATCGGCTTTTATTATATATGCATCGTGAAAAATATCTTTTTCGTAAACAGGAAGGCAGGATTTTCCTTTTTCATTTCCTTCTGCGGTTGATTCAGCAATATTCACGCCTTCAAATATTTCCTCTTCTATCCATTCTATTTTTTCAAAATCTGAATGACTCAATTGATCCTGTTTTTTTGTCATTGCAGGAAACATTTCCGGCTTTATTTGGTTAAGCATTTGGTTTATAATGTATGCTTTGGCAAATTTTACCGGATTTGGTGTGTTTTTATGCTTGCCAAATTGTGGGAATGCAGCCCTTATTGCCCCTTTTACCGATGATGCAGGGATACATGGCATACCACTGGTATAATCGAAATACATGCCTAACTTTAATTCACCCTCAATGGCTGTTTCGTGTTTCATGCCTATTCCGGTTACTATACCGGGGTACTGGCTTTTTAATTCAAAGCTGTTACCTTGTGATGAAATAAAATATTTGGTAAAAATATCGTGGCTGCCCAGCAATAATTCGTTCTTCTTTTTAATGGTTTTGGCTTCATCCTTTTTATAGTTGCCATCGGAATCGAACCTGACCCCATCAAAGTAATGCTTCTGGTATAACAAACCTATATTTGCAAAATTAGTCTTCATTTTTACTTTTTTTAAACTCATATGTGCGCATCATTAGCTTTAATGCAATACCGGCATCAATCACGTCTTGTTTCAATGTCCGCAGAGGCCTTACGTCTCCGTTGTTTGCCAATTTGCAACTTTTCTCCAGTAATGTTTTAGAATCTATATTTTGATATTCTGAAACTTCGCTGTCCTTAAGTACTTTCGCTATAACTTCTATAACTTTAATCCGTTGTTTCCCTTCTTCTGTATCTGTTTTCATGTTAATAGCAAGTGCTGCGGGTAAACCGTTTTGGATAACCATGGCACCAAACGACGATACGTAACCCTTATAAACTTCTTTTATTTTGCTGTCCGAATCAACAATACCCACAGCCGATAATGAAGTATCTGCAATTTTTAACCATTTCTCTACCTGCTTCATGATATTATTGTTTTGATGTTTCGAGCTTGTTAATATGGCAAACTCCATAACCAATGCTGGCATTTGCCCCAACCTGGACATTTTGTCCATTGACTTTATCATCAAATTCCTTGTCATTATCAGATGAAATAGTAAAAAAACAGAACCTTGCCTGACGGGGGACAATTTGCTCGTACCAAAGGTTTTTGCTTTCGCCATTTTCAAGGTTGTTCCTTGGAATAATAGGTAGATTGTAGTCGCTGCAAAGGTCAATGTAATCCTCGTCATCCATTAGAACCAGGCTTTCGCCAAAGATTTTATTCAGATACGGAATTTTAATATCCCTGAAATTGAAATCGCAGTATTCTTCTATCTTTAACCCATTCATCTCACCGGTAAAAACATCTGGTTTATTGTCTTTATTGCAGTCCTTTAATATGCAATCAATTTCGGGTTCTAAACCATTCATGTTAATCCCAAAGAATTTGGCATCGTCTTTAAACTTAAGCAACACCATTGGAGCGGTTACCCTGAAAAATGGTTGGGTATTACTACGGGCAGGAATACTAAGCAGGCTGGCCTGGTGGAATATATGTGAGCCTTTGGAGTTTTCTTGTTTGCTGTTTTTATTTTCACCTGCTCCAAAAATCTTATCTGCCAGAGCCTTATTTTTCGGAGGGCCTTCTTCAAAATATTCCCTGAGTGCCCCTTTTAAACTACTTGCAAAAATGCACGGCAGGTTATCTGCCGGATCGCGTTGGACAAGGTTGTCGATTACCCCTGCGTTGGAATTGCCACTACCCGCGTGTAGGTGGGTTTTGGCAGTAATTATATACATGTTATTTCCCATTTTATTGAATGTGTTTAGTTATTATTTTGAAATTTGAAAATGATTGTATCCAATTGTACTGTAAGCCGGACTTGATTCTTTAAGCGACTTACAAAAGTGCTGAAGGTACTTTCCTTTTACAAAAAATACAGAGCCACGGGCTATTAATTCCTGCTTACCACTTTTTATCAGGTCTGTATTTTTTTCACTGACATATGCAAACCGGGTAGTGGTTTGCTTTGTTTGAATATGCCTGAAGTTAGTTACTTCTGTAATACCAATAATGGCATCTTTATACAGGTTGCGTTCGATGCGGGCGTCGCTCAAGAGGGTAATTTTATAATTATCCTGGCCAACTGCATTTGCAATAAACGTGTTATTTTGTTTATCAATTTTATTGTATAATGTTTCCGCTGTATTGTTATCCTCGGCTGGTGTAACTTCCAGTTTAAAAATGGACTGGTCTCCTCCCATATAAGCTATGCCATTTTTAAGGTCGCCATCTTTCAATTTACGGTTAAAGCTGGCATAGAAAGCAAATGCGTACCTCTGTTTTTTATGGTTTTTCCTGAGATAACAAAAGGTTTGTTTAAAAAATGCTTCGTCATCGGTTTTTCCTTTGTAATTCTTTTTGATGCCAATTTGTTGCGATTTGCCGAATATTGATTCTAAACCATTTTTGCCAGGTATAACAAATTCGCTTTCGTCAACCAGGTATTGTTTTGAGTCGTATCCTGACAAAACAGCACCGGGCCCATTAATGATGTCTTCCTTTTCATGGATAGTTAGCTCCTTTCCTCCCTGAAATAATTTCCCAACGGGAAGTACAAACGTGGTTTCATTGCCTGATTGAAGTTTCAGAAATACGGGGGAAATTGATTTGATGATCCCATATTCTTTTTCTGTACCATCAAAACCACCTTTTTCGCCAACCAGTTTTTTGGCATTGTCTGTTGTATGTTTTGGAGCCAGGAGGTTGGCATTTTTTAAAAGCTCGAACCTTAAAAGCCCTAATAAAGTTGTTTGTTGAGGGTATTTGAACCCCTTGACCAAATAGTTTTTTTCAAAGCCCTTGCCTGTTAAGGACTTTTCATTGAAACCTCGTTCACTGCCAAAATAATAGTTCCCGGCAGGGGTTAATGTAATTAAATAGGTATTATTTTCCATCTTCCATTCCTTTTATAAACCTTGCGATACGTAAACTTGAATAAACCGAAGGCAAAACATCTTCGGTATTTGGCAGATGCTCAAAAGTGTGTGTCAGTAGTTCTTCGACCTTTTTTAAATAGTTGGCTTTTGGTTTTCTCTTTTCCTTTTTTCCGTCTAAAGCCTTTAAATCTTTTTCGCGTTTGTAGCCTTCAAAATTATTGGCAAAAAAGTTTTCAACCCTTGCTTTGTCTTTTCCAATTTGTTTTACCAGGGTTTCATTTTCGCGTAGGAAATATGCTACAGAGTTTAGAAAACTTTTGCCTTTGTTTTTATCCAGGTTTCCAATGCAATTCACAACATCCTGTAATTTTTCTTTCGTGTTCACTTCATCACTTTTCCCAAAGGTTGTTTCAAATACTGCCCCACTATGTTTTAGCAACCGGATACAAACCGCGTTCCTCTGTCCTGAAAAATCTTTAGCTTGTTTTAACAGCTCATCTACTTTACAGACTGCTTCAAACATGGGATACTTGTAATAGGTGATGCTAATTCCATAACTTAAGCTGACTTCGGGAAAACCTGACATAGCTTTTTTAAAAGATGCGTCTATTACATCTACCATATCCAGAATGGTTTTATTATTAAAAGAAACCGGGGCAAACATCAGCAGATCATCCCCACCAATGTAAATGGGTACCCCTCCGTAACTACGTACTACCTCGTCGCAATCGAAAGCCCAATTAAGAAGGCCTTCGGAAAAATTTTTAAGCCTGCTTGCATCGCCTTTCAGGTTTTCGATAGTTTTACCAATCTTGTCTCCATCTGCTTTAATAATGGCAATGTATTTATGGTATGTTTTAAATAAGCTTTCATACTTTTCTTCAAGGGATTCAATAAATTTTTGGTCTGAATCAATATCCCCGTCAACCTCTTTCCATAAATGCGTGTTCACAAAGTTCCTATAATCTACTTCTGGATTATTTTTTAGTTCGGCAGTAGCTATTTCGGCTACTGATTCAAACCGCACATTTCCATTTACATCTATAAGCCTTAAATTTTTATTGGCTTGATCATCTTTTTGAAAATTATTCTCACTAAAAAAGGGGGATTTATTTATCTTCCTAAAGAAAGAGAATAAGAATAACTGGGCTGCATTTTCATCTGCAACAGGTATTTCCTGAAGCTCAAGCGTATCAAGGTGGTTAAACATTTCTGCAATGATGTTGGCACCGTCAGGAAGTTCTTTTTCAATGGAATAAAACCTTAGATAGTCATTTAAGTAATCTTCAACACCGGCGGGATTATCTGAGATACAGCCTGCAAACTTTTTTACGGCCTCTGAAATGGCGTCTTGCAATAATTGGTAATCCCCGCTGTTGCTCTCAAATATCAACCTGTCGGGGATAATACCCACGCCTTTATATTCCAGGGCTTTTTTATTTACAAAAGGAACAATAAAACAACCGGGTTCGATACCTTTGCTTTCAAGGTTTAAAATTACCTGTTTCATAAGGTATGAAAACATGTAGCTGGCAGCCCAAATCTCCCTGGTTTTTCTTACGTTCAGGAATGTTTTGTAGATTGGGCCGATGGTGAGGGCAGTATATTTATTTTTCATTTCTTATGAGTTTTGCTGTTAAAATCTTCCGGTTTCTAAAATCCTTTACCTCAAAGGAACTTCCCACCTGTGATTCTGAAAATTTGAGTAAACTTTCAAATGGGGGTAACACTGAAGGTGTTTCAATAGTCAATTTATTTTTAATTCTTTTTGCTTCAGCTGTTTGAAAGAATGAAACAAAATCTTCTGCTTTATTGATCGTATTCTGATGCTTCGTTTTTTCTCTCTCGTCTCTAATTTCAAACAAGCAATTTTTTGCATCTGTAATGACAGAGTTGGCTTGGCTTAAGTCAGAATCTGAATATATTTTTTTTGTAATAGGTTTATTTTTATGGTTAAAACCAACAGTCAATATGACTGGGTCTATTTTTTTGACAGATAATTCAAATTTTTTATTTAATAATATTTCTAAATTATCAGGATTAAATAAAATATAGATTCTTGTAAAGCTACTTTTAGAATCTTTTTCACATACTTTAATAGGGACAAAAAGAAAGGGTGAAGGATTTCTTTCAATATTATCATTTTTTGGCTCTACATGGATTGTCAAATCAATTGGACTGTAAACTTTTCCCTTCATTCTTTTGTATTCAGGAATCCATTTATATGTAAAATTATCAGGTAAACCTAAAAAGGCTCTGATAAAGTATTTTTTATCAGTGTCAGGAGTTATCCCCAGAAAATGTTCTTTTATTTTTTTCTTTTCCCACTTGTATGGCCTAAATTTTTCAATGAATAGCTTCAAAACAGAATGTTTATAAGGATTCCGATTATAATTAATACCCGATTTTAACCATTTCCAGAAATAATCTATTGTATAATAAATTTTATCATATTGTGTTGATTTGATTTCCAGGTAAGAAATATTTGATCCTAAAAAATCCTTAGGTTTTAGTTCTATTTCCTTATTATTTATCTCTATCGGATAAAAACTTCCAAATCCTTTTGATTGCCTTGTCCCAAAGTTGTTATAAAAAAAGAAAATACATACCATTTCCTCAGACAGCAGATTAATTAAACTTTCCTGAAAAGAGGATATGGTTAAAATTATAAAATCTGACTGTGAGTAATGTTTAGAAGGAGTATCAGAGCCCATATTGCCAAAGTAAAGCGGATTTTCAATACCATTTCTTACATCCTTGGCTTTAAGAAAGAGGATTTTGATATTAATCGGAGTTATTTTGATTTTATAATCCAATGCGGGATGTTCACCATTTCCAACGAGCCAATTCTTCCATTCAGTATTTTTCTTAAATGCTTTGAAAGCATCTTCTCCTTTCTTTTTAGTAAGTTTCTCAATAATAAACCTGTCCAGCTTTGGTTTTACTTCGCTAGCCCGCAAGGTGGCTCCTTCCTGGTTATGCTGGAAATGGATGATAGGGGTGTGCTGTTTGAGTTTAATAATAAGTTTGTACATGGTAAGTTATTGTTTGATGAGCTGATCATATTTTTGTTTGATTTCTTTAATGGTTTCAATAAAATCTTTCCTTAACTTTATTTTTGTGGTTCTTATGTCTTTACCCTCTTCTTCTGATACCTCCTCCCTTTTTTCGGTTAATTTATCAACCAGGCTGTTGAAGTTTTCCCAATAAATGGCTTTTTCTCTTAATGCACTGTTGTCGTTGTTAAATTTTTCCTCTTGCTCTATCTTTTTTATTTTTTCTTCAAGTAACCGTTTGTGTTTGAAATAACCGGCCGACAACTTTAAAGCGGCTATTACCGGTGTTATTACTAACAATGCAAATGCAATGGTAAATACTGTAAAACGAAAATTATTTTCAACAATAATACTTGCCCAATTGAAGAGTAAAATAGTAGCAACAAACAGAAATGTGGTTAGAAATATTGTGAGTAATCCGAATAGAAAGATAAAGAAGGCAGTGGTGGTGTTTTTTTTATGATTCTCCATGGGTTATTTGTTTGGTTTTAAATTATAAAAAAAGGAAGTATCAATACACTAATCAGTGCAGCTATAACAGCTATGAGCAACAAATGCTTTATATAATTGTATTTTTTCTTTTTGATTTTTATATACCCAAAAACCATTAGTGGTAATACAGCCATCCCTAAAACCATGTAAGGCAGCATACCTTTTTCCAATTTCAAATCGGTATTTCCAATATCGATGATATTCATGCCATAAAAACCCACGATAAATGTTGGGATAATAAACAGGGCTCCGATAATGGTAAGCAGTTCCAGGTTTTTGTTTTGTTCCCTTCCTTCAACCAACAAGGCATACTGGTGAAGTTCGCCTATTTCACTATCCAGGTCTTTTACCTGATCCTGTATCCGCATTTTTTCCTGTAGCATGTTGTAAAGTTCAATCCCCTGGTCCTGGGCAGTAACTTCTCTGAAATATACCTGGTTAACAAAACGAATATATTCGCGGTATAGCTCGTTTATCTCGGTTGTCAAATCCAGGTTTTTCTTTTTCTTTAGCTGGCTTAACCGTGTTACTTCTTCAGAAAATTTGAGTATTGATGCCTTTTGGACAAGCGACAATTCTACCATTCGGGCATACATTGTCCTGAAATGTGTTATAAGGAAATCAGGAGGCGTTTTATTTGTAAGGTACGTATGCGAATAACGGGTTACCCCGTTTAAGTTGCCATCATTTTGCCAGCGCGTGTAAGTCGAGCCTGCTATAAGCTCGTCAGCCATATTTTTATTTTTGCATGTAGGGGTGTCGCCTCCATCAACAAAAATAAACCGGTACCAGTCCTTTTTGAAGTTTTCGGGAAAGCCTCCTGTTGCTTCCTTTATAATTTTACTCAACTTATCATTACCAAACCAGCATGTTACATGCATACGGTCGTCGGTTACAGGTTTAATTATTAAACTTTCTGAGAAATCATCGATCAACGATTCTATGAACCGGGCTGGTTTCCAGGAATCATTTGGTGTATAAGCTTCAAAATTTTCGAAATACCTGTCGTGGTTTCCTTTTAACCCTGTAATAGAGATATAGTCGGCCAACTCAGTACTTTTTGTCCCGGTTATCCCATTGTCAAGCGTAAGGAAAGGAGGTAATATCCGCCTGCCAAACTGGTTAATCCTGAGTATATCCTCAAAGTCATCTGCCTGGTTGTTTTCTATATAGAACGATATTATTCCGGTACCAGTTGAATAAAAATTCAACCCAATTGATTTTAAAGTTAATTCATACAGGCTTGTTTTGTTTGCAATTACCTTTATATTGTATTTTAAATCACTTATGTATGCTTCCTGCCTTTCAAAATGCAACATTATCTGGTTATCTTCCCCAACATCGTAAAGTACCGGATGGACAAAATCGTAGAAATAGTTTTTTTCATTGAATAATTCGGCAGCATACTGGTCTGTTTTAGGGTAGGGGATGTTCTTCCAACTTGAATCTTCTCTGGCTCTTAAATGTTTAAGGTCGAATCGGTTTGCAAATGATTGCCCTTTCTGCAAATTGATTTCCCATTTAAACGGGAAATAAAAAATGTGGTAACTAAATAGTTTCATTTTGGTTAACAATTGTGATTATCTCATCTTTGATATCCAATAATTTTTGTTTTTTGAATTTTGCAAACGCCAGGCCAAAAAAGCCTGAGTGGCCACCGCCTGAATAAGCATTTCCCTGTTCGATAAGTTTCTGAAAATTAATGGCAATTTCTTCGGTATGTACTCCGTAGTAAGTTAATTCGTTATCAGTGTAAACAATAAGGTTCTTATTGGGATAAAGGCGGTCGGTGATGGGTGAGAAAAAAGGGGTCATTGATTTTACAATGGTAACATTGCCAAAGGTTTCAAGGCTATTGTTTATTGAATCAATAGCCAATTGTTCATCTTTTTCTGTTACCCCTTGTGCCTTCCGGTCCAATTTCCTAATCTTTTCAATTTCATCTTTGGTAGCTCTAAGTTTTTTCATTGCCGGGATATACCCCGCATCGTTTGCTGCAACCAGTTGTTGATGCCTGTTTAATTCTACCCCCCCAAAAAATTTAGCAACCTGTTCTATTGATGAAGGAAGGTAGCTTAATTCGTTATGATGGTCGATTGAAATATAATTTGATGGTTTAATCATGTCTGCGATTAATTCAACACCAACAATAGTTAATAATGAGTCAATTTGCGTTATTTCCTTTTCGTAGTCACTTAATTTCGCTCCCCATTTCAAGTTCTTATCAAAATAAGCTATCCTAAGGCTATCAAGGATATTCCTAATTTCAATCATTTCGAGGTCATGCCCCCCCAGAAAAAAAACATATTTGTTATTATCCTTCATTATAAAAAGTAAAATATAGTTTTTAAGCAAATTGTAATACAACTATTAAAGTTCGGTTAATCCATTGTGTGCCTTATTAAACTTGAGGACTTAAAAAAATAGTTCCTGTTTTATTAAAAGTATATCAAACTTTGAAGAAGATATGATCTAAAATCATATAACGTATGATCTACATAAAGATAAAAAACTTTATCCAAATTTAGCACCAGGTTGATAGTTTTATACTCGGCCAATTATGGATTTAATGTATTGTCGGTTTATATAAATAGAGAAGATATTAAATTATAAACGAATTATTTACACATAAAATTACAAAAAAAGGTTGGCTATTGCTAACCAACCTTTTCAGCTCCCCAGGTAGGACTTGAACCTACGACCTACGGATTAACAGTCCGCCGCTCTAACCAACTGAGCTACTAGGGAATTTACTTTTGGAGAACGTTTGCTTCAAAAGCGTTGCAAAAATAATAGCTTTTCCGAAAAGAAAAAATATTTTTGTGAAAAATTCTGGAAAAGCAATATGATGGATAAAATGGAAAAATTACCTGCGGTTTTAGGAGTTGGGAATGCACTTATTGATATTATTGTGCAGCTTGAAAATGAGGACATATTGGAGGAATTCAATTTGCCAAGAGGAAGCATGACCCTTGTAGATGCAGAATTGTCTAAAAAAATTTATGATTCAACTTATTATAATAAAAGAGAGATAACCACGGGAGGTTCAGCTGCAAATACAATCAGGACTTTAGCGGCAATGGGGGGAAATTGTGGGTATTGTGGAAAAGTAGGGGATGACAAACTTGGGCATATATTTATTAACGAATTTAAGAAGAAAGGCATCAATACACATTTAACTTTTAGTGAAACTGACACAGGCAGGGTTATAGGGTTAGTAAGCCCTGATTCAGAACGTACTATGGCTACCTACCTTGGGGCTGCTGCTGAACTTAGAGGGGATGGTTTTTCAAAAGGATTGTATGAACGTTATGGTTACTTGTATATTGAAGGCTACCTGGTACAAGATCATAGTTTAATTGGAACTGCAGTGGAAGTTGCCAAACAAGCTGGATTACAAATAGCTATTGACCTTTCGAGTTTTAACATAGTTGAAGCTAACCTTGGCTTTTTAAAGGAGCTGGTTAAAAGCAGTGTGGACATTGTTTTTGCCAATGAGGAGGAAGCTTATTCATTTACAGGTAAAAACCCAATAGAGGCTTTAGATGAAATTGCTAGCATGTGTGAACTGGCTATTGTTAAAATAGGGAAAGAGGGGTCATTGATAAAAAAGGGAGAAGAGGTAATCAGGATAAGCCCGGTTCTGGCTAATGCAGTAGATACCACTGGTGCAGGAGACAGCTTTGCTGCAGGTTTCTTTTATGGCTTGACAAAAGGATACAGCCTACAGAAATGTGGGAATATAGCTTCATTTATTTCTGCAAAAGTGGTTGAAGTTATGGGACCCAATTTGCCTGAAAATGTTTGGGAAGGCTTGAATAAAAAAATCAGTAAATTATAAATTAAAATAAGCCATGTATTTGAGCATCAATCTTATCTATAACTGAGCTTAAATCTTCAGGTATAGTTGTAAAATCTATATCATCTACATTGATTATTAGTAGCTTGCCCAGGTCATACCTTTTTATCCAGTTTTCGTAACGCTCATTCAGCTGTTTTAAATAATCAAGCCTGATAGAGTTTTCATATTCACGTCCACGTTTTTGTATCTGGTTAACCAGTGTGGGGATTGAACCCCTTAGGTAAATTAACAGGTCAGGTGGTTGGATAACACTCACCATCAGGTTAAAAAGGGTTTTGTAGTTGTTAAAATCCCGAGTGCTCATCAGCCCCATGCTGTGAAGGTTGGGTGCAAAAATCTCAGCATCTTCATATATGGTCCTGTCCTGGATAATAGTTTGCCCTGATTTTCTAATATCCACAATTTGCTGGAAACGTGAATTTAAAAAATAGATTTGCAGGTTAAATGACCAACGCTGCATGTCATTATAAAAATCATTTAAATATGGGTTTTGGTCTACATCTTCATAATGAGGTGTCCACTTATAATGTTTTGCAAGTAATTCAGTAAGAGTTGTTTTACCTGCGCCTATGTTTCCAGCAAGTGCTATGTGCATATCTTAAAAATTTTATTTCCTAAATTACAAAATATATTGGTCTGTCAAAATGAATTTAAGAGCTTCCTAATTGATTTCCTCAATTTATTGTTTATTGATTTGAAGCAGTAAATCATCAAGGTATTTCCTGTCATTTGCCAGTCGCGGAATTTTATTCTGCCCCCCAATTTTACCCCTTTTTTTCATCCAGTTGAAAAAGGTCCCTTTTGGAGCTAATATTATATGAGGCATTTCAAGGGTAAGGCTTTTGTGCCTTTTGGCTTCATAATCTGAATTTACAGTCTTCAGGGTATTGTCCAGCATTTGGGTAAAATGCTCAAGTTCCTCAGGTTCTTTATCAAATTCAATGATCCATTGGTGGGCACCTTTTTGCTTTTCAGTCATAAAAACAGGTCCTGCTGTGTATTCATTAACAATGGCATTGGTTCTTTCACAAGCTACCTTTATGGCCTGTTCAGCATTATCAATAATTACCTCTTCTCCAAAAGCATTGATAAAATGTTTTGTACGTCCAGTTATTTTTATTTTGAAAGGGTATTTACAGGTAAATTTTATGGTATCACCAATCATATAACGCCAAAGCCCCCCATTTGTGGTAATTACCAGTGCATAGTTTTTATTGATCTCAACTTCTTCAAGAGAAAGGGTTTTAGGGTTTTCCTTGCCAACTTCTTCCATAGGAATAAATTCATAATAAATGCCATAATCAAGCATTAGCAACATATCATCCCTATGTGGGTTATCCTGGATACCAAAAAAACCTTCAGAAGCATTATAAGCTTCCATGTATTTCATCTGGGCTGAAGGGATCAGTTTTTCATATTGTTTGCGGTAAGGCTCAAAATTTACCCCACCATGGGAGAACACCTCGAGGTTGGGCCACACATCCAGGATATTTTCCTTGCCTGTTATTTCCAGCACTTTTTTCATAAGTACAAGATACCATGATGGCACACCTGCAAATGAAGTTACATTTTCCTCTAAAGAAGTTTCAATAATCTTATTTATTTTTTCTTCAAATTCTTCAATTAAAGCTATTTCAGAAGATGGGATCCTGATAAAATCTGTCCATGTAGGTACATTTTCAATGAGGATGGCCGAGAGGTCTCCATAATATGAATTGTTGTTAAAATTGTTTACCCTGTGGCTACCTCCCAATGTAAGTGTTTTCCCCAATAATACTTTTGAGTCTGGATTATTTCTTAAATATAAAGCAAAAACATCTTTTGGCCCCCTAAGGTGGCACTTTTCTAATGATTCTTTTGTAACAGGAATAAACTTGCTTTTATCACTGGTGGTACCAGACGACTTTGCAAACCATTTAACACTGCCAGGCCACAATAAATCTTTTTCCCCTTCACGTAAACGGTCCACATATGGCTTTATGCTTTCATAAGTTTGCACAGGGAGGTTGTCCTTGAATTCTTTAACAGTAGAAATGGAAGAAAAATTCCAATGCTTCCCCCATTCAGTATCCTTAGCACTGTCGAGAAGGCTGAAAAGGGCTTCATCCTGAATTTCATGGGCATGGTCCCTATAAAGCTCAATCTGGTAAATCCTCCTTACATTGATCCAGTTTATGACAGAATTAATTAATGGCATAGTGGGCTGTTTGAAATTTACAGAGCACCCAAATTTATGAAATTCTGGGTGATTTATTGCCTTACATTTTATGATGTTGATAAAATTTACTAACTCCTTTCTGCATAAAATATTTTTATACATTTACGTTATAATAATTGGCAGGAGGCATAAACACTATTTTAAAAGAAGAGGGGACAGGCATTTATTGTTGACAAAGAACTGGCTGTAAGCATTTTACAGTAATTAAAATTTTAAACCTAAATTTATACAAGTGAATTATATTGATATCATATTGGGAATCTTACTTGTCCTGGGAGCAATCCATGGCTTTAAAAAAGGGCTGGTAGTGGAATTGGCATCATTGGCTGCTTTAATCTTGGGAATCTGGGGAGCCATAGAGTTTTCTTATGTCACAACAGATTTTTTAATTGAGAATTTCAATTTTCAAACCAAATACCTGAATATCATTTCATTTATTATAACATTTGTGGTGATTGTTATCCTTGTCCATATTGTGGGAAGTGTCATCAACAAAATGGTTGAAACCCTTATGCTTGGTTTTATAAACCGCTTGGCAGGTTTGGTATTTGGGGTATTAAAATCAGTACTGATCTTAAGTATTCTCCTTGTAGTATTTGATAAAATTGATGAGGATGTAAACCTATTATCAGATAGTAAAAAGGAGAGTTCTAGGTTGTATGAGCCTGTGCGTAATTTTGCTCCCAGCATATTTCCTTTTATTGATGTTTGGAATTATGACATAGACCTTAATGGGGAAAAAGAAAAAGATAAAAATTCTCAGGATAAGGCAGTGGTTTAAAAGGCCTCCCAAAGAAATTCAAAATGGGGAAATAACCTGCAAAAATTGTGAAACTGTTTTTGAGGGTAACTACTGCCCCCAGTGTGGCCAGTCAATAAAAGATTTTGACAAGCCCTTTTCTTTTATTTTTTATAATTTCCTGGGAGACTTTTTTGCTTTTGATACCAGGTTCTTTAAAACTTTTATAGCTTTACTTTTCAAGCCAGGATTACTTACCAAAGAATACTTTGATGGCAGGAGGGTCAAGTATGCACCTCCTTTAAGGATTTTTATTTTTGCAAGTTTCATTTTGTTTCTCCTCCTCCAGGGTTACACCAACAGGGGGCTTACAACTATGCTTGACAAATCCTTCCCTGATAGTACAAAAATCCAGGTTGACTCTGCATCAATTGCTTTGGCTGACTCAATCCTGGATGAAACACAAGCTGCTGTTGATACTATTCAAAGAGAGGGGTTAAACATCAAGCTCAATTTTGAAACATTTCGTGACACAAGGGATTTAAGGGATGGGCTGGGTAAGCTTGCTGCCCAATTTGAAGAAAACCTGAAAGAGACCAATGACCCTGAAGAAAGGAAAAAGCTTAGGAATTATATCAGTTTATGCCATTCTCCTGAGCAGGTCACGGCACGAATTTTAAAATATTTGTCCTAGGCATTTTTTATATTGCTGCCCATATTTGCACTCATTTTAAAACTCTTCTATATCAGGAAGAAGCATAATTATATAAAGCACCTGATTTTTTCAATCCACATCCACTCATTTGTTTTTATAGCCCTAACAGTTATTACCCTTTTATATTATTTAATTGATGTTGAGATGGAAGGATTAACTTTCATTATATTTTTAAGCATCCCTGTCTATTTTATTATTGCTTTAAAGAAGTTTTATGGGCAATCATTAAAAAAGGTTTTTGCTAAATTCCTTGGAATATCTTTTTTGTACAATATTGTTTTTTGGGTTGTTTTTGGAATTGTATTCCTCAATGCCTTAAGCATTATTTGAAATGATGGGTTAAGGGAATAAAAACAAAACAGCAGTGAAAAACAATTAATGGTATAAATGAATCAATTTTTAAATAGTCTCTTGTATCTTTGCGAAAATTTTTGAAAATGAATTTTGTAGAAGATATTAAATGGAGGGGCATATTGCACGATATGATGCCTGGCACAGAGGAACAATTAGAAAAAGAAATGACCAGTGCATACATTGGGTTTGACCCAACAGCAGATTCATTGCATGTAGGAAGTTTTTCACAAATCATGCTTTTAAAACGTTTCCAACTTGCAGGTCACAAGCCAATTGCATTAGTTGGTGGGGCAACAGGCATGATTGGAGACCCATCAGGCAGGTCAGCTGAAAGAAACCTGCTGGATGAAGAAGCCCTCCAGAAAAACCTGGATGGCATAAAAAGGCAATTATCTAAATTCCTTGATTTTGATTCCGGGGCTGAGAATGCAGCTGAAATGGTAAACAATTATGACTGGATGAAAGGCTTTTCATTCCTTGAGTTCATCAGGGATGTGGGTAAGCATATTACTGTTAATTACATGATGGCCAAAGATTCAGTAAAGAAAAGGCTTAGTGGGGAATCAAAAGTGGGGATGTCTTTTACAGAATTTACCTACCAATTGGTGCAAGGGTATGACTTCCTTTGGTTATATGATAACAAAAACTGCAAGCTTCAGATGGGAGGTTCTGACCAATGGGGGAACATCACCACTGGTACTGAACTGATCAGGAGGAAATCAGGAGGCGAGGCATATGCACTAACCATCCCTTTGATTACCAAGGCTGATGGGGGGAAATTTGGTAAAACAGAATCTGGCAATGTTTGGTTAGACCCTGAAAGGACTTCACCATACAAATTTTACCAGTTCTGGCTAAATACTTCAGATGAGGATGCTGAAAAATATATAAAAGTATTTACCCTGTTGGGGAAAGAAGAAATTGAAGGGTTAGTAGCCCAGCATAAAGAAGCCCCACATGTAAGGGTATTACAAAAAAGGCTGGCAGAGGAATTAACCACCATGGTGCACTCAAAAGAAGATTATGAAATGGCACTGGAGGCTTCCCAGATATTATTTGGGAAAGGAACAGCTGATTCATTGAAAAACCTGGATGAAAAAACTTTCTTGTCAGTTTTTGAAGGAGTACCTCAATTTACTGTTTCACATGCTGATATCATGAATGGGGTGGATATTTATGATCTGCTCACAGAAAAGACTGCCATATTCCCTTCAAAAGGGGAGCTTAGGCGCACAATGGCAGGCAATGGGCTCAGTATCAATAAAGAAAAAAACAATGACCAGGAGGCAGTTATAAATAAAAGTTTCCTGATTGGGGGGAAATATATTTTAGTACAAAAGGGGAAAAAGAATTACTCGTTAATAATTGCTCAATAAAACCGGTCTACTTAATACTAAATACAGGTTTATTTCGTTCCTGTTAGCAGCCAAGACTAAATCACTTTTTTATGAAAAATTTCTTTGATAACCAACGAATTGTTTCTGTAATTTGGAATAGGAAATTCCACTTTATTATTATTGGGTTTATAGCAGCAGTGCTTGCAGTACTTTTTTCTTCACCAACATTTATTACACCAAAGTTTAAATCAACTGCACGAATTTATCCCACTAATTTGTGGACTCTCAGCAATGAGTCTGAAACTGAGCAAATGCTTGAGATTGTAAATTCAAGGGACATTAAGATCAAAATGTTTGATGTTTTCGGGCTTGACACTGTGTATGGGGTAAATAAAGAAGACCCCAAATATATGACCTACATGATGGATTTGTATAATACCAATGTGGGTGCGAGCAAAACAAAGTTTGAAACAGTTGAGATCGAGGTGCTGGATAAAGACCCTGTGAGAGCCTCCAACATGTGTGATTCAATCATTGAATTTTACAACCTGAAAGTTAAGGAATTACATGCCATAAAAGCATGGGAAATGGTAGAAATCTCCCAGAAAGGGTTAGACAAGAAAAACAATGAATTGGATAGTATCCTAATCCTTATTAATGAAAGAAGGGAACAGTATGGTATACTTGATTATAAGTCACAGGCAGAACAGGTTACCAGGGGATACATGGAAGCATTGGCAAATGGAAGAGGTAACAGCAATGATACCAGGACCATTAAAAAACTATATGATAACCTTCAGAAAACTGGGGCTGAAAGCTTTTGGCTTGAGAGTAGGTTGAATTTTTTAGTTAGGGTGATTGATTCTCTTACAGTGCAGCACGAGATTATGCTTACTGAGGCAGAAAAAGAAATTACCTATTGCCATGTTGTTGAGTACCCCATTCCTGCTGATAAAAAATCATACCCTGTGCGTTGGCTTATTTTACTGGCATCAGTATTTTCAGCAGTGTTTATTGCTTTGTTAGTATTCCTTGTCCTTGATTTCAGAAAAGAAGAGTAAGTGTTAAAAAAGGCTGCCATAAGACTTGCCCTTTTTTACAGCATTTCAATAGCCTTTATCTTATTGAATTTATACTTTGTTGTAAAAAAGGAATCATTAATAATTGGGGCTTTACCATTTGTCCTTGCGTTGATTTTACTGGCTATTTATTCTTTTGATAAAATTTTATACCTCATTGTTTTTTTTACACCTCTTTCCATTCCCTTAAGTGAGGTAATGTATAGCTTGGGTTTTGATATGTATCTGCCAACAGAGCCCCTTTTGTTTGGGCTTTTGGTGGTTTTCTTATTAAAGGTATTGGCTGAAAGGAAGTTTAACAAAGAGTTGCTGTTACATCCTGTTTCACAGGTTATTTACCTGAATTTGTTCTGGATATTGGTGACCAGCATTACCAGCACCATGCCAGTGGTTTCATTTAAATTGCTGCTTACAAGGATATGGTTTATTGTGGGGTTTTATTTCCTGGCAATGAAAATTTTTGAGAAAGAACAAAACTTTGAAAAATATGTATGGTTATATGTGCTACCTCTTTACATTGTAGTAGCTTATGCCTGGTCGCGCCATTTGGGCTATGGGCTTTGGAACAGGGAAGCAGCCCATTATGTAGTTAACCCATTTTATAAAGACCATACTTCATATGGGGCAGCACTTGCTATGTTCATCCCATTCTTACTAGGGTTTTCATTACACATTTATAAAAATCATAAATTAAAATTCTTTTCAATAGTAACCCTGGCCATGCTGCTTATGGCCTTTGTTTTGTCATATAGCAGGGCAGCCTGGTTAAGCACCTTTATAGCAGCAGGGGTATGGCTAATAATTAAACTCAGGATAAAATTTAAACCCTTGTTAATTACATTTATTTCAGTAATTGCATTCTTTTTTGCTTTCCAAACACAAATCCTGATGTTTCTGGAAAGGAACTCTGATGAGTCATCAACCAACATAATGACCCACATTTCTTCCATGTCAAATATCACAACTGATGCATCAAACCTTGAGAGGATAAACAGGTGGAGCTGTGCCATAAAGATGTTTGAAGAAAAGTCAATATTTGGTTATGGTCCGGGTACCTATATGTTTAAATATGGGCCATACCAGATAACTGAAGAGAGGACCATAATCAGTACCAATGCAGGGGATGGGGGCAATGCCCACAGTGAGTACCTGGGGCCATTATCAGAATCAGGTGTATTGGGCTTACTCACTTTTATGTTGATATTGGGAATGGTTATTTATACTGCTGTGAAAACCTACACAAGGCTTGAAGATAAGCGTTTAAAAACCATTATTTTATGTGCCCTTCTTGGGTTGATAACCTATTATGTTCATGGGTTCCTGAATAATTTCCTGGATACTGATAAAATATCTGCTCCTTTTTGGGGGTTCACTGCTATGATTGTATTTATTGATATCCAATCAAGAAAAGCCTTGAAAGAAAAAGAAAACCCAGGTCAGTAACCTGGGTGTTTATTTCTTAAACTTGAATATTATTTTCTGTAATGTTTTTTATTTCCTTACACGTTCAGAATAAGAACAATCACGTGTGTCAACTTTGATAATGTCACCCTCATTAACAAAAAGAGGTACCATAATTTCAGTGCCTGTTTCAAGGGTAGCAGGTTTCAACGCAGTTGAGCTGGCGGTGTTGCCTTTTTCCCCAGGAATAGTTTGGGTTACTTCCAATTCTACAAATGGAGGCAGCTCAGCAGTCAGAGGGGTTTCAGTCTCAGCATGAAAGTTAATTTCAATAATCTGCCCTTCTTTCATAAGTCCTGCATTTTCAATTAAATCTGCTGCAATGGGGACTTGTTCAAAGGTTTCAGTGTGCATGAAATTGTATCCCATATCATCTTTATACAAGTATTGGTACGGCCTCCTTTCAATCCTGACTGTGTTTACTTTTACTCCAGCAGTAAAAGTATTTTCAATTACCCTACCTGTTTTTACATTTTTGAGTTTTGTCCTTACAAACGCAGGCCCTTTGCCTGGTTTAACATGCTGGAACTGTACTATTGTAAATAGTTGGCCATTGTATTCAATGCACAGGCCATTCTTGAAATCTGCTGTTGAAGCCATAGTAATATCTTTATTTTGACCACAAATGTAATCAAATAGGATTAAAAATAATAATATTAAGTAAGTTACAAAGTTATGTCCAGGGTTACCTTAACTGAGCCTAATCCAGCTTTTTCTTGCCATCTACCCTGTATGATTTTAAAACAGCTTTAAGGGCACCCACTTTCATATCAAATTCCATTAAAACAGGGATGTTGTATTCTTTTGAAACATAAAATTTAAGCCCATCTGATTTCATAAGCACTTTCCCTTTGTCTACAACAGGAGAAAGGATATAGCATTCCATCTTCCCTTTTTTTGTCCTGATGGTTTCTTCACCAGAATAAACAATGGTTATATCTGAAATTTTATCAGCATGGAGGCTGGGCATAGTAGCTACATCCCCTATTTTTATATTTTCATAGAAATTACTGCTCCTGAAATAGAAAAATGCAGTTAAAATATCTACCAGGTTGGGTTCCACTTTCCTACCCCCTGAACGTTGGCTGTATATTGAATCAGCCTCATGGTAATAAAGGACTTCATTGTAATACCTGTATTTCCCTTCTTTTATATTCCTGATTGATTTATAGGGTAGCATGGTTTCAGGGTCAACAATACTCTCATAAACATCATTTACCTCAAATAGTTTGTCAGTCAGCCCAGTAGTCCTTCCAGCAAGGTAATAATGGACAGCTGGCTTGCTTTCAAAAATGGTATCTGAAATAACCATGGTTGCTTCGCCTCCTTTAATAAAACCAAATTTCAGGTTAAACCTGATCTTTTCTTCAGCCTTTAAATTAGAGCTTAAGAATAAAAGGGTGATTGACAATATACAAACCTGTTTAATCATTTTATCACTTTATTTTTTGGGACAGTTGCCACAAAATCTTTCAAATAATATGGTTCAAAATAAGCAACATCTACAAACGCATTTTTGTTAACGTATTCTTCTGCTAAAGAAATCATAAATCGTGCCGAAACTTTGTCAGGTCCTTTAAAAACAGCATTAGGATGTTTTATAATTTCCTTGCATTTAAACGCCCCATTCCCGAAAAATAGTATCTGCTTTTCTTTGTTAATATCACTAAAATATCCTTCCTCAATAATTTTTGCTGATATGGGTTCTAAAGGTTGCCCATCATGGCCATAAAGGCAAGTGTAAACTTCCATCCTTCGGGCATCAATCATGGGTGATAATAAAGAGTTTGTGTCCAATTCAATTTCAAACTCAGAAGGGTTCTTTGAAACATAATCAGCCATGGCATCCAAGGTACTGATAGCCATTAAAGGTTTTTGGGCAGCATAGCAAATACCTTTAGCCAATGATACCCCAATCCTTAACCCTGTATATGACCCGGGCCCCTTGCTTACTGCTATGGCATCCAGCTTTTCAGCAGAAATAGCATTTTCTTCAAGGATATCCCTAACAAACACTCCCAGCAATTCAGAATGGTTCAGCCCTTCCTGGTTTTCCTTTAAAGAAACCAGTTTACCATTGTTTGCCAATGCCACTGAACACACTTCTGTTGACGATTCTAATAAAAGGATTAATGCCATTTTTATTTAATATTCAATATTGTAAATGTGGCGCAAAATACTAAATTTGCT
Organism: Prolixibacteraceae bacterium; assembly: GCA_028282705.1. Taxonomy (GTDB): domain Bacteria; phylum Bacteroidota; class Bacteroidia; order Bacteroidales; family Prolixibacteraceae; genus JABMQB01. The sequence continues at coordinate 94,898 of JANQHI010000041.1, read as the reverse complement.
CTTTACTTAGTTATTATTACCACATTGAATAATAAAAGTTTAGGAATTAATTTTCCTGGAGGTATACATGAAATATTATTTAACAACTCTCATTCTACTATTAACGATCTCAACTTTTGGGCAGGATAAGCTGGTTAAAAGTGCTGACAAAAAGTTCAAAGCACGTGATTATGAAAAGGCTATTGAGCTGTATACTCAGGCATTGCCATTAAAACCTGGGAGTTACCACATAATGAAACGCCTAGTACTATGTAACCAGGGCATTGGTAACACAGGTGTTGCTGAAGAATGGTTACAAAAACTGTTTGATATTGGAAGGGTTACCACAACTGATTATTACCTCTACTCCAAACTATTGTTAAGTAATGGAAAATATGAGGAGTCATTGGAATGGTTAAAAAAATATGAAGAGAAAAAACCCGGGGATAAAAAAATTGAACCTGCAAAAAAGCAAATAGAATATATAAAAAACCTTGTAAAAGATTCTTCAGCATTCCATATTGAAAGCATAGCCATTAACACCCGTGGTTCAGAGTTAGGGACTTGTTATTATAAAAATGGGGTTATTTTATCTTCTTCATCAATTGGGCACAAAAAGGCTGATACAAAGTTGGCATCCAACAACCTACCTTTCCTGGACCTCTTTTTTGCTGAAGAGGAAAATGATGGGTTATTGGTAAACCCTGTACCCTTTGCTGAACGCATGAAAACTGAGTTCAATGATGGGCCTGTTGGGTATGACCCTGTTAATGATGTATTGTATATCACACGTTTTGCGCCACATAAGGCTGAAGTTAAAAACGGGGAGGATGTATTCCACTTGCAGGTTGTAAAAGCTGAAAACAGGGATGGTGAATGGAGTCCAAGTGGAGAGTTTTTTATGAACAGCCCCAACTATTCTATTGCCCACCCTTCCATAAGCCCTGATGGGCAGAGGATATATTTTGTCAGTGACATGCCAGGGGGCTATGGAGGCTATGACATCTATTTTTGTTATAAAACTGTAGGGAAATGGAGCCAGCCTTTTAATGTGGGACCTGCTGTAAATACCAGGAAAAATGAATTATTCCCTTTTATTGCAAAAGATGGCTCACTCTATTTCTCTTCTGATGGGCACAGTGGGCTTGGAGCCCTTGATATCTTTGTTGCAACTTCTGAGCAGGGGGTATATTCTGGGATCAGGAATATGGGTTACCCCATTAACAGCACAAAAGATGATGTGGGGTTTATTTTAAATAAATCCCTTACAAAAGGATACTTTTCAACAAATAGGGTAAATGATGATGGCTTTTATGACATATTCTCATTGGAATTCAGCTTTGTCCCTGTGCATATTAGGGGAGTGGTAAAAGACAATGAAACCAAAGAAGTGATAAAAGATGTGTTGGTTGAGCTAAAAAATCCAGATGGAAAAATAATTGGAGAATCTACCAGCAGAGATGAGGGTAAATTCTCATGTACCATCAATAAGATTGGCCAAATGATGCTGGTAACCAGTGCTGATAGTTTTGCCACATTAAAAACACAGGTAAACCTATCATCCGTCATGCCCAATGAGGAGGTTGTTTTAGAGGTATTCCTGAATAAAAGAAAATAATAAGCTTATATGCGTCATTTTGTAATCAAATTGTATAAGTTAAATCATTCTTTCTGTATACTTGCATTCCTTTACAAATTCAAAATTTTTCACAAAACAACTAACATGTGATTTTTTGGTTAGTACTACCATTTGCCCAACTTCAGAAAATATTCCTTTATAACTAACACCTTTTAAATGTTCAAAGTGTTTGATTTCAACATAAGGCAGGTAAATAAACTGGGTGGGGGTGTAGTTGAAAGTTGAAACAATAACCACATCATCAACAATAATATACTTACTGTGTACAGCATCATTTATAAAATATGATGCTGTAGGAAGTTTTTTATAGGCATCAATAAATTTGTGGAAATTGTATTTATTGACAGGTTCCCTGAATTTTTTATGTTGGGCATTGGTTTCTGCATATGTTTGGGAAATACATTGTAGGTTTACCCCTTCAGCACCTTTTTCAAGGGCTTTATGTAAAATACCAGGCTTAGTAACTTTTGTATTTACCTTGAATCTCACTTTGAAATTTAAAGGCACCTGGTAATTATAGGCTGACAGGTGTTGAGCCATTATCCAAATACGTTTTTTAGCTGTGGCAAGAAGCTCCATAATTTTTCCCTCAGCTTTTTCAGGGCTCTTTTTATAGAAAGGAGCTATAAATTGGGTGCTTTGGGTAATGGGGTGGTCCTTTAAAATTGTTTGTGCATTGATTGATTGCCCCAGTTCTTTATAGTCAATAACATGTGTGCTGTTTTCAATCAGGTGGTTGAAAAAAAGCTGGCATGCATTGGCTTCTTCATCTGCAACAGGCTGCAAAACCATGGTGTCATGTTTTACCAAATCGCGAATAGCCAGGTTTGAGGATAATATACCAGCTACATGTTTCCCTGTCTTGAATTCAATAAAAAGTGATTTCACATGCAGTGAGTAAGGCATCTTGCCCCTGGAGAAAGATTTGATCCTGTGGCTCCTGATATAGGTATGTGGGAATATGAATAAGTTATAGTTGCTTTCCTTGTTTTCAAATGAACTATATATCCCTGAAGCTAACCCATATTTTGTCTGTTTTTCAGGAAAAGCTTCTCTTCCATCAGGATATATAATTTTCTGGGGCAATGAATGGTCATACCCCTCAAGGGGGATTGAAATAATATTGATTTTGATGCCTTTTTCAGCCAATTCCTGGAATAGGTTATGGAGGGTAAGGTTGTTAAAAAGGTATAGGACCAGGTTGATGCTTTTGACCTTACTTGTATATTTGGTGAAATAACCTTTTAAGGCATTTACAAATTTAGGGCTTGCCCCTTCATAGAAATATTTCCTTTCATCCTGGTTTTCAGCAGGGCCATCAAACAATATGTGTGTTCTTTTCATGGGGGATATTTTAAGTTAAATAATCTGATAGGTCATCCCTGATCTTTTGGGCAAGGGCTTCAGCCAGTTTCACAGGTACTGCATTGCCAATCATTTTATAGCCACTTGCTAAACGTGAATAGTAAAATGTAAATGAATCAGGGAAAGTTTGTATACGAGCACATTCCCTGACAGTCAGCCTCCTGTAAAGGCCTTCATGGCCTGGGGCAAACCTCTTTTTGTCCTTTTCAACATGCTCCATTTTTGGGGCTTGTGGGTGCAATGGGGCATGCCTCCCGCCTGCCTGGATGGTAAAGGATGGTTCATTCCATGCGCGCACCCTGTTACGCGACATATAAATGGAAGAGAAGCCTCCAGTTAAGTATTCATGGTTGGGCACCAGGCAAGCATCACCATTGGTATGGTTTTTATCTACTCCATTAACTTCTTTCCCCTGAAGGTCAAATATGGCATCCTTCAAAGTAGGGATGTTACCATGTTTAGCTGGTGGGGCAAACTGTTTACCAGTAACCTTTTTGTTGTAGCCAACAATAATCACCCTTTTCCTGTCTTGAGGGACTTCGTAGTCTTTGGCATTGACAAGGTGTTTGGTAACCCTATAGCCTGCTTCTTCAAACAGTTCCATCAGGTAGTTAAAAGCCTCATTGTGGCGTTGAAATAAAATTCCAGAAACATTTTCAGCCAGGAAAAAGAGGGGCTGTTTATCTTTTAATATCCTGATAAAGTCAAAAAACAATTGCCCCCTGGTGTCTTTAATCCCTCTTAATGCTCCAGCTTCACTCCAGCTTTGGCATGGTGGACCTCCAATAATTCCAATACATTCTGGTATTTCACCTGAGCTAATATCAGTAATGCTCCTTTTATCCAGTGTGGTTTCAGGATGGTTTTTTTCATAGGTCTCCCATATTTCCTTATCAAACTCATTGGCCCATACCACATTAAACCTTGCATTTATAAAGCCAAGGTCAAGCCCACCAGCACCTGCAAAAAGAGAAACAATGTTCATAATCTCAATTGGAATTCTTATGTAAATATAAAAGTAAGTAAATTCTGCTGGAGATACTAATTAGGGTGTGGAGGTTTCCAACTTCCTGAAATTGGAAGTTAAAAACCTCCACACCCTTTTACAGATGAACGATTTTTTAAATGTTTGTTACCAATTAATACTGAAGTTGGTTAAAGTAAAAAGGGAATTTCGAGAGTGACATATTGATTATCAGTTGCAAAGCTCCATTTTCTTTGCATAGCCATAGCTATGGAAAGAAAATTAGCTGAAGTCCAATGGGATCAAGATGCCTGCTTTGTCGGCAGACAGGTTATTAGCAGTTTTTCAATTTTACTTTAACCAACTTCACTAATAAATTCCAGGTAATTTTCCCTGTTTATGGTTGTTACAATTGCATCAGTATATGTTTTTGAAAATGAGGGTGGTATCTTGCTTTTGGCTTTATTCCATTTAAATTCAAAGCCAGACAAAATACCCCCTTTTTCTTCCAACAAATCTATTTCTTGTTGGTCATAGGTTCTCCAAAAATAATGAGCTGCTACCTGGCGCTTATAATAATGTAATTTTAGGCGTTCAGATATGCAATAATTTTCCCATAACTTTCCAATATCATCACGAGTATTTAAAGGATTTAAATTATTAATTAAAATATTCCTGATTCCGTTATCCCAAAAAAAGTAGCGTGGAGTTTTAGAATATTCTTTCCTCAAATTTCGGCTAAACCCATATAAAGGAAAAAGGATAAAAGCCTTTTCAAGTATATATAAATAGCGCTGAACTGTTTTTTTATGCACATTTAAAGTGGATGCCAGTTCATTATATGAGATATCATTTCCAACCTGGAATGCTATTAAACGCAATAGGTTTAAAATAAAAACAGCATCCTTTTTGTTATCAATTGCTAATACATCTTTTAGTAAATATCCATTTTTTATGGAATTCAGTATATCATTTTTTTTATGCTGTGTATCAGCCAGGTATACCTGAGGATATTGCCCATAGACCAGCTTAACTGATAAATCTTTGTTGGCTTCCACAAAATTTTGTTTTAGTTCTGCTTGTGCAATAGGAAATAGATAAAAATAATTACTCCTGCCTGTTAGTGGCTCTCCAACTTGTTCATACAGATCTAATGCAGATGAGCCAGTTATGAAAATATGCAATCCCGGTATTGTGTCAACCATAAGTTTTAGGTTTTCTCCAATTTGAGGTATTTTCTGAGCTTCATCAATAAATAGATAACTATAACCTTTTACAAAGTTTTTTAAGGTTGATGACCTTTTAGAGGATAAAACTTCTGCAATGTCTAAGTCATCTCCCTGCACCATTAGTACTTTTTCAACACCAACTTTTTGCTTAATTTGTTGCATTAAAAAGGTCTTTCCTGTGCGCCTGGCTCCAAAAAGTGCTGTTATTGCATTAGGTTTTAGATCAGCTAATAGCTGTTTTTCTATCATTCTGGATATCATAGTGCCCAAATTAATATAAATATGGGCATCAAGATAGTCAAATTAATTGAAAAAATCAATTAGAAAGGGTGAGGAAGTTTCCAACTTCCTGAAATTGGAAGTGAAATCCTCACTAAATGCAATAAGGAACCGTTCCCTTTATACAATAACTAATAAGGTAAATATTTCACCAAATATTCAGGCAATGAACAAACTCTAACAAAGCTATTGATGGGATAATCTTTAGAATCAGGAGTGATAATATAATTCCTTTTACAGCCAATAGTTTTTAATGCCAATTGATTCCCTTTAGTAAGTGTTGGATTGGAAGAATATTTGATTTCAATACATGAAATAACTTCTGCTCCTTTCTCGATTATCAGGTCTATTTCTGATTGGTCCTGGGTTCGGTAATATGATAACCTAAACTGGGAATCCAGGCTATTGCGTATTTGCTCAATTACATACCCTTCCCATGACACACCTAAAATTGCGTTGCCAGCTAGCTTCTGCATATTATTAACATTTGACAGATAATGCAAAATTCCTGAATCTCGAATGTATACTTTTGGTGATTTAACCAGCCTTTTTTTTGTATTTACAAAATAAGGAGGCAGGGCTGTTAAAATATAGGCATGTTCAAGGAAATTGATTATTTTTTTTACACTGGGAACTGAAAAATCAACCAACTTGGCTATTGTTGAATAATTTAAGATTTGCCCATGTAAACTGGCTGCCATCCGAATGATCTTTTCAAGTTTTACAGGGTCAGTTTGCAAGCCAAGCAAAGGGAGATCCCGCTCAATATAGGTCTTTATAAAATTCTCATACCATTTATTAATGAAGTATTTTTCATCTGCAAGGAATGGATCAGGAAATCCCCCGTTCAGCCAATGGCCATTTAGTGTTTTTATATCTTTTACCTCACTATAATTAAAAGGCATAAGATTCAGGTAGGCAATCCTTCCTGCTAGCGATTCGGAGCTATCCCTTATAAGGTCAGGAGATGCTGAACCCAAAATGATAAACCTGCCTGGTTTACGATTTTTATCAACCAGTGACCTTAGTAAAGGGAATAGGGAACGTTTGCGTTGAATTTCATCAATTATTATACATTTGCGTTCTTGTTCTTTTAAAAAAAGCTCAGCTTCTTCCATGATTGCAGCATCTTCAGTACTTTCAAGGTCAATATACAATGATTCTTTTTGTAATTGTTTTTGCAGCTGTTTTACAAGAGTAGTTTTACCTACCTGCCTTGGACCTGTAATGCCTAATACAGGGAAAAATTTGAGCAAATGTAATGCCTCTTTTTCTATTTTTCTTGGAAGATACATAAGGCAAATATACAAAACATCCCTGCAAATTTAAAGTGCCACTTTAAATTTGCAGGGATAAATAACTGTAAGCACAAGTAGTCAGGGCTTCACTTTAAGTGAAGCCCACACTAAACTCACTAAATGTAATAAAGAACCGTTCCCTAAAAAAGGAACGGTTCCCTTTAATCATCCCAGAAAATTCTTAAATGTTTTCCTGACATGGTTGCCTACCCCAACCAAACCGCCAAGGATTAAAAAAATAAGGGAAGTATCCGACATATCTTTCCAGGCATAGTAGGCTAGCAAAGCACAAATTGCCCCGGTTATTATGTAGCTCATCTCCCATTTTAAAAACCCTTTGATGATCAATGCAAATCCAACCACAATATCAAAAAATGCCAGATAGGTAATAAGTGTTCCGGTTGTTAACGATTCATACTGGATTATCAATAATATCACTGCAATTACAACCAAAAAGTAGATGAAATCAAATCGTGGTTTTTGCATAATTCAATGTTTGCTATAAATTTAATTATGAGTTATTCAGCTTTGCCTGCTGAATTTACAATAATTTTCTCAATCTTTGAAAATTCGTTATTGTGTATCTTTAAGTAATAGATTCCGTGTGCGAACTCACCTATATTAATTTGTTCAACCTTCTTACTGCTTTCTTTTTGTAGTAAGCATTGCCCGGCACTATTATAAAATTCAATATAATATTTATGTGGAACTGCATTAAAACAAATATTCAAACGTTGATTTGTTGGATTAGGATATATGTTAAAAGCTTTTAGCATTTCTAAAAAATCAGTATCTGTAATATGTGAAGTTACATAGGCGCTATTTTTTGCATAGTTAACTCCGTCAGAAGCATTATATTCGAAATCCAAAATTCCATCCCAATCATCATCTGGGACAAAATACAGATTTTTAATGTCATTTTCTGTGATGCTCTGAAATGCCACAACGGGATCATTATTCAATTTCAAAGTGCCGTTAGTAGGGAAGGTTATTATCCTTATGAATTTTAATGTATTATTATCTAAATCAGTGAAATGACTGATAAAATCGGAACTGTTAAAATAAACATTATTATCAGGACTACTTATTTCTAGATTTATATCTGTGATTTCCGGAGCGTTATTATTGCTTTGCGTAACAGAAACTACCTGTGGGCTATTTGATACTTCATTACTATTTATTGTGATATAACCTGTTCTTGATTTCCCTGTATTATTCATTGAATAGTTGACAACTATTATACCTTCATTTAATCTATTGGATAGTGGTTGAGATAACCAAGGATCAGATACTTCAACATGCCAACTTACATTTCCTTGACCTAAAATCTCTACATTAATATCAAATGAACCATTTGAGATAGGGAGTAATTTGTCTTGATAAAAGTCTGTTGTAACCAACAATTCTGGTTTAGATGAATTAACAGACTTTTGAGCTGTTACAGAAACGTATTTTACCGGATCAATAGGGTCATTAGAATTAATTGTAATTATGGCAGATTCAGAGGAGCCGGATATTAAATGCCAATCAACAATTGAAATTTTTATAAAAGTTGTACCTGATGGAATTAATGTACTATTAGATGGGGAAACTGACAGCCATTGTTTATCTGATGCAATATTATTAATTATCAAATTAGACTTTCCTAAATTTTGAACCATAAATGAGTCTGCTACTGTAACATTTGAATGTTCAATATATATTCCTTTGGCATAAGAGGCATAGCTACCAAATTTAGGAACATCTGTTACATCATCATATGCTATTCTGAAATAACCATTTTCACCCCACCATGAGCCCCAACTATTTCTTACTTTAAAGCATTGTAGATTATCATTGTACCCAACTAATAAAACAGCATGACCCCATGAATAATCTCCTGATTTGTAATTATAAATACCACCTTTATATGAATGAAAATCGTCTGGCACATACATTGCAACACACAGAGGGCCTTCCTGCAGAGCTAGTTTTAGGTCATTTACTGTCGCTTTTGACCCCCAAAGTGGATTTGTAAATTGAGAAATATTTACCATAGTACCAGGATCAATACATTGATTAGAACAGTCACTGTCACTATAGGTATATGGAAAACAATCCTCAAGTGTTAGCCCATTCTTTTTAACGTAATTAAAGGCACTAAAATACCAACCACCTGAGCAACTATTATTCGGGACACAAGAAACCAATTGCTGCTCAGAAAGATCTGAAATTGCCAAAATTTGATTTTGATTTGCTAAATTCTCCAATTGCGCAACTGCTGCAAAAGCCCAGCAAGATCCGCATCGTTTTTGATCTCTTGCCGGATTATCATAAATACTCCAATCAACATTCTTGGGAAGGCTGTAACTGACACCATACTTTTCGATCATATCGGCCTGCCAACTTTTAGTAACAGATTGTGGGACAATTACTCTCTGGGCAAGACCAGTATGTTTTTTCGCTACTGATAAATCATGTTCAGTAATCTTATAAAAATTCCTTTTAGACACTTTAACACTTTTATTGCTTTGTTCATAAATGAACATGGAAGCTGGATTGATATAAATCTTGGGTTGATTTAGTTTACTGAAGTTTACAACCAGATTAATATCGTCAACAATATTAAAAGTATAAGTGCTATTTTGCGAGACCTGCTTACCATCTATCGTCCAATTAACAAATTCGTATCCTGAATTGGGCGATGCTTTAACTGTAACAAGTTGATTATATTCGTATGTCCCGCTTCCGGTTGTTGTTCCTCCATTAACAGGATTCGATGAAATTGAAAGAGTGTTTTGAATGGACTCTAATGTGATGTATGCAGAATTACTTTTCACCTGATTGGTAGATCCACAATTTGTTATAATACAATAGTAATAACTACCATTATCACCAGAGGAAAGCAATGGGGTTGTATAGGATGAGCTATTTGCATTTGGTATTTGAACACCATTTTTGTACCATTCATAATTGAAAGGTTCTGCTCCAGCAACTGCAATCTTAAATGTTACTGCACTTCCAATTGTAAATGTTTGATTATTCGGGTGCGATACTATTGATACTGGAATACAATCTGGAATATCAGAATAAATAAATCCAATAGTCGAGTTATAATTCCCGGCGGTTACAGAATTATTTACTATTGACTCACCTAAAACACCAAAATTTGAATAATTTCCACTGGATGACTCAGCACCACCTGAAGAGATAACATCTGTTAATGTTTTCTGAGCATTACAATTAAAATTATTTAAACAGAAGAATGATAAATATATAATACAGGTTGAAAGTAAGTATTTCATCTCATTATAATTGTTGATTTTTAAAGGTATTCGATGTAACTCCCATGAAATTTATAATATTACTTGTGTGTGAATAAATTTTATTCATGGTCGTTTCATAAAGCAATATTTACAGTTAAGTTTTCAGAATGTAGAATTATTCATATAAATACTTACCTTTTTCTTCTTCTGGTTTTTCTACCTCAACCTGTATCCTGTTTTTCTGTGCATAAGGGTCATTCCTAATTCCTGTAACTTGCCAGGAAATCTCCAGCCCTTGAGTTCCACCGGAAATTTTAAATTTGTTATTTGTTATTTTTTTTGAGATAAAAACTGGTGCAAAATCTCCAATACAAGTTAATTGATAACGAAATTCCATATTTAATGCTTCAAACCAATCAGGAAGTTGTACAATAGCATTTCCATTTTCGTCAAGAATAATATTTCCATTATACACATTCATCATATCCGGTGATTCAACTACTGAATGATAGAGATATTTGTTTTCAGGATCAAGAGGATGGTCTATTTTAAAGGCATCGGTTCCTTTGGTTAAGGTACCAGTTATATTAACATTCCCATTAAAATAACCTGCATATCCACTTCCAGTTGTGTAAGCTGCAATTGCATTGCCACTACCATTTGTAAATGTTGTAAGTGCATTTTCACTATTGTTTTGATTATCGATGCTTATACGCGCTGCGTTCTCTGTACCATAATTATTAATCTTTAGTGCATCATAAGAGCTATAGTTTTTAAGCCAAATACCATATTGAGAATCGCTAGCATTATTTATATACACTGCATCTAAGTAACTATCATTATTAATGTTTAATGCAGTTTTGGAATTTATATCATTTTCAATCCGAATCGCATTATTCGTGCCATCGTTATATATCATTAAGGCTTCACCTCGACCATTGTTCTTTATAATTAATGGATGTCCAGGATTATTATTATTATTGATTTCAAAATCAGCCACATTTCCACTGTTCCCTAAATGTTGAATTTGAAATGCGTGGTTTTCCCCATTATATGAAAGTTCAGAATATGGTAAACTCATGTTTGAATTACCAGTTTCATCTGCTGTTGGAGTCCATGCAGAACCGTTCCATTTTAGTACTTGTCCTGTAGATGCTCCCTGTTGTGCCAAACCAAGTTGAGATGAGGATGTACCGTCCCCAGTCAAAGTTGCATCGTGTTGTACTGATTGTGTTCCCCAATTATCACCCCCGCCAGATGATGGTAAAGTTACTGTTCCACCTCCTTCGGAGAGAGATAGTTGAGTGCCGCTTAAACTTAATGTTTGAATTTCGTTGGAGGGATTTGCATCCGCATCATTAAAATTTGTTGGTTTATTTTGCAAATCATTGTAATTACCGCTAAAAGCGTTTTTCGCTTCATTAGCTACTTCAGCTTTATACGCGTATGGAACTGATACAATATCTGTTTCAGGTGAAAGATTTCTTCCATTAACAGAAACTCTAAGTGAAACACTGGAACTGTTTTCAAAAAGGCTTGTTGGGATAGGATTCTTTTCACCAAGATTCACTGAATAAAGCCCTTCTGTAATTTGAACATTGTAGTGTGTTTCTGTCCATAACCCAATTGTGAATCTTATATTTTTGGTGCCGTTAACGGGTGAACCATTTTCATATAATTTCCCTTGATAGGATATTTGGTGAGGTATATTCTGAGATAATGAATTAAATACAAGGCAGAATAGAAATAATATTAATAAAATATTTTTCATGACAAAATTTGTTTTTAAAGGTTAAAGCTTCAAATGCAATTTATCCCACACCCTTAACATTTTAAACATTATGAATAGGGATTATTAATACTTATGTTTATGTATTTATATCTTTGAGATAGGAAGTTGGAAACTTCTACTCCCGGTTAATTAATTTTGATTTCCTAGAGGTTAGTTCCAGTTTAAAAAAAGGGTAGGAATATTAAAAAATGGGCAGTCTAAGTTATGGAACCGTTCCTTGAAAAAAGGAACGGTTCCCTTAATATTGATAACACTTGCATCAGCATAAGTCTTTAAAAAACACGGCTGTGTTTTCTTTTGGTTACAGTTAGATTCTTGCATTATAAAGTTTACACAAGGTTCCCCAATTGCATGGTCATTAAATAATTCATAAATTTGGGTAAAATACAAAAAATGGAAATAGCAAAGTTTACAGATGGTTTTGAAGGTTTGCCCAAACAGGTTCAGGAACAGGTTTTGGAGTATATTGAATTTTTGGTAAAAAAATATCAGACAAAAAATAAAAAACAAAGGAAATTATCATTTAATTGGGAAGATGGGTTATCTGACCTGAAAAATAATTTTACTTCAGTAGGGTTACAACATAAGGCAAACGAATTGAGATGAAAAGAGTACTGGTTGATACAAATATATTTTTAGAGATATTATTGAACCAGGTGAAAAAAAGCCAGTGTAAATTATTTTTAAATGACCATATAGGCCAACTATTTATTTCAGATTTCTCCCTTCATTCAATTGGTGTAATCCTGCTAAAACATAAAAATGGAAAAGTTTTTGAAAAATTTATTGATGATGTTCTTCCTGCAATTTCAATAATAACCCTTTCAAAAGATAAATATATTGAAGTTATTAAAACAGCTATAAAATTTAATATGGATTTTGATGATGCATACCAAGCTTGTTTGTCAATAGACAGGGAAATGGAGATAGTAACTATGGATAAGGATTTTAAAAAGGTTGAAGGGGTTACAAAAATAAAGTTCCTTTAGGGTAGTTAGGTTTTTTTTGCCAACAATAAATCTGAGGTTGTTTTTACTCCCAGTTTTTCCAAAATTTTTCTTCTATGGGTATCCACAGTATGTTTGCTAATGAATAAAATTTCAGCAATTTGTTTTGAAGTTTTTCTTTTACAAATTAACCTTGCAATTTCCTTTTCGCGTTCGCTAAGGTTAGAGTTTTCAATGTGGGGGAAATGGTTTTGTTTTTGTTCGTAGCGGTTAAGGCAGTCGCGCAGGTCATCAATATCAACAGGCTTTATCAGGTAATCAAAAGCTTCTTTTTTTAGGGCTTTAATGGCGTATTGGTTATAAGCAGTTACGATAATGAATGTGGGGAATACAAATTGTTTGCGCACCCGGTCAATCAGGTTAAACCCTGTCATGCCCGGCATTTCTATATCAAGGAATACAATGTTGGGTTTGTTTTTTACAATACAGGCGATAGCATCTTCAGGGTCAAATTCTTTGGCTATAACCTTAATATTTTTAAATAGCTTAAGGATACCAGCCATGCGGTTAAGTGCATGTTTTTCATCGTCAACGAGTATGGCTGTTATTTTTTCCATGGTGGTTTTTTAGTATTAGGTTTAAGGAACCATTCTTTCAAAAAGAGAATGGTTCCCTAACTAAAAAGGGCAAGGTTTTTAACCTATCGGGATGGTTATTGTTACCCTTGTCCCATTTGGTTCCCCTTTTCCGGAATAAAGGTCGTCAATTTTATATTCAATCTTTACATTTTTAAGTTTAAAATAGAGTTCCAGGGTTTGATTTACTATTTCCAATCCTTTCCCAGTACTCATTGATGAGTATTCTTTGGCTTTTTCCCTGCCAATACCATTGTCTGTGATAATGATTTTTGCCAGGCTATTGTTTTGGTGGGCCTGAATTTTTAAATCCCCTTTTTCCTTTAAGTGCTTTAGCCCATGCTTAATGGCATTTTCAACAAAAGAGTGGATAAGCAATTTGGGCAATTGAAATGTTTGGTTTACCTGTTTATCAATTTCAATCGTATAATCAAATTTTTTATTGTACCTGAACTGCTCTAGTAATATGTAGTTTTCAGTATACCTTAATTCATCCTTTAAAGTGGTATCAACTTTCCCTGATTGGAATACTGCTTGCCTTAAAAGCTTTGCATACCTGCCAATCATAAGGTTAGCTTTTTCGGCATCCCTTTCATTATAAAGCCCACCAATGGAGTTAAGGATGTTAAATGTAAAATGCGGGGCTAGTTGGTTTTTAATGCTGAGCAGCTGTAATTCCCCAATTTGTTTTTCGTTTTCATACTTACGTTTGGCAATCATTTGATTATAATAACCCAGCAATACAAGCAAGCCAAATACAACCAGCCAGAAGCCTGCAATGTAAAACCAGTATAATGTGTAATTCACATTTTTTGAATACTCAATAAAATAATTGGTTTTATCCTGGCAAATAAAAAGCAATGGCTTTTTATTATTTATTTGATAAATGGAAGGGTAAATGTATTTAAAAGAGCCTGTTGCAAGTTTTACATGGTTTTTGAAATCTGGTGTTGCAATAGTTAACCCATTTTCAGAAGGAGTTGGTAATATATATTCATTTATACCATCATTATTGATATCTAATGTGCCCCAAATTACATTGAGTGGTTTGGTTTCCCAATGTTTTATTACATCTAGTTGGCTATCATAAATAGTTACCTCCCCATTCTTTTGTATAAGCTTTAGTTGGTTGGGGGCATCTTTGGGTTCTGTAACAAAAAGCAAAGCTTCATTTTCAATACTTGATGCTACATTTCTTTTGTTTAACAGGATACCTTTGCCATTATAAATACCAATAAAAGATGAGTCTTCTCCCTCTCCCAGGTGTTCATATAATGCAGCAAATTTGTTATTTTGTAAGGGAGCAGTACTTATCCTTCCGGGGTACTTCCCAATTTTATATGGGGTAAACTTAAAAGCTAAATTATGGCCATAGACCATTAACCAGCCAAACAGGTCAGAGTAAGGGTAGGTAGGGTTATAATTCCCAAACATTGAAAAATTCCCAAAAAGTTCTTTTTCCCCATCCTTGTCAATATCATATGCCCTGATATTTTTATAAATAGATAAACCTCCTTCTTCCGACTTTTGCAGCTTTTTTGTGTCCAGATTTATTTTATAAATATGCCTGATTGATTTTGAAAAAGCACAATAAATATTAAATACAAGTTGTTTATTTTCTACTTTGTCTAACCCAATTAATTGCTGGCTTTGTATGGAGAAATCAATCCTGCCATTAAATTTGGAATAGGTGTCAATATAAAATTCTTTTAAAATAAAATTACCTGAAAGAGATTCTATTACAGTCAAAAAAATGGAATCATTGGCATGCTGGAAAAGGTATATTTCTTTTTGGTTGTCATTATTGTAATCTCCAAAGAAAAAAAAGTAAACATTTACAAATGGTTTATCAAAGTTATGTTGGTAAAGGAATTTATTCCCTTTCTGGACGATAATGGAGGATTGGTTAAGAAAATCCAGGTCAAACCTGATCAGTTCACTTAAGCCATCAAAATCCAGGTCATTATATGTTTCAATTTTTGTTTCAACTTTATATTTTTCAGACAGTATTTCAGCTTTGTATTTTTCGGGCTTTGGATAAAGCAGTAAAATGGGGATCAATGCTAACAAAGAAATCAAAAAAGTGATTACGCGCAATTGGTTTGTATTTTCGGGGGAAAAAATCATTACCCTATTTTATTTGTTATGGACTTTAATAATTATTAGAAACAAAGTTACTTAACAACTGGCTTGTTTTCAAATGATTCCGTGGATTTTTTATTGTATCTATAAATATGTGAGTGAAAAATCAATCATATGTTCTGAATAATTATATTACTACACTAGTAGTCATGTCACGCCTGCTCTGACAGCCCAAGCATTGTTTTTTTGATTTTTGGGCTACGTTAAAAAATCGTTTACAGAACGTTGCTATGCGCAGATTCTTTGCCTTGCCAAAAACCAAAATAACTTCAACTTAACCGTCATTTCAGACATGACACGACACTAGAAAAAGAGGGTGAGGAAGTTTCCAACTTCCTGAAATTGGAGGTTAAAAACCTCCACACCCTTACTTGGCATGAATTTTTTATTATTCTGGATATTATAGTGCCCAAATTAATATAAATGCAGGCACTACATGTAATCAAATTAATTGAGAAAACAATTTAGAAGGGATGAGGAAGTTTTTAACTTCCTATTTATGGAGGCAGTATTATTAAAATAACTTGACAAAGAAGGAACTGTTCCTTTTTTAGGGAACGGTTCCCTTTAATCATATATTGGATGTACTTCAGAAAAATATAAAAGCAAAGAAATTATGTTTCAGAAACTAATACAGGCAAAGCATCTGCTAAGAAAATAAAATAGCCAACAATAAATGTTAACAAGGCAATTGGCTAGGTACTAGGCTTTATTTAAGCCAACCCCCAAGAAAAGTGTTTTTTAATTAACCAATAAACTGCATATAAACTGCCAGCCCTATAAAGATGGCAAACAGAAGTTCTCCCCACAGCCTTGATTTCAGGTAAACAAAATAATTTGAGGCAAGGAATGTAGTGGGGAAAGCAACCAATACCATTATTTCAATTGAAGCTGCTGGGACAAATATCCAGGTTGAGGCAGCAAAAAGGAATATCCAAAAGAAACTGACAAAATATTTTCGCGAGCTGACTTTTTTGGTGTCATAAAATTTAATAATGTTCAAACTGGCAATAATTACCAATAGGAGTTGAAACCCTAAATATATTTGCAAAGGGATGTCTCCTTTTATGTGGTTATTCACTGTGAGTATATTACCTGATAATGTTTGAACCAATACCTCTGATTTATCAGAAATAAAAAAGAATGAAAAAACAAATATCCATGGAAGGGCTACCCCAAAAAGTGTTAATGCCAGGTTACGCCACGAAAATTCTTTGTTAATGCTTACCAATCCCAGCACAATAGCAGGGTAGATAAAAATGGTATTCAGATAAAAAAGTGACCCCAGCCCAATAAATAAACCAGCATCAAATGAATTGGAATAGGTATTTTTCTTTTCAAAGGCATTAAAACACCTGAAAAGGGCTAACATTAAAAATATGCCTGAAAAATATACAGGGTGCAGAGCTTGTAAACTGTGCAACCCACTGATAAGGATAATAAAATAGCAGGAAGGCAGTAATGTGCGTTTCCTGATAAACCCAAACTGGCTGTTAAAACGTTGGATAAGGAAGCCAATAAAAATTAAAATTACAAGTGCAATAAAAACTTGCGCAAATGCAGAACCCTGAACCAGTTTATAGAGAGGCTTAAACAATACCATTTGCCCCTCTCCTTCAAAAAACAGGTAGCTTGAAGGTGTAATCAGGCTCACTGACCATAATAAGATTCCCACCAAAGGGAATAATATCAGGTTATAAGCCTGGTTTGATTTTAAGATTCTCAGTAGCATAATTACAAGTCAAAACCAAGGTCTTTACGGAAATTCTTGTTTTCAAAATCTATTTTATTGACATTGGCATAGGAGGTAGCCAAAGCCTCTTCCTTATTTTCTCCATATGAACTGACAGCAATTATCCTTCCTCCATTAGTTACCACTTGCCCATCTTTTGTCTTGGTTCCAGCATGGAATACAATACTGCCTGCAACATTCTCAATTCCAGTAATTACTTTCCCTTTTTCATAGCTTCCAGGGTAGCCTCCTGAAACCATCATCACAGTAACAGTTGCACGCTCATCAATTTCAATGTTTTTTTCTACAAGTGTTCCAGTTGCAGCCCCTTCCAGCAAGTCAACAAAATCTGATTTCACCCTAAGCATTATAGCTTCAGTTTCAGGGTCACCCATCCTTACATTGTACTCGATCACATATGGGTTCCCACCTACATTGATCAGCCCTAAAAAGATAAACCCATTGTATTCAATGTTTTCTTTCTGGAGCCCTTCAATGGTTGGGATAATGATTTGGTTTTCGATTTTACCCATAAACTCAGCATCAGCAAATGGAACAGGGGAAATAGCCCCCATGCCTCCAGTATTCAGCCCTGTATCACCTTCCCCAATGCGTTTGTAGTCTTTTGCTTCAGGTAGTATTTTATAGCCTTTCCCATCAGTTATCACAAATACTGATAGCTCGACACCACTTAAAAATTCTTCAATAACTACTTTGCTGCTGGCCTCGCCAAACTGCCCATTAAGCATCTTTTCCAATGACCTGGCAGCTTCTTCAAAGGAATCAATAATTAGCACCCCTTTGCCAGCAGCTAACCCATCAGCTTTTAAAACATAAGGGGCTTTCATGGTTTTCAGGAAGGAAATCCCATCAGCTAAGGTTTCTTTTGAAACAGTGGTATATTTGGCTGTGGGAATACCATGGCGTAACATAAAATCTTTGGCAAAGTCTTTACTCCCTTCCAACATTGCCCCATGTTTTTTGGGACCAACTACTTTTATATGTTGGAGTTCAGGATCATTGGAAAAATAATCATGGATACCTTCAACCAGAGGGACTTCAGGTCCAACCAGCATCAGGTGGATATTCTTTTCCAGGACAGCTTTTTTTAGGCTGCTAAAATCAGACACACCTATTTCCAGGTTTGTACCCAATTCACCAGTGCCAGCATTCCCTGGGGCAAAAAACAGTTGGTTTACTTTTTTACTTTGTTTTATTTTCCAGCCAAGGGCATGCTCCCGGCCTCCTGATCCTACAATTAAAATATTCATTGAACTATATTTAAGCAGTTTTTTTAATCTTGTTAATTATTTGGTTGATAGAAGAATGCGAGTAGATATTTTTTATTTTTTCAAATTCAATCTTTTTAAAAGAATACCCTTGTTCTTTCAGCTTTTTAATAACAATTGGAAGGGCATACCTCAGGTTCTTTTCTGCCTTTATTGAGTCATGGAAAGTTATGATAGACCCTGGGCGCACAAACTTCAGGACATTTTTAACCACTTTTTCTCCAGGAAGTTTCTTGTCATAATCACAGCTGATTACATCCCACATGATAATTTTGTACTTAATAGACAGGAACTTGTATTGTTTCCTGGTTAGCCAACCATGTGGAGGCCTGAACAGGTTTGACTTTACCAACTTGTCAGCTTTTTCAATGTTTTTGAAGAATTCATAGTTAGCTGTTTTTATGCCCTGAAGGTGGTTGTAGGTATGGTTGCCAACAACATGACCTTCTTCAAGGACACGTTGAAATACCTCAGGGTGCTTAAAGGCATTTTCGCCAACTACAAAAAAGGTAGCTTGTATGTTTTCCTGCTTTAACAGGCTCAGTACCCAATCAGTTATTTCAGGTACAGGCCCATCATCAAAAGTGAGGTATACTGTTTTTTGCCCATCATCTATGTGCCAAATGGCTTCAAGAAACCAATTGGTTATAATTCTTGGCAAATGTACACGTGGTCTGAAACGAAACATTAATTCAAATTACTTATTTGTTGGTAATAACCTTCAATAGCAGATTTGACCTCTTTTTTAAGTTCTTCATTTTCTGAATACCTACTACATGCCCTTTCCATTTTTTGCATAAAGAACATATTCCTTTGGATAATTTCACCCATGCTCCTTGTATTCAATAAATTGTAATCAAGGGAGAAAGCATACTCAATTTCTTCTTTAAACACCTTAAATGTCTCAGAAACCAGTTCATCCCCTTTTTTAATATCTCCAAGCTTGTAGGTGTTATCAATTAATTCAAGCCCAAAATACTCAAATGGGATCAATTCATTGGGGATCAATTCCAGTGACTTATTAACCACAGCTTTTGCTGAATCCATTTTCCCTTCAGCAATAAGGGTAGATGCCAGCCTGTTAAAGCTGTTCCTGATGTTGGTCATCATCCTCCTGTTATTTTCATCAAGGTAAATACCAGGGGCATTCATATTCCCCCATTTGAATTTTTCCATCATGTTATGGTACATGATATCACTTGCCACAGAACCAAAATTGAATCCTGCATCACCACTTTCATTTTTTATGGGTACAACCCTGTAAGCAAAACCTTCCACCTGGAAATAATCCTGAAGGTTCAGGTATTTGCTTTGCCCAACTGTAATGGCATAGTAAATGGGGCGCTCCCACCTATTATTGGCCAACAAGTCTAGCACCATCATTTCATCTTTTGAGATATAATTTTTGTCACTCAGGTCAATGACCATGGTGTCAACAATTTTATCATAGTCTTGTGGGCGGACAACCTTATTCCTGATCACTGCTTCTTTATCTATTTTGAATTCAAGGACTTTTCCTGGTATATAAGCAGCATTATCATATTGGGCCATTTTTGTTTTTGGGTCATTACTGGCAACAAAATCCATGGCTTTTTCCAGGTCAACAGCTCCTTTTATCCTTGGGTCTTCAATCAGGTACACCAAGTCACGCGTCCCCAGCCTGTATTTTTCACTGTCCATTTTAAAAGGTACAGGGTCAGAGTCATAAGCTTGTAGCCTCATTTGGTCTATGTACCAATCAGTTTGCAAATAGCTAAGGTTACATACCCTTACATCAGTCCTGTTTCCTTCTACTTCCTGGTTATACCATAAGGGGAAAGTATCATTATCCCCATTGGTAAAAATGATGGCATTTGGGGCACATGACTTGAGGTAATTCCCCCCCAGGTCACGGGCAGTATACCTTCCTGAGCGGTCATGGTCATCCCAGTTCTCTGATGCCAGGATCCCTGGTACCAGCACCAGTGAAACCAGGGTTACCAACCCTGCAGTAGCTGTTTCAGGCAAATATTTTTTTAGGGCTTCATAAAGCCCCATTACACCAAAACCAATCCAGATGCTGAATGCATAAAAAGAAGCTGCATAAGCATAATCCCTTTCCCTGGGTTGGCGGGGGTATTGGTTAAGATAAATTACAATGGCAAGCCCTGTGAGGAAAAACAGAAGGAATACTACCCATAACCACTGTTTACCATTTTTCCCTTTATTGTATTGGTAGAATAAACCTAATAGCCCCAGTATCAAAGGAAAGAAATAATAAGTATTTCTGGCTTTGTTATTTTTTAGTGTAGCAGGCAGGAAATCCTGGTCTCCCAGCCTCCATTTATCAATAGGTTTGATACCACTTATCCAATTGCCATGAAGAATACTGCCATGGCTTTGCACATCATCCTGACGCCCAGCAAAGTTCCACATAAAATACCTGAAATACATGTGCCCCACCTGGTAACGGAAAAAGAACCTGAGGTTTTCAGCCATAGTGGGTTTTACAATGGTTTCAGTTTCTCCTTGCCCACTCCTGTGCCTGATTTTTGTACCCTTTATTTTCCCCCAGCTGGCATATTCTTCAGCATGGGTAGGTTCCATGTTACTCCACATCCTTGGGAAAACAGTGGTAAATTTTTCGTCATAATTGGCTTTTACTTTATTGTGGGTAATCACATATTTCCCCTCAATTTGCGAGTAAACAGCTTTCCCTTGTGAGTACCTGTCCTGAGGGTCAAGGGGTGAATTATAGTACTGTCCTGTGAATAATGGGCGTTCACCATATTGCTCCCTATTCAGGTATGAAAGGAGTGAAAAAGCATTATTAGGAGCATTCTGGTTCATGGGGGGTTTAGCTGCTGAACGTACTATAATAAGGGTAAAAGAAGAATACCCTATCAATATGGCAGCCAACATAACCAGGACTGTATTCCAAAGTACTTTTTGTTTTTTTAATGTATACCTGATACCCAATACAATAAGGGTAATTACACCAGCCACATAAAACAATAAACCAGAATGGTAGGGTAGCCCAAATGAGTTGACAAACAGTAATTCAAACCATGAGCCTATACTCACAAAACCGGGGATGATCCCATACATAATAATTCCTAACAGGAAAACAGAAATAATCAATGAATAGATTATGCCTTTCCTGGAAACCTTGTATTTTTTAAAATAATAGACAAATACCACAGCAGGGATAGCAAGCAGGTTAAGCAAGTGTACCCCTATTGATAGCCCAACAATGTATGCAATGAACACGAGCCACCTGTTGGCATAAGGTTGGTCAGCAACATCCTCCCATTTCAAAATAGCCCAAAAAACCACGGCTGTGAACAGTGATGAAGTGGCATAAACCTCCCCTTCAACTGCTGAAAACCAGAAAGTATCAGAAAAAGTGTAGGCTAATGCACCAACCAGCCCACTTCCCAATATGGCAATGGTTTGCCCCTGGCTAAGCCCATTTTCATCAAATACTATTTTCCTGGCTATGTGGGTGATGGTCCAGAACAGGAATAAAATGGTGAAAGCACTAGCTAATGCTGAAAGGGTGTTAATAAGCATTCCTGCTGATTCAGCCCCACCAAAGAGGGTGAAAAACCTACCTAAGATCATAAAAAAAGGTGCACCAGGAGGATGCCCTACCTCAAGCTTGTATGAGGTTGTTATAAATTCGCCACAATCCCAAAAACTAGCTGTTGGTTCAATGGTTAAAAGATAAGTTACAGCAGCTACCAAAAAAGCAACCCAGCCTACTATATTATTTAAAAAATTGAATCTCTTCATGTGTCTGAATTTTCTGTTTGTTTAAAACATTTGCGAAGATAATTGATTTAAAGAAAAGTAAATAAAAAGAAAGGATAATTCATAAATCCACAACAACTATTATTAACCTTTCATATTCATCTTTTATCCTTAAAATTAATTCTTCAACATTATTCCACTTACCATCCTTCCAGTATCAGCACCATCCCTTCTGGCTGAGAAAAAATTGTTTGGGCTCGAGTAAGTACACTTTCCTGAAATTTCAATGTTCTCAAGTGTAAGCCCACTTTCAATTAGTTGGTTTTTGTTAGCTGCCCACAAATCAAAATACCATTTCTTATCGCCTTTGGGTTGAAGCAGTTTTTCAGGAGATGGAAGGTGCATTTGTACTTTAGAGGCTACATCATTTCCAACTTCATATATTGCTGGGCTGATAGATGGACCAATAACTGCCATCATTACTACAGGGTTACAATTGTATTCAATAACCATTTTACCCAAACATTTTGAAACTATCTTTTTGACTGTCCCCCTCCATCCTGAATGGGCAACCCCAATTACTTTTTTTATTGGGTCAACTAAAAAAATTGGGACACAATCTGCTGTTTGCACGCAAAGGCAAAAGCCAGGTACATTTGTAACAAGGGCATCAACATCATGCAGCTCATGTTCAGGTTTATCCTGGATTTTAAAAATGTTTGAAGAATGGGTTTGTTTGGGAAAAACCAGTTGGCTAGTATTTATTTGAAGGATAGAAGCCAATTCCTGCCTGTTATTAAGGTATTTTGGATTTGAGTTGACTGAAAACCTGGGCAAGTGGGCAAGAAGGCTTTGCTTGGTGGTTGTAAAAGCAATAATTCCTTTATGCTGGTTGAATATGTTATAACTAAGTATTGCAGGAGTTTTAACCATTGGCCAGTAATTCATTTAGCTTTTCTTTATTAAGGATTGTTACAGTTTTCCTCTCAATTTTAATTAATCTCTCTTGCTGCATTTCTCCCAATACCCTTGCCAATGATGGCCTGGTAACAGCAAACAAGTCAGAAAGTTGTTGCTGGGTTTGTTTTAATTCAATTGAATGGAACTTGTCTCCTGCCTGGAGCAACAAAAAATGGGCGATTTTTTCCTTTATTGATTTGAAATTCAGGAACTGTATTTTTTGGGAAAGGAATTGTGTCCTGGTTGAAATACTGTTTAAATAATTTTTCAATACATGTGAATCTTGTTGCAATAATTTGAGGAATTCAGGTACAGGCACTGACAATATTTTTACTTTATTGTTGGCAGTAACTGTAACAGGGTATTTATTTTCTTTCCCAAACAGGAATGCACTAGCCAAAGGTTTTGGCGCTTCAATGTCTTCAATTTTTATGGTTTTTCCTGAATAATTGATCATTTCCCCCCTGGCACTTCCTGACAGCAATATATACAGGGCTTTTACCTCTTCTCCCCCAAAAGCAATAATATCACCTTTGTTAAATTTTTTTATTTGAAAATGTATTTTGGTTAAAAGCCCTTCCATTTCATTTTCAGGTATTCCCTTGAATACTGGGCAAATAGATAAAAGCTGGTAATTCATCATTTTGTAACAATTGGTACAATTCAACAAACGCGATGGGGATATATTTGTTCTATCAAAATTAGTAAAAATGATACGAGAAATTGTAAAAATAGATGAAGAGCTTTGTAATGGTTGTGGAGATTGTGTTCCAAATTGCCATGAGGGTGCCCTTCAGATAATTGATGGGAAGGCAAGGCTAATAAGTGAGTTGATGTGTGACGGGCTAGGAGCTTGCTTGGGACATTGTCCTGAAGGGGCCATTACCATTGAGAAACGTGAAGCTGAAGAATATGATGAAGAAACTGTAATTGCACAAATGGTTAAGAAAGGGAAAAATACTGTTTTTGCACACCTGAAACATTTACAAGAGCATAATGAAACAGGCTATCTCAAACAGGCTACCACATATTTAAAGGCCAATAGGGATTCTTTGCCATTTAAAATAAGCGAAGTGCACGAGTTGTTACATGGTAATAAACAGGAAGCCCAACCTCATTCAGAGGGGACTGCATGTGGATGCCCTGGTTCAGCAGCAACTTCATTCAAACCAGAGGGAATTAAAATGGCAACATCAAAAGAAAATGTTCCTTCTGCTTTAACCCAGTGGCCTGTCCAGATGCACCTGATCAATCCTGCTGCCCAGTATTTTAATGGTGCTGACCTACTGGTGGCTGCTGACTGTGCAGCTTTCTCATATGGGAATTTCCATAATGATTTTATTAAAAACAAAAAATTGGTCATTGCTTGCCCTAAGCTTGATCAGGGAAAAGATATTTATGTACAAAAGTTAGTGAGGTTAATTGATGAGGCGAAAGTGAATACCATTACCACTGTGATAATGGAAGTTCCTTGTTGTGGAGGGCTTTCTCAAATGGTGCAAATGGCAACGCAAATGGCGTCGCGAAGGGTTCCTGTAAAGGAAGTGGTAGTGAGTATTAGAGGAGAGGTTCTAACAGAAGAGTGGATTTAAAGTTCACAAAGCACCTGCTGTCCAGTGGGTGCTTTTTTCTTAAATAATTTTTTAAAACATTAATAAGGTTAATTACTATGAGTATGTTTTGTTTCCAATGCCAGGAAGCTGCAAAGGGTACTGGCTGTACAATTAAAGGAGTGTGTGGGAAAACAAGTGATGTGGCTAATTTGCAGGATACATTGCTGTATGTGCTGAAAGGCATCAGTTGGTTTAATGAAAAGCTGAGGGCACAGGGCCTAAACCCAGTGAAGGTTGATAAGTTTGTGTTTGATGGGCTGTTCAGTACCATTACCAATGCAAATTTTGACAAAAAGAGTTTTGAGAAAAGGATAATGAAAGCCCTTCAGTTGAGGAATGAATTGTATTCAAGGTGCCTGGCTGTAAATATTGAGTTGCCCAATGAATTGCCTGATTTTGCATCATGGCAGGGGTCTTCTGCTTCTGAGTTTGAGAAGAAAGCATCAGAGGTTGGTATTTTAAGTACAGAAAATGAAGATGTGCGTTCATTGAGGGAGCTTATCATTTATGGGGTAAAAGGGCTTGCTGCCTATGCTGAACATGCCTGGAACCTGGGGCATAAAAAAGAAGAAGTGTATGCATTTATGCAAAGGGCACTGGTAGCTACAACTGAAGATTTATCAGTTGAAGAATTAGTAAGCCTTACCCTGGAAACAGGGAAATTTGGGGTTGATGTAATGGCTTTGCTGGATGAAGCAAATACCTCATCATATGGAAACCCTGAAATGACCAAAGTAAATATTGGGGTCAAAGCCAACCCTGGCATATTGGTTTCAGGGCATGACCTTAAGGACATGGAAGACCTGTTGAAACAAACTGAAGGTACAGGGGTAGATGTTTACACCCATAGTGAAATGTTGCCAGCCCATTATTACCCTAAGCTGAAAAAGTACTCTCACCTTGTGGGTAACTATGGAAATGCCTGGTGGAAGCAAAAAGAAGAGTTTGAAAGTTTTAATGGACCTATCCTTTTTACAACCAACTGCATTGTACCTCCAAAAGGAGAAACTGGGTATTCAGGAAAGATATATACAACAGGGGCTTCAGGGCTGGAAGGTGCTATCCATATCCCCGACAGGGAAAAGGGAGGAATGAAGGATTTCAGCCAACTTATTGAACATGCTAAAAAATGTGCACCACCTAAAGAAATTGAAACGGGAGAAATAGTTGGTGGATTTGCCCATGCACAAGTTTTTGCCTTAGCTGATAAAATTGTTGATGCCGTAAAAACAGGGGCAATCAGTAAATTCTTTGTAATGGCAGGTTGTGATGGCAGGATGAAAAGCCGTGACTATTATACCCAATTTGCTGAACAGTTGCCAAAAGATACTGTGATACTTACTGCAGGATGTGCAAAATACAGGTATAACAAATTGCCATTGGGCGATATAGGTGGAATCCCAAGGGTTATTGATGCAGGGCAGTGCAATGATTCATACTCATTAGCAGTTATAGCCCTGAAACTGAAAGAAGTATTTGAGCTAAATGATATCAATGAATTACCCATTGCCTATAACATAGCCTGGTATGAGCAAAAAGCTGTGATTGTGCTGTTGGCATTGCTTTTCCTTGGGGTGAAAAATATCTACTTGGGACCAACATTGCCAGCATTCCTATCACCTAATGTTGCCAAAGTGTTGGTTGAAAACTTTGGGATTGGAGGCATTACAAATGTTGACCAGGATTTGGAAATGTTCTTACAAGTTAAGCCTGCTTAAACTGAAAATTAGTTGTTTAGTAGTATAGTGCCTTTACTGGGGAAAACAATAATTGTTTGGGGCATTTTATTGAAGCACCAGGTGTTTACGCCTGGTGTTTTTTTATCATCTTTATTGATCAAGTGAATTGATGGTTAAAATTATATGGATGATTGTGAATATCTAGCAACTGAATTGTGAGTTCACTTGTAATTGTTTTTATAATTTTACATCCAAGTTGCAACAATAAAATTACCTAAAATGAAGCAATACCTCAATTTACTGGAGCATGTGTTAGAGAATGGAGTGAAGAAAGAGGATAGGACAGGTACAGGTACTATCAGTGTTTTTGGGCATCAGATGAGGTTTAACCTGCAAGAGGGCTTTCCTGTTTTAACTACTAAAAAGTTGCACCTAAAATCAATTATCCATGAACTTCTTTGGTTTTTAATGGGTGATACCAATATAAAATACCTTCAAGAAAATGGGGTAAGGATTTGGAATGAATGGGCTGATGAAAAGGGTGACTTGGGACATATTTATGGTTACCAGTGGCGTTCATGGCCAACCCCTGGAGGAGGCCATGTTGACCAGATATCAGAAGTGGTTGAGGCTATCAAAATTGACCCAAATTCAAGGAGGCTATTGGTTAGTGCTTGGAATGTAGGGGAATTGGATAAAATGAACCTGCCTCCTTGCCACATCCTTTTCCAGTTTTATGTGGCTGATGGAAAGTTATCATGCCAGCTTTACCAGAGGAGTGCAGATATATTCCTGGGGGTGCCTTTCAATATTGCTTCTTATGCATTGCTAACCATGATGATGGCACAGGTTACCGAACTTGAACCTGGAGATTTTGTACACACCCTGGGAGATGGGCACATTTACTTGAACCATATTGAACAGGTTAAATTGCAGTTAAGCAGGAAACCATTCCCCCTTCCTAAAATGAATATCAATCCAGAGGTAAAAGATATATTTGGTTTTAAGTTTGAAGATTTTGAATTGGCAGGGTATAAGGCACATCCCCATATAAAAGGGCAGGTTGCCGTTTAAATACTTTGAAATCATTGTTTTTTGTGACTTAGGAGCAATCTTTTTATTAAAATTTTCAAGAGATTATGGCATACAAAAATATATCCATTATAGTGGCAATAGCAGAAAACTTTGCCATTGGCAAAGACAATGACCTGCTTTTTTACCTTCCATCTGATTTAAAAAGGTTCAAGGAAATAACCACTGGGCATACCATTGTTATGGGGAGGAATACCTTGTTGTCATTGCCTAAGTGGCCACTGCCCAACAGGAGGCATATTGTTATAACTGATAAGGAAGATGACAGCTTTCCAGGCTGTGAGATTGTTTTCTCCATTGAAGAAGCAATTGCAAAAGTAAAAGATGAAAAAGAAGCTTTTATTATTGGGGGAGGTTCAATCTACAAGCAGTTTTTCCCCTATGCAAATAAACTGTACCTTACCCTTGTGCATAAACCATTTGATGCTGATACGTTTTTCCCTGTGGTAGATTATTCACAATGGGAGGAGGGCTTTAGGGAAGACCATTATGATGAAAAAAATGGCTTTGCTTATTCTTATTTAAACCTTTCAAAGAAATGATATGAAACTTAAGGTGTGCATGATCATATACTTAATCCCTTACTTGGCAGTTGCACAACCTGGTGCTTTGTTCCAATTAAAATATGGGCAAAACTATACCCCCACTTATGATGAGGTAATTGGCATGTACCAACTCTTGGATGCAAATTATGAAAATGCTGTGTTGCTAAAGCAAGGAAGTACTGATAGTGGCAAGCCTTTGCATTTATTTATTATCAATGATGAAAAAGAATTTGATGCTGAAGCCATAAAAGCTAAAGGAAAAGCTGTTTTATTGATCAACAATGGCATCCATGCTGGAGAACCTGCAGGCATTGATGCCAGTTTGCAATTTGCTGATGAGTTATTAAGGAATGTAGAAGGGAAAGCTTCACTTTTGGAAGATGTAGTGGTATTGATCATTCCTGTTTACAGCATTGGAGGGCACCTGAACAGGAGTGCCTACCACAGGAGTGGGCAAACTACCCCTTATGAAACAGGCTTTAGGGGGAATGCAGCAAATTATGATCTGAACAGGGATTTTGTTAAATGTGATTCTGAGAATGCCAAAACAATTACCAAAATATTCAGGGACTGGGATCCTGATGTTTTCCTGGATACCCATACAACCAATGGTTCAGAGCATCAGTATTCACTGACTTTGATAGCTCCCCAGCCTGATAAATTCCCCCCAATAATGGAAAACTTCTTGAGGTCTACAATGATCCCAGGGTTGTTTTCTGAAATGAAAAAAGGGGAATATGAATTGATCCCTTATGTAAGCTGGATGTACAGGGATCCAGGCAGGGGCATAAAAATGACCCAGGAAAGCCCCAGGTACTCTTCAGGTTTTGCAGCCATGTTCCACACTTATGGAATGATGACAGAGAACCACGTGTATAAGCCTTACCCAGATAGGGTAAAGTCTGTGCACCAGTTTATCCATGTTTTGTACCAGTTTACAGCTAACCATGCAAAAGAAATAATGGTTTCAAGGGAAAAAGGGAAAGCTGAAACATTAAAGGCAAAAACACATGCCATTTCATTTGAGCTGGATACCATTCAATACAGGATGATTGAATTTAAAGGTTATGAGGTTGACCCAAACCAAATAAGCCCAATCACTGGGTTGCCACGTTTTGGGTATGATAAAACAAAACCATATACCAGGCAGGTAAGGTATTTTGACTCTTATAACCCTGTTTCTGAAATAGCTATCCCAGAATATTATATTTTGCCCCAAGCCTACCAGGAAGTTATTGAAAGGTTGCAACTGGCAGGTGTCAAGTATTATACCTTAAAAAGGGATACTGCTTTGAAAGTGGAAGTAGATTATATTGAGGATTATTCCACACCAAAGCAGCCTTCCAATGGGCATTATTTCCACCAACAAGTCACTACAAAGTCAGATGCCCAGATTATAAAGTATTATGCAGGGGATTTGCTTATCCCTGTACGCCAGGAAAAGATCAAGTTCTTATTAGAAACTTTGGAGGTGTTGGCTCCTGATTCCTATTTTCGTTGGAATTTCTTTGATAATATCCTGGATACCAGAGAATATTATTCTTCTTATGGTTTTGAAGAGAATGCTATGAAATACCTAAAAGGTAATCCTGAGTTTGAAAAAGAATTCATGGAAAAATGCCAAACAGATTCCACATTAATTAATAACCACAGGGCACAACTGGGGTATATTTACCATAATACAGAATGGGCGGAGATTACCCATAAAAGATATCCTGTTACCAGGATCAGGGAAAAATTACCAGATGAACAGTTGCAGTTATTAATAGAATAGTTATAGGATGATTTTTAAAATTGAAATTGGGCAATAGTAATAATCTTATGAGTATCCTATCCCATGACTAAGTTAAAACTGGGGGAAAAGCATTAAACAAGTAGAAGAATTAGTATTTGGCATTTTAAAAATTTAATTTTTATACCTCCCCTTTTGGGAGGTTAGTTTGTCTGTGTAAACATACAAACAGGGAGGGGCTTTTCTTATGAAAGTAATTTCCCCAGGTTATCAAATTTGAGGTTATAATCTTCAATGGATCTTTTAATGATCTCATAGGCTTCTTCCACTCCATAAGTAGCAGCAATTTCTGTGTTGCTATCCTGCCCGGGCATATCTTTGTAGGTTAGGAAATAGTGCTCCAGGCGTTGGATAACCACTGCTGGTACCTCTCCAATATCCTTCATATGGCCATATACTGTATCATTTCTTAACACAGCTATAATCTTGTCATCAGCCTGGTTGCCATCAATCATCCTGAAGCCACCAATTGGGCGAGCATTAACCAGCAAGTCTCCATGGGCAAGGGTCTTTTCTGTTAATACACAAATATCAATGGGGTCACCATCTCCTTCAATATCTTTTTTCCCTGTTTTCAGGTTGCAATATTCCCCAACTTTGTCACCACAGAAGGTTTGAGGGATAAATCCATACAATGCTGGCACTACATTGGAGAACTTTTGTGGGCGGTCAACCCTTAGGTAGCCACTGTCTTTGTCAATTTCATATTTAACAGTGTCAGTTGAAACTACTTCAATAAAAGCAGTTACCTCTTTGGGTGCATTTTTACCAATAAAAACACCATGCCAAGGGTGTGATTTATACCTTAATCCCATTAACCTGCCAATAGGGTCTGAAAGCCTGTCTACCATTTTTGATTTTTTTAAATTTTTCAATTTGATTAATAACCAATAAAATAAAAAATGGTTTAAGGATTAGCTAAAAATATATTTTATACAAGTGTTGCTTCAGCTTTATTTCCCTTTAGGTCAATTGCAACAACAGCAATTTTATCCTTTTCAACAATTTCTGTTTTAAAACTAAAAGGCTTGGATCTTAGTATTTGAGGCTCATGTTTAATGCTGCCTTTCTTTT
The DNA here is from genome assembly GCA_028282705.1 of Prolixibacteraceae bacterium. Lineage (GTDB taxonomy): Bacteria > Bacteroidota > Bacteroidia > Bacteroidales > Prolixibacteraceae > JABMQB01. The sequence goes on along the minus strand of JANQHI010000041.1, from coordinate 63,876 downwards.
CACCATTAATTAGGATCTCATAATGGACAACAGGGGAATCTCCGGAGAAAGCAGTGTCCCAAACTACCTGGTTTTCAGTTGTCCTTACATTTGAAGGAGGGGTTAGCCCAACCTTTTCCATTTGGAAATAATTCGATTTTGCTTTGGTTTTGGCTGCTTGCCTTTCAATTTTCTTCCTTTCTGCTTCACTCATCCCTGAAGGTTCAACCTGGGAAGCATAAAAATTCTGTACCAACTGGCATTTCATGGGGTCATTATCAATGTGCCCAATACCCACAATCAGGGTGTGTACACCTGGGGTAGTCAATGAATATTCAATTAATGGCCTGCTTGGCAGTTCTCCTGACCCAATTTTCATATACACATCTTCAGGTTTATTTGACCATGTTGGTTCTTTGTGGTACAAAGCTGCATCTGCAAAGGCCTTCATACCAATAATACCCATGCCTTTTGCCTGTGCCACAGGGATCACATTATGTTGCATGTTGAACTTAGTTTTATCATTGGCATTGATGGTAATAAGCAAGCCTTCCAGTAAGCCAAATTCATCCCTTTGGATCATCTCAACCATTGCAGGAGGGTTGTTATGCCCTGAAAAACCAATATGCCTGATAAGCTTTTCATTTTTAGGGTTCATACCAGTATGGTTGGTACCATCCCTAAGGTCCCTAAGTGCAACTAGTCCCCCAAAATTGCCTTCAGGGCCAAGAGGGGTTTCAAGCCCTTTGTACAAAACATCAATTTCATTGGAGTTATGTAAGGTATGCACCAATACCATATCAAGGTAAGCTCCTTTAGGATACCATCCTTCATTGTCGCCAAACAGTTGTGTTAATGAACGTTTTACATCATCAACAGCACATTGTACATTCTTACCATTTGACCAGTTCATTACCCCATCTACTTCAGGCCAGCCAGGGTTACCCCACCTCATACCTGTTTTGCTGGTTAACCAGATAGAATCCCTTAAGTTTTTGTTATAGTTTTTCTCTCCAGGAATTAGGTTCAGTTTCTTAAATGCTGAATGAAAATGCAACTGGCTTTTAGCATATAAATTGGAAGTATCAAAGTAGTTAATACCCATATCAAAAGCCTTTAAAATAATGGCAACTGGGTCAATGCCTTTACCTGTCCACTGTATAGATGCCTGCCCACCCAAACCAAGGGTAGTCACATCAAAATTAAAGTTTCCAAATTTCCTCTTCATGGGATTGGGCAATTCCTTAATATTGCAACTTCCCAAAGGAAGCATTGATACACCTGCTGTTGTAGCAGCTGAAACTTTTATAAAATTCCTCCTGGATACTGGATATTTGTTTTGGTCTGATGCCATGATGGTTGGTTTTAAGTTTGATTAAAATTAAATAATATTGGTAGAAGAAGCAATTTACAGTAGGTAAAACATTTTTTGGGGATAAAAGTTGTTATGTTATTATCATGATTTGATAATCAAAGGATTATTTAGGACTATATGTTTCTACCCTCCCAACTCTCTCTATCAAGGCTTCTATAATGTATGGCCTCAGAAAGGTGGCCTTCCTCTTGTTCTCTGTTTTTAAGGCCGACAATGGTACTGGAGGCTTTGAGATAAAGAAAATCATATGAATTATGCATTTTTATTTTGTTTAAAACCTATTCTTTTTCTAGGATCCAGGTTTTCTTTCTTTTCTATTAGTTCATCCAAGTAGCTAAATACCAGTTCAATATTTTTATCCTGGTTTTGAAGCTTCTTTTTGATTTCTTCAATATCCAGTTTTAAACTTAATGTATCAACCAGCACCTCACGAACTTTTGTAAAAATCTTCATTATTTGGATATTGGCTTTGATTGCTTTTTCACTATTTAAAACAGATGAAAGCATTAAAACTCCATGTTCTGTAAACGCATTTGGTGGTTTTCTTCTTCCACCCCAGTTTGATGTCGCAATTTGCGATTTCAAGTTCTCAAATTCATTTGCTGATAACTGAAACATAAAGTCACTCGGGAATCTTGTGATATTCCTTTTTACTTGTTCATTTTTTAATAAAGATTTATTATGTTTCGAATTTGGATTTTATGTTTGAAATTAAACTGTTACCCTCCCCAGCTTTCCCTATCGAGGCTCCTGTAATGGATAGCTTCAGAAAGGTGTTGGGGTTGTACATTATCACTGTTTTCAAGGTCAGCAATGGTCCTTGAAACTTTTAGTATCCTGTCATAGGCTCTGGCAGATAACCCCAGTTTATCCATGGCTTTTTTAATCAGCTCACTGCCTTTAGCATCCAGTTGTACAAACTCCCTGATCTGTTTAGAGTTCATTTGGGCATTGCTGTAAATCCCATTGTGGTTGTTAAACCTTGTTTCCTGTAGCAGCCTGGCTTTCATTACCCTTCCCCTGACAGCTTCACTGCTTTCAGAGGCATCCATCTCAGCCAGTTTGTTAAAAGGCACAGGTACTACTTCCAGGTGGATATCAATCCTGTCAAGCAAAGGGCCTGAAATTTTGTTTAGGTATTTCTGTACCATGCCAGGACCACACACACAATCTTTCCCTGGATGGTTATAAAAGCCACAGGGGCATGGGTTCATACTGGATACTAGCATTAGGCTTGCCGGGTATTCAACTGTGAACTTAGCCCTTGATATGGTTATATTCCTGTCTTCTAATGGCTGGCGCATTACTTCCAGGACAGTCCTTTTGAATTCAGGGAGTTCATCCAGGAATAGTACTCCATTATGTGCAAGGGATATCTCACCTGGCTGGGGGTAGTTGCCTCCACCAACCAAGGCTACATCACTAATGGTATGGTGTGGTGACCTGAATGGCCTTTGGGTCATTAGTGAGGTGCCTTTATCAATTTTGCCTGCAACTGAATGTATCTTTGTTGTTTCCAAAGCTTCTTTCAATGTAAATGGGGGTAGCACTGATGGAATCCTTTTTGCCAGCATGGTTTTACCCGACCCTGGAGGCCCAATCAAAATTATATTATGCCCACCAGCAGCAGCAATCTCAAGGGCGCGTTTTACATTCTCCTGCCCTTTTACATCAGCAAAATCCAGTTCAAAGTTGTTAACCTTTTCCATAAACTCGGCGCGTGTGTCCACAATAGTTTGCTCCAGCTTTGCATCATCATTCAGGAAATCAATTACTTCTTTAATGGATTCCACCCCATATACTTTTAAAGTATCTACAACTGCTGCTTCACGTGCATTTTGTTTGGGCAATATGAGCCCTTCAAACCCCTCTTTCCTAGCATTAATAGCAATGGGCAGGACGCCTTTAATGGGTTGCAACTTACCATCAAGGGAAAGCTCGCCCATAAACATAAAGCTGGATAGTTTTTCATGGTTTATTTGTTTTGATGCAGCCAAAACCCCTACAGCCAAAGGCAGGTCATATGCAGACCCTTCTTTCCTGATATCAGCAGGAGCCATATTAATAATAATTTTATGGCGCGGCCATTTGTAACCATTCAGGCGCAAGGCTGATTCCATCCTTTGCTGGCTTTCTTTTACAGCATTATCTGGTAGGCCAACCAGCATAAACTTTATTCCTGTGGTTACATCAACTTCAATGGTGATTGTTGTAGCATTGATCCCAAAAACTGCACTTCCGAAGGTTTTAACAAGCATATGTATTTGAAGATTATATTAGTAATTGTTTAAAATTAAACAAATTAAATGGAATATAAAATTTAGTATTTAGAGTATTGGGATTGAATACCTACAAAGAAAAAGCAATTGCAGAAAAACGCAAATTCATTCAATTAAGGCTAAAAAAGCTTTTTCCTTTTAACCAAGTATTTATAAAGTACCTGGTTAAAGTCTTCATTGATATCAACTTCGGCAAGGTCAATCTGGTATTGGCCACACCTGATCCTTAATTCTTCAAAATAATCATCAACTGCGTTTTTATAAACTTTTTTTACTTCCTGGGGGTTGAACTTAATTTGATGCCCTGTTTCAAGGTCAACAAACTTATGTGGGCGGCTGGTAAAGCTGAAATCACGCTCCATTTTATGGTCAGTTACATGGAACAGGATAACCTCATGCTTGTTGTACCTTAAATGTTGCAATGCAGAGAACAGCTCATCAGGACTTTCACTGTCCAGCATATCACTAAAAATAATAACCAATGAACGTTTATGGATGCTTTCAGCTATTTGGTGTAAGGCTTTAGTAGTGTTAGTCTTCTTCCTTAAATGGTGGTTTTCAGGCAGGACCAGTTCAGATAATTTTCCATATAATACTTCAGAATGTACAGAAGACAGCTTTGAATTGGAGTGGAACTCTATCTCATCAGAAAATAGGGAAAGCCCTACTGCATCTCTCTGTTTTCTCAACAGGTAAATTAATGCAGCTGCACTATAAACTGAAAATGCAAGTTTGTTTTGAAGGTGTTTTTTCCCTTTTGAATAAGGGAATAGCATTGAAGAGGAGGTATCAATAACCAATTGGCAACGCAAGTTGGTTTCTTCTTCATATTGTTTAACAAAGAGCTTGTCAGTGCGTGCAAATAGTTTCCAGTCAATATGTTTGGTTGATTCTCCCTGGTTATAGAGCCTGTGTTCAGCAAATTCAACAGAGAAACCATGGAAAGGGCTCCTGTGAAGGCCTGTAATGAACCCTTCAACCACTTCATGGGCAATTAGATCCAGGTTGTCAAACTGGTGGAACTGCTCTATGTTGAATATATTTTTCACGCTTTCCTAAATACAAAAAAATCCATGCCTGAAATATTAAAGTTCAACATTTTATTCCCTGGCATGGATTAAAAAAATTCCTAAATATCTTTACAGAAGAGCATCTAGTTTAGCTGTGAGTGCTTGTTTAGGAACAGCACCAACCTGCTTATCAACAACCTCTCCTCCTTTTACAAACAATACTGTAGGGATGTTCCTTATCCCATACTTCTGGGCAACCCCAGGGTTTGAGTCCACATCAACTTTGCCTATTACTGCTTTCCCTTCATATTCAGTAGACATTTCTTCAACTATTGGGGCAATCATCCTACATGGTCCACACCAAACTGCCCAAAAGTCAAGCATAACAGGTTTATCTGAATTTGCAACCAGTTCATCAAAATTTGCATCTGTTACTTCTAAAGCCATAGTATTATATTTAAATATGTTAATATCAAGATTTCAAAAATAATATTTACTCAATTAATTCTGTATATGATTTCAGGATTCTTGTCGAAAAACTGAAAAAAATCATCACCCAAACTGATCCTTGTATTTCTTGAAAACAACTGAACCTGCCTATTGTTTTCAGTATCAATAACAATAAACTTCAATAGGGCATTTCCTTTGTTGTTGGTTACATATTGGTCAAAATCATCAATAAAAGGTTTATCAATTTTATTGAGTGGGACATTCAGGGTTACACTTTTTATATAGTTCTTCCTAACCTCTGAAAGCAATTCAATGTGGAAGACCTTAAATTCATAAGTATCCTGGTTGAAACGTGGCTGTACTTTGCCTTTCACAAATAAGAATAACCCAACTTTACAGAATTTACCAAAATTAACATAGTCTTTGGCAAAGAAATAAAACTGGTATGAATCTGTATAATCAGTAAGGGTGAGGATACTGTATGGGTTTCCATTTTTTGAAACTGCCTCCTTGGCTTCAGTAACCATCCCTGCAAATGTGAGTTCCTTATCTTTATAAGCCTCAATTTCGTTATTAATATCTTTTAGGCTAACTCCTTTGGTGCAGAAATTATTGATTTCAAGCTTATAATCATCAAGAGGGTGTGCTGTTAAATAAATACCTACCAGGTTTTTTTCTTTTTCAAGGAGTACCAACTTAGGCCATTCGTCAACCTGTGGGATATCAGGCTTTTTTACTCCTGAATTATCATCAGTTGCCCCGAACAGGCTTTGTTGCATGGATTGGTTTTCACTTTGTACTTTATTCCCATACCTGATCAACTTCTCAATAAATGAAGTGTCATTTTCACCTTCACCTGTAAAGAACCTGCTTCTTGCCAAATTATCAAAACTATCAAATGCCCCTGCCATAGCAAGGCCTTCAAGGTTCTTTTTATTAACTGTTTGCAGGTTTACTTTTTCAACAAAATCATATATGTCAGTGAATCCTTCTTTCTCCCTGGCTTTAATGATGTCAAGGACAGCACCTTCTCCAACACCCTTGATTGCTGCAAGCCCAAACCTGATATCACCTGATTTATTTACAGTGAATTTTACAAAACTTTCGCTTACATCAGGTCCCAACACATTTAATTTCATGCGCTTACATTCCTTCATGAATTTTGTAATCTCTGTGATATGATTGAGGTTTCGGCTAAGGTTGGCAGCCATAAATTCGGCAGGATAGTGGGCTTTAAGGTAACCTGTTTGGTAAGCTATGTAGGCATAACATACAGAGTGAGACTTGTTAAAGGCATAAGATGCAAAGGCTTCCCAGTCTTTCCATATTTTTTCAATTACCTCTTCAGGGTCTTTGTTGACTTCCTTACACTCATTAATAAACTGCTCATTGTTCTTACACCCCTCAATGAATTTTTCCTTTAGTTTGACCATCAATGCAGTGATCTTTTTCCCCATTGCTTTTCGCAACGTATCAGAATCACCCCTGGTGAAATTGGCCAATAACCTGGAAAGGAGCATCACCTGCTCCTGGAACACTGTGATCCCATAGGTTTCATCCAGGTATTGTTTCATCATGGGCAGGTCATAATCTACCTTTTGTTTGCCATGTTTCCTGGCAATATAATCTGGTATGTATTCCATGGGGCCAGGCCTGTATAGGGCATTCATGGCTACCAAGTCTTCAAAACGGTTTGGTTTTAGGTCCCTTAAATGTTTTTTCATCCCATCAGATTCAAACTGGAAGATGGCAGTGGTTTCCCCATGGCTAAAAAGCTCATAAGTTTTAGGGTCATCAAATGGGATGGCTTCAATGTCTATTTCTTTATTCCTAGAAAGCTTAATATTATCAAGGGTTTCTTTAATAATAGAAAGGGTTTTTAACCCCAGGAAATCCATTTTTAGCAAGCCAATGTCTTCCACAAAACGCCCATCATACTGGGTTGTATAGAGGTGATCATCTTTTGTAGGCATTAATGGGATATGCTCATTAAGAGGGTCACGGCTGATAAGTATCCCACAGGCATGTACCCCTGACTGCCTTACAGAACCTTCAAGGGTTTCAGCAAATTTGAGGGTCTTTGTAACCAGCTCATTGGGCGATTTCAGTTCGTTTTTTAATTCTGGGCTTTCTTTATATGCTTTTTTGAAACTCATTTTGGGAGCTTCAGGAACTAGTTTTGCTAACCTGTCAGCTTCAGGAAGTGGGAGCTTTAATACCCTTGCAACATCCCTGATAGCCAATTTTGTTGCCATGGTACCAAATGTACAAATGTGGGCAACTTTATCAGCCCCATATTTTTCAGTTACCCAGTCTAAAACCAATTGGCGCCCATCATCATCAAAATCAATATCCACATCAGGTAATGAAATCCTATCAGGGTTCAGGAACCTTTCAAAAAGCAGGTCATATTTGATTGGGTCAATATTGGTTATCCCCACACAATAAGAAACTGCTGCCCCTGCTGCTGAACCACGCCCAGGCCCTACTAAAACCTCCATTTTCCTGGCTTCATTAATAAAGTCTTGGGTGATAAGGAAATATCCTGGATACCCCATGGTTTTAATGGTATTCAGCTCAAAATCAAGGCGTGCCCCTACCTCTTCAGGAAGAGGGTCTCCATACCTGGTTTTTGCCCCTTCAAAGGTTAAATGCCTAAGGTAGGCTGCTTCAAGTTTTACGCGAATAACCTTTTCATATCCTCCAAGCCTTTTGACAGTATCTTCACCAAATTCCCCTAATATATCTTCTTCTGAATATTTTTGGGTGAATACTTCTTCAGTGCCAAAGTCAACAGGGATAGGGAACACAGGCATAATAGGAGCAGAATCTAATTCAAATTCCTCTACCTTTTCCACAATCTCTGCTGTATTGATCAATGAATCAGGGACATCACCAAACAAGTCATTCATTTCTTCCTGTGTTTTAAACCACTCTTGCTTGGTATACCTCAGGCGCTGAGGGTCATCAATATCTTTCCCTGTATTTAAGCAAATAAGCAGGTCGTGTGCATCTGCATCTTCTGCATTAATAAAATGGGCATCATTTGTAGCAATAACTTTAACCTGATGTTTTTCAGCTAATTCAAGTATTTTTTCATTTACCTCAACCTGCCTGTCATAAACATCCTCGCGTTGTGCTGGTATTTCAGAAGGATGCCTTTGTAATTCAAGGTAAAAATCATCACCAAATACATTTTTAAACCATTCAATGGAAAGGGATACATCTTTATCATGCCCTTTCATTATAAGTTGTGGAATTTCTCCACCTAAGCATGCTGAAGAAACTATCAACCCTTCATTATATTTTTCTAGCAATGATTTGTCAACCCTGGGTTTGTAATAAAACCCTTCATTATTGGCAACTGATATCAGTTTGACCAGGTTTTTATATCCTTGCCTATTTTTTGCCAATAATATTAAATGGTAACCAGACCTGTCATCTTTGCTGGTTTTACTTGAGATGCCATTTGCAGCCACATAAGTTTCACAGCCCAATATTGGTTTAACTCCTTGTTTTGTGCATTGTGTATGAAATTCTTTTATCCCAAACATGGTTCCATGGTCGGTAAGTGCTAAGGCTTTCATGCCATTATTTTTAGCCTTTCCAACCAACCCTTCAATGCTGGCAGCTCCATCTAAGATGGAGTATTGTGAGTGTACATGTAAATGTGTAAATGGTATCATAGCTCCTCAACAGTTTATTAGGGGCATTCATAAAATACCCTGATCCTTCCCTGAATTTTAAAAACCTGGAATAATGAATTAAATCAATTTCCAGTATTTAAAATTACTGAATTTGGTTGTTTGCAGGTAGTGATGTTAATAAAAAAGGAATAAAAAAGCCGGCATTACAGCCGGCTATGATTATTAAATATTTTCTGCAATTTTTTGTTGAATTTCAATAAACTCTTCAGTTGAGAGCTTTACTTTTTGAGAAAAATTGAGTAAGTCTCCTTCATTTTGCATGGGAACCAGATGTATGTGGGCGTGTGGGACTTCCAATCCTAAAACCAGTACCCCTACTTTTTCGCAAGGGATGGCTTTCTTTAAGCCAATAGCAACTTTTTTTGCAAATAACTGCAACCCCTGGTATGTTTCATCATCCAGGTCAAAAAGGTAATCAACTTCTTTTTTAGGGATAACCAATGTATGCCCTTTAGCCACAGGGGAAATATCAAGAAAGGCAAAGTAGTGCTCATCTTCTGCAATTTTATAAGAAGGTATCTCTCCCTGAACGATTTTAGTAAAAATGCTGGACATGGTTTGACTTAAATTGATATTTCAATTATTTCAAAAGGTATAACCCCTGAAGGGACTTTTATTTCAGCAGTATCACCAACTTTTTTGCCCAGCAACCCTTTGGCAATTGGTGTACTTACAGAGATTTTATTTTCTTTTAAATTTGATTCTGATTCAGGAACAATGGTGTACTGCATGGTTGCATTGTTCTTCTTATTTTTTATGGTCACCTTATTTAAAATCTGAACCTGGTCAGTATTAATGTTTTTTTGATCCAGAATTCGTGCATTGGCCACTTTCATTTGAAGTGCTGAAATTTTAGCTTCTAACAGCCCCTGTGCATCTTTGGCTGCATCATATTCTGCATTTTCAGATATATCACCCTTTTCAATTGCCTCTCCAATTTGCTTGGAGATAGCAGGGCGTTCAACATTTACCAGGTAATCCAATTCTTCCTTTAGTTTTTTTAGCCCTTCCTGGGTTAAATATGTTACCTGTGCCATTTTCTATTGCCTCCTATTGTTTTGTTTACTACAATATAAAAACAGAAAGAATCCCGAATTAGGGACTCTTCCTGTTTTGCAAATTTAAATATTTATTTAATAAGAATTACAAATGGTTGCTAAAAACTTTCGCCATAACTGCTTAAACCATATGTTTAAAAATACTTTTGGTTAAGTATTTCAGAATAAATTACAGCTTTTTTAAGTGAAAACTCTTTCAAAGCCCCTTTTCGTGAAGTTTGGCTGCCAATCCCAGTTTTTTTGATTTCATTGCTTTTAATTTTGTCCTCCAATTCAAACTTCATAATTCTTTTGCTGCCCTCTTCAAACAAAAGTGTTGGTTTTTTTTCAGGTGGTTTTTGGGTAAAGGGTGCTTGAGTGGGTTCTTCGCTAACCGCTTGAACTGGTCCTGGCTTTTCTTCTTCAAAAAGTGTTTCCCAAAAATCAGGTTCATGTGGCTTTTCTTCAGAGGAGTTATCCTGGTTATCAGCCAATTTCTTTTTTCTTGCTTGGGTAATGGTTCCTACAATTGTAAGTGCCAACATTATAATAATTACAATGAGATCGTCCATTATTGAATCAATTTTATCTATACATATAATAAATTGTATAGTTTTACTGTTTGTAAGTAAAATTAAAAAAAATGCGTGAGTTGGGTTTAAGGATAGCAAAGTATTTTTTAGTCTTACCTATTTTTTTGGCAGGAAGCTTTAGTTGTGATAAAATTGAGGAGTCAGTTATTCCTGATGTCCAGTTTACTTATACCATAGATTTAACTGTTTATAATGAGTTTTCAGTGCCAGGCAATTCAATTTATATCCAAGGGATTGGGTATGGGGGAGTGATTGTTTATTGTGAACTCCCAGGAAGTTATTATGCTTATGATGCAGCTTGCACACATGAAGTTTCTAAGTCATGCTTTGTTGGAGAACCTGGCGTGATTGGCTCAATAACAGGAGAATGCCCTTGCTGTGAGTCTCAATATGTTTTTATTGGTGGTGCCCCAACTTCAGGTCCTGCCAAGCAAGCCCTCAGGCCATACAATGTTTCTGTTTCAGGAAATATTATGAGGATATATAATAATTAAAAATGAAAAAGGCTCTATTATGAAGCCTTTCTCTATTTAATACCTGTAATGTTCTGGTTTGTATGGCCCTTGCTGTGGAACTCCAATATAATCAGCCTGCTCTTTTGAAAGCTTTGTGAGTTTTACCCCAATTTGTTCAAGATGTAACCTTGCAACTTCTTCATCCAATTTTTTAGGCAGGCGGTACACGTCAATTTCATAATCATTTTCCCAAAGTTCTATTTGAGCCAATGTTTGGTTGGTAAATGAATTACTCATTACAAATGAAGGATGGCCTGTGGCACAGCCCAGGTTTACCAAACGCCCTTCAGCCAATAAGAAAATACTATGCCCATCAGGATAAGTATATTTGTCAACTTGTGGTTTTATAGTTGTTTTCTGTATGCCTTCCCATTTTTCAAGCTTTGCCACCTGTATTTCATTATCAAAGTGGCCAATATTACACACAATAGCCTGGTCTTTCATGGCAGCCATGTGTTCAGCAGTAATAACATCTTTGTTCCCTGTTGTAGTTACAAAAATATTCCCTTCATCCAGGGCTTCTTCCATAGGTTTTACTTCAAAACCTTCCATTGCTGCCTGAAGTGCACAAATTGGGTCAATCTCAGTAACAATAACCCTGGCACCATATCCTTTCATTGATTTGGCACAACCTTTACCCACATCACCATAGCCTGCTACCACAACAACTTTTCCTGCTATCATTACATCAGTTGCCCTTTTAATTCCATCAGCCAGAGATTCGCGGCAACCATAAAGGTTATCAAATTTTGATTTGGTTACAGAATCATTCACATTGATGGCTGGGAATAGCAGCTCCCCAACTTCCTGCATTTGATACAGGCGATGAACCCCTGTGGTGGTTTCTTCTGAAACTCCTTTTACTTCTGCTGCCACTTTATGCCAACGAGAAGGGTTTTCCTGTAATATTTCTTTAAGCGCCAGGTTAAGTTCTTGTTCATCTTCCCCTTCAGCAGGCTTGTCCAATATTGAAGGGTCATTTTCTGCTACATATCCGCGATGGATCATCATGGTTGCATCACCCCCATCATCTACAATAATGGTTGGCCCCAGCCTATCACCAAAATCAAGGGCTTTGTTGGTACACCACCAATATTCTTTCAGTGTTTCACCTTTCCATGCAAATACAGGAATACCTGCTTTTGCAATGGCAGCAGCAGCATGATCCTGGGTTGAAAATATATTGCAACTAGCCCACCTTACTTCAGCACCCAGGGAGGTAAGTGTTTCAATCAACACAGCTGTTTGGATGGTCATATGCAGGCTACCCATGATCCTGGCCCCCTGCAATGGTTTTGTTTTCCCATATTTTTCACGCAATGCCATTAACCCAGGCATTTCTTTTTCTGCAACCTCAATTTCTTTCCTGCCAAATTCAGCCAGGGATATATCTGCAATTTTATAATCAATTGCTTTGTCAACTATTGCTGTCATATCTGTATAAAAATTTTGTGCAAAATTAACTAAAATTTATTGATAACAGGGTTTTTAACAAAAGTTAAGAAGCTGTCTAAATTTTATTTTTCAGAATGATTATGATGTATTTTTTTGTTTAGACAAGGCGAATTTGACGAAAATAGCATCAGTTATTTAAGGAAAATTCAACGCGGTATAAGCGAAAAGACACATAATCAAATGGATGGATAATTTTTAGACAGCTTCTAAGGGAGTGAAGTTTAATTTCCCATATCAGATAAAAATTTGATCCTCATTAGGCGGATATCTTCTTCAGAATAATCATCTTCACCCAGTTCATCAACAGCAGCCTGAAGGGTGTCATTTTCAGCTTCCCTGAAATATTCAAAAATATCTTCCTGCTGTTCATCATCCAATACATCATTAATATAATAATCAATATTAAGCCTGGTTCCTGAATTTACAATTGCTTCAACTTCAGTTAAAATGTCTTTTACTTCTAACCCTTTTGAGTTGGCAATATCTTCAAACGAAATTTTTCGGTCAATGCTTTGGATAATGAATACTTTGTTTTTTGATTTATTGGCTACTGTGCGCACAACCATATCTTGTGCACGTTCTATTTCATTTTCCTCAACATACTGTTTGATCAGTTTTACAAAATCTTTCCCATAGCGTTTGGCTTTGCCTTGCCCAACTCCCTGGATTTGCTGCAATTCTTCAATTGTAACAGGATATTGGATAGACATATCTGCCAGTGAAGGATCCTGGAAAATTACAAATGGAGGCAGGTTGAGTTTTTTGGCTGTTGCCTTTCTCAAATCTTTTAACATGGCAAACAATGTAGGGTCTCCACCAGTAGCACCAGTTGGGGCTCCTCCACCATTGGTAGTTGTTTCTTCTTCTTCATATTCATGGTTCCTGACCAACATAAATGTTTGAGGCTTAGACAGGAATTCATGCCCCAGGGGATTTATTTTAAGCAACCCATAGTTTTCAATGTCTTTATTAATGAAGCCAGCCACCATAGCCTGCCTGAAAACTGCATTCCAAAAACGCTCATCATTCTTTTCTCCTTTTCCAAAGGCGTCAAGGGTATAATGTTTAAAAGATTTTATGGCAGCAGTCTGTTTCCCAATAAGTATATTGGTAATATGTTCTGCTTTGTATTTCTCTTTAACCTCTTTGATGGCATTTAAACCAATTTCCAATTCTTTTGTAGCATCAATTTGTTCTTTTGGGTTAAGGCAATTATCACAATTACCACAGTTGTCTTGCTGGTATTTTTCGCCAAAGTAATGTAGCAGGATTATCCTCCTGCATATGGCAGATTCTGCATATGAAACTGTGTCAAGCAATAGTTGGTTCCCAATTTCCTGTTCTGCCACAGGCTTACCATGCATAAATTTTTCAAGCTTCTGGATATCCTTATAACTATAGAAAGTTATGCACTTGCCTTCTCCACCATCACGGCCCGACCTTCCTGTTTCCTGGTAATACCCCTCAAGGCTTTTGGGTATATCATAATGGATAACAAACCTTACATCAGGCTTGTCTATGCCCATACCAAAAGCAATGGTAGCCACAATTACATCCACTTCTTCCATCAGGAATTTATCCTGGTTGCCCGATCTGGTATTGGCATCCATCCCTGCATGGTAGGGCAATGCTTTTATGCCATTTACGACTAGGGTTTCTGCCAGCTCTTCTACTTTTTTCCGGCTTAGGCAGTAAATAATCCCTGATTTCCCCTGATTTTCTTTGATGAATTTAATGATCTGAGCTTCAGGCTTGACTTTTGGCCTTACTTCATAGTATAGGTTAGCCCTGTTAAATGATGCTTTAAAAACTTTAGCATCCTGGATACCCAGGTTTTTCTGGATATCATGTTGTACTTTAGCTGTGGCAGTAGCAGTAAGGGCAATAATAGGTGAAGGACCTATTTCATTTACAATAGGCCTTATCCTCCTGTATTCTGGCCTGAAATCGTGCCCCCATTCAGAGATACAATGTGCTTCATCAATGGCATAAAAAGAAATTTTTATTTTTTTCAGGAATTCAATGTTATCTTCTTTTGTCAAAGATTCAGGAGCTACATATAATAATTTAGTATTTCCTTCAAGTACATTATTTTTTACTTCCTGGATGGCAGCCTTTGATAATGAAGAATTCAGGAAATGTGCAATATTATCTTCAGAGCCAAAACCCCTGATTGAATCTACCTGGTTCTTCATTAATGCAATTAAAGGTGAAATTATAATGGCTGTGCCTTCCATTAAAAGTGCAGGTAATTGGTAGATAAGTGATTTCCCTCCCCCCGTAGGCATCAATACAAATGTGTTGTTGCCTTCCAGAACACTTTTTATTGCCTCCTCCTGCTGTCCCTTAAACCTGTCAAAACCAAAATATTTTTGGAGGTGTTCTGTCAATGATCCAAATTTATCCATAATAACCTTAATATTTCCCCAACGTCATAGAAATGAAATTCTAATTTATTAAAAGTAAGTGAAATGACAAAAGCATAACGAATTTTAAGCTTGTGTTTAAGGATGAAACAATAATAATACTTTCTTTATAAACTTAAAATATTTTTAAGTATTTATATTTGTGGAGATTTTTTAGGAACTGTTAATGATACATTTAAACAAATGGCAGAAAACTCGAATACAGAAAAACAAACAACTAAAAAGAAAGCAAAGAAAAAAAAGGATGAAGGGGAAATGTCTTTTCTTGACCATTTAGAAGAGCTTAGGTGGCATATTGTAAGGTCAGCATTAGCTATTGTTTTGTTTGCCATTGTAGCTTTTGTAATGAAGGATCTTATTTTTGACCAGATCATATTACGTCCAAGGTTGCCTGAATTCTGGACAAACAGGATGTTGTTTAAACTTGGCGAACTGGTTAATGTTGATGCTTTAAAAATAAATCAGGAACCTTTAAAAATACAAAGTATAAGGATTGCAGGGCAGTTTTCTATGCACATATGGACATCTATTATAGCAGGGTTTATTATTGCTTCCCCTGTTGTTTTTTATGAATTCTGGAAATTTATTAAACCAGCTTTATATGATAAAGAAAGAAGCCATGCAAAAGGAGCAGTATTTTATACATCTTTTCTTTTTGGTTGTGGTGTTGTCTTTGGCTATTTTTTGATTGTCCCATTGTCAATCCATTTTTTGGGGACATATGAGGTAAGCTCAGAAGTTGAAAACCAAATTAACCTGAAATCTTACATTGGGTCTGTAACGTCAATAACAATGGCAACTGGCGTTGTTTTCCTCTTGCCCATATTTTCTTATTTTTTGAGCAAAGTAGGGCTTGTCACGCCTAAGTTTATGAAAACATACAGGAGGCATGCCTATGTGGTTATGCTGCTGTTATCAGCCATTATTACCCCTCCTGACATTTTTAGCCAGGTAATGGTTTGTTTCCCACTCATATTCCTCTATGAAATTGGGATAATGATTTCACGCAGGGTAGTAAGGAAACAAGAAGAAAAGCTAAATGAAGCTTAATAGATAAATGTTTTAAGGTTTTTTAGAAGAATTCTACATTTTTAATAACCTGAAAAAGATATTTTTGAAAACTATAAAAATTGCCCATGATTTTAAAAGCTGAAAATATTGTAAAAAAGTATGGAAGGCGTACTGTTGTAAAAGGAGTAAGTTTTTATGTTGACCAGGGAGAGATAGTGGGTTTGCTTGGACCCAATGGGGCTGGGAAAACCACCTCTTTTTATATGATTGTTGGTTTGATAAAACCTTTTGCAGGGAATATTTTTATTGATGAAGAAGAGATTACAAAACTTCCAGTATATAAGAGGGCAAAAAAGGGGATAGGCTATTTAGCTCAGGAAGCATCAGTTTTCAGGAAATTAAGCATTGAAGACAACTTGCGTGCAGTGCTTGAAATGACAAAATATTCAAAACAATACCAAAAAGAAAAAATAGAATCCCTACTTGAAGAATTTGGCTTGCAACACATAAGGAAAAGCAAAGGGTTTCAATTATCAGGAGGTGAAAGAAGGAGGACAGAAATTGCACGTGCTTTGGCTATTGACCCTAAGTTTATTTTATTGGATGAACCTTTTGCAGGGGTTGACCCCATTGCAGTTGAGGATATCCAGCAAATAGTTATGAAGTTAAAAGAGAAAAACATAGGGGTTTTGATAACAGACCACAATGTGCACGAAACCCTCTCTATAACAGACCGTTCATACCTTCTTTTTGAAGGCTCTATTATGAAAGATGGTACAGCAGAAGACTTGGCAAATGATGAAGAAGTCAGGAGAGTATATTTAGGGCAAAATTTTGAATTACGTTAATTAGATTTTTATTTTCTTTTATTTTCCCAGGTTTAAAAAAATCATTACATTTGCGCCTCAATTTTGCGGATGTGGCGGAATTGGTAGACGCGCTAGACTTAGGATCTAGTGCCATATGGCGTGGGGGTTCGAGTCCCTTCATCCGCACTTAATAAAAAACCGCTGGCTTTCTCAAACAAAGAGAGTGTTGGCGGTTGTTTGTATTACAGGCAGTTGCAAAAATTAGAATATCATGAATGTCACCAGAGAAAACATTGACGATGTTAATGCAGTAATCAAGATAATAATAGAAAAAACTGATTACGAGCAAGCTGTAAAGGATGTCATTAAAGATTACAAGCAAAAAGCTTCAATTCCAGGTTTTAGGCCAGGAAAAGTCCCAACAGGGATCATCCAAAAACGTTTTGGTAAAGCAATATTAGCTGAAGAAGTAAATAAAGTACTTTCACAAAACCTTTCAAAATATATTGTGGAAGAGAAATTACCTATCCTTGGAGAGCCTCTTCCAAATGAAAAGTTACAGAAGCCTATTGATTTTGACAAAGATGAAGAATTTGAATTTGTTTTTGATATAGCTGTTTCTCCTGAAATTCAGTTAACCCTTAATAAAAAGAACAAATATAAATATCATGTAATTAAGGTTGATGACGAAATGACCGACCAGCAGGTTGAAATGATTGCTTCTAACTTTGGAACAAACAAACCTGTTGAAGAAGTGGCAGATAAAGCCAATGTGCGTGGCGATTTTATCCAGCTTGATAGTGAAGGGAATGAAGTAGGAGAGGATGGCATTAACCCTAAAGGAGTGTTGCTGGCAGTTGATATGATCAAAGATGAAGCCATCAAAAATGAATTTATAGGGAAGAAAAAAGATGATACCCTTGTTTTTGAACCTGTTAAGGCATTTGAAAACCGCAAAGAAGTTGGGCATATGTTGAATATCCCTCACGAAAAAGCAGAAGAACTGGATAGTGAGTTTAAATATACAATTACTGAAATTACCCAGTTTGAAAAAGCAGAAGTAAATGAAGAGCTTTTCAAGAAAGCTTATGGTGAAAATACTGAGATTGCAACTGTTGAAGCTTTTAGGGAAAAGGTAAAAGAAGATATTGCTAAAAACCTTGCCCATTCATCAGACCATAAATTCACATTGGATGCAAGGGATACATTGGTTGAAAAAACTGAAATAACATTACCTGAAGCATTCCTGAAAAGGTGGCTGTTGACAAAAAACAATGAGCTTACTGAAGAACAGCTTGAAAATGACTTTGATAATTTTATGAAAGACCTTAAATGGCAGCTTATAAAAGATACACTTATCAAAGAAAACGAGTTGAAGGTTACAGAAGAAGAGGCAATGGTGCTGGCGCGCCAGATTACATTCTCCCAATTCAACCAATATGGGATGTATAACATGCCTGATGAGCAACTTGACCAGTTTGCCAAAATGATGCTGGATAAAGAGGAAGAAAAAGAGAGGATTTACAACAAACTTTATGAAGATAAAGTGATAGGGGTTGTCAAAGAAAAAGTTTCTATAAAAGAGGTTGAAGTAACAAAAGATGAATTCAATGAGATGGTGAAATAAAATACTTTTCACTATTAATTTGCGAATGACATTTTTTTTAACTTTGTACAATTAGATTAGCTGTAATGAATAAATTACAGGAGTCTGGTAGTACAAAGTTTTTTTTATAAGGAGGGTACGTCAAATGTCAAACAACAATGAATTTAAAAAATATGCAACCAAGCATGTAGGGATAAGCAGCCTAACTTTGGAAAATTATTCTTCCATGTATGGGAGTTATATATCACCAACTATTATTGAGGAAAGGCAATTGAATATTGCATCAATGGACGTTTTTTCACGCTTGATGATGGACAGGATCATTTTCCTGGGTGTCCCAATTGATGATACTGTGGCCAACATTATCCAGGCACAGTTATTGTTCCTTGAATCAACAGACTCAAATAAGGATATCCAAATATATTTTAACACACCTGGAGGTTCAGTGCATGCAGGTTTGGGTATTTATGATACCATGCAATATATCTCAGCAGATATTGCTACAATTTGTACAGGTATGGCAGCTTCAATGGGGGCTGTACTGTTAACAGCAGGGACAAAAGGGAAACGTTCAGCATTAAAACATTCCAGGATAATGATACACCAACCTATGGGAGGTGCATCAGGGCAAGCATCTGATATTGAGATCACTGCTCGCGAGATACTTAAAATTAAAAATGAACTATATGCTATTATTGCACAGCATTCAAACAAAAAAATTGAGCAAGTAGAAAAGGATGCTGACCGTGATTATTGGATGACTTCTGAGGAAGCTGTTGAATATGGTATGATTGATGAAATTTTAACACGTAACCAATAAAATTGTAAATGACCAATAAAGAGGATACTGATAAGTGTTCGTTTTGCGGCAGGGAAAAAAAGGATGTAGAACTGCTCATTGCAGGGATTGATGGGCACATTTGCGATCGTTGTGCAGACCAGGCACACTCCATCATCCTTGAAGAGATTAAAAAGGACAATACCTTTAGCCTTGATGGGGTTAAGTTGATGAAACCCATGGAGATCAAAGAGTTCCTTGATGAGTATGTTATTGGCCAGGACCAAGCAAAAAAGGTCCTTTCTGTAGCTGTATATAACCACTATAAAAGGTTAACCCAACGCATTGATGATGATGAAACTGAGATCGAAAAATCCAATATCATTTTAGTTGGTGAAACAGGGACAGGTAAAACCCTCCTTGCGCGCACAATAGCCAGGATGCTTCATGTTCCTTTCACAATTGTTGATGCCACTGTTCTTACAGAGGCAGGTTATGTTGGAGAAGATATAGAAAGCTTGTTGACCAGGTTGTTGCAGGCAGCTGATTATAATGTGGATGCAGCTGAAAGGGGCATTGTTTTTATTGATGAAATTGACAAAATTGCCCGAAAAGGAGATAACCCATCCATTACCCGTGATGTTTCAGGGGAAGGAGTACAACAAGGATTGTTGAAGTTACTTGAAGGCTCCGTGGTGAATGTACCTCCACAAGGGGGAAGGAAACATCCTGAACAAAAACTGATCCCATTAAATACAAAAAATATCCTTTTCATTTGTGGTGGTGCTTTTGATGGCATTGAAAGAAAAATTGCACAAAGGTTGAATACTAAAGTAGTTGGGTATAGTGCTGCAAAAAATACAGACAGGATTGATAAAGAAAACTTTTTACAATATATTTCTCCACTTGATTTAAAATCATTTGGTTTAATTCCTGAAATTATTGGAAGGTTGCCTGTATTGGCTTACTTGAATCCACTGGATGCAGAAACATTAAGGAATATTTTGACTGAACCTAAAAATTCAGTCATCAAACAATACATGAAGCTTTTTGCGCTTGATGGGATAGAGTTAGAGTTTGAGGAAGAAGCTTTACAATTTATAGTAGATAAAGCTGTTGAGTTTAAGCTGGGAGCCAGGGGGTTACGCTCAATTTGCGAGAATATCATGATTGATGCCATGTTTGAAATGCCATCAGAAAGTATTCAGAAATTCCCCATTACAAAAGCTTATGCTGAAGAAAAGCTGGATAAATCAAGTGTGCAACGTTTAAAGGCAGGATGATATATGAGACCGGATTTTTTCCGGTTTTTTTATACCTGTGAGTCGCGTAACCTAATAAGGTTGGTAACATTTTTTATTATTTTGACCACAAAACTACCTCTATGGATGTAAAAATTGAAGCAAGCTGGAAAGAAACCCTCAAAGAAGAATTTTCTAAAGGTTATTTCCATGAATTGGTAACCTTTGTAAAAGGAGAATATAAGAAACACACTATCTATCCTCCAGGCAAACTTATTTTTAATGCTTTTGACCAGTGCCCTTTTGATAATTTAAAAGTGGTCATCTTGGGTCAAGACCCATACCATGGGCCAGGGCAGGCTCATGGGCTATGCTTTTCTGTAAATGATGGCATCCCTTTTCCTCCAAGCCTGAAGAATATTTTTAAGGAAGTTGAACAAGATGTGGGAGTGCCAGTGCCAAAATCAGGAAACCTGGAGAGGTGGGCTAACCAGGGGGTATTACTTATCAATGCTACTTTAACAGTGAGGGCACACCAGGCAGGGTCACACCAACGCAAAGGATGGGAGCAATTTACAGATGTAGTCATCCATAAAATAAATGATTTAAAAGAACAGGCTGTATTTATTTTATGGGGCTCCTATGCTATCAGAAAGGGAGAGTTTATAGACCAGGATAAACATTTGGTTTTAACTTCTGTGCATCCATCACCTTTATCAGCCAGCAGAGGTTTCTTTGGGAACCACCATTTTAGCAAAACAAATGAATACCTTCAACAGCATGGGAAAGAACCCATAAACTGGTAAAGCTTATTCTTCAAGTAAATTTTTAGGAACCTCTTTTGATGCCTTAGCACCTAATGCCCTTAGTTTTTCAGTACTTCTAACAAGGTTACCTTTGCCAGTATTCAATTTGTTCATGGCTTTTTCATAATTAGCCTGGGTGGTTTTCAGGTTACTGCCAATTTTTTCAAGGTCTTCAATAAACCCCACAAACTTGTCATAAAGTGCACCTCCCTGCCTGGCAATTTCAATAGCATTTTTGGTTTGGTTTTCTTGTTGCCAGATAGAGGCAATAGTCCTTAAAGTTGCCAGCAATGTGGACGGACTTACAATCACCACTTTTTTATCCCATGCAAATGAGAAAAGCTCCTGGTCTTCCTGTATGGCTATGCTGAATGAAGCTTCAATGGGGATAAAAAGCAACACAAAATCAGGTGAATTAATATTTTTCAGTGAGTAATAATGCTTTTCACTCAACCCTTTTATATGGTTCTTCAGGCTTACCAAATGCTCTTTAATGTTCCTTTCACGCTCTTCAGGAGCTTCAGCATTTACAGCTTTTTCATAGGCTACCAATGAAACCTTTGAATCAATTACAATGTGCTTCTCTTCAGGTAAATGGACAATTATATCTGGGCGCACCATCCTGCCTTCATCATTTTTCTGAACTACCTCTCTTTCAAATTCACGCCCTTCAGTTAACCCAGAACGTTCCAGGATGCGTTCAAGAACCACCTCTCCCCAGTTGCCTTGTTTTTTTACATCACCTTTAAGGGCTTTTGTCAGGTTGCTGGCTTCTTCACTGATCTTTACATTCAGCTCAGAAAGTTTTTTCAGCTCTGCCTGCAAATCAACCTGGTCATTTTTACTTTTCAGGTAAGTTTCTTCAACTTTCTTTTCAAAACTTTCAAATTTTTCTTTCATGGGTTTTAGCAGGTCTCCCATGTTCTTTTGGCTGGTAGCTGTAAAATCTTCAGTATTCTTTTTTAATATTTTATTGGCAACATTTTCAAATTCAGTAGTAAACTTCTTCTGAAGTTCCTCCATTTCAGCCCTTTGGCTTTGCAGTTTTTCTTGCAAACTCTTGTATTCAACCTCTGCCCTGGCAATTCTCTGGCTTAACAATTCATTTTTCTCTTTAGTTCGATTTAGCTCATCTTCTGCTTTTTCAAGGTTTAATGAGGTTGAAGAAATGCGTTCCTCATATTGTAACAATTTATCTTCTGAAATCCTTTTCTCAGCATTCAAAGCATCAATTTTTCCCTGCCATAATTTTTCTGTTTCCAGCAGCTTCTTTTTTTCAGCCACCTTTAGAAACAAGAAAATAATAATACCACCAATAATAAATCCCAGGGCAGAATAAATGAATATATCCATTGCATGAAGTTTATATTTCAAAGATAAGAAATTCAGGCAGTGTTTCAGTTTGCTAATAAATATTATGGTACTAATGTTGGTTGGTAAATTTTCAAATAACAAAACCATTAAAGGCAAGGTACAATGTTATATGTAATCACTCTTTGAAAATCGTCATTCCTAAAAAGGGCATTTTATGAGCCAAATTAGTGTCCATTTTTGAAGGATTTTTATCCCTTTTTGAAATATATGTGATAAGAATATAGGTATTTATTGGCTACTTTTGAAAATGTGCTAAACCATGTAGATGCCAGGAATAAATGAGTTTAATGGAGTAACCAGGGATTTTTTAAGATCAAACTAATTAATACTATTTTAATGAAAACAAAACGTACCTTATTTTCCATTCTTTTGTTTACAGCCGTATTATTAATGGGTTGTACCCAGCAAGAAACTGAAAAGAGAAAACCAAATGTACTGTTCATTTTAGCTGACGATTTTGGTTATCATGATCTTAGCTGCATGGGAAGTAGATTTTATGAAACACCAAATATTGATAAGATAGCCCATGGTGGGATGATCTTTACTGAAGGGTATGCAACATGCCAGGTGTGCAGCCCATCAAGGGCAAGCATTATGTCCGGGAAATTTCCTGCCAGGCATGGGATTACTGACTGGATTGGTGCAAAAACAGGGACTGCTTGGCGTGAGCAGGGAAGATTTAATAAACTATTGCCTCCTGAATATACCCATCATTTACAACATGAATATATTACATTGCCAGAGGCTATGAAAGAGGCTG
Organism: Prolixibacteraceae bacterium; assembly: GCA_028282705.1. Taxonomy (GTDB): domain Bacteria; phylum Bacteroidota; class Bacteroidia; order Bacteroidales; family Prolixibacteraceae; genus JABMQB01. Next base: position 40,665 of record JANQHI010000041.1, on the reverse strand, counting down.
GGTATAAAACTTTTTTTGCAGGCAAATGGCATATTGGGGATAAAGGTTCATGGCCCGAAGACCATGGTTTTGATATCAACAAAGGAGGTTGGGATGTAGGTAGCCCCAAAGGTGGGTATTTTGCTCCATGGAAAAACCCCAACCTTGATTATAAAGAAGCAGGTGAAAACCTGACCATGAGGCTTGCCAAAGAAACAGCAAACTTTATCAGGGAAAATAAAGACACATCTTTTTTTGCATACCTGTCATTTTATGCAGTGCATGGTCCCATCCAATCAACACAGGAGAAATGGGCAAAGTACAGGCAAAAAGCTGAAGAAATAGGCATTGCTAAGAAAGGGTATGAAATGGGTCATTTCCTTCCAATCCGCCAGGTGCAGGATAACCCTGTTTATGCAGGTTTGGTTGAATCAATGGATGATGCAGTTGGTGAGGTATTAAAAACATTGGAAGAGCTTGGGCTTGATGAAAATACCATTGTGGTTTTCACTTCAGACAATGGGGGTGTAGCTGCTGGTGATGGGTTTGCAACTTCAAATTTACCTTTAAGGGCAGGCAAAGGATACCAGTTTGAAGGGGGCATACGAGAACCCTATTTTATAAAAGTCCCCTGGCTTGCAGGAGGCCAAAAATGTGATGTCCCTGTTACAGGAACAGATTTTTACCCTACAATACTTGAGTTGGCAGGAGCTAACCTAAAACCACAAGAACACCAGGATGGTGTCAGCTTAGTGCCATTGCTCAATGGTGGAACTATTGCTGAAAGGCCACTGATCTGGCATTATCCACATTATGGGAATCAGGGAGGGGAGCCATCCTCCATTATCAGGGAAGGAGACTGGAAGCTGATCCACTATTATGAAGATGGTAGGCAGGAGCTATATAACCTTAAAAGTGACCTGCAGGAAACTACTAATGTTGCTGGTGAAAATGAAGAGTTAGTGGTGCAAATGAGTGATAAATTATTTGCTTTCCTGAAAGAAGTAAATGCAAAATATCCTGTTAAAGACCCTGAATACAATGAAGAGCTGGAATTGAAACACCTTAAAAAGGTTAGGGAAGTCAGGATGGTAGGCCTTGAAAAATACAGGAAAAAAATCCTTTCAGAAGATTTTGACCCACAAAATGGCTGGTGGGGGAGCAAAGTAACCAATGACTAAATAAGGAATTAGGCTTTCAATGAGGTATTTATTACAAATAACACTTATCATTTTCATAATTGCCTTTTTAAATTCCTGTGGGCAGGAAAAAATTGCTTCAAACCAGAAGCCAAATGTCATACTGATCATGGCTGATGATATGGGCTTTTCTGACCTTGGTTTTATGGGATCAGGGATAGAAACCCCTAACATTGATAAGCTGGCTAAAAATGGGCTGGTGTTTAACCAATTTTACAATACAGGGCGTTGCTGCCCCACTCGTGCATCACTATTGACAGGGCAATATCCACACAACACTGGTTTGGGCTGGATGACTGTTTCAAACCTTGGGCATCCAGGTTATACTGGTGATATGAACAACCAGAGCATAACCATTGCACAAGTATTGAAAAAGGAAGGATATGCTACCTACATGACTGGAAAATGGCATGTGGTTTATGATGAATTTATGAAGGCTGAAGAGCCTAAAAATAACTGGCCATTGCAACGTGGTTTTGATAAATTCTTTGGACACCTGGAAGGTGGTGGTGGTTATTATAGCCCACAAACCCTGACTTACAATAACAAAAGGCTTATGCCACCAGAAGGCTTTTATTTGACAACTGCTGTTACAGATTCCACAATCAGCTTCCTAAGCCAGCATTTTAAAACCAAAAAGCATGAACCATTCTTTTTTTATGTAGCCTACTATGCACCACATAGGCCATTGCATGCATTGCAAAAAGATGTAAATAAATATCGTGGAAAGTTTATGGATGGTTGGGACAACCAGCGCCAAAAACGTTATGAAAAATTAAAAGAATTGGGTTTGATTAACCCAGCATGGAATTTAACTGAACGTGAAAAAAGGGTTAATGCTTGGGATGGACTACATGAAAATGATAAAAAAGTTTGGGATGCCTTAATGGCTGCCTATGCTGGGCAGATTGATTGTATGGATCAGGGTGTTGGTCAGATTATCTCCCTGTTGGAACAAGAAGGGGAACTTGACAACACATTGATTATTTTTCTTTCAGATAATGGGGGGTGTGCTGAAGGGCAGGGGAAAAAACTTACTGTAAATGACCTTCATCTTATAGGAAACAAAGAGCCTGCCCAAAGTTATAGGATCAACTGGGCAAATGTGAGCAACACCCCTTTTAGGGAATACAAACATTATGTTCATGAAGGGGGTATTTCTACACCCCTTATAGCCCATTGGCCTAAAAAAATTGGAACCAATATGGTAAACAAACAGGTGGGGCATGTAATTGATTTAATGCCCACTATCCTTGATGTGGCTGGGGCTGGTTATCCTAAAGAATTTAAAGGGGAAGCTGTTAATCCCATTCAGGGGAAAAGCCTGGTGCAAAGTTTTCATGGGGATATTTTTGAAAGAGGGCCTTTATTTTTTGAGCATGAAGCAAACAGGGCTGTAATTGATGGTAAATGGAAATTGGTTTCAAAAGCAACACATGAATCTCCTTATGCAGGTACATGGGAGCTTTATAATTTGGAAAAGGACAGGACAGAAACCAATAACCTTATTGATGAACTGCCTGAAAAAGCAAAAGAGTTTGAATTACTATGGGATAAATGGGCATCTGAAAATAATGTATACCCATTGGATGCCAGGGGGTGGAATGAAAAAATTAAAGCTGATATAACAAAACAGGCTGATAATTAGATATAAAAAATTTAAATTCTTCTAAAATGAAAAGGGTTATATACCTATTGTTTTTTGTTGTATTATTTTCCAGTTCATGCAATACTGCAGTAAAAGAAAAAAAAGAAAAGCCAAATATACTTTTCCTGTTGGCAGATGACCTTGGGTATGGCGAGTTAGGCATATATGGGCAGGAGGTGATACAAACTCCTGTACTGGATGGCTTGGCACAAAATGGGATGCGTTTTACTGATTTTTATGCAGGAACCTCTGTTTGTTCACCATCTCGTGCTATATTAATGACAGGAAAACATGCCGGGCATTCGACCATTAGGGGGAATAGTGGTGTTTTTGATGACATATGGAAAAGGGTTCCTCTCAGGAAAGATGAAATAACCATTGGGGAAATGATGCAAGAAGCTGGTTATCAAACAGCTTTTATTGGGAAATGGCACCTGGATAATCCCAATGATGTTTCCACCTGGGCAAGGAGTAGGGGCTTTGATTATGCAGTGCAGGAACAGTGGGCATCAAGGTTTGGTGGGCGCGAATTTGACAAAAGGATACATTGGATAAATAACCTGAACGACTCAATGTTTTACGACCAGGAAAAATATGATTGCATTGATGTTTTCCGCACAAACTTTGCCCTTGAATACCTTGATAAAAAGGGAAAGGATCAACCATTTTTCCTGTTTATGTCTTACAGGATACCTCATGCCCATGAGCGTTATATTCGTAATAAAGAATTGTATGCTGACAAAGGGTGGGAGGAGACTGAAAGAAGGCATGCTGCTCGCATTACCCTCCTGGATGAACAGGTAGGAAGGCTATTGAACAGGTTGGATGAAATGGGGGAATTGGATAATACAGTGGTCTTTTTTACCAGTGATAATGGGGCACACAGTGAAGGAAAACATGACCACTTGTTTTTTGAAAGTACAGGTGGGTTAAAAGGATATAAAAGGGATTTATATGAAGGGGGCATACGCACGCCACTTATTTGTTACTGGGAAAATAAAATAGAAGCAGGGGCTAAATCAAACCATATTGGTGCTTTTTATGATTTTATGCCAACACTGGCTGATATTGCTGGTATAGAAACCCCTGCACAATCTGATGGCATATCAATACTACCTGAATTAATGGGCAAGGAACAACCACAGCATGAATACCTTTATTGGGAATTGCAACTTGATGGTTGGAACAGGATAATGCCAAATGGAGGTTTTCGTCAGGCTGTCAGGCTTGGCAAATGGAAAGGGGTAAGGTATGGTATAAATTCACCCACTGAAATTTATAACCTTGAAGAAGACATAAATGAAACCGTAAACCTGGCAGGGCAAAACCCTGGCATTGTAGTTAAAATCAATAAACTTTTTGAAGAAGCTACAATAGAAACACCAGGATTTCCATATGGTGGGGTTATCCAGGATTACAGGCCTGCTGAAAAATATGGTTTAGAAAAGGATAATTTATAATATTAAGCAGCAATGAAAAATTTACTTATTTACTCAATCCTGTTAGCATTTATGGTAGGATGCAATTTTCAAAAGGAAAACCCCAGGGAAATAGTCCTGTTAGATAAAGGATGGAAATTTATTAATTCAGAAGTTGAAGGGGCACAAAACCCTGAATATAAAGCAGATAGCTGGGAAGAAGTAAGTGTGCCTCATGACTGGGCAATCTTAGGAGAATTCCATGAGGACAATGATGTGATCATGGCTACTGTAATTGAAGATGGTGAGAGGGTTCCCCAAAAGCGCACAGGCAGGACAGGAGGGTTACCTCATGTGGGTGTAGGTTGGTACCGAAAAACCATTGATATTCCTGCATCCTGGGAGAATAAGGCAGTACACATTGAATTTGATGGGGCAATGAGCCATGCACAGGTATATTTTAATGGTGAGTTTGTAGGAGAATGGCCTTATGGATATGCTTCATTTGGGTTTAACCTTACTGAAAAAATTAAGGCTGGTAAAGAAAATATACTTGCAGTCAGGCTGGAGAATAAACCTGCCTCATCCAGATGGTATCCTGGAGCTGGTATTTACAGGAATGTGAGGCTGGTGACAACTAACCCAATCCATGTAAAACAATGGGGGACATACATCACGACTCCTGAAATACAAAATGGGAAAGGGTTGGTTGAGATGGCAACAACCATTTTGGGAAATGGCGAACCAGCAGAAGTGGCTGTTTTAACAGAAGTAATAAATAAAAAAGGCATTGTTGTGGGGAAGGCTTCCTCTAAAACAAAAATTAAAGGGGAAACAACTGTAAAGCACAAACTTAAAATTGAAAAGCCAAAATTGTGGTCAGTTGAAAAACCAATCATGTATACTGTTGTAACCAAAATTTATAAAGACGACCAGGTGATAGATGAGTACCATACACCATTTGGTTTTCGTTATTTTGAATTTACAAATGACAATGGGTTTTTCCTGAATGGAGAAAGGGTGCCGCTGAAAGGTGTCTGTTTACATCATGATTTAGGTCCATTGGGTGCTGCTGTCAACAAATCAGCTTTAAGGCATAGGATGAACCTATTGAAAGAAATGGGATGCAATTCCATCAGGACAAGCCATAACCCCCCAACTCCCGAGATGCTTGACCTTGCTGATGAAATGGGGTTTCTGGTTATAGATGAGGCTTTTGATGAATGGAAGTTAGGGAAATGTGATAATGGGTACCATACCCTTTGGGATAAATGGGCAGAGAAAGATTTAGTGGCTTTTATCCATAGAGACAGGAATCACCCTTCAGTTATTATGTGGAGCCTGGGGAATGAAATTCGTGAGCAAGGCTCACTTGAAGGGGCTGAAGTTTGCCAATTTTTAAATGATATTGTAAAAAGAGAAGACCCAACACGCCCAACTACTGCTGGGTTTAATAACTGGACGAGGGCAATTTCAAATGGGTTGGCTGATATTGTTGATGTACCTGGGTGGAATTATAAACCACAGCATTACAATTTTATAAATAAAAACCACCCTGAATGGAAAATGTATGGGGCTGAAACTGCTTCTACTGTCAGTTCACGTGGCGAGTATTTTTTCCCTGCTGAAGAAAAGGTGCATTACACTCGCGAGCCCTACCATTGTAGCTCATTTGATAATGAATTTCCGCGTTGGGCAACTTCCCCTGACAGGGAATGGGTAGCTCAGGATTCATTTAAATACATGGCAGGAGAATATGTATGGACAGGTTTTGATTACCTGGGGGAGCCAACCCCTTATAATGTACAGTGGCCTTCAAGAAGTTCCTACTTTGGGATCATTGATTTATGTGGGATACCAAAAGACAGGTTTTATTTATACCAGAGCAGGTGGACTAATAAAGAAGTATTGCACCTGTTGCCACACTGGAACTGGGAATCTGGGCAAAATGTTTCTGTACATTGTTATACCAGTTTTGATAAAGGGGAACTATTCCTTAATGGGAAAAGTTTAGGTATCAAAGAGAAAGACCCATCAAATTTATATACAACTTATCGTTTGGTTTGGGACAACATCACATTTGAACCAGGAGAACTGAAAGTAGTTGCCTTGGATGAAACCAACCAACCTATAAAAGAAACAGTTAAGGTAACAGCAGGGGAGCCTGCAAAAATCATATTAGAAGCAGACAGGCAGGAAGCCAAAGCCAATGGGAAAGAGATGGTATTTGTGACAGTTTCAGTGTTGGACAAAGATGGCAACATATGCCCTAAGGCTGACAACCTGGTTAACTTTGATGTTGAAGGAGCAGGTATTTTAAGGGCAGTTGGGAATGGAGACCCAACCAGCCTAGAGTCATTTGTTAAACCTTTCAGGAAAGCATTTAATGGGAAATGTATGGCAATCATACAGACTTCAGAAGAAGCTGGAGAAATTCTATTAAAAGCTGAAAGTGTTGGCTTAGAACCAGCCCAAATCAATATTAAAACCGCTATGTGATTGTAATGAACTGATCGTCTCTATTAAGAAAATAGTTACCTGAAGCACCACTAATTCCTGGTGCTTCATTTTTTGCATGTTTTTAATTTTTTAGTAAGATTATGAAACTAAAATTTCGTTTACTTCTGCTTGCTATTGTATTGGCATGTAATATTTCTTCAGGGGTTTCAAAAGAAAAGCCAAATATTATTTGGTTGATGGCTGAAGATATTGGGCAGGATATTGAATGTTATGGTATGCCAGCTGTAAAAACTCCAAACCTAAATAAACTGGCAGAGGGTGGAATGATGTTTACCAACTGTTTTTGTACAAACCCAATCTGTTCTCCAAGTAGGTCTGCTATGATGACAGGTACCCATCAACTTAAAATAAATGCACACCACCACAGGAGCAACAGGGATGTACCCCTCCCGTCAGGGATAAAGCCTTTTACCTACCACTTGCGCAAAGCAGGATATACATGTATTATTGGTAATGAACATGTTATGAAAAAAGGGCGCAAAATAGATTGTAACTTTAAACATAGGGCAATTGGAGAATGGGATGGTAAAAAAAATGTTGGGCTTTTTGATAAAACAGATACTTTTTTACCTGAAGACCAGCCATTTTTTGCCCAGATCCAACTGGTAGTTACCCATCGTGGGGATTGGTGGGATGAAATAAGGGCACAATCAAAACACCCTGTAAATCCTGATGAAGTAGTATTACCCCCTTACATGGCAGACCATCCAACTGTTAGGTTAGACTGGGCAAAATACCTTGACCAAATGGAATATATGGACCATGAGGTAGGGCTTATTATTGAAGACCTAAAGAAAAAAGGCATGTATGAAAATACAGTCATCATATTTATTGGAGACAATGGGCGTTGCAATATTTTCGGCAAAGGCTACCTGCATGACCCTGGGTTGCATATACCATTGATTGTAAACTGGCCAGATGGTATCAAACCCAATCAGGTAAAGGATGAAGTAGTGAGCACTACTGATATTACAGCAACAATCCTTGATTTAGCAGGAATTGAAGTGCCTTGTTATATGACAGGAAAATCATTTTTAAATCAAAATTTTGAGCGTGAATATGTTTTTTCTGCACGTGACCTATGGGATGAGATATTAGAAAAGTCAAGGAGTTTAAGTACTGATAAGTATAAATATATTCGCAATGATATGCCTGAAGTACCCTGGGATTCACATCAGGCTTACCTTGAATTTTATCGTCCTGCTGTACATGTAATGCGTGGGTTAAAATTTGATGGGAAACTAAATGAAAATGAAGCTTTGTTCTTTTCAAAAAATAAGCCTGTTGAAGAATTATATGACCTGGAAACAGACCCTTATGAATTGAATAATTTGGCAAATTACCCTGAATACAAAACTATATTGGGCAAATTGAGGAGGAATTGCAGGGAAATAGAAATAGAGATGGCCCCACTTGATACAACTTTTCATCCTATAGTGCCCGCTTCAGTTGATATACTTGAATGGGTAAAATATAAATATCCTTTGGAATACCTGGAAATGTTAAATGGTAAAGAAATAGGATTCCAGAAATATGCAAGAATGTATAAACAACAAATAGTTAAACAGAATAACAAGAACAAATGAGGAAATTACTTTTAATTATTGTTGCAATTACCAGTGTGCTTTTTGCAACAGCACAGCAAAAACCAAATATTATTTTCATCCTGGCTGATGACCTTGGCTATGGTGATGTGGGTTTTAATGGTGGGGACAAAATCCTTACCCCAGTGTTAGACAAGATGGCCGAAGAAGGAATGGTTTTTAACAGGCACTATTCAGGCTCAACAGTATGTGGCCCATCAAGGGCATGCCTGATGACAGGTTTCCATACAGGGCATTCACCCGTTAGGGAGAACCCAAGGTGGACAAAAAGTGGAAAGCCTGTTGACTTAGCTAACCATGATGTTACTGTTGCTGAAGAACTGAAGAAAGCAGGGTATGCAACAGCAATTGTGGGCAAATGGGGTTTAGCTGAAAACCTAACACATGGAAAACCTAACAACCAGGGTTTTGACTATTTCTTTGGTTTTAACAGGCATGGGGCAGCACACCATTATTACCCAGAAGAGATTTTTGAAAACAATGAACTTCTAAAGCTTGAAGGTAATGTGATGATGGATAAAAAGGGGAAGTACAGCCAGGATATGTTTATTGAAAAAGCCCTGGGTTTTATTGATGAAAACCATAAGAAGCCATTCTTCTTGTATTTTGCACCAACAATCCCTCATTATGAACTTACCATCCCTGAAGAGCAAAAAGAATATTATTACCAGCAAGATTGGCCACTGAGAAAGATGAAAATGGGCCATTACAGGAATGATGAAAATGGGCATGTTACTTATGCTGCTATGGTTTCACGTCTTGATAAAGATGTAGGGCTTATTATTGAAAGGCTTAAAGAATATGGCATTGATGATAACACATTGGTTATTTTTACTTCTGACAATGGGCATGAGTATGACAATTTGAAAAACGAGTTCCTGAACAGTAATGGAATCTTCAGGGGTAAAAAACGTGACCTCTATGAAGGAGGTATTAGGATGCCTTTTGTTGCTCGTTGGCCTGATAAAATAAAGAGAGGGTCAGCAACCAACCATATTTCTGCTTTTTGGGATTTCCTTCCTACAGCCTGTGATATAGCAGGTGTTAAACCAACTGCAAAAATTGATGGTTTGTCATACCTACCCACCCTTTTGGGGAAAAATGAAGCTCAAGAAAAACATGATTATATGTATTGGGAATTCAATGAAAGGCAAGGGCCTATCCAGGCTATCCAGAAGGGTAGTTGGAAGCTGGTTAAATTTGTGGGTGTAAAAACTGAACTGTATTCATTAAAAGATGACCCTTCAGAAACCACAGATGTGTCTGAGAAACACCCTGAAATGGTTGCCCAATTAGAAGAATTGTTAAAAACTGCCAGGACAGAACACCCTGAATTCCCTTTAGTAAAAAAGGTTAGGAAGTAATTGTTTACAAAATAAAAAAGAGTAGCAAGGCATTAAAACCCTGCTACTCTTTTCTCCTATGATAGTTCAGTAATATTAAGGCATTTTATATACAATAGAATTTATATTCATGCCAGCCCCTACTGATACAAATAGTATGTGATCTCCTTTATTAACTTCCTGCCCTTCCATCTTTCCTTTAAGCACCATGTCAAATAAAACAGGCACAGTAGCTGTTGAGGCATTCCCCAGTTTATAAATGCTCATAGGCATGATTCCCTTAGGTATTTTCCTCAATTTATAAAGTTTGAACAACCCTTTCAGCATGGCATCATCCATTTTCTCATTAGCCTGGTGGATAAATACTTTTTTGATATCTGAAATATCTAACCCTGCTTTTTCAATGCTATCTTTTACAATTTCAGGGACATGGTTAATGGCATATATATATAGCTTATGCCCAAGCATTTTAATATATAATTTGTTTTGGTCATGCTCTGGGTTATTTGATGGGCCCAATGTCAGCATTTCAGAGAACCTGACAGAATCAGACCTGCTTGAATGTGCTAAAATACCAGTAGGTTTCCTTTTCTTTACACCTTCAACTACAGCAGCACCAGCACCATCAGCATAAATCATTGAATCCCTGTCGTGTGGGTCAGAAATCCTTGAAAGGACATCGGCTCCAACCACAACACCTCTTTTGTGGAGCCCACTTTTAAGGTAGCTGTCAGCAACTATCATGCTTTGTGTCCAACCAGGGCAGCCAGCAATGATATCATGGCAAATACATGATGGGTTTTTTATTTTCAGCTTGCCTTTTACTTTATTTGCTAACCCAGGCAATGCATCAACACAATTAGTCCCTTCCTCTACATCACCAAAGTTATGTCCAATGATTATAAAATCAAGTTCTTCCAAGCCCACATTGGCTGATTCACAAGCATCCTTAATTGCTAATGCAGCAATATCAGAAGTTAATTGGCCAGGTTCAACCCACCTTCTCTCTTCAATGGAAGTAATTTCCATGAATTTCTCAATAATCTCTTCATTGGTTTTATCAAATACCTCCTTTGTTGCAGCATCATAAAATGTGTAATCCAAAAAATGTTCATTTTTTACTACAACTGAAGGGGAATAACTTCCTGTACCAATAATAGTTGTATAAATCTTTTTAGCCATATTATCTATTTTGCTGCCTCTGGCAGCTGTTCTACTTTATAATTCTTTAATTCAAAATTGCTCCCATCAAATACACCATAAGAGAATGCAGTGATCCATTCCCCAAGTAGTATAAATTCTGATCTTTCCCCAAGTTGGGATTTAGCTAATACATGCCTGTGCCCAAACACGAAATAATCAAAAAACTCCTGTTCCAATATTGATTGTGCAAATTTATACATCCCTTCATTTTTGATGTCAATTTTTTTAGGGTCAATGCCTTTACCTAAACGGCTTTTTTTTGACCATCTTTGTGCCAGTGAAACACTAAAATTGGGGTGTAGCCTAGCAAAGCACCATTGAAGGAATTTGTTCACAAACAATTTTTTCAGGAGGATATAATTTTTGTCTTCCTTATCAAGCCCGTCACCATGTGCAAGGAAAAACTTCTTACCTAATATTTCTGTTTTTAATTCATCCCTGTGCAGGGTAACACCAAGCTCCTGGGGTAAGTAATCAAAAACCCACACATCATGGTTTCCTGTAAAGTAGTGGATATCAACACCACTGTCACTTAATTCGGCTATTTTACCTAGTGTGCGCGTAAAACCCCTTGGAACAACTTTTTTATATTCAAACCAATAATCAAAAATATCTCCCAGCAAATAAAGCTGGCTTGCATCTGATTTAATTTCATCAAGCCATTTGACAAATAAAAGTTCCCTTTCATGATTATCATTGAGCGCTGGAGCACCTAAATGAATATCTGAAATAAAGTATATTTTTTTCTTGCTGTTCAAATTATTGCTTTCTTTTATCAAAGGCTATAACTGTTTTCAATCAAAAATGTTGGCAAGTTTTTTTGTCAAAGAAGGGCCTTTTAAGTTTTTTGCAATTATAACACCCTCTTTGTCAAGTAGGTAGTTAGATGGTATTTGTTTTATATTATACACGTTAACTGCATTTATGCTACCTTCCATATCCCCAACATTTACCCATGTTAGTTGGTCTTTATCAATGGCATCAATCCACTCAAACCTTTCCTTATCAACACTTACCTGATAAATTTCAAATCCTTTTGATTTATATTTCCTATATAACTCTTTTAATACTGGGTTAACAATCCTTGAGGCTTCATCTTTTGCTGACCAGAAATGGAGGAGTACATATTTACCCCTTAATGATGAAAGGGGGATATCTTTGCCTTCAGGGTCTGGAAGCACTATATCCGGGCTATTTGACCCTTCATTTTCAATGATTTGCTGTAGTTTTGCAGCACGTTCATTTTGCATTAGCTGAAGTGTGTTTGCATACAATGCCTGCACATGGTCTGAGCCAGGATAAATTGAATGAAGGGCAGATGCAGCAACTTTTAATGGCTGTATGTCTGTGATCACATATGTCTCAGGGTCAAACCTTTGGTAAAGAGCAAGGACACTGGCCATTGAAAAAGGGTTGTTTAATACAAAGTTGGTTGAATAATCAACCTGGGTTTGAACAATTTTGGCATATTCAGTATCCAGCCCTTCTTTTAACTGGGCATAATTGTTCCTGTTTTCATACAGGATATTTAATGACCTTATTGAATCAAGCTTTTGCTTTGTTGTGTGAAGCTTCTCATTTAATTGCTGGACCATTTCTGAACCTGGCGACCCTTCTACCAGGTAACCACTCGAAAAATTGATTACATCAGCAGATATGTTAACATTTTCAGCAGAATCAACCAGCAAAGTCACAAAATTGATGTCTGATAATTTCAGTAAATAGAATGTTGGGATGCTGGTTTGGTGTTTAAATTTAAATTCACCTTTTGAATTTATTTTCACTGAATCAATAGGGGTACTATTTGATACAAATAATTGTTCAAGGTAAATAGTCTTATCTCCAGCATTTGTAATTTTCCCTGAAATTGCGAATTGGTTGTCTTTTTTACAGCCTGAAAAAATAACCACCAATCCTACAATTATTGTAATCCATCTAAATTTCACCATTCTCTGTCAAATATTTATAGCCGGTAAAAATAATAATTATCTGTTGAACAAGAATAAAAGGTCACTAAGATAATTATTTTATATTTTTGGAATCAAATTTTAATAGATGTGAAGGTATATAATGAGTTAAAAAACTTTAAAGCAAAAACCCCTGTGGTCACCATTGGTACATTTGACGGAGTGCACTTGGGACACAGGAAGGTTTTGAGAAAGCTAATTGACATTGCAGAAGAAAAAGGAGGAGAATCAGTACTCTTTACATTTTACCCCCATCCAAGGCTCATTATCAACCCTGAAGAAAAGAACCTGAGGCTGTTAACAACATTAAAAGAGAAAATTACTTTATTGGAATACATTGGTATTGACCATATTATTGTATATCCTTTTACTAAGGAATTTTCAGAATTGCCTTACAACCAGTTTGTGAAAGAGGTTTTGGTAGATAGGATAGAGGCATCACACCTTGTAGTTGGCTATGACCATAAATTTGGTAAAAACAGGGAAGGAGGGTTTGAATACCTCACAGAATGTGCTAGACAATACAACTTTGAAATTTCGAAGCTTGATGCACTGCTGGTGAATGAAATGAATGTGAGCTCGACCAAAATAAGGAATGCCATTGAGGCAGGGGATTTTACAACTGCCAACCAATACCTGGGCTATGAATTTGCATTGCATGGGAAAGTAATAGAAGGGAAAAAATTGGGAAGGAAAATAGGCTTTCCAACAGCAAATGTTGAAACTTCTGATGTACATAAAATTATTCCTGGATATGGTGTATATGCTGTGAGGGTGGCTATTTCAAATAAGATTTATAATGGGATGTTGAACATTGGCACACGCCCAACTTTCAACAAAAATGCTGATAACAGGAGCATTGAGGTAAATATTTTTGATTTTAGCAAGGATATTTATAATGAAGAACTGACCCTGTTTTTTATTGATAAAATAAGGGATGAGAAAAAATTCAATGGGGCTGAAGAATTGATAACCCAACTTAATAAAGACAAAGATACAGCCCTTGAAATACTGAATAATAAAGGGTTACTTATTTAGCTGAAGGTTGCAGTAAATGGGCAAATGGTCTGAATGGTAACTATTGCCCTTTTCAAAATTAAATGCCTCAAACCCGTGGCTATGAAAAATAAAATCAATCCTGTAAGAAGGCAGCTTTCCAATGTATGTGCGCCCAATCCCTTTACCTGATTCAACAAAAGCATCTTTAAGTTCACCACGAACTTTCTTGTAGGCATAAGAAACAGGGGTATCATTCAGGTCCCCACAAACAATGACTTTATAAGGTGAATTATCAATTTCTTCACGGATTTTCCTGGCTTGTCCAGCCCTTTTTATTACAGCATTCCTGTACTTCCTGCCCATTTCTTTGGCTTCACTAAAATCTTTTTCTTCTGAAAGCCCTGGAGAATCTATGATTGCATATTTTGATGGGTCAATAAAATAGGATTGCAGGTGGATATTGAATACCCTGACAGTGTCATGTTCAATTAACACATCTGTGAAAATAGCCATGTTCTGTGAACCTTCAAACCTGATTTCCCCCATATTTATAATGGGGAAGCTGGTGAGTGTTGCGAGCCCTGATGTTTCTCCTGTACTTGCATACTGGTAGTGGTTTATAAAAGGTAGGTCTTTTACTGATTGGGGAAGGCTAAAAACCTTATGTGTACGCAATTTTATCTCCTGAAGGCATATTATTTCTGCATGCTCTTGCTCCATGAAAAGTTGGATGCTGTCAGCAACCTGTTTTGAAGGGTGGCGTGTCTTTCCCTGAAAATTCCTGACATTATATGACATGACTTTTAATGCAGGCTCTTCTGAAGTTTTCCCCTTAAACTGGAAATACTGGTTGATATAACTGCTACCAATTAAAATGGTTATTAAAGAGTAAAGCAAATAGTTGGGTTTCAGGATTGCCCATAAGACCACAAATGAAATATTCATAATTATTGCCAAAGGGAAAACTAGCCCAAAAGCTGCAATTACCCAGTATGTATCGGGAGGGATATATACAGATAAATAAGAAAGAGCCAACACCAGGATAAACAAAAAGTTGATGCCAAGCAATATGTGTAAAAAAATCTTCTTCAAACTACAAATCCATTCTACTTTCCCTAACGACAAGATAGTAATTTAATTGCTACAAAAATGCCTTGGAGGCTGAAAAATTAACCTTGCTGGGCAAGTTGTATAATTTCATTTTCTGATATCACTGATTGCCCAAAACCCAATTTCTCTGCATACTGGATATGGGGCATTTCAGTTAGTGGGATATTATTTAATTTGGCTGCATAACTATCAATTGCAACAATGTCTTCACTTATAAGAAGTTGGGATTTTCTGCTTTCTAAATATACTTCAGTGATATTGAAAATAGGCTTTTTATAATAGAGCAATTCTGCAATATTTTCAGTTTTAGTTGAAGTATAAAACCGGCCTCTTTCCCATATGCACCCTGCCAGGTTTTTTATGGCTCCTTCAGTTTTATCTTTGTGCTGGCTGTTAAAAACAGAAAGGTTGATAAATACGTCAGCATCCAGAAGAGAATTGTGAAGCCTGGCATTTTTTAAAACTGTGGCTTCTGAATTACTCACTTGGGTATAGTAAAAATCTTCATTTGCTGGAATCACCCTGGCTCCAGCATCTTTTGCAATGCGTTCAATGCCACTGTTTTTATAACATTTAGTCCAGGGGTCAATGGTATGTTCAAAAAGCAACACTTCACTTGCTCCTGACCCATAACATTGTTCAATGATAAACCCTACCATGCCGGGATTTGAGTTGATATGTTTTTGGGGTATGGCATCATAAGCCATTCCTGGTTTGATAACCACCCTGTCATTTTTTTTCACGAAATTTTGGATACCTCCCAATGCATTTATCCCTTCTGAATACATTGCCATAGGTTGCCCCCCTGTTACAGAAACGAGTTTTAAGCTACTGTCCATTGCCCTGGATACATTTCTAAAGGCAACTAATCCTGCCAGTGCAAGAGAGCTATTATGGATAAATTTGCGACGTTTCATGGTTGAATTTCTAATGGGGTAAAGATACTATTTTAGTGCTTTTACCATCCTGGCTTTCCCTGAAAGGTCATTTTTTATTTCAATCCGGGTAAACCCCTTGGCTGTTAACAATGCCTGTACTTCTTTGCCAAATGCTTCATTGATCTCAAAGAATAATAAGCCAGAAGGGGAAAGGTATTTTTTAGCAAATCCTGCAATAGCCTGGTAAAAAACCAATGGCTCTGAATCACCTACAAACAGGGCTTTGGCAGGTTCATAGCCCAAGATATTTTTATCCATCAAAGGTTTTTCAGATTCCCTTACATATGGGGGGTTGCTGATGATAATATCAAAAGGTTGCCACCCATAACTTTGCCAATCCAGGATATCCCTTTCCTTAAATGTAATATCCAGTTGGTGTATGGCTGCATTTTCCCGTGCAATTTTCAATGCCTGCTTTGAAAGGTCAATTGCAGTAGCTTTAATTTCAGGCAGGTTGTGTTTTATTGAAATGGGGATACACCCACTACCTGTGCCAATATCCAATAGGTGTGCATCTGGTTTAACAGGAAATGTTAATACCCAATCCACCAACTCTTCAGTTTCTGGGCGTGGGATCAAAACCCCTGGGGTTACTTTTAGCTTCAGCCCATAAAATTCTGTTTCACCTAAAATATACTGGATTGGTTCATGCTGCTTAAGCCTGGTAACAATTCCAGGTACAACTGATTGTTGTTTATCTGTTAGGGGTATTGGTTTTTGAAGGGCAATATCAGTAAAGGAAATATTACAAGTATGTTCCAGTATCAGCCTTATAAACCCTTTTATTTCATTTTCGGGATAGATATTTTTTAATTCTGATTGTATAAAACTGATAGTTCCTTGCATTGTATTATTTTTGGTAAACAAACTTATGGTTAATTTTCCAGAATTGAAAAACCATAACCCTTAAGAAAGCATATGGCAGTTGATGAAAAATATATGGCACAATGCATTGAGCTGGCGCAAAAAGGGGCTGGGTATGTTTCGCCAAACCCAATGGTTGGTTCTGTAATTGTGCATAATGGGAAAGTAATAGGTGAGGGCTACCACAAAAGATATGGGGAAGCCCATGCTGAAGTACATGCCATACAATCTGTAAAAGATCAGGATTTACTGAAAGAAAGTACCATTTATGTTTCACTGGAGCCTTGCTCACATCATGGGAAAACACCTCCTTGTGCCGACCTGATCATCTCAAAAAAAATCCCACGTGTAGTAATTGGGGTGATTGACCCTTTTGATAAAGTAGCTGGCAAAGGGGTAGAAAAGTTGAAGAATGCTGGGTTGGATGTAACTATGGGAGTATTGGAAGAACAGTGCAAGGAGCTTAACAAACGTTTTTTTACATTCTACCAGAAAAAAAGGCCATACATTATCCTGAAATGGGCACAAACAAAAGATGGTTTTATTGATGTTGAAAGAGGCTCAGGACAATATGGGAAACCCACATGGATAACCAATAAGCAGGCCAGGAAGTATGTACATAAAACCAGGGCTGAAGAAGATGCCATCATGGTAGGAAGGGTAACTGCTTTAAAAGATAACCCTTCATTAACCACCAGGGACTGGGAAGGGAAAAACCCTACACGGGTTGTGCTTGACAGGGAATTGAAGCTTCCTGCCACCCTTAACCTGTTTAACTCAAGTACTCCAACCATTGTGTTTAATTCCATTAAAACAGAAAAATCTGATAATATTTTTTATAAAAAGCTAGAATATGATGGCAAAATCATTTTTAAAATAATGAAGCACCTGTATGAGAAAGAAATACAATCATTGATTGTAGAAGGGGGAAGTAAAACAATAAGTGCTTTTATCAATGCCAATTTATGGGATGAAGCCCATGTGTATGAGGGGCCTGTTTTTTTTGAAAAGGGCGTGCAAGCACCCATTATAAATGGGAAAGTTATTTCTACTTTACACTTTGAGGGCAGCACATTACAAATTATTAAAAACCAGGATTAGCATTAACGCATAAAAAAATGTGGTCCATTGGTTAGGATAGGTATTTTCAATACATTCTCAACATACATAAAGTAGTGGAACAGCTTATGGTTTAAATCAAATCCATAATCAATAACAGGTTCATACCCCACAATGGTTTCAAAAAAACCACTATGGCTTCCTGCCATAGATTTGTGGTTCCATTCCAATACATATTGTTTATTCCACAACTCATAATAATGTTGTGAACGGTAATTTGCAGGGGTATTTTGTATTTCATACCAGGCATCAAATTTTGCATCAAATGTTAACAGTTCATACTGGGTACTGTCATTCCCATCACCTAATTTGGTTTCCGAAAATTTAACCATGTTTTTATTGCTTGCACATGAAACAATAAAAAAACCTGCTAAGAATAAGTAGATAATTGTTTTCATTCCAAGAATTTTTTTGCTTCTACGAATTTAT
Source organism: Prolixibacteraceae bacterium (assembly GCA_028282705.1). GTDB lineage: Bacteria > Bacteroidota > Bacteroidia > Bacteroidales > Prolixibacteraceae > JABMQB01. Next base: position 22,325 of record JANQHI010000041.1, on the reverse strand, counting down.
TTGCGAAATTGTTATTCAAAATAATCCAATTTATGTAATAATGAGTTTCAATGAATCTTTACCCAGTTGGCTGCAGGTAGTATCCATTGTTTTTTTGGTTACATCGATTGCTATTGCCTTTATTATTGTTTTTGAAAAAAGGTCTCCCTATAAAACAGTTGCCTGGATTTTAGCATTGGTGATCATACCCATATTTGGGTTAATATTTTACCTGTTTTTTGGGCAAGAATATAGGAAAAGAAAAATGTATTCCAGGAAAGGATTAAAAGGGTTGGGGCGCATGAGGCAGGTTACTTCAAAGCAGCTCAGGGAATTTCAGGAAAACCAGTTGGATATTAAAGAAGAGATACTTGAAAAAGAAAAGATAATCAGGTTATTGTTGAATAATTCCCACTCCCCACTAACCACGGGCAATAAGGTAGAAATATTAAATAATGGGGATGAGGTTTTCCAGTCTATCATGGCAGAAATTGAAAAGGCAAAACACCATATCCATATACAAAGCTATATTATTGATGATGATAAAATTGGGAATGAACTAAGGGGTACTTTAATTGAAAAATGCCAAGCTGGGGTTATGGTAAGGGTACTTGTGGATGATGTAGGAAGTTGGAGCCTGGGGAAAAAATATGTCTCTTCATTAAGGCAGGCTGGGGTGCAATTTGACTCTTTTATGAAAGTGAGGTTTCCAAGGCTTACCCCTCGTTTAAACTACAGGAACCACAGAAAAATTATAGTTATTGATGGGCAGGTTGGCTTTACAGGTGGGATCAATGTTGCCGATAGGTATAAGGAGGGCAATAAAAAGGTAGGCAGTTGGCGTGATACCCATATAAAAATTGAAGGGGATGCTGTTTCATGCTTGCAGGTGATTTTTGCTGCTGACTGGTTTTTTGTTACAAAAGATGTGTTAGAAGGGAAAAAGTACTTTGAACCATTTACTGAAGGGAAAGGGCTTCCTGTGCAGGTGGTTTCTAGTGGACCTGATTCTGACTGGGAAAGTATAAGCCAGGCATTTTTTGCTGCAATTGCCAGTGCAAAAAAATATGTATACCTCACATCCCCTTACCTTATCCCACCCCAACCTATGCTGGCTGCTCTAAAAACTGCTGCCTTAGGAGATATTGATATTAGGGTTATTATCCCTGAAAAATCTGATGCAAGGATTTCAAAGTGGTGTTCTTTTTCATTTGTTGAAGAATTATTGGAAGCTGGGGTAAAAGTTTACTTTTACCAAAAGGGTTTTATACACTGTAAATTGCTCATGGTTGATGATATCCTGTGTACTGTGGGCTCTACTAACCTTGATTTCAGGAGTCTGGAAACCAACTTTGAAGTGAATGCCTTTATGTATGATAAAGCATTTACCAAAGAGCTTTCAGGGTATTTCTTAGAGGATATAAAAAACAGCAAAAGGGTCAAATTAAAAGAGTGGCAGCAACGCCCATGGACTAATAAATTGAGGGAGTCATTTGCCCATATTGTCAGTCCAATGCTTTAACTCTTCCTCTTATTCTCTCAATGAATAGAGAGGAAAGATTGAGCTTGCTCAATCAGGGTGAGTCCTTTCTTATAAAATTGAGTTGAGTTTAAAATGGCAACCTGCCCAAATCTACATTACCGCCACTTAATATAATCCCCACTTTTTTGTTTTTAATTTCTGCTTTCCCTTCCAAAATAGCAGCCAGGGGGACAGCAGAAGATGGCTCAATAATGGTCTTCATCCTTTCCCATATCATCCTCATGGCTTCAACAATGGCTTCCTCTGATACTGTAACAATATCATCTACTTTATCCATGATAATGGAAAAGTTGCGTTTTCCCAATGAGGTTAATAGCCCATCAGCAATGGTATTGGGGTTTTCAGAAGGTATTAATGTTTTTGAATGGAATGACCTGTAAGCATCATCTGCCCCCTTGGGTTCAGCAGCAATGACTTTGCATGTGGGAAGCAATTGTTTGGTAGAAAGGGCTGTCCCACTTAATAGCCCACCCCCACCCACAGGAGCCATTATCACATCAAACCCTATCTGTGTTTCAATAAGCTCTTTGGCAGCAGTCCCTTGCCCACTGATCACATAAAAATTATCATAGGGATGGATGATGGTAGCCCCAATTTCTTCTACTATTTTGGCAGTGGTTGATTCCCTTGCTTCCAGGGTAGGATTGCAAAAGGTGATTTTAGCACCATAACCTGCCACTGCTTTCTTTTTAATCTCGGGGGCATTTTCAGGCATCACAATGTTAGCATCAACCCCTCTAAGCCTGGCTGCCAATGCCAGTGCTGCTGCATGGTTTCCTGAAGAATGGGTTACCACCCCCTTTGAAGCATCTTCTTCAGATAATGAAAACACTGCATTGCACGCGCCCCTGAATTTAAATGCCCCAACTTTCTGAAAGTTTTCAGCTTTAAAATATAAGTCTGCCCCAGTAATTTTATTAATACTTTCAGAAGTAAAAACAGGGGTTACATGAGTATAACCTGCTATGCGCTTATGGGCTTCTTTCACATGTTGGAAAGATGGGATATCAATCATCATTTTTTGCTGAATTTTTCATTTAACAAGTCATAATCTGTACGATAAATGGATTGGTCTGAGAGCTTTTTTAACCTTTTCAACCCAACCATATATAGGTAGATCACAAACCCTGCAAAAACAACCAGGAGCCAGTTGTAACCAACCATCAGGATAAAATCATAAATTCCGTGCAGGAGGATAGGAAGCCCGATGGATTTCCAAAGCAGTTGTTTCCTTTCTTTTGGGTAAAATTTTGCCAACCCAGCATAAAAACCCATGGTCGCTCCAAAAATAGCATGGGCAGGCACAGCAGTAATTGCCCTGACTAGCCCTGTTGAATACCCATATTGGGTTACATACATTACATTTTCAACAGCTGCAAACCCCAGTGAAATAAAGATTGCATATACAATCCCATCAAACTTCTCATTGAATTCCTTGCTTTTCCAGAAAAGGAGTATCAAAGCTAAATATTTAAAAAGCTCTTCAGTAAAAGCAGCTACCACAAATGCATTATAGGCAGGTTTTAAAATTCCTGAAAATGAGCCAATAAAAAGCATAAGGAACTTTTCAACAAATAAAATTGGGATAACTGTTAAGCCACCTGCAATTAAAGCTTTCAACAATAACCCAATGGGCTCTTTTTCATATTTATCACGATAATACACATAAGCAGCAATGATTGCTACAGGTGCCAGAGCCATTACTATTAGATCCATATGGTTAGTTTAAAAACTTCCTTTATAAAAATAAGCTGGAACACCTTTCACCCCAGGTTTAGCTTTAAAAAGCCCACCTGATAATGGGTATTTATCAAGTGTTTCCTGGTTTAATCCCTGGGTTGCAGTGGTAATGTATAGTATACTCAGGTCATTACCTCCAAAAGCACATGATGTAACATTTTTGGCAGACACACTAATTTTATCCACCAACTTACCTGTTGCAGGATCCCAGCACCCAACCGCTGAACCACCCCAAAGGGCAATCCAAAGGTTTCCTTTTTCGTCAATGGCCATGCCATCAGGTGCACCCATTTCTTTGGGGATCTCAACAGCTACTTTGCCATTTGAAATTGCGCCAGTTTCATTGTCATAGTCAAAAACCTGTACTTGCTGGGTGGGTGTGTCAATGTAATACATTTTAGTGTGGCCGTGTGACCAAACTATGCCATTAGAGATAGCAACCCCCTCAAGCATCAGGTGGGCCGACCCATCCCCATCAATCCTGTAAAGGGCTCCATTTCCTTTTACCCCTCCACTTTGCATGGTCCCAACCCAAAACCTTCCTGCTGGGTCACATTTGCCATCATTAAAACGATTGTTAGTGATCAGGCTGTCAGGGTTGATGATCAGTTTTTTTGAGCCAGTATGGATGTCCATTTGGTAAATGCCATGCTGAAGGGCAACAATGGCTTTACCAGATTCTGAAGGAACAACTGTCCCAATGCTTTGCCCTGTCCTCAATTCAATATTTTGATTGGAGGCAGGGTTGTAAATATTCAGTATTCTTCCAGTTATGTTTACCCAATATAGACGTTGGGTTACAGGATTCCAGATTGCCCCTTCACCCAGTGCTGATTTGGTATCAAGTACTAATTCAACAGTAACATTATTTTTTGCACAAGACATTGCCAAACATGTTATCATGAAAAATCCAATTACCCAATTTTTCATAGTTTAAGGAATTATATGCTTTTGATTAATTCTTTTAAGATCAAAGTCATTTTAGGTTCAGCTTTTGCTGCTACCTGCTGTACCTCTTCATGTGAGACTTCCACTATTTGCCCTGGTACGCCACTGTCAGTGATGATTGAAATCCCAAATACTGTTATACCCATATGCCTGGCTACAATTACCTCAGGGACTGTTGACATCCCCACTGCATCAGCCCCCATTATCCTAAACATTTTATATTCAGCAGGGGTTTCAAAAGTAGGGCCAGAAACTCCCACATAGACACCTTCTTTCACATCAAAATTGTTTTCAAAGGCAATTAGCCTGGCTTTGTTCCTAAGCCTTTCATTGTAAGTGTGGCTCATATCAGGGAACCTTGATCCCAATTCAGCCAGGTTTTTTCCCCTTAAAGGGTGTTCTGGAAACATATTGATATGGTCATTAATAACCATGATGTCACCAACCTGGTATGTTGGGTTTAACCCCCCGCTGGCATTTGAAACCACCAAGTGGTTGATTCCAAGTAGTTTCATTACCCTTACAGGGAATGTAACCTCCTGCATGGAATATCCTTCATAAAAATGGAACCTTCCTTGCATGGCAAGTATTTCTTTTCCTCCAAGCATACCCAAAATTAACCTTCCTTTATGCCCCTCTACTGTTGAAACAGGGAAGTTTGGGATGTCTTCATATGAAATGGTATCAATGATCTCAATTTCATTTACTAACCCTCCAAGCCCTGTCCCCAGGATAATCCCAATTTTAGGATTGAGGGTGCTTTGCTTTTTTATGAAGTTCGCTGTTGCTTTTATTTTCTCTAACATAATTTTGTATTTTTTGGCTGAATGCAAATTCCTGGTTGCCAAGGAACTTTACTTTTACAGGCAAGTAATATAAGGCTTTTTTAATTTCCTTAGGTATAGCTGGCATGTCTTTTAAACGCATTGCATCCTTTTCAGTTGTCAAGATAATTTTTTTATCAGAAGGAATACTTTGAAATTTTTGGTTGATGTTTTCAATATCCTCTAATGTGTATTGGTGGTGGTCTCCAAATTCCATTTTTTCAATGGTGGAAGAATATTTACCAACCTGGTTGTTTATGCTTAAAGTAGATGCAATACCAGTTACTAGTAAAATGGAAAGTGATTTATCTAACCCATCTAAAGTTACTAGTTTGGCTCCCTCAAAAACAGGCATGATTGGCTCATATTCCATGGTTGTGAAGTAAATACTTTGGTAAGGTTTCAGTTTCACATTTTTTTGGATAATCCTTTCCATAATAGGGGTAAGCCCTGGAGGGCATTTAGTAATCATAATGATGTTTGCCCTATCAACCTGTGAAGCCCTTTCCCTGAGCCTTCCAGCAGGTAATAGCATATCTTCCTTTAAGGGCCTGTTATAGTCTATCAGCACAATATTTATCCCAGGGGTGACCCTTCTGTGCTGGAAGGCATCATCCAATAAAATTACATCAGGGATTGGTTCTTGTTTCCCCAGTAAAAGTTGATTAACACCTTCCACCCTGTTATTACATACTGAAACTGTAATATCAGGGAACTTTCTTTTCATCTGAAGGGGCTCATCACCAGATTCATCAGCTGTTGAACTTGCTTCAACCATCCTAAACCCTTTTGATTTCCTTTTATAACCACGGCTAAGCGTAGCAACTTTAAATTCATCTTTTAGCAAGCTTGCCAGGTATTCAGTATGAGGGGTTTTGCCTGTCCCACCAACAGTTATATTACCAATGGAGATTACAGGTAAGTCAAATTCAGTTGATTTTAAGATGTTTAAATCATACAGCCTATTCCTGGACAGAACAACAATTCCATATAAGATGGATAAAGGATATAATAGAAGTTTTATCATAGAAGCCCTAAAAATAATTTATAAGCTAAAATAAAAAAAATGGATGGGGTAATAATTTGCTAGGGCATTAAAAGTTAGTGTTAGTGAGGGTTTCACTTTGAGTGAAGCCCTCACTATTTGGGTTTATTGAATTTCAATATCATAGGGCATCCTGACATATACCCCATTTAGGGTTGAAGCATTTTTAAGGAACCTGTAATATTTGGCAGTTTCCCCTAATTCTTTTTCCAGTACCCAAGTTCTGATTTTATCTGGTCCTGTTTTAAACAGTTCTTCAAATGGGTCTGGAAGCCTTGGTAGTTTAACTACCCTATAATCCTCAACACCAGTTATTTCAACTGCAAGGTCAATGGCTTCGGTTATTCCGCCAAATTCATCAACCAGCCCAATTTCTTTTGCATTTTCACCAGACCACACACGCCCTTCGCCAATTTGGTCAAACACAGAAAGTTCCAGGTCCCTCCCCTCAGCAACCTTTTTTATAAACGTCTGGTATCCTTCTTCAATGTTTTCTTGCATCAGGTCTTTTTCAAATGCTGACATGCCCCTGGTAATAGTGATCAGGTCAGAGTGGTCATTGGTTTTAACCACATCAGTAGTGATGCCTAGTTTTTCATTTAGCAATTCCCCAACATTTGGGATAACACCAAATATCCCAATTGAGCCTGTTATAGTATTTGGGCTGGCTACTATCTTATCAGCAGCACAGGCTATGTAATAACCTCCAGAAGCTGCCAAGTCACCCATTGAAGCAATGACCAGCTTTTCTTTTGCGGCAAGGTAAACTTCACGCCAAATAACATCAGAATGGAAAGCACTTCCTCCTGGAGAATCAATCCTCAAAATGATGGCTTTGTAGTTGGTATCCTGCCTCACTTTCCTGATTTCACGTGAAATTACATCAGCATTTATTACCTCCCCTCCCATGGATAAGCCAATATCTCCACTTGCATAAATAACAGCTATTTTATTTTTTGACAGCCCTTTTTTCTTTTTGTTAGGGTTGGCAACATATACATCAGCATAATCTGATGCACCAATAACAGGGATACCTTTTTTAGCTTTTGTACCCGTTATGCCTCTTAAGTCATCCAGCACTTCATCCTTATACTTGGCAAAATCAACTAACCCTTTTTTGACAGCTTTTTCACCTTTTTCCAATGATTGCACCTGGTCAGCAAATTCATTGAGTTTTTCAACAATGATCCCACGTTCTTTTGAGATACCTTTTAGCATGTGCATCCAAAGGCTGTTGAGGTAAGTTAGTGATTGTTCTTTGCTTTCAGGGCTCATTTTTTCCAGGATGAAAGGCTCTACAGCAGATTTGTATTCACCATGCCTTACTATTTGCATTTCAATCCCCAATTTTTCCAGGGCATTTTTGTAAAACATGCGCTCAGCTCCCAGTCCACGGAAATCAACAGCTCCTTCAGGGTTTATAGAAATTGTGTCAGCCACAGTTGCCAGGTAATATGCTTTTTGCCCCATCAAGTCAGCATAAGCATAAATGGGTTTATCACATTCTTCTTTAAACTTCAATAAAGCATTCCTAATCTCTTCAACAGTAGCCATCCCAGCATTTATAGCAGTTGAATTGAGGTAAATCCCTTTTATCCTGTTGTCATATTTTGCTTTTTCAATGGATTCTAAAATTTGGTCTAACCCAATTTTCTGCCCCTGGCTAAATGCTGGCAAGTTAAGGTCCTCAAAAGGGTCAACAGGCGCCCTGTCTACAACTTGCCTTTCAAGGTTAATGACCAATAATGAATTGTTTGGTACAGTTACTTGCTTCTCAGTTGTTGAAACAATAGCTCCAATGACTATAAAGAAAATAAAAAACCCAATAATGTTGATGATAACAATCCCAACTATAGTTGCCAATGTGTATTTTAAAAAATCTTTCATTTTAATGTATTATTTATTCAGTAATTTTATCCACTTAATTTATTCTGATAGGTCAATAAAAACCTAAAGTTATTACAAAAACAATTTAATGCATAACGTTTTTTTAGGAATAGGGGGTAATTTAGGTAATAAAAAAGAAAACCTGAAGAGATGCATTTCACTGATAGAAGAACATATTGGTGAAGTTAAAAAAAAATCATCTGTTTATGAAACCCCTCCCTGGGGGTTTGAATCAAAAGATAATTTTTGGAATCAGGTGCTATTGGTTGGCACATTGCTGAGCCCAGTGGAAGTTTTAGATAAGATCAATTTAATTGATAAATCCTTTGCCCGAAAAAGGCAAGTTGAGGGCTATTCTTCAAGGAAAATGGACGTGGATATCCTTCTTTATGATAGTTTGGCCATGGAATCAGCAAACCTTGTAATCCCTCACCCACAGATGCACAAAAGAAATTTTGTGATTGTTCCTTTAGTAGAAATAGCTCCTTTGATGATACACCCAGTTTTTCAAAAAAGCATAAAAGAATTATTAGAAATCTGTCCAGATACTTCCCAAATCAAGGATGTAAAAAATCTTTAATTATCTTCTTCGGGATTTATTTCTGAACCACATTTTTTACAGTATATAGCATCATCATCATGGAAACTATGCAGGCATTCAGGGCATACTTGTGTATTGTTCTTTTTGAAGGGACCAATGATTTCAGCAGTAACAATTCCTGTTGGGACAGCAATAATTGCATAGCCCATGATCATTACAATACTAGCAAGAAACTGTCCTGTTGCAGTACTTGGGGAAATATCTCCATAACCAACAGTAGTTAAGGTAACAATTGCCCAATAGATACTTAAAGGAATGGATTTAAAGCCATTTTCTTCACCTTCAATAAGGTACATAATTGTTCCAATAATAACCACAAGCATAAATACAAAAAACAGGAATACCCCAATTTTTGCCCTGCTGGACCATAAGGCTTTTGCAAGGCTCCTACCTGCTGCTGAGTACCTGCTTAATTTCAATATCCTAAATACACGCAACAGCCTTAAAATCCTTATTACTACCAGGCTTTGCCCACCAATAAAGACCAAGCTCAAATAAGTTGGGATAACTGCCATGAGGTCAATTATCCCATAAAAGCTGGTAATATAACGCCATGCTTTTTTTACAATAATTATCCTGATAATGTATTCAATGGTAAAAATGATGGTAATAAACCATTCAGCAATCTTTAAAAAACGGTTGTAACGTGCATTAATATGTTGCACACTTTCTAACATAACCAGCAGGACACTAACCAAAATCACAATAGAGAGGATAATGTCAAATGTTTTGCCAGCCTTTGTATCTGCCTCAAATATAATTTCGTAAAATTTGTTTTTTAATGAGCTCATTATAGTTGTTTACCATATAAATATAATAAACTTGAATGGAAATAAATTTAGGATAAGAGCTAAAACAAAAAACCCGGCAATTTTGCCAGGTTCTTTGTAAATTATGAATTAGCCTATTAAAGTACGTTTTCTACATCAGTATAGGGCAGGTCAAATGCTTCTGCTACTCCTTTGTAAACTACTTTCCCATCCACTACATTTAATCCTTTCCTTAAAGGAACACTGTCAATGCAGGCTTGCTTCCATCCTTTATTTGCAATATGGATAGCATTAGGCAAAGTTGCATTGGTTAAGGCCAGGGTTGATGTACGCGGAACTGCTCCAGGCATGTTGGCAACGCAATAATGAATAACTTCATTAATCATGAAAGTAGGTTCAGCATGTGTAGTTGCTGCAGTGGTTTCAAAACACCCTCCCTGGTCAACAGCTACATCTACCATTACAGTACCTGGTTTCATGGTTTTGAGCATATTCCTTGTGATGAGTTTTGGAGCCTTTGCACCAGGAATCAATACAGCACCTATGATAAGGTCATGGCTTTGGATCATTTCACGCACATTGTATTCATTGCTCATCATTGTTTTTACATTGGCAGGCATAATATCATCAAGGTAACGTAACCTGGCAAGGTCAATATCCATAATGGTTACATCAGCACCCAGCCCAGCAGCCATTTTTGCTGCTTCAGTACCCACGATACCACCACCAATGATCAATACTTTTGCAGGAGGTACTCCAGCTACACCACCAAGAAGCACACCATATCCACCATATGTTTTTTCAAGGTATTTTGCTCCTTCCTGAACAGACATGCGCCCAGCAACTTCACTCATTGGGATCAATAGTGGAAGTGAGCGGTCAGGAAGTTCTACTGTTTCATAAGCCAAGCACATTGAGCCATTTTCAATCATTGCATTTGTGAGTGGTTCAGATGATGCAAAGTGGAAATAAGTATATAGTATTTGCCCTTTTTTAATCAGCTTATATTCGGGCTCTATGGGTTCTTTTACTTTGATGATCATTTCAGCAATACCATAAACATCCTCAATGGTAGGTAGGATTTTGGCACCTGCATTTATATAATCTTCATCTTTAAAACCACTACCATTACCTGCTGTTGCCTGTACAAATAATTCATGGCCATGTTTCACCAGTTCAGCAGCTCCTGCTGGGGTTAAAGCCACACGGTTTTCATTGTTCTTAATCTCTTTTGGGACTCCAATTATCATGTCAAAATCTTTATAAGTTTTCACCAAAAATAGGGAAGTGTGTAGTACTAAAACATGATAAAACTAAGTAATTCTTATGATGAAGGGATAAGCAATAAGCCTTGCTTCAAAATGAATAGGAAGGTTTTTGGAGATTGCAAGTTATTAAATTAACAATACTTCATATTGTTACCTATAGGCATATTTTGATTTCAAATTGCAAGTTGTATCTTTGACCACTTTTTATTTTATCTTATAAAGCATGCCGACAGTTTCAAAAAGAGGAATGATTATGCCTGATTCCCCAATCAGGAAATTGGTTCCCTGGGCTGACAAAGCCAAAGATAAAGGGGTTAAGGTGTATCATTTAAACATTGGGCAGCCTGACCTGCCAACACCAACAAATGCCCTGGATGCTATAAAATCAATAGACAGGGAAATATTGGAATATACTCCAAGTGAAGGGATAAAATCATTCAGGGAAAAACTGGCGAAATATTACCACAAATTCAATATTGATGTTGATGTCGAAGATATTATCATCACATCTGGGGGGAGTGAAGCTGTTACATTTGCTTTTATGTCGTGCCTTGATCCTGGTGATGAAATCATAGTACCTGAACCTGCATATGCTAACTATGAGGCATTTGCCATTGTGGCTGGGGCTATCATTAAATCATTGCCTGCAAAAATTGAAGAGGGTTTTGCATTGCCTCCTGTTGAAGAGTTTGAAAAGCTTATCACCCCAAAAACAAAGGGGATGATGATTTGCAACCCAAACAACCCTACAGGTTACCTTTACACCCAAAGTGAAATGAATAAGATAAGAGACCTGGTTAAGAAGTATGACCTGTACCTTTTTTCTGATGAGGTATATAGGGAATTTTGCTACACAGGGGCTCCTTATATTTCTGCTTTCCACCTGGATGGGATTGAGCAAAATGTGGTATTGGTTGATTCTGTCTCAAAAAGGTATAGCGAATGTGGATTAAGGGTTGGGGCAATTATTTGTAAAAACAAGGCTTTAAGAGATAATATCATTAAGTTTTGCCAGGCAAGGTTAAGCCCACCACTGATTGGGCAGATTGCTGCTGAAGCATCCCTTGATTCTGGTGATGACTACATGCTTAATAATTATAATGAGTATGTTGAGAGAAGGAAATTCCTTATTGATGGGCTAAACAGGATTGATGGTGTGTATTCACCTATTCCAATGGGGGCTTTTTACACTGTGGCAAGGCTGCCTGTTGATGACTCTGATAAATTTTGTGAATGGCTGCTTTCCGATTTCCAATGGGGAAACCAGACTTTGTTCCTGGCTCCTGCTTCAGGTTTTTATACCATTGATGGGTATGGAAAAGATGAGGTAAGGATTGCCTATGTTTTAAAAAAGGAAGACCTGGCAGTGTGCCTTAAAATATTGGAAGAAGCTTTAAAAGTATATTCTGGGAGGAAGAGATAATGAAATAAAAAAGGGTTGGGATTTCCAACCTTTGTTTGCCTATGCTAGATTCTTGATCCTAAAATAATAAATAGGCCCGTTCTGTTAAAAAGAACGGGTCTTTGTACTTTTTATGTAAGCTTTTTAATCCTATTCATTGCTTCTATCACATTTTCCCTGTCAGCAAATGCTGAAAAACGGAAATACCCTTCACCAGCAGGACCAAACCCTGAGCCTGGTGTACCAACTACATTGGCTTCATTCAGTACCTTATCAAAGAATTCCCAAGAGCTGATGTTGTTTTTGGTTTTTACCCACACATAAGGGGCATTTACCCCACCATAAACAGTATAACCAGCTTCAGTGAGGCTTTCCCTCATGATCCTTGCATTATCAAGATAATAGGTGATCACTTCAGTAACTTCTTTTTTACCCTGTTCAGTAAATATAGCAGCAGCAGCTTTTTGTACAGGGTATGATACCCCATTGAATTTGGTAGAGTGCCTCCTGTTCCAAAGGTTCCTTACAGGGTGTGCATCCCCTTCAGGGCCATAAGCAACCAGTTCTTTTGGGATAACTGTGTAAGCACACCTGGTCCCCGTAAACCCTGCTGTTTTTGAGAAGCTCCTAAATTCAATGGCTACCTTTTTAGCCCCTTCAATTTCATAAATTGAATGAGGGATATTTTTTTCAGTTATAAAAGCTTCATAAGCTGCATCATACAAGATAATGCTGTTATTTTCCAGTGCATAATCAACCCACTTTTTCAATTCTTCTTTGGTGGCAACTGTCCCTGTTGGGTTATTGGGGTAACATAAAAAGATCAGGTCAGGAACTTCTGTGGGCAGTTCAGGGATAAAGCCATTTTCTTCATTACAAGGCATATAAATGATCCCATCATAATACCCATTATCCTGGCAAGCCCCTGTTTTTCCTGCCATGACAGTGGTATCAGCATATACTGGGTACACAGGGTCACATATCCCAATTTTATTGTTGTGCCCAAATATTTCCTGGATATTCCCTGTATCACATTTTGAGCCATCAGAAATAAAAATATCATCAGCTTCAATGGCTACACCATTATCCTGGTATGAGTTTTTGGCAATGGCTTCCCTTAAAAAACCATAACCTTGTTCAGGTCCATAGCCTTTGAAAGTTTCACTTTTGCCCATTTCATCAATAGCCTCATGAAAAGCTTTTATAACTGTAGGTACCAAAGGTTGGGTAACATCACCAATCCCCATTTTTATTACTTTCTTTTCGGGGTTTGCATTGATAAATTCACTAACCCTCCTGCCAATCTCTGGGAATAAATAACCTGCTTGTAGCTTTAGATAGTGTTCATTAATTAATGCCATACTTTATATTATTTTGAATTTTACTATTTAGATTGTGTAAATATAGAAAATATATGGTGTGGGAATGAAAGCTGAAAATAGAGAAGACTTCAATTTATATTTTAATAAAATTGGGGCGAAGTTCAGGGCTAAAGCCCAGGCTACAGGGCAAACTTCCTAACCCCAAGCTAAAGCATGGGGTTACAGAAAAAGGAAGATGTGCTTTTATGGGAGATAGCATTAATGCTAGGGCTTTAGCCCTTAACTGCTGTTGTTTGTGCTGTCCAAGGTCGATCCCATACAACAATACTTAAGAAATCCAACCTGTTTCATACCCATATATTCTAAAGAATTTTACCTTTGGAAGGTCAAAACATGGATAACTGAATATAGCACAACAATACAATGAAAAACTTTTTTGTAAAATCACATGGGTTGGGCAATGACTACATAGTAATGGACAGTAGCAACATAGATTTTGAGCTATCAAGAGAGATGATTATCAAGATATGTGATGTTCATTTTGGGATTGGTTCTGATGGGATTTTGTTGAAAGTGCCTAGCCAGAAGGCTGATTTTGGGTTGAGGATTTTAAACCCTGATGGGTCAGAAGCTGAAAAAAGTGGCAATGGGTTAAGGATATTTGCAAAGTACCTGTATGATTTTGGGTTTACAAATGGGAAGGAATTTACTATAGAAACACTGGGAGGGCTGGTTACAGCCCTGATTACTGAAGAGCATAATGGCAAAACATCAAAAATTAAGGTGGACATGGGCAAAGCCATATTTCAGTCAAATCTGATACCTGTAAGTTGTGAATCAGATGAATGTTTTGACCAACCTGTTCAGGCAGGAGGGAAGGAATATTTGGTTAATTGTGTATCAGTAGGAAACCCTCATTGCGTGGTTGTTAAGGATGAGTTGGATGTTGATGAGATTATGGAATTTGGTACTTACCTGGAAAACCACAAGATATTCCCAAACAGGATCAATGTACAATTTGCTAAAATTATTTCACCTGATGTGGTAGAGGTCCTTATTTGGGAACGTGGGGCAGGGTATACCCTGGCATCAGGGAGCTCGTCATGTGCAGTGGCTTCAGTTGTCATAAAGAAAGGGCTTACAAACAGGGAATTAACCATAAAAATGCCAGGAGGAGAACTAAAAATCCAAATTGATGAGGATTGGAACATCCAGATGGAAGGAGAAGTAAAGGAAATTGCAACTGGGCACCTGAGCAATGAGCTTTTGGCAAGCTGACAGCTTCCTGTTAATCTTAAACGTAAGTGAATTTAACCAGCCTCCTTACTTAAAATATTTCTAAATAGACAGGCATTTCCTATCTTTGCGCTTCAATTTTAACAAAGTTATGGCAGAGAAAGCAATTCCGTTTTCAAAGGAAAAATTAGAGCAGATTATTGACAAATTCCCAACCCCATTCCATATTTATGATGAGAAGGCTATTATTGATTATGCTCAAAAATTTACTAAAGCATTTTCATGGAATTCTGGGTTTAAAGAATTTTATGCCATAAAAGCAGCCCCAAACCCATTCTTAATGAAAATTTTAAGAAACCAGGGTTTTGGTATTGATTGCAGTTCAATGGCAGAATTGGTACTGGCTGAAAAAATGGGGATGAGGGGTGAAGAGATCATGTTCACTTCAAATGATACACCTGCTTATGAATTCAAAAAAGCCAGGGAACTAGGTGCAATCATTAACCTGGATGATATTTCACATATTGAATTTTTGGAAGAACATGCAGGATTACCTGAATTGTTAAGTTTTAGGTATAATCCTGGCAATCTGAAAGAAGGCAACCTGATTATTGGCCACCCTGAAGAAGCCAAGTATGGATTTACAAGGGAGCAAATGTTTGAAGGTTATAAAACGTTGCTTGACAAAGGGGTGAAAAGGTTTGGTATCCACACCATGGTAGCATCAAATGAGTTAGACCCAACCTATTTTGCTGAAACAGCAGAAATACTTTTTAGCTTGATTGCTGACTTGTCAAAAGAACTGGGCATCCATATTGAATTTGCAAACCTGGGTGGAGGCATAGGTATCCCTTATAAACCTGAAGAAAAGCCAGTTGACTTGCAAGTGATGAGTGCTGGCATCAGGGAAATGTATGAGAAATATATTATAAAAAATGGGCTTGAACCCCTAAAAGTATATTTTGAATCAGGCAGGGCTATTACTGGTCCTTATGGTTATTTAGTTTCAAAGGTTGAACACATAAAGGATACCTATAAAAAATTTGCTGGGTTGGATGCATGCATGGTTAACCTCATGCGCCCTGCTTTGTATGGTTCTTACCATCATATTACAGTAATAGGGAAAGAGGGGCAATCTCTCGATACAATGTATGATGTAACAGGTTCCCTTTGTGAAAACAATGACAAATTTGCCATTGACAGGAAACTCCCTGAATTGCAAAGAGGTGATATTATTATTATCCATGATACTGGGGCACATGGGCATGCCATGGGGTTCAATTATAACAGTAAATTGCGTTCTGCTGAATTACTTTTACATGGCAATGGTGAAGTAACAGAAATTTGCCGAGCAGAAACCATGGATGACCTGTTTGCAACACTTGATTTTTCAAGCCTGGGAAGTTTTTCAGTATAGCTGTACTTCAGGATGAAGTTTACACTCTTTTTGTATCTTTAGGGAAAAATCAGTTTCCCACTTATGAAAATTGGATTTGATGCAAAAAGGGTATTCTTTAATGAGACAGGACTTGGCAACTATAGCAGGAATACTTTAAAAGCCCTTAAAAAGTATTTCCCCAATCATGAATATATTTTGTTTACACCAGAAATCAGGGAAGGGTTATTCCCTGAACAGGAGGATTTTGAAATTGTTTCTCCAGACAACCCAACATCAAAAATATTGAAATCGTTTTGGAGGAGCATTTCAATGAGCAGGATACTGGCTCGCAGGGAAATAGACCTGTTCCATGGGTTAAGCCATGAATTGCCAGTGGGAATTCAAAACACAGGAGTGCCTTCAGTGGTCACTATCCATGACCTGATATTTATGCGTTACCCACATTTTTATAAGCCTATTGACAGGAAGATTTATTTTCAGAAACTTAAATTTGCTACTGAAACTGCCAATAGGATTATTGCTATCAGCAACCAAACCCGTGAAGATATTATCAACCTTTTGAATATTAACCCTGATAAAATAGAAGTGGTTTACCAAACCATTGCAGAAAGGTTTTTTAAGCCTGAAAACAAAACACAACAGGAAAAAGTTGCAAAAAAGTATAAACTTCCTGAAAAATATATATTGTCTTTAGGGACAATTGAAGCAAGGAAAAACCAGTTGAATATTTTAAAGGCCATAAAATCTGGCAACATAAAAATGCCTTTGGTAATTGTAGGGAAACCAACCACATATGTGCAAAAGTTGTTGGATTTTATGTCTGAAAACAAGATGGAAAAAGATGTTTTCTTTTTAGGAAATGTAATTGATGAAGATTTACCATTTGTTTACCAGAATGCTGAAATGCTGGTGTATATTTCCTTTTTTGAAGGGTTTGGGCTTCCTTTAATCGAAGCCATGGCATCAGGCTGCCCAGTTTTAACTTCTGATGCATCATGCCTGCCTGAAGTTGGAGGAGGTGCAACATTGCTTTGTAAACCCAATGATGTTAAAGACATTGGCGAAAAAATGGTTCAATTGTTAGAAGATAAAGAAACCAGGGGTAATTTAATAGATAAAGGGAAAGAACGTTCATTGGGATTTACACCTGATAAATCAGTAAAGAAGTTAATGGATATTTATGAAAGTGTAGTTGAAAATGGAAATGGTAGAGGAAATTAAAAAAGTTTTGAAAGTTCTAAAAGAAGGGGGAGTTATATTATACCCAACTGATACTATATGGGGGATTGGGTGTGATGCTACCAATGAAAAAGCAGTGGAAAAGGTGTATAAAATCAAGCAGCGCGCAGACTCAAAAAGCATGTTAGTTTTAATGGAAAATCCAGCATTGCTTGAAAGGTATGTTGATAATGTACCTGAAGTAGCATGGGACATGGTTGAAATTACCACAACACCTTTAACCATTATTTACCCAAATGCTAAAAACCTTGCTAAGAACCTGCTTGCCAGTGATGGCACAATTGGGATAAGATTTACCAAAGAAAAATTTACCACTGAACTTATAAAAAAGTTCAGGAAGCCTATTGTGTCAAGTTCAGCCAATGTAAGTGGGCAGGAAAGCCCTGCTTTTTTTGATGAAATATCAGAAGAAATAAAAAGCCAGGTTGATTATGTAGTGGGTTATAGGCAGGATGACAGGTCACCTGCCAAAGCATCCAGCATTATTAAACTTGGGGAAGGGGGCAAAATAGATATTTTAAGAAAATAAAGAAGCTGCCTCCTGGTTGAAGCAGCTTTCTGTTATCAATACTTTTTTTACTTATTTAATTCTTTCAGTATATCCCTGATCTCTGTTAATAACACTTCCTCTTTTGAAGGTTCAGGAGGTGGCGCAGGTGCCTCTTCTTTTTTGCGTTGAAGTTTGTTATATCCTCTTATGATCATAAAAATCACAAAAGCAATAATCAGGAAATCAATAATTGTATTTGTAAACATCCCATAGCTGATAGCAACCTCACTGACAGCAAGTTGGATTACCTCGCCACCTGACATAATAGCTTCACTACCTTGCTTTAATACCAACTTTAAGTTGCTAAAGTCAGTATCACCCAGGAACAAGCCAATAGGTGGCATCAATACATCTTTAACAAATGAAGTGACAACTGACTTAAAAGCAGCACCAATGACCACAGCTACAGCCAGGTCAAGCACATTGCCTTTCATAATAAAACTTCTAAATTCTTTTAACATACCCATGCTTTATAGTTTTAGTTGTAAATAATCTTATACAACTTAAATAAAATCAATGAATTGTAGTAATTGATAATTCACTCTCAGCAAACAAACTAATCAAGCATTTGTTTGAAAGGGGGATGTTAATTATTGAATGAAGATATTTTTTACCGTTTTTTTACATTACCTGAACCTGCCACTTTAGCATCAACAGCAGCTGTTCCTGAATAATATACATTACCTGAACCTGCTATGGATACTTTTAAATTGTCAATAGCATGGACAGAAGTATTTCCTGAACCAGCAGTGGCAACCTTAACATTATGGGCTTCAAAACCTCCAGCATGCACATCACCAGACCCAGAGATAGAAACATTAAATTCATTTGCTACCCCACCATCTTTAATGGTAATATCACCAGACCCCGAAATAGCTGCTTTTAAACGTTCAGCATCCAGGACTGCAAGGTTAATGTCTCCACTACCACTAATAGCCAGGTCAAGTATCCTGCTTTCAATTTCATTTTTGGCAACAATATCACCTGACCCTGATACAAATAACCCATCAACCTCAGGAACAGTAATATTGATAAGGATATTTCCAGATTTGAAATTTTTCTGGAATAAAGTTCTTTTTGGGAAATGGATCACCAGCTTTCTGTCTTTTACCTCTGTGATGATCTTTTCAACAACAGATTCATTGGCAAGAATCTCAACATGTTGCTTTTTCCCTTGTTTAAGGAACACTGTTGCAGGAATTCGTAAACTTATTTCTGAAAATGAAGGTACATTCCTGGTCACATTTTTTGCATAGATTGGGCTAATGGATGTTAAACCAATTAGAATAGCTGTAAGCAGCAATAATTTTGTTTTCATAGTGAGTATTTTTTATAAAGAGTATTTTTATAAAAGAAAGTTGCATGTAAGACGAGAATTTTTCTTATAAGTTACAGAAAATATGAATTTAACTTTCCTCAATAAGGCCTTGTGGCAAATCCAACACAATGGTTTTTAGGCTATGGTCTACTGAAACCAACAGTTCTTCATTAAATGGTAATAGGATTTCTTTATCCTTGTAGTCAACAAAAAACACCACATTTCCGGCATAATCATTTATTTCAGTAATTGTACCAATGTTGCCCAATGAAATGCTTTCAACAGTATAATTTATATAGTTTTGAAAACTAGGTTTTGTTTCTTCTGGTTCAATAATCCCACTTTTTTTCAAGTAAACACTATTTCCTGCCAATTTTTTAGCGTCATTTTCATTATTAACCCAATCAAATTTTAGGTTGGCTGTTTTAGCAGAACGAAATTTTAACCCATCTTCTTGTAAAAAGAAAGGAACCAATAACCCATCCAGCTCAATAAAAAAAATATCAGCTAATTCTATTGATTGTTCAAATTGTGGTTTATAATGAAAAACCAGCTCACCATGGATACTATGTGGTTTTTGCAGGTATCCAATTTTTATGCAATCTGCAATTGGTATTGCCTCCATAAATCAAAGATAATGAAACAAAAAAAACTGCCTACCAACTAAGGTAAGCAGTTTTTATATTTTGATGAATACTTATTCAACCAAATCAATAAAACTTATTCTTTTGAATCAGTTTTTTCTTCTTCTTTTGGTGCTTCTTCAACTGGCTTTTCTTCAGCAACAGGAGCTTCTTCAGCTGGTTTTTCCTCACTAGCAGGTTCTTCTGCTTTAGCCTCTTCAACAGCAGGAGCTTCAGCAGCTTCTGTTTCAGCAGTAGCTTGGGTTTGCTCTTCTTCTTCTTCAGCTTTTGCAGCCTCAGCTTCAGCAGCTAATTCAGCATTTTTAGCAGCAAGTGTAGCAGCCCTTTCTTCATTAATTTTTGTTTCAGCTTCAAGTTGTTTCTGGTCTGCACTAGCTTTGTCAGCAGCCAGGCGATCAACTTTAGCCTGGATTTTAGCTTCTTTTTCAGCTAGCCATGCTTCAAAACGTTTTTCAGCTTCAGCTTCATCAAAAGCACCTTTCTTAACTCCACCAAGAAGGTGTTTTTTGTAGAGGACACCCTTGTATGACAAGATTGCATTTACAGTGTCAGTAGGTTGTGCGCCTTTTAAAACCCAATCTAGGGCTTTGTCAAAATCGAGATCTATAGTAGCAGGATTAGTGTTAGGATTGTATGAACCAATCCTCTCAATGTACCTGCCATCTCGTGGCGCCCTGCTATCAGCTATCACAATGTGATAGTAAGCATACTTTTTGCGGCCATGCCGCGCTAATCTGATTTTTGTTGGCATAATTTTAATTTATCGAAAAATGTGGCGCAAATATAGCATATTTATTTAATACAAAAGCCTTTTGGTGGTTTTAATTGACCTACTGTATAATTAGTTTCAGATAACTGGGTTAGGGATGGCAATATCCTCTTATTGCTTGAACAATTCATCAATCGTGATGTCATTGTCAACAAGGCCTATGCTATGTTTGTTGGGTTTTACCCCAAATGTACTTACCATAGTGAAGAAAATATTTTTTTTTGTTTTTGAGTATCTTTTAAAACTTTCAATTTTATCCCTGGCTTTTTTTGCATAAATACCATCAAACATAAATTCTGAATTATAATATTTCATTTCACAAAGGTTGATATTACCATCTTGCCTGTCAATCAGCATGTCAATTTGGAAACCCAGAGAATCTATGTCCCCTTTTTTATAGAAACTTGATTCTTCTGTTTTTATGCCACTTATTCCAAGGGCTTTTTTTATTTGTTGAGCATGTTTCATGCACACGTTTTCAAAAGCATAACCTGACCAGCTTTTCCATGTAGGTTGTTGGTTAATTGCTAGCCAATTCTGGTTTCGTTTGTTTTCAATAAATTTCAGGTAAAAAAATGAATATTCATCAGTTAATCTGAAAAGGGTATCTTTTTTTAATTTCCCGAAAGGGAGGTAATTTGTTATGAACCCTGATTTTGTAAGCTCATCTAAATGTTTTGAACTACTTCCTCCATCAGGGAGTTTTGTTATCGAAATGATTTCATTTCTTGTTAAACCTGCCCTTTTTGAGGAAAGTGCCTTTATGATTGCAATATGGTTTTTTGATTTTGCAAATAATGCAGGATAAAGGTTATTAAATTCATTTTTTAATATTCCATTTTTGCTGAAACAAATAAGTTCAATATTCTGGGCTGCACTTAATCCTGGTTCAATTTCTTTTAGGTAATGTGGAATTCCCCCTGTTACCATGTAGAGTTGGATTATTTGATACCTATCTAAATTTACTTTCCTGCTTTTTAGATATTTTTCTGTTTCAAATAAATTAAAAGGTTCGAGTTCAATAATTTTAGTTATGCGGTTATGTAACCCTCCTTTGTGGTTAACAATATTATCTAACATCCAGGAAGCAGCAGAACCACAAATAATTACAAAGATTTTTTTCCTTGATGCATAGCTATTCCAGAAATAGCCCAATGCTTCCAGGAAACCTGACCTGTGGGTTGCCAGCCAGGGGAGCTCATCAAAAAATAAAACAGGTTTTTTCTTTGATTTGATAGTTTCCAAATACCCAGTTAATAATTTAAATGCTTCTGCCCATGTTCTTGGAATTGTTAGGTCAAAAAATGATTTAGTATGCAATTTCAACTGGTCTGAGAATTTTTGTAGTTGCTCTTCTTTTAGTGCATCTTTAGTTCCTGTCATTTCAAAACAGATATCTTTTTTTAATGCTTCCCTGATTAAGAAGGTTTTTCCAACGCGCCTTCTTCCAATTATAGCAAGCATTTCAGCACCATTTGTATTAAGTAGCTTTGTTAATATTTGCTTTTCTTCGTTCCTGCCAATTAATATATTGCTCATGTTAGCTTATGTTTTAATACTCCAAAGTTATGAATATTCCGCCACAGATCAAAATCAAACCTAAGCGAAAAGTTTGTTTTTATGTATAATTCCGCCCAGGATGTGTAAACATTGAAAGCGGAATATGTCATTTTTATTTAGATTTCGCTCGGGATTTGTAAATATATAAAGCGGAATTCACAAAACTATACAAGCATAAAAAGTTAGGCAACAATATACAAACTTACACTAAACAAACTTAATAAAAACCCCTTCAAGTTATAAAACAAGAAGGGGTGTAGGGCATATAAAAACAGGGGCTT